>CAWAKI010000002.1:0-620006 GCA_963782575.1 uncultured Solirubrobacteraceae bacterium | reverse complement strand
TGGGCGGTTTCGTGGGCGGTCCCGCCCGAAATCGCCTCGCGGCGCGCAGTGAGCACTCCGCGCCCGCACCCACCGAAATCCTGATCCCAGAGCCAATCCCCGCGCTCTGGGCCCGCCCCCGCCCCCTCCGACAACCAACAACCCTCTAATCGGGGCGCCCGGATTTGAACCGGGGACCTCACCGACCCGAACGGTGCGCGCTACCAGGCTGCGCCACGCCCCGACGCGACGAGCAGTATCCCACACCTCCTCGGGCGATCCGGAACCCCGGCCGCGCCGGCAACTTAGGCGCGGGCCGCGCGCGCCGACGACAGAGCGGGCCCACCGCCTCCGCGGCGGAGGACGGCGGGCCCGTGGCCTGCAGCGGTGCGGAGCGCTCGCTCAGGCGCCCATCTCAACGACCATCAGGGTGTGGCCTTCCCCGTCGCGGAACCAGAACATGGGCGGCACCGGATCCCCCATGCGCGAGACCTCCGCGTCTACGTCGACGCCGCGCGAGCGCAGCTCGGCGTGCGTGGCGTCGATGTCCGAGGTGGTCAGCGCCAGGCCAAGGTCCTTCGGCGTCACCCCTTCGCCTGGGCGCGGCGGCGCCAGCGCGATGCCCGTCGTGCCCTCGGGCGGGTAGACCTCCACCCAGCGGTAGCTCCCGCCGAACGCCGTGTCGGTGCGCTTCTCGAACCCGATCCGCTCGTAGAACTCGATCGCCTTGTCCTGGTCGGCCGAGGGAGCCATCACGAGGCTGATCCCCTGGATACCGGTCGTTGCCGTCGTCATCTCCGAACCTCCTGGTCGTGGATTTGCGCCTCAGACCCGCGTCCCGCCATCAACTCATCGGTACCCGCCCCGTCTGGGATGCTACGCCTGTGGCTGCCGTCGCCGAGATCCTCGCCGAGGCCGATCGTCTGCTCGCGCCCGAGCGCTTCGAGGACTACTGCGCGAACGGCCTGCAGGTGCCGGGGCCCGAGGAGGTGCAGCGGATCGCCACCGGCGTCTCGGCGCAGGCCGAGCTGTTCGAGCTCGCCGAGCGCGAGCGGGCCGGGCTGCTGATCGTCCACCACGGCCTGTTCTGGGGCTCTGGGTTCCGCGTCCTCGACGAGACGCTGAAGCGGCGCCTGCAGCTGCTTTTCGACGCCGACATCGCGCTGGCCGCCTACCACCTGCCTCTCGACGCCCATCCCGAGCTCGGCAACAACGCGCTGCTCGCACGGGCGCTCGGGGCGGAGTCGATCGCGCCGTTCGGTGTGCATCGCGGTACGACCATCGGGACGCTCGCGACCTTCCCGGGCGAGGGCCTGCCGCTCACCGAGCTGACGCGTCTGGTTCATCACGTGACCGGCCGCGAGCCGCTCGTGCAGGGCTCGGGCCCGAATGAAGTCGAACGCCTCGCGATCGTCTCGGGCGCCGGCGCGGACTACCTCGCCGAGGCCGCCGCCGCCGGCGCGCAGGCGCTCTTGACGGGCGAGCCGGCCGAGCGCGCGATGGCCACCGCACGCGAGCTCGGCGTGCACCTGATCGCCGCTGGGCACTACGCGACCGAGACGCTCGGGATCAGGGCGCTTGGCGAGCAGCTGGCCGAGCGCTTCGGCGTCGAGCACGTGTTCCTCGACGTGCCGAACCCCGTTTGAGGCCCGCCCGCGGCGCCCGCGCGCCCGTTCCACGCGCGAGGCCCCGGCGCCGCCCGCCGGCAGACTGGCCAGAGCGCCAAACGCCCGCTCGCAGCGACTAACATCTTGGTTCGAGTTCTCGAGCGATGAGAGGGGATGGGGCGATGGAGGCAGCGACCAGCACCGGGGCGAAGACGATCGCCGGGCTGATCCCGCGCGCGGCCGCCGAGCACGGCGAGCGCCCCGCGATCCGCCACAAGCGCGATGGCTCCTGGAGCGACGTGAGCTACGTCGAACTCGGCGAGATCGTCCAAGAGATCGCCCTCGGCCTGATCGAGCTCGGCCTGGCGCCCGGCGAGCGCATCTGCATCCTCGCGAACACGCGGCCCGATTGGACCTACGCGGACATGGCCGCGACCTCGGCCGGCCTGGTGGTCGTCCCGATCTACCAGACCAACTCCCCGGAGGAGTGCCTGTGGGTGATCTCCGACTCCGGTGCGGTGGCGATCGTCGTCGAGGACGAGGCGCAGCTCGAGAAGATCGTCGAGATCCGCGACCAGGTGCCGAACCTGCGCACCGTGATCGTGATGGACCCGGGAACGGATGGGGCCGGCTCCCCCGGCAACGGCTCGGGGCCGGGCGAGCTACCGCTCGGCGCGATCAGCCTCGCCGAGGTGCGCGCCCGCGGCGCCGGCAAGGGGACCGACGAGCTCGAGGCGCGCCGCGCGGCGGTCAAGCCCGAGGACCCGTTCACGTTCATCTACACCTCCGGCACGACCGGCCCGCCGAAGGGCTGCGTGCTGAGTCACGGCAACTACAGCTCGATCGTCGACATGGTCGGCGAGGCCGGCGAGATCCAGGGCGATGAGGTGATCTACCTCTACCTCCCGCTCGCGCACTCGTTCGCGCTGCTGATCCAGCTCGCGGTCTTCGACCTCGGCGGCACCCTCGCGTACTTCGGCGGCGACACGAAGGCGATCATCCCCGAGCTGCAGGAGGTCAAACCGACCTACCTGCCGTCGGTGCCGCGCGTGTTCGAGAAGATCTACACGCTCGCGCACGGCGCGATCCAGGCGATGGAGCCCAAGGAGCGCGAGGAGGCCGAGCAGGCGATCGCGCTCGGCGTCCAGGTCAGGAACATGATGGCCGCCTCCGAACCGGTCCCCGAGGAGATGCAGAAGCCCTTCGAAGAAGCCGACGAGCGTCTGTTCGCCAACGTCCGGGCGATCTTCGGCGGCCGTGTGCGCCACGCCACCAGCGGCGCCGCGCCGATCGCGAAAGAGATCCTCGAGTTCTTCTGGGCCAGCGGCGTGCCGGTGCTCGAGGGCTACGGCATGACCGAGACCTCGACGGCCGCGACCACCTCGACGGTCGAGAACCACAAGTTCGGAACCGTCGGGCGCGCGCTGCCCGGCGTCGAGCTGCGGATCGCCGAGGACGGCGAGATCCTGATCAAGGGCCCGAACATCTTCCAGGGCTACCACAACCGCGCGGAAAGCACGTTCGGCGCGATCGAGGACGGCTGGATGCACACCGGCGACCTCGGGTCGATCGACGAGGACGGCTACCTGTCGATCACCGGCCGCAAGAAGGACATCATCATCACCGCGGGCGGCAAGAACCTGACCCCGGCGAACATCGAGAACGAGCTCAAGCAGAGCCGCTGGATCTCGCAGGCCGTGATGCACGGCGACGCGCGACCCTACCCCGTGGTGCTGATCACGCTCGACGAGGAAGAGATCCCCGTGTTCGCGCGCGAGCGCGGGCTGCCCGCCGAGGACATCGCGACGCTGGCGAGCGACCCGGCGGTGCGCGAGCTGATCCAGCAGGAGATCGATCGCGTCAACGCCAAATACGCCCAGGTCGAGCAGGTCAAGAAGTTCACGATCCTCGACCACGACCTCTCGCAGGCGACCGGCGAGCTGACACCGACGCTGAAGGTCAAGCGCAACGTCGTCAACGAGAAGTACGTCAAGGAGTTCGACGCCCTCTACGAGGGCTGAGAACCGACCAGGCACGAATGCGCTCGGATCCCGCAGACAACGGCGGCCTGTTCGTCGGCCGCCGGCCCGGCACCGCGCCGATCCACTACCGCGACACGCCGCAGCGCGGCAGCGAGAAGCGCCAGCGCGTCGACGGCTCGCTCGCCAACAGCCTGTTCGCCGGGATGCTCCTGCTCTCGATCCTCTGCTGGGGGCCGATCCCGGTCGCCTGCCTGTGGATCGGCTCGGAGGTCCAGTACCTGACAGGCAGCGTGAGCCTCGGCATCCTGCTGGCGTTCGCGGCGCTGTTCGCCCTGCTGTTCGGCGCGCTGGCGCTGCTGAAGCGGATGGACAACGCCTGGATCCTCGTGCGGCGCGCCGCGGGCCATGACCAGCGCAGCGGCGTGATGGCGAGGATCTTCGGCGCGACTGCGGTGCTGGTCGCCGTCGTGTTCGTCTTCTGGTTCGTGGTGATCCACGGTCCGGGCTCGAGCATCGTCTCGGGCGGCAACGGGGTCGGCGGCTGACGCACGCCGTCCGCGGCGACGCTGCGCCACACCCGCACGAGCGCTGCTAGAACGAGGCGAGATGGGGCTGCTCGACTACTACCGCCAATTCGAAGGCATGTCCGACGAGGAGGTCAACGCCGGGCTGCGCGAGCAGGCCGCCGAGCGGCGGCGCAAAGCGCTCACGCGCGTCGATGAGCTCGACCTCTCGCAGACGACCTGGCACGAGCTGCCACACCCGCGCGTCGTCAACGCGATCACCTATGTGGCGCGCCGGGGCCTTCACCAGTACCCGCACCTGCGCGGCACCGAGCTGCGCACCACGCTCGCCGAGCGCCACGGCGTCGAGCCCGAGCGGCTCGTCCTCGGCAACGGCGCCGCCGAGCTGCTCACCGCCGCCACGCGCGCGCTGATCTCGCCCGGACAGCGGCTGCTCACACGCTGGCCCTCCTACCCGCTCTATCCGCTGATGGCGCGTCGCGCCCACGGCCAGGCGGTCCCTGTCGACGGCGGCGTGCAGGAGCTGCTCGACGCCGCGCGCGATCCGGACGTGCGCGCGATCGCGCTCGCGAGCCCCGATGACCCAACCGGCGAGCTGCTGCCTGCGGCCGAGCTCGAGCGGCTGCTCGACGGCCTGCCCGAAGGCGTCGCCGTGCTGCTCGATGAGGCGCTCGTCGACTTCGCCGACGCACAGCCCGCCGAGTCCTCGCTGCAGCTGCTCGAGCGCCACCCGCGGCTGCTCGTCTTCCGGAGCTTCTCGAAGGCGTGGGGCCTCGCCGGAATGCGCATCGGCTACGTCATCGGCGGGCCCGGTTCGGGCGAGCTGCTGGCCGAGCTCGAGCCGGATCTCGGCGTCTCCGAGCTCTCGCAGGCGGGCGCGCTCGAGGCGCTGCACAGCTGCACCGACCTTGTCGCCCAGCGGGTCGCCACGATCGCCGCGGAGCGTCCGCGCGTCAGCGCCGAGCTGCGCCGGCTCGGCTTCGAGGTCTCCGACAGCCAGGCCAACTTCGTGTGGATCGCCCACCCCGAGCTGCCCGGCGCGGAGCTGACCGCGCGACTTGCTCAGGCGGGCGTGCTGGTCGCGGCCGGAGACGCGCTCGGCGAGCAGCGCCACGTGCGCGTCGGCGTGCGCTCCAAGCCGGCGACCGACCGCCTGCTCGACGCGATCGCCAAATCCCTCTAGGAGGCGCTCAGCCGGCCGAGCCGGCCTGGCGCAGCAGCGCGCCGGTGGTGCCCTCGAGGATCTTGCGCCACGCGCTGACCTCCCCGGGCTCCTCGTCGAAGTGCGCCACGACCTGGCGCACGCGCTTGGCCGAGATGTCGAGGCCGTGGCGCTCGGCAACCGCCTGGTAGCGGTCGTATTCGCCGGCGAGCTGCTTGGTCACCGACTCGAACCCGTGCCGCGCGATCTCCACGCGCGAGGTGAAGCTCATCATCGAGGTCTGGAACATCAGCTCGTCGGTCGGCTCGGGCTCGATCAGCACGATGTCGACGCCCGGATAGCGTGCCTCCCAGCCCTTGGCCAGTTCGTGCAGGCGCTGGTGCGCGACGAGCTTGAAGACCTGGTAGCCGATCTGCGCAAAGCCCATGTCCGAGACGCGCCGCGGGCGGCGCCCGCGCAGCGTGCTGACGGTCGTCGCGAAGTCGTTCACGAACGGCACGATCGGGTTGATCACGACGACCAGCTTGGCGCCGGCCTGCACCGCCAGATCGAGGTTCGTGGTCGAGACGATGCCGCCGTCGATCAACTCACGGTCGCCGACTTCGACCGGCGTGTAGACCATCGGCAGCGCGCCCGAGGCCCGCACGGCGGTGGAGATCGGGATGTGGTCCATGCCCTCGACGCCGAACACGACGCGCTCGCACGTGTCGAGGTCGGTGGCCGTGAGGTAGAGCTCGCAGTCGAGGTCGCGGAAGTCGTCGCTGCGGCCCGGTTCGGCCAGCACCTCGCGCAGGTACTTCTCGATCCCCGCGCCGGTGTAGAGGCCGGACGGCAGCACGTCGGCGAGCCCGAGTGCGAGGTCCATCGCCGAGACGCCGCCGCGCTGGGAGGCGAACTGCCGCAGCGCCGTGATGGCTTTCAGCGGGATCGTCGCGCCCTTGCGCGCGAACTCGACCACGTTCGGGCGCAGCAGGTCACCGAGGTCGATGTCTTTGAACGGGGCCTTGCCCTTGCGCGTGACGACCCGCATCATCTCCTCGGGCGTGACGCCGTTCGCGCACAGCCCGGCGATGAACGCCCCCGCCGAGGTGCCGACGTACACGTCGAAGTTGTTGACGGTGCTGTTGACCGCCAGCAGATCGAGCGCCCTCAGGGCGCCGATCTCGTACACGCCGCCGGTGAAGCCGCCGCCGCCCAGGACGAGCGCGGTCTTGTCGCGCCGCGGACGGCGGCGCCGGTCGTGCGACGGCGCCCTGCCGACCCCGCGCGCGGCCATCTTGCGCGCGGCGGCCTTCTTTGCCGAAGCCGCCGTCTTCTTGCCGGCCGGTTCCAGCTTGACAACCTTCCCCATCGTCAACATTCTAGGGCGCGCGTGCCCCGGAAACCGCCTGTGAAGTCGCTGATTCTGACCATCGGAATCGCCCTCTCGGCACTGCTCCCCGCCGGCGCAGCGGCCGCCGGGCCGGGGCTGGCAGGCGTACAGGCCGATCTCGCCGGCCAGCTCGGCCTCGCCGGGCATGCCGACGGCGGCTACGTCTACGACGTCACCGCCGGGCGCACGCTGTTCTCGGAGCGCGCCACCGCGCTGCGTGCGCCGGCGTCGGTCGAGAAGCTCTACACCGCCACCACGGCGCTGCAGGCGCTCGGGCCGCAGGCCCGCCTGACGACAACCGTCTACGGTGTCGGCCGGCTCGCCCCCGGCGGGGTGTGGGAAGGCAACCTGTACCTGCGCGGCGGCGGGGACCCCACGTTCGGCAGCACCCCCTTCATCGGCTCGCACTACGGGGGCGTCGGCTCGAGCGACTCGGCGCTCGTGACGCAGCTCGTGCGGGGCGAGGGGATCCACCACATCACCGGCTCGGTGCTCGGCGACGAGAGCTTCTTTGACAGCCGCCGCGGCGAGCCCTCGAGCAATTACGAATGGGACCCGTTCCTGGAAGGTACGCTGAGCGCGCTCGCGTTCAACCGCGGCGAATCGAGCGGCCAGCACGGAGCGCACGCCCCCGCCGCGTTCGCCGCTCATGCCCTCTGGGGCGCGCTGAAGTCAGACGGCGTCAGCATCCGCGGCGCCAGCGGCGCGGCCGTCACGCCCGCCGGGGCGGTGTCGCTCGCGCACGTCGAATCTCCGACCGTCTCGCAGCTGCTCGGCCTGATGCTGCCGCCCTCGGACAACTTCTTCGCCGAGACCCTCGTCAAGGACCTCGGGGCGCTGCACGGGGGCGCCGGGACCACGACGGCGGGCGCCGTCGTCGTCTCCTCGACGATCGACTCGCTGCTCGGGTTCCGCCCGCGCGTCGTCGACGGCTCGGGGCTCTCCCGCTCTGACCACACCTCCCCGCTCCAGATCGTCGACCTGCTGGCGCGCCTCGCGGGCACGCCCACCGGGGCGGTCCTGCGCAGCCACATGGCGGTCGCCGGCCGCTCGGGGACGCTGCAGCTGCGCATGCGCAACACCGCCGCCGCCGGGCGCTGCCAGGGCAAGACCGGCACGCTGACCGGCGTCTCGAACCTGGTCGGCTACTGCCAGAGCGCGGGCGGGGACCTGCTCGCGTTCGCGTTCTTCACCGACGGGATCGAAATCGAATCGGCGCACGTGATCCAGGATCACATGGCGATCACGCTCGCCGGCTCGCGCATCAGCCGCGCAGAACTCGCGAGCTCGACGCCGCCCGGCCCGCCGCTCCCGCCCGCGCCCGCGACGAGCACCGCACCGACGGCGAGCCCCGCGCCCGGTGCGACCTCCGCGCCCGGCGCTACCGCCGCGCCCTGAGGCCCACCCGCGCCCTGCGCGCTAGCCGATCGCGTACACGACGCCGACGTCTGCCGTCAGCGTGCACGCAGTGGCGGCCGCGGTCTTGGCCTTCGCGTGCTTGTGCACCTTCGGGCGATGGTTGACGTGTGTGGGCGCAGACGGCGCCGCCGCCGCCGACTCGGGTGCGGCGGGGAGAGCGACTCGCGGGCCGCTGCCGAAGTCCGGCTGTTCGCCTTCGTATTCCGCGTATGACGAGCTCGCGCTCGCGCATTCGATGTAGCCGCCGTCCTCGACCACGCTCTGCGGCGCATCGAGCGCCGCACCCGCCTTGCTCGCGAGCAGCGCGGCCTTTTCCTGCCCGTCGGCGAGCGCCTTGGCCATCCCTTCGCGGTACACCCCGGTGGCCGCCGCGGCGCTGTCGCGGGTCCCGATCGGCACCGTCGCGACCCCCTCGACGGCGACGGTGCGTCCGGTCGCAGACGTGGGCGGCGCTTCGGCGGAGGCGACCCCGAGCATGCTCGCCGCGACCAAAGTCACCACGCCGACTGCGATCGCGAGTAGCGTCTTGCTCATCATGGGGTCCCCGGCAGGGATGCTACCCGGAGGCGCGGCGCCGCAATCGATCGTCGCCGCGCACCCGTCGTCGTTCAAGCTCGCGCGCGCCGCCACCGAAAGGGACACCATGCCCCTCGCGCGGCCGCTCCACCTCGCCATCGCGGTGGCCGCGCTGCTCGCGGCCCTCGCGCTCGCGGGCGTCGGCGCATCCGAACCGCGCCAGGGCGGCAGCGAAGGCCTCTCGGCGGTCGTCCTCGGCCCGGTCGAAGGGGTGCGCGACCTGCTCGGCGCCGCCGACCGCGAACAGGACCGCACCGAGCGCGAAGGCTGGCGCGAACTGCGTGCGCAAGAAGAAGCCCAGCGCGCCGAAGCCGCCGCCGGCCCGGAAGCCGCCGCGGGCGAAGAAGCCGAAGGCGAAGAAGCAGAGGAAGCCGAACTGCTGCCGGAAGGCGAACAAGCACGCTGAGCGCCCCGTGGGGCGCGCCGTCTAGGCGCCAAGCACCTCGCGCAGCCCGGCCTCGTCGAGCACCGTCACGCCGAGCCGCTGCGCCTTCTCGAGCTTCGACCCCGGCGTCTCGCCGGCGACCACGAAGTCGGTCTTCTTCGAAACCGAGCCCGTCACGCGACCGCCTGCGGCGAGGATCCGCTCGGTCGCCTCCTCGCGTGAGAAATCAGGCAGGGTGCCGGTGAGGACGAGCGTCTTGCCGGCGAGCGGCCCCTCCGACGGCGGCGGGCCCTCTTCCTCGAAGCAGAGGCCCCGCTCTCTGAGGTCCTCGATCAGCGCCAGCATGCGCTCGTCGTGCAGCTGGGTGCGGATCAGGACGGCCATCTTCTCGCCGACCCCCGGCACCTCCTCGATCCTCGCCTCGTCGGCCTCGAGCAGGGCGCCGATGCTCCGGAACGACTGCGCGAGGTTCCTTCCCGTCACCTCGCCCACCTCCTCGATCCCGAGCGCGAACAGCACGCGGCCGAACGGCCGCTGCTTTGAGGCCTCGATCGCCGCCAGCAGCTTCTCTGCGGAGATCTCGCCGAACCCCTCGAGCTCGACGAGCTGCTCGGCGGTGAGGTCGTAGAAGCCAGCGGCGGTCTCGACCAGGCCCCGTTTCTGGAGCTGGTCGACCTGCTTCTCGCCGAGCCCCTCGATGTCCATCGCGCCGCGGGAGACGAAGTGCTTCAGCAGCTGCAAGATGCGCTCGGGGCACACGCGGTTCGGGCATTTCGTGTAGATGCTCCCCTCCACCTTCACCGTCGGCGTGCCGCAGAACGGGCACTCTGCGGGCGGCGCCGGCAGCGCTGGGCGCCGCTTGTGCTCGGCGACGTGCGGGGCCGGCGAGATCACCTGCGGGATCACATCGCCGGCCCGCACGACGATCACGTCCTCGCCCGCGCGGATGTCCTTGCGGACGATGTCCTCCTCGTTGTGAAGCGTCGCGAGCCTGATCGTGACGCCGCCGACCTCGACCGGTTGGAGCATCGCGAAGGGCCGCATGTCGCCGAACTTGCCGACGTTCCACATCACCTTCTCGAGCTTGGTGATCGCCGTCGTCGGCGCGAACTTCCAGGCCACCGCCCAGCGCGGGTCGCGGCCGACCGAGCCGAGCCGCCGCTGCAGCTCCAGGTCGTCGACCTTCACCACGGCGCCGTCGATCTCGAAGTCGAGCTCTCCGCGCCGGCGCTCCCAGTCCAGGCACTGCGCGATCACCGCGTCCTCGCTGTCGAGCACGCGGATCCCCTCGTTTACGCGAAAGCCATGCTCGCGCAGCCAGTCGAGGCCATCGTGGTGGGTCTCGAACGAGAGCCCCTCGGCGACGCCGACCTGGTAGCACCAGATCGACAGCGGGCGCTTGGCGGCGTCGGCCGGGTCCAGCTGGCGGATCGTGCCCGCCGCCGAGTTGCGCGGGTTCATGAAGGTCGACTCGCCCGCTTCGGCGCGGCGCTCGTTCAGCGCGGTGAAGTCGCGCAGCGACATGTACACCTCGCCGCGGACCTCGACCAGCGGGGGCGCGTCCTCGATCCTCAGCGGGATCGCGCCGATCGTGCGCAGGTTGTGCGTGACGTCCTCGCCGATCTCGCCGTTGCCACGGGTGGCGCCGCGCTCGAGGACCCCGTCTCGGTAGAGCAGGCTGATCGCAAGGCCGTCGATCTTCGGCTCCACGACGTAGGAGAACTGCGGCTGGTCGATCCCCTCGCGCGCGAGGTGGTTGCGCATCCGCTCGACCCAGGCGCGCAGCTCCTGCTCCGAGCGCACGTTGCCCAGCGAGAGCATCGGCTCGAGGTGGCGCACCTTCTCCAGGCGCCCGACCGGTTCGCCGCCCACCCGCTGGGTGGGCGAGTCCGGCGTCAGCAGCTCGGGGTGCTCGCGCTCGATCCCGCGCAGCTCGTCGAGCAGGCGGTCGTACGCGTCGTCGGTGATCTCGGGGTCGTCGAGAACGTAGTAGCGATGGGCGTGGCGGTTGAGCTGCGAGTGCAGCTCCGCTACCCGTCGCGCGAGCTTCGCGGGCGCCGCGGTCTCACTCACGAGCCGCGTCGGGCGCCAGCGGCTCCAGCAGAGCTTCGAGGTCGAAGCCCCGCAGCGCCTCCAGCCCGGTGTGGTGGGTCAGGTCGAAGTGCAGCGGAGTGACCGCGATGCGCCCCGCGTGCACGGCGGCGAGATCCGTCCCGGTCTCGTCCTGGAAGCCCGGGTAGGCACCGTAGATCCAGTAGCGGCGGCGGTGCTCCTCCTCGCTCTCGAGCTTCAGCTCGTCGCGGTAGATGCGCTTCCCGAGCGTCGTCACCTCGACGCCGGCGGGCTCGCCGGCGGGAACGTTGACGTTCAGCAGCGTGCCGCGCGCCAGCGGAACCTCCTCGAGGCGCCGCACGAGCGCCGCGACGAACGACGCGGCGATCTCGAACCCGAAGCCGCCGTCGAACGTGTAGTCGAGTGTGGCGCCCCGAGACTGCTGGGAGACCGCGATCGCCGGCAGCCCGAGCACGACTCCCTCGAGCGCCGCCGCGACGGTGCCCGAGTAGGTGATGTCGTCTCCGAGGTTCGCGCCGTGGTTGATGCCCGAGACCACGAGCTGGGCCTGGAAGCCCTCGATCAGCCCGAGGCTCGCGAGGCGCACGCAGTCGACGGGCGTGCCGTCGGTGGCGTAGCCGCTCGTGCCGTCGGCGAACGGCACCTCCTCGACCCACAGCGGCCGGCGCGTCGTGATCGAGCGCGCCATCGCCGAGCGGTTCCCGTCGGGCGCGATCACCGCGAGGCGGACGCCGTCGAGGCCCACGAGTGCCCGGCGCAGCGCCTGCAAGCCCTCGGCCTCGATCCCGTCGTCGTTGGTCAGCAGAACGTTCAGCATGCTCCGCCGACCAGCATAGGGGCCGCTTCGGCCCCCGACCGTGAAGATATGCTGGCTTCCGATGATCGGAACGAGGGGGCTTGCGGGGCACAGGCCGCAGCGGCGCCGGGCCGGAGCGATCGTGCTCGCCGCGTGCGCTCTAGGGCTCGCCTGCGCGGCGCCGGCGGGTGCAGTCACGCGCGCCGACCGCGAAGCGACCGACGCGTACCTGCGCGCGAGCGTGACGCTCGACGAATCGCTGCTCGCGAGCGCCCCGAACTCGGCGAGCGCGGTCGACTCGCTGACCGCGCGGCTCACCCACGAATGTCCCGGCGCGCTCGCCCATGCGCCGCAGGGGCTCTCCTCGCAGCCGCCGCGCAAGCAGAACGCGCGCGAGCGCGGCGAACGCGACCGCGAGCAGAGCCAGCTGTTCGCGCTGCGCGAGGAGCTCGAGACGAGCGTGCTGGCGGCGGAGCTAGGCCCGGACCGCGCGGCGCTCGCCGCCTACCGGAGCGCGGTCGCGGGCCTCGTGTGGAGCGATCCGAAGATCACGCGCTCGGTGCTGGCAGACGCGAGCGCGCTCGCCGAGGAGTCCTCGTTCTCGGTTGGCAACGTGTGCGCCGACGCCCGCGCCTGGGCGGCGAGCGGCTACCGCACGCTCACGCCCGCCACGCAGGAATCCGAAGCCCGCTTCGCCGAACTGATCGAAGCGTCCGTCGAACAAGGCAGGCCCCTCGACACCCGCACGGTCGAGCTGCTGGTCGCGCACGAGGAGGGCGAGCGCGGGCGCGCGCTCGCCCGCCGGCTGGCGGAACTCGAAGCCCGTCTGGCCCGCAGCAGCCTGCAGAACCAGGACCCGAGCACGAGGCTCGCGCGCGCGCTCGGGTTCCACGAAGAAGAAGAACCGGCCCCCCGGCGAGCGAAGGTCCGCCTCGGCCGCGGCAGCACCCTCGCCGGCGGTCAGTTCGTCCTCAGCGCAGAACGCGCCCCGCCCGAGCTCGGGCACGGGTGCCGCTACACGCTCGAACTCGAATACAGCCAGCCGGGCGGGCAGGGGCTGTCGGGCAACTCGACCTCGATCGGCGGCAGCGGCTGCGGCGGCGTGGGTCGGCTGCACCCGCATCCGGTGAGCTGCGAAGGCGGCGAACTGCAGCTCGAATATCGGACGCCCGCGGATGTCAGGCGCGTGCGGCTCGCGCTGAGCGACGGCCGCAGGATCACCTCGCCTGTGGTGGCGGTGCCGGTCCGCTACGGGGGCCCGTTCGGCTTCTACTTCCAGGCGGTGCGCGGACCGTGGCCGATCCCCGTGTCCCTGACCGAGCTCGACGGGGCCGGGCGCGTCGTGCGCGTCGTGCGCCTGCGCCCGGTCCGCGGGTGCAGGCCGAAGCCCGAACCCGAACCCACCGTCCTAACGCTCGTGCAGGCAGCGGGGCCCGGCGGCACGAGCTACACGATCAGGGGCATCACGTTCCCCGGCGCCCGCAGCCACCAAGTGAGCCTGCTCGTGAAAGTGACGCCGCGCGCCGGCTCGATCGTCGAAGGAGAATCGGGCGGCGCCGCGGCGCGCCTGTTCGAATGGTCCCTGCACGCTCAGTGCCCGCCGCACCAGCTCGCGATCCTCTACGGCCTCGTCAAGGCGCCCGGCGACACCGTGCTCGCGCGCAGCGAAGGAACGCTCGTGCCGCTCGGCGAGCAGCCGCTGCCGCCGCAGCTGCACTCCACGAGCGTGCTCGCCTACGACGCGTTCGCCTCGCCGCCGACCGAACTCGTCGTGCGCTCTGCGACGGGGCAGACGCTGGCGACCGAAAGCCTCGCCGCCAGGGCGAGCGAAGACGCCGAATACTGCCTCGGCTACGCGGGATGAGCGTGGAGGTGTGGCGGCGGGCGCGCCGTGCCGGGCTCGCGGCCCTCGCGGTGCTGATGGCATGCGCCCTCGCCCCGGCCGCGCCGGCCGCACCGCGCCGCACGCACCACCGCGCGCCGGTCAACCCCCGGGACCGCGTGGCGACGGCCGCCTACATCTCCGCCTACCTGACCCTCGAGCAGTCGGTCAACGCCGCGATCCCGAACCGCATCGCCGCATCGCGCGCGACCGCCGCGCAGCTCGCCGCCGAATGCCCGGGGATCCTCGCGCACGCCCCGGACTACGCCCGCTTCGGCCCCGGCGGTTCAAACGAAACGGGGCGCCAGAGCGGCGAATTCAACCTGCGCTCGCATCAGCTCGAGCGGTTGCGCGACGAGCTTTTGACCTCGCTCGCCCCCGCGTCGACAGCGGCCGAGCAGGACGCCCTCGCCATCTTCATCGCGGCGGCGAAGCCGCTCAGCTGGAGCAGCAGCTCGGTGACGCGCGGGGTCGCGAACTTCCTCGCGATCCTCGAACAGGTGCGGAGCAGCCAGGTGTCGCTGCACGTCTGCGCCGACATGGCGAGCTGGGTCGCGAGCGGATATCGCGTGCTCTCCCCCGCGACCAAGGCGGTGCCGAACCCGCTCGCGCTCGTCGTCCCCACCGGCACGGTCGTGTCCCCTTCCGCCGCAAGCCTGAGGCCGTACGAGGGTGCCCTCCAGCGAACGCAGCTCCGCGAGGTCCGCGCGCTGCGCATCAAACGCGCCGTGCTCCAGCGCCCGCTCCTGGAAATCGACGAGCACGCCGAAGCCGCGCTCGGCTTCAACGGCGGCGAACCGGAAGGGAACCGGCTCGGTGAACCGCGGCCCCTGAAGGGGTCGGTTGTGCTCGGCCGCGGCCGCACGGCGACCGGCGCATCGTTCGTGGTCCGCTATGAACCCCCGACGAAGACGGAAGACTGCGAGCTCACCATCACGGGCGGCGCGTTCGCGAACGACTCGATCGACGGCGGGAGCCCGCGATGCTCGTTCAGGGGCAGGGGGGCCAACCCGCGCGTGAACTGCGCCTCGGGGCGGCTGACGATCGAAGCGAACCTCTCGCCCGCCACGCGGCGCGTGCGGCTGCGCCTGAGCGACGGCCACACGATCACCTCGCAGGCGATCCTGATCCCCGCGCGCTACGGCGGCCCGGCCGGCTTCTACTACCAGGTCGTGCGAGGCCCCTCGCCGATCCCCGTCTCGCTGACCGAGCTGAGCGCGTCCGGGCTCCTCGTGCGCGTGACCCGGCTGCCGGCGATCCACGGCTGCACGCAGAACCCGCTGAGGTTCCTGCCCGGCGGGATCCGCACGGTGGCGAGCGGCAAGGTGCCTGGCGGCGGCCCGAGGTTCTCGATCCGCGCCGAACGCTTCCGCTTCCTCGGCCAGGTCCACCTGCACTTCCGGGTTCAGATACACGAACAAGGCGCGTTCTCCGAAGGGCTCACCGGCGGGTTCTCCGTCTCCGTCCGCTCCAAGCTCAGCGCAGCGTTCCCCTACGAAGAAGAATCCGGCTGCGCGCCGCACCCATGGGACATCGTCTTCGGGCTGCTCGAGGACGCACACGACTCGGTCCTCGCCCACACCTCCGCCGGCCCCGTGGCACTGCACGCGGTCAGGCTTCCAGCTTCGCTTCACGCGCACGGGATGTTCGTGTACGGGGTCTTCTCCCCGCCCGCGAGCGCCGTTACGGTGCGCGGGCCCCGGGGCGTGCCGCTCGGCTCCGAACCGCTCCACACCAGGGAGCTGATCGAACGCTGCGAAGGCGAAACCGAACCGTCCTCGCCGTAGGCGGCGGACGGGCCGGGCGCGCCGGCGCAAGGTCCCGGCCGAGGCGCGCCGCGGCGGGCTGATCCAGCACGGATGGGCCGCCCCGCCCGGCTCACCCGTAGGACACCGACGCCAGCGCCAGCCCGTGCGGTGGCGCCGTGCGCCCGGCCTCTGCACGCGGGCGGCCCTCCAGCAGGCGCTCGAAGTGCTCGAGCGCCGTGAAGCCGCGCGCGACGTCGAGCATCGTCCCGACCAGCACCCGGTTCATGTGGCGCAGGAACATGTCCGCCTCGATCCAGAACTCGAGCAGCTCGCCACGCTCCAGCCACTCGGCCCGCGCCACGCGGCAGTTGAACCAGCGGTGATCGGTTTCGCTCGGCGTGAAGGCGGTGAAATCGTGCTGCCCGGCCAGCGCCGCCGCGCAGGCGTGCAGAGCCTGCACCTCGAGCGGCGCGGTCCACCAGTAGGAGGTGCGGCGCTCGAACGCGCTGCGGGTGCGGCGCGCGAGCACGCGGTAGCAGTACGTGCGGCTGACGGCGTCGCGGCGCGCGTCGAAGCCGGGAGCGGCGGGCTCGGAGGAGAGCACCGCGACGTCGCCGGCGAGCAGCCCGTTCAGGCGCTGGGGATCGACCGCCTCGTGCGCGTAGCTTGCGACCTGCCCCCAGGCATGCACGCCGCGGTCGGTGCGCCCGGCGACGGTGAGACGGAGCGGGCGCCCGTCGACCCCGCTCGGGCCGAGGATAGTCTGAAGCCCGCGCTCGAGCTCCTCCTGCACGGTGCGCTCGCCGGGCTGGCGCGCCCAGCCCGCGAAGTCGCCCCCGTCGTACTCGATCGTGAGCCTCGTGACCATCCGAGGCGCTCGGGCCCTGCGTCAGACGAGCTCTAGGAAGACCATCTCGGTCGCGTCGCCGGGACGCTGGCCGATCTTGAGGATGCGCGTGTAGCCGCCGGGCCGCTCGGCATAGCGGGGCGCGACCTCGGCGAACAGCTTGTGCACCGCGAACTTGTCCTGTGCGAGCGTCGAGAGCGCCTGGCGCCGCGCGTGCAGGTCGCCGCGCTTGGCGAGCGTGATCAGTTTCTCGACCTCCGGCTTGACGGCCTTCGCCTTCGCCTCGGTCGTCTTGATCCGCTCGTGCTCGATCAGCTCCTTGGACAGGTTCATCAGCAGCGCCTTGCGGTGGGCGCTTGAGCGAGAGAGCTTGTTGCGTGTCTTCTGGTGTCTCATCGTGTCAGTCTTGGAGTCTAAGCGGTCCAGGGAGTCGGGCAAGGGGGAAAAAAGAAAGGGGGGGGGGGGGGGCCCCGAACCGGCCAGAGCGAGCGGAGGACGCCGCCCGGGGTCCTGGTGTGTCAGTCCTGGCGCAGGTTGAGGCCCCTTGCGTGCAGCGTTTCGATCACCTCGTCGATCGACTTTTTGCCGAAGTTCGGGATCGCGTTCAGCTCCGCCTCGGACTTCGAGATCAGGTCGCCGACCGTCTGGATGCCGGCCCGCTTCAGGCAGTTGTAGGAGCGCACGCCGAGCTCGAGCTCCTCGATCAGGATCCCGTACTCCTCGCCCTGCAGCGCCGCCTGCGGCCCGCCGCCGACGGCCAGGCCGTGCCCGTCGAGCTGGCCGCCCGGGGCGGCGCGCAGCTCCTGGATGCGGTCGGCGTCCGTGAAGATCGCGAGCTGGCTGATCAGCAGCTCGGCCGCCTCGCGCAGCGCCGCCTGCGGGTCGATCGAGCCGTCGGTCTCGATGTCGAGCGTGAGCTTGTCGAAGTCGGTCTTCTGCCCGACGCGCGCCTGCTCGACCGCGTAGGCGACGCGGCGCACCGGCGAGAAGATCGAGTCGATCGGGATCACGCCGATCGGCTGGTCGGAGGACTTGTTCTCCTCGGCCGGGCGGTAGCCGCGGCCACGGCCGATCGTCATGTACAGCTCGAGCTTGGTTTTCTTCTCGAGCGTGGCGATGTGCAGGTCGGGGTTGAGGATCTCCACCCCGGCGGGCAGGTCGATGTCCTTGGCGGTGATCTCTCCCGGCCCGGTCACGACCAGCGGCGCCTCGACCTCGCTCGCGTCGGAGTGCATGCGGCACACGACGCCCTTGAGGTTCAGCACGATGTCGGTCACGTCTTCCTTGACGCCCGGGATCGTGGAGAACTCGTGCGCCACGCCCTCGATGCGCACGCTCGTGACGGCGGCGCCAGCCAGTGAGGACAGCAGGACCCGGCGCAGCGAGTTGCCGAACGTGTAGCCGAATCCGCGGTCGAGCGGCTCGATCGTGAACGTGCCACGGTTCTGCTCCACGGACTCGCTTGTGATCCGGGGGATTTGGAAGTCGAGCATGAGAGTCCTTACGTCGTGTTGGTGTCGTGCCGGAGTCCGCGCGGACTCCGGCCTGCAAGCGCCGCCGCCCGCCGGGACGGAGGCGCCGGAGTCGCGTCTACTTCGAGTACAGCTCGACGATGAGCTGCTCCTGCACCGGCGCGGCGACCTCGCGCCGCTCCGGCTTGCGCAGCACCTTGGCCGTCAGCGACTCGTGATCGGCCTGCAGCCACGCGGGGATCTGTCCGGTGAGCTCGGTCGCGTCCCTGACCACCTGCGTCGCGGGCGTGGTCGCCTTGATCGCGATCACGTCGCCCGGGCGCACCTGGTAGCTCGGGATGTTGACCCGCCGGCCATTGACCGTCCAGTGGCCGTGGCGGATCAGCTGGCGGCCCTGGCGCCGCGAGGCGGCGAAGCCGAGGCGCACCAGCACGTTGTCGAGCCGGCACTCGAGCAACGCGAGCAGGTTCTCGCCCGTGATGCCCGGCTGCCTGGAAGCCTTGTTGTAGTAGCCGCGGAACTGCTTCTCCAGCACGCCGTAGTAGCGGCGCGCCTTCTGCTTCTCGCGCAGCTGCACGCGGTACTCGCTCTGTTTGAGCCGGCCGCGTCCGTGCTCGCCGGGCGGGTAGGAGCGGCGCTCGACCCCGCACTTGTCCGTCAGGCAGCGCTCGCCCTTGAGGAACAGCTTCTGCCCCTCGCGGCGGCACTGCTTGCACTGCGGGCCGGTGTCGCGTGCCATCTCAGACCCTCCGCCGCTTGCGGGGGCGGCATCCGTTGTGCGCTTGCGGGGTCACGTCCTTCACGCCGGTCACCTCGAGGCCGGCGGCCTGCAGCGAGCGGATCGCGGTCTCGCGACCGGAGCCGGGCCCCTTGACGTAGACCTCCACTTTCTGAAGCCCCTGTTCGAGGCCCTTGCGCGCGGCCGCGTCGGCGGTCACCTGCGCGGCGAAGGGGGTCGACTTGCGTGAGCCCTTGAAGCCGGCGCCGCCGGCGGACTCCCAGGCGATCACATTGCCGGTGGTGTCCGTCAGCGAGACGATCGTGTTGTTGAACGAAGTCTTGATGTGAGCCTGGCCGACCGGGATGTTCTTTTTCGGCTTGCGCCGTCCGCGGGCGCGCTTGGGAGCGGGCGGCATCTACTTCTTGCCGGCTTTCTTCTTGCCGGCGACCTGCATGCGCTTGGGGCCCTTGCGCGTGCGGGCGTTGGTCTTGGTCTTCTGGCCGCGCACCGGCAGGCCTTTGCGGTGGCGCAGGCCGCGGTAGCAGCCGATGTCCTGAAGCCGTTTGATGTCCTGCAGGCGCTCGCGCCGCAGGTCACCCTCGACCGTGAGGCCGTTGTCGATCGCGTCGCGCAGCTTGGCGACCTCGTCCTCGGTCAGATCACGGATGTAGGTGTCGGGACTGATCCCGACCTCGGCCAGCAGCTTGTTCGACGTCGAGCGGCCGACGCCGTAGATGTAGGTCAGCCCGACCTCCGAGCGCTTGTTGAGAGGGAGGTTGACACCAGCGATCCTGGCCATTAAGCGGCACCTCCGCGGGGCATCCCGCCCCGCGTCCTGATGGGATCGCTCAGCCTCACGCCTCGCTTGACCGGGTTCGCTGCGCTCACCCTTGCCTCTGCTTGTGGCGCTTGTTCTGGCAGATCACCAGCACCACCCCGTGGCGGCGGATGATCTTGCATTTCTCGCACATCGGCTTGACCGACGGTCGTACCTTCATGATCCCTTTCAGGCGCTCTGTACCGGCGACTCGGCTCTGGCTGCCGTTGCGGCTGCCGCTACCGGGTCGAGGACGTGCCTCTGCGCAGGCGTTGAGCCCGCGCGCGGGCAGGACTCCGTATGGTAGCAACTGGGTTCTTCGCCCGCCGGCTCCTCCCCGCCGCGGCGCTGCTCAGGAGCCGGTCGCCGCGAGCGCCTGCACGCGCTGCTCGGCGGGCAGGTGCCAGGGCGTCAGGATCTGCGGCCCGTCGGCGGTGATCGCGACGGTGAACTCGAAGTGCGCGGCAGGCGAGCCGTCCTGCGAGTAGATCGCCCAGCCGTCGCCGCCGACCCTGACGGCGGGGCGCCCGGCGGTGGTCATCGGCTCGATCGCGAGCACCATGCCCTCCTCGAGCAGCGGCCCCTTGCCCGGGCGCCCGTAGTTGGGGACCTGCGGGTCCTCGTGCATGCTGCGCCCGACGCCGTGGCCGACGAGCGAGCGCACGACCGCAAGGCCGGCGCCCTCGGCGACCTGCTGGATCGCGTGCGATAGGTCGCCCATGCGGTTGCCGGGACGCGCCTGCGCGACCCCGGCGTGCAGCGACTCCTCGGTCGCGTCGAGCAGGTTGCGCGTGCGCGCGTCGATGTCCCCGATCGCGAGCGTGCGAGCCGCGTCGGCTACCCAGCCATCGAGGGTCACGCCGACGTCGATCGAGATGACCTCGCCGCGCTTCAGCGCGTAGCGCCCGGGGATGCCGTGGACGATCATCGCGCCGGGCGAGGCGCAGATCGAGCCCGGGAAGCCGCGGTAGCCCTTGAAGGTCGGCTCGGCGCCGTGCGAGCGGATGAAACGCTCGGCCAGGCCGTCGAGCTCCCCGGTGGTGATGCCCGGGCGCACGTTGGCCGCCATCAGGTCGAGCGTGGCAGCGAGGATCGTGCCCGCCGCCGCCATCTTGGCGATCTCCTCGGGGGACTTCTTGATGATCACCCTGGGAGCTTAGCTGGCCGCTTCGGGGGCGCGGCCACAGAGAAGCTCGCCGGCGCGCCTGCGCCGGAGGCTCAGAGCTCCTCCTCGAGGCGAAGCGTCGCGACCGTCGCGCGGATGTGGCGGTGCACCTCGTCGGGCGGGCGTGTGCCGTCGAGACGGCGCAGCAGCCCGGCGCGGTCGTAGTAGTCGATCAGCGGCTCGGTCTGGGCGTGGTAGACCTCGAGGCGGTTGCGGATCACGTCCTCGCGATCGTCGTCGCGCTGGATCAGGCGCGAGCCGTCCTGGTCGCAGACGTCCTCGTGCTTGGGCGGGTCGAAGTCGACGTGGTAGATGTGGGTCGGGTTCTTGACGCACACGCGCCGCCCCGCCAGCCGCCTCACGACCTCGTCGTCGGGCACGTCGATCGAGCAGCACTGCGGTCAGCCGCCGGTCGAGGCCCTGCAGCGCCTCGGCGAGCGCGTCGGCCTGGGCCTCGTTGCGCGGGAAGCCGTCGAGCAGGAAGCCGTCGCCGCGCGTCCGCGGCGCGGACGCGCTCGATGATCATGCCGATGATCACCTCGTCCGGCACCAGCTCGCCCGCGTCCATGAAGCTCCTTGGCCTGCGTGCCGAGCTCGGTTTCATCGGCGACCTGGGCGCGCAGCATGTCGCCGGTCGAGATGTGCGGCAGGCCGAAGTCGTCGCGCAGGCGCTCGGCCTGGGTGCCCTTGCCGGCTCCCGGCGGGCCGAGCAGGATCAGGTTCAGCTCAGACAATGACCGTCGCAGACTTAGCCGCTTGGCGGGGTCGGGGCACCGCCAGGGGCGCCCCACGACGGCTACTTCAGGAAGCCCTCGTAGCTGCGCATCATCAGCTGCGCCTCGAGCTGCTTCATCGTTTCGAGCGCGACGCCGATGACGATCAGGATCGAGGTGCCGCCGAAGGCGAACTGCTCGTGGGTGCGGGCGATCAGGATCGCCGGCAGCGCAGCGACGGCGGCCAGGAACAGGGCGCCCGGGAACGTCAGGCGCGCCAGGATGCGGTCGAGGAATTCGGCCGTCGGGCGCCCGGGCCGCACGCCGGGGATGAAGCCGCCGTACTTCTTCAGGTTGTCCGCCTGGTCGACGGGGTTGAACGTGACCGCCGTGTAGAAGTAGGTGAAGACGATGATCAGGATCGACTCGCCGAGCACGTAGTGCCAGCCGTTGGGCGTGAAGAAGTCCGACAGCTGACTGGCCCCAGTGCGGTTTTGACGAGCTGGCCGACGGTCGGCGGGAACGCCATCAGGCTGGCGGCGAAGATCACCGGGATCACGCCGGCCATGTTCACGCGCAGCGGCAGGTAGGTCTGGCCGCCCTCGGTCATGCGCCGGCCGATCACGCGCTTGGCGTACTGGACCGGGATGCGCCGCTGGCCTTCCTGCACGAACACGATCGCGGCGACGACCGCGAGCACGAGGAACGGCATCATCACCTTGAAGACCTGGTCGGTGCTAGGTCCACCAGGACTGGATCGCCGCTCGGCAGCCGCGAGACGATCGAGGCGAAGATCAGCAGCGAGATGCCGTTGCCGATCCCGCGCTGGGTGATCAGCTCGCCGATCCACATCAGCAGCACGCAGCCGGCCGTCAGGCAGATCACGATCAGGAAGATGTGCGGCGCGTCGAAGTTTTGACGACCGCTTCGCCGGCTTTCGCCTGCAGCGTGTGGAACAGGAACACGTAGCCGATCGACTGCGCGAACGCGAGCCCGACGGTCAGGTAGCGCGTGTACTGCGTGATCCGCGCCTGCCCGACCTCGCCTTCCTTGGAGAGCTTTTCCAGCGACGGGACCGACGACCTGCAGCAGCTGCAGGATGATCGACGCCGTGATGTAGGGCATGATCCCGAGCGCGAAGATCGCGATCCGGCGAGAGGCCGCCGCCGGAGAACAGGTTCAGCAGCCCGAGGATGCTGGAGCCGCCGAACTCCTTCTGGATGTTGTTGACGGCCGTCAGGTTGACGCCCGGCACCGGCACGTGCGAGCCGAACCGGTAGATCAGCAGCATCGCCGCCGTGAACAGCGATCTTCTTGCGGATGTCCGCGACCTGGAAGGCGTTGAGGATCGTGGCGAGCATCAGGTCTCCTGCCGCCCCGCGCGAGCGCTCGCTCGCCGGCGGCGGAGTCGTCGATTCTAGTCGATGACCGGCCGCCGCTCGCCGCCCGCGCGACTCAGGCCTCGAGGACCGTGCAGGTGCCGCCCGCGGCCTCGATCGCGCTCGCGCGCGCCGGCGCTGAACGCGTGCGCGTGCACGGTCAGCGCCTTGCTGAGCTCGCCCTTGGCGAGCACCTTGACCGGCACGCCCTTGCGCGTGGCCAGGCCGTTCTGCGCCATCAGCTCGATCGTCACCTCGGCGCCGGCGTCGAAGCGCTGCTCGAGCGCGCCGATGTTGACCGGCTGGGTGTGGGTGCGGAACGGCTCGAACGGCATCGACTTCTTCATGTGCGGACCGCGCAGCTTTCGCATGCGCATGTGGATCGGCATCTGCCCGCCCTCGAAGCGCGGCGCGGCTCTTGGAGCCCGAGCGCGAGCCCGCGCCCTTCTGCCCGCGGCCTGAGGTCTTGCCGGTGCCCGAGCCTTCGCCGCGACCGATGCGCTTGCGCGGGCGGCGGCTGCCCGGAGCCGGCGCGAGGCTGTGCAGGCCGATGCGCTGCTCGTCCTGCTCGGCGGCGGGGCTCATCGGCCCTTCTCCTCGACCTCGACGAGGTGGCGCACGGCGTGCAGCATGCCGCGCGAGGACTCGTTGTCCTGCACCTCGCACGGTGTGGCCGATGCGGCGCAGGCCGAGCGAGCGCAGCGTGTCGAGCTGTTTGCGGTTCGCGCCGTTGCTCGAGCGGCGCTGGGTGACGGTCGAGTCGAGGCCATCACGCGACCCGCCTCGGCCGTCGGCACCGCCTCGGCGGCCTCGCCGTCGCCGCGCCTGCTCGGCCGGCTGGCCGTCGGCGGCCTTGGGGCCTCCGAGGCCGAGCACCTCGGCGACCGTCAGGCCGCGCAGGCGCGCGACCTCGTCGGGGGTGCGCAGGCCGCGCAGCCCGGCGATCGTCGCCTTGACGAGGTTGATCGGGTTCTGCGTGCCGAGGCTCTTGGAGAGGATGTCGTGGATGCCGGCGAGCTCGAGCACCGCGCGCACGCCGCCGCCGGCGATCACGCCGGTGCCGGGCGAGGCCGGCTTCAGCAGCACGCGGCCGGAGCCGAAGATCCCGGTCGTCTGGTGGGTGATCGTGCTGCCGTGCTTGGGCACCCGGAACAGGTCCTTCTTGGCGCGCTCGACGCCCTTCTGGATCGCGAGCGGGACCTCGTTCGCCTTGCCGTAGCCGACGCCGACCACCTCGCGTTCGTCGCCCGACGACGACGAGCGCCGTGAACGAGAAGCGCCGGCCGCCCTTGACGACCTTGGCGACGCGGTTGATCTCGACCACGCGCTCCTGCAGGTCGAGGCCGGCCGGGTTGACTGAGCGCTCTGTGTTGATCGTGGACATCGGCAGGAGAGGGTAGCGGGCGCGGGCGTCCGGGCGGCTCAGACGGTCATGCCCGCCTCGCGCATCGCCTCGGCGAACGCGCGCACGTGGCCGTGGTAGCTGGTAGCCGCCGCGGTCGAACACCGCGTCGGTGATGCCTGCCGCCTTGGCGCGCTCGGCGAGCAGCTGCGCCCGCGCGCGTGGTGCAGTCGGATTTGCGCGAGCTTGCGCAGGTCCGGCTCGTACCACGCGACGGCGGCGAGCGTGCGGCCGCTGACGTCGTCGATCAGCTGAGCGGAGATGCCGCGGTTGGAGCGGAACACGGAGATGCGCGGGCGCGCGGCGTACCGGAGATCTTGCCGCACGCGGCGGCGGCGCTTCACCGGCGGTTCTCCTTGGTCAGGACGCTCACGGGCGCACCTCCGTGCTGCGCGGCATGACCACGTCGCCAAGCCGGCCACGGACGCAGGAGCGAAGTGTGCACCAGCACACGAGCGACTGCGAGTGCCCGAATGGGTAAGGGCGCCGGCCGGCGCCGGTATAGGGGCTCATGCGCGCTTGCCCACCTTGCGTGCGACGTACTCGCCCTCGTAGCGGATGCCCTTGCCCTTGTAGGGCTCGGGCGGGCGCTGCTTGCGGATGATCGCGGCGGTCTCGCCGACGAGCTGCTTGGAGATGCCCTTGACGACGACCCGCGTCGGCTGGGGCACCTCGAATTCGATCCCGTCGGGCGCCGCGATCGGCACCGGGTGCGAGTAGCCGACCGCGAGCTCGAGGTTCTTGCCCTTGAGCTGCGCTCGGTAGCCGACGCCCTGGATCTCGAGGCGCTTCTCGTAGCCGTCGGTGACGCCCTCGACCATGTTCGCGACGAGCGAGCGGGTCAGGCCGTGCAGCGCACGGTGTTCGCCGCGGTCGGTCGGGCGCGTGACGACCACCTGGTCGCCGTCCTGCTTGACGTCGATGTCGCGGTGGATGCGCTCGCTCAGTTCGCCCTTGGGGCCGTTGACGCGAACGCGCTCGGGCTCGATCGAGACGGTCACGCCGGCGGGCACTGAGATGGGCTGTCTACCGATGCGGGACATCGCTCTCACCAGACCTGCGCGAGGACCTCGCCGCCGAAGCCGGCCGCGCGCGCGTCGTGGCCGGTCATCACGCCGTGCGAGGTCGAGACGATCGCGGTGCCCATGCCGCCGAGCACCTTCGGGATGTGGCGCGCGTCGACGTACGTGCGCCGGCCGGGGCGCGAGACGCGCTTCAGACCGGAGATGGCCGAGCGGCGGTCCTCGGTGTACTTGAGGCGGATCTGGATCACCTGGCCGGCGCCGCCCTCGGGCGCGGGCATCAGCGTCCAGGACTCGATGTAGCCCTGCTCGTCGAGGATCCGCGCCATCTCGCCCTTCAGCTTCGAGGCCGGGACGTCGACCGTCTCGTGCGCGGCACGGATCGCGTTGCGCACGCGGGTCAGGAAGTCGGCTATCGGATCGGTCATCGACATGCGTGTTCGTGCTCCTACCAGGAGGACTTCGTCATCCCGGGGATCTGGCCGTTGTGGGCGAGTTCGCGAAGACAGATGCGACACACCCCGAACTTGCGATACACCGCACGCGGGCGCCCGCAGCGGGTGCACCGAGTATAGGCACGAGTCTTGTACTTCGGGGGACGCGCCTGCTTGACGCGCTGCGAGGTCTTGGCCATCAGTCGCTGCTCTCCTTGTCGCTGTTCTCCGCCTCGGGCTCCTGCTCGGCCTCGGGCTCGGCCTCCGGCGCAGCCTCGGCCTCGGGCTCCGGCTCCGCTGCCGCCTCGGGCTCGGGCTCGGCCTCTGCCTCGGGCTCGGCCTCTGCCTCGGGCTCCGCCGCTGCCTCGGGCGCAGCCTCCGCTTCCGGCTCGGGCGCAGCCTCTGCCTCGGGCTCCGCCGCTGCCTCCGCTTCGGGCTCGGGCTCAGCCTCTGCCTCGGGCTCCGCCGCTGCCTCGGGCGCAGCCTCCGCTTCGGGCTCGGGCTCAGCCTCTGCCTCCGGCTCCGGCGCCTCGGCCTCGGCCGCCTTCGCGGCCGCGGCGGCCTGCGCCTCCTCGTGCGCAAGTTCGGCGGCCGCGTCGGCCTCCGGGTCATACCCCTTCGGGCGCCCCTGCGAGGAGAACGGCATCCCGAGCGCAGCGAGCAGCGCGTAGGCCTCGATGTCGCTGGCGGCGCTCGTGGTGATCGTGATGTCGAGGCCGCGCACCTGGTCGATCGCGTCGTAGTCGATCTCGGGGAAGATGATCTGCTCTTTGACCCCCATCGAGTAGTTGCCGCGGCCGTCGAACGAGCGCGGGCTGAGCCCGCGGAAGTCGCGGATCCGCGGAATCGCGATCGAGATCAGGCGGTCGAGGAACTCGTAGCTGCGCTCGCCGCGCAGCGTGACCGCCACTCCGACCGGCATCCCCTCGCGCAGTTTGAAGGCGGCGATCGACTTGCGCGCGCGGCGCACGCTCGGCTGCTGGCCGGCGATCGTGGCGAGCTGCTCGGTCGCGGCGCGCGAGCATTTTGTTGTCCTGGCGCGCCAGGCCGACGCCCATGTTGAGCGTGACCTTCTCGACCTTCGGTGCCTGCATGACCGACGAGTAGCCGAAGCGCGATATCAGCGCGGGGCGGATCTCCTCGAGGTAGCGCTGCTTGAGGCGCGCGGGCGGTGCGGTCTCGGTGGTCGCCATCAGTCGAGCCTCGCGCCCGTCGTGCGGGCGACGCGGAAGCGCTGTCCGTTCTCGCGCTCGATCCCGAGCCGCGTCGGCTTGCCTTTGCCGTCGAGCACCATCACGTTCGAGACGTGGATCGGGCCCTCGCGCTCGATCACGCCGCCGAGCGCGGCTTCGCTCTGGGCGCCGGCGACCTGCTGCGGGCGGGTGTGACGCTTGATCATGTTGAGGCCCTCGACGTAGACGCGCCCGTGCTTGGGGTCGACCCGCAGCACGCGGCCGGTCTTGCCGCGGTCCTTGCCCGAGATCACCTGCACACGGTCGCCGGAGCGGACCTTCATCGGCTTGCGCCTGACAGCGCGCGCTGCCATCACAGCACCTCCGGGGCGAGCGAGACGATCTTCATGAAGTTGCGCTCGCGCAGTTCGCGCGCGACCGGCCCGAAGACGCGCGTGCCGCGCGGGTTGTTCTGCTCGTCGATGATCACGGCCGCGTTCTCGTCGAAGGCGATGTAGGTGCCGTCCTCGCGCCCGATCGGCTTCTTGGTGCGCACGATCACGGCGGTCACGACGTCGCCCTTTTTGACCGCGCCCTGTGGGTTGGCCTGCTTGACGGTCGCCGTGATCACGTCGCCGACGAACGCATAGCGGCGGCGCGAGCCGCCCTTGACGCGGATGCACAGGATCTCGCGGGCGCCGGAGTTGTCGGCCACCCGCAACCTCGTCTCGTTCTGGATCATCGCGCCCGCTCCACGACGTCGACGAGCGCCCAGCGCTTGGTGCGCGACAGCGGCCGGCTCTCGATCACGCGCACGACATCGCCCTCGCGCGCGTCGTTCTTCTCGTCGTGTGCGTGCACGGTGCTCGAGCTGCGGACGATCTTCTCGTAGCGGCGGTGACGCCTTGCGATGTCGATCCGCACGGTGATCGTCTTCTCGGCCTTGTCGGAGACGACGATGCCCTGGCGCACGCGGCGCGCGCCCTGCACCGGCGCGTGCACGGGCGCAAGCGGCTCGGGCGCGGGCTTCGACGCACGGCGCTCGGCGGCGCGGGTGCGTTCGGACACGCGGCGCGCGCGGCGGCGCGTCGCCTTGCGGCGGCGGATCTCGAGGCGTTCGGCGTGACGCTCCTCCGGCGAGCGCTGCGGGCGCACCTCGCCGCTGTGGGCCGAGCGCGTACGGCGGCGACGCTCCTTGGGAGAGAGCTGCTCCTGCGGCTCGGCCGGCTCGGGGGCCTCCCCGGCGCCGGCCTGCGGCTCATCGCCGGCGTCGGCCTGCGCCTCGGGGGCAGCCTCGTCCTCGGCAGCCTCGGGCTCGGCCTGTGCCTCGGGGGCAGCCTCCTGCGGAGCAGCCTCCGGCTCGGCGGGCGTCTCCTCGGCCTGGGCGGCCTCGGGCGCCTCTGCCGCGGGGGTCTCGTTGGTGGTCTCGTCCTGCTCGTCAGCCATCAGTCAGTCGCCTTCGTCGTTGTCAGTCGTTGCCGGTCGCGGATCGGTGCGATCGCGCGCGTTGGCGCTCGACGGTCAGCGCCCGCGCGAGGTCGCGCTTGGCGCGGCCGATGCCGGCCGTGTCGTCGAGTTCGCCGGTCGCGTTCGCGAACCGCAGCCCGAAGATCTCTTTGCGCAGCTCGGCCATCCGCTTGCCGAGTTCGGCCGGCTCCATGTCGCGCAGTTCGCTCGCCTTCATCGTCCTAGTCCTCGCGCAGCACGAACTTCGACTTGACCGGCAGCTTGTGCGCCGCGAGCCGGATCGCTTCGCGCGCGAGCGGCTCCGGCACGCCGGCGAGCTCGAACATCACGCGGCCGGGCTTGACGACCGCGACCCAGCCTTCGGGCGAGCCCTTGCCCGAGCCCATGCGCGTCTCGGCCGGCTTCTTGGTGACCGGCTTGTCCGGGAACACGTTGATCCAGACCTTGCCGCCACGCTTGATCTTGCGGGTCATCGCGATACGCGCGGCCTCGATCTGGCGGTTGGTCAGCCAGCCGCACTCGAGCGACTTCAGCCCGTACTCGCCGAACTGCACGTGCAGCTGCCCGCGCGAGTTGCCGCGGCGGCGGCCGCGGTGCTGCTTGCGGTGCTTGACGCGCTTGGGCGAGAGCATCAGCGCCCGCCTCCGTTGCTCGATCCGCCGCCGGAGCGCGGGCCGCGCCCGCGTCCGCCCGGACCGCCGGGACCGCGCCCGCCGCCGGGACCGCGCCCGCCGCCGGGGCCGCGCCCGGGACCACCGGGGCCGCGACCGTTGCCGCCGCGGCCGCGACCGCGGCCCTCGCGGCCCTCGCGCGAGCCGCGGCTGTCGCGCTCGCTGCTCGGCGGGGCCGGCGCGGTCATGTCGGTGAGGTCGGCACCGGTGTAGCCCTCGGGCATGATTTCGCCCTTGTTGACCCAGCACTTGACACCGATGCGACCGAAGGTGGTCCGCGCCTCATAGAAGCCGTAGTCGATGTCGGCGCGCATCGTGTGGAGCGGCACGCGCCCGTCGGAATACGATTCGGTGCGCGCCATCTCCGCACCGCCGAGGCGTCCGGCGACCTGGACCTTCACGCCCTTGGCGCCCGATCGCATCGCGCTCGTGAGCGCACGCTTCATCGCGCGCCGGAAGGCGACGCGGTTCTGCAGCTGCTCGGCGATCGACTGCGCGACCAGCTTCGCGTCGAGCTCGGGGCGCTTGATCTCGAGGATGTTGACCTTGATCTGCTTTTTCGTCAGGCGGTGCAGGTCGCGGCGCAGGGCGTCCACTTCGGTGCCCGACTTGCCGATCACGATGCCGGGCCGGGCGGTGTGGATGTTGACCTCGAGTTCGTTCGAGTCCTTGCGGATCGTGATGTCCGAGAGGCCGGCGTGCGCCAGCTTGTTCGTGATGTGCTCGCGCACACGCACGTCCTCGGCCAGGTACTCGGCGAAGTTGCGCTCGTTGAACCAGTTCGACTTCCAATCGTGGATGTAACCCACGCGCATCGCCTCTGGATGAACCTTCTGTCCCATCTCGGCCTCTCTAGCCTTTTCTCCGGCCGGACCCGTCGTCCGGGCCCGGTGTCAGCGTTATGGTCAGGTGGCTGGTGCGCTTGCGAATCGGCGTCGCACGCCCCATCGCACGAGGACGGAACCGCTTGATCGTCGGTCCCTCGTCGGCGTAGGCCTCGCGGACGATCAGGTCGTCCTGGAGCAGTTCGTGGTTGCTCTCCGCGTTGGCCACGGCCGACTCGAGCAGCTTGCTCCAGTCCCGCGCCACCTCGCGTGGGGTGAAGGCGAGGATAGCGCGCGCCTCAGCAACGGACTTGCCGCGCAGGTGACCGCAGACCATGCGTGCCTTGCGCGCCGAGGTGCGCACGTAGCGGGCCTTCGCGCGCACGACACGCCGGCGCGGCGGAGCGCCGGCTTTGCCACGGCGGGCGGGCGCTGCTTTCTCCTCGGCCTTCGGCTGCTCGGCTTTGGCGGCTTTCTCGGCCGGCGCCTTCTTCTCCTCGGCCTTCGGCTGCTCGGCTTTGGCGGCTTTTTTGGCAGGCGTTTTTTTGGCCGCTTTGGCTTTCGGCTCGCCCTCGGCGGCCGCGGCTTTCTTGGCCGGCGCTTTTTTGGCGGCGGCTTTTTTGGCAGGCGCTTTCTCGGCCTTGGGCTCCTCGGCCTCGGGCGCCGTCACGTCCTTCTCCTCCTCGGCGCTCATCGCACCTTCCCGGAGCCGGCGTGGCCGCGGAACACGCGCGTGGGCGCGAACTCGCCGAGCTTGTGGCCGACCATCGCCTCGCTGACGTAGACCGGCACATGTTTCTTGCCGTCGTGGACGGCGATCGTGTGGCCGACCATCTCGGGGAAGATCGTCGACGCGCGCGACCACGTGCGCAGCATTTTTTTGTTGTTCTCCGCGTTGAGGGCTTCGATCCGGCTCATCAGCCGCTCTTCGACCCACGGGCCCTTCTTGCTCGAGCGGCTCATCTGCTCCTGCCCTTCCCGCGCCTGCGGCCGCGGACGATGTAGCGGTTTGAGGTCTTGTTCCGCTTGCGTGTGCGGTAGCCGAGCGTCGGCACGCCCCAGGGCGTGACCGGGTGGCGCCCCGGTGTGGTCGAGCCCTCGCCGCCGCCGTGCGGGTGGTCGACGGGGTTCATCGCCGTGCCGCGCGTCTGCGGGCGCACGCCCATGTGGCGCTTGCGGCCGGCCTTGCCGACCTTCACGTTCTGGTGGTCGGCGTTGCCGATCACGCCGACGGTCGCCCTGCACTCGGCGCGCACCATGCGCATCTCGCCGGAGGGCAGGCGCAGCGTCGCCATGTCGCCGTCCTTGGCCATCAGCTGCGCCGAGGCGCCCGCCGAGCGCGCCAGCTGCCCGCCGCGGCCCGGCTGCAGCTCGATGTTGTGCACGACCGTGCCGACCGGCATCCGCGTGAGCTCGAGGCAGTTGCCGACCGCGATGTCGGCGCCCTCGCCGGAGGCGACGGTCATGCCGACCGTCAGGCGCTGGGGCGCGAGGATGTAGCGCTTCTCGCCGTCGGTGTAGTGCAGCAACGCGATGTAGGAGGAGCGGTTGGGGTCGTACTCGATCGCGGCCACCCTCGCCGGCACGCCGTCCTTGCGGCGCTTGAAGTCGATACGGCGGTAGGCGCGCTTGGCCCCGCCGCCGCGGTGGCGGGCGGTCTTGCGGCCGTAGGCGTTGCGCCCGCCGCTCTTCTTCAGGCCTTCGACGAGCGTCTTCTCCGGCTTTGACTTCGTGATCTCGGCGAAGTCCGGGTAGGAGACGAAGCGGCGTCCGGGGCTGGTCGGCTTGGGCTTGCGAATCGGCATCTGCTCAGCTCTCCAGCGCCGCGAGGCCTTGGAATATCGGGATGCTCTCGCCCGGGCGCACCTGCACGATCGCCTTCTTCCACTGGCGCGTGCGGCCGCTCGTCGCGCCACGGCGCTTGGGCTTCGACTTGACGCTCAGCGTGCGCACCTCGATCACGTGCACGTCGAACAGCGCCTCGACCGCCTGGCGGATCTGCGTCTTGTGGGCGTCGGGGTGGACGCGGAACGTGTAGCGGTCGGCGGCCGAGAGCACGTAGCTCTTCTCGGAGACGACGGGGCGGATGATCACCTGCGTGTGGTCCATCAGGACTCCCCTCCGCGCGGCGCGCCGGTGCGCTCGGTCAGCGACCCCAGCGCCGCCTCGGTGATCAGCAGCGAGGCCGCGCCGACGAGCTCGGTGACTCCGACCTCGCCGGGTTCGATCACCGTCACGCGGTCGATGTTGCGGAACGACAGCGCTGCGTTGGACTCCTCGGCGCTCAGCACGACCAGCGTCGGACGCGCCGGGGCGGGCGGGCTCCATTCTCGGAGCAGCGCGAGCGCCTGCTTGGTCTTGGGCTCCGAGAAGTCGCTCGCGTCGAGGATCGCCAGCGAGCCGCGGCCGGCGTGCAGCGACAGCGCGCTGCGCAGCGCGGCGCGCTGCTCCTTGCGGTTGACCTTGAAGGTGTAGGAGCGCGGCTGGGGGCCGAACACGGTGCCGCCGCCGGTCCACAGCGGCGAGCGGCTCGAGCCCGCACGGGCGCGGCCGGTGCCCTTCTGGCGCCAGGGCTTGGCGCCGCCGCCGGAGACCATGGCGCGCGTCTTGGTGGCCGCCGTGCCGCGCCTGCGCGCAGCCTGCTCGGCGCGCACGCTCTGGTGCACGAGCGGGCCGGCGAAGCGCGCGCCGAAGGCGGCCTCGTCGAGCTTGACCTTCTGTGAGGAGGATGGGTGGGCACCCAATACAGGCGCGTCAGGCATCGGTGCGCACCTCGACGATCCCGCCGGTCGGGCCGGGGACCGACCCGCGCACGAGCAGCAGGTTCTCCTGCGCGTCGACGCGGATCACCTCGAGGCCCTTCTGGGTGGCGCGCTTGTTGCCCATCTGCCCGGGGCCGCGGATGCCTTTGAAGACGCGCGAGGGCGTCGCCGAGGCGCCGATCGAGCCCGGCGCGCGCACGTTGTGCGAGCCGTGGGACTTGGGGCCGCTGCTGAAGTTGTGGCGCTTGATCGTGCCCTGGAAGCCCTTGCCCTTGGTGACGCCCGCGATCTTCACGCGCGCGCCGGCCTCGAAGGCCTCGACGGTCACGGTCTCGCCGAGCGTGAGCTCGCCGGCCTCGCCGCGGAACTCGACCAGCGTGCGCAGCGGCGGCGCGTCGGCCTTCTTCAGGTGGCCGAGCTCGGCTTTGGAGAGATGCTTCTCCTTGCTCGCCCCGTAGGCGAGCTGGACCGCCTCGTAGCCGTCGCGCTCGAGCGTGCGGATCGCGGTCACCGGGCACGGGCCGGCCTCGAGCACCGTCACGCGCGCGACGCTGCCGTCGTCCTGGAAGACCTGGGTCATTCCGAGCTTCTTGGCGAGGATGGCTGGCATCGGCGGGGCGGCTCTCTCCGGCGGCTCAGGTGGCGAGCCGGATCTCGATGTCGACGCCCGCCGGCAGGTGGTCCAGGCGCTGCAGCGAGTCGACCGTCTTCGGGGTGGGCTGGTGGATGTCGATCAGGCGCTTGTGCGTGCGGATCTCGAAGTGCTCGCGCGAGTCCTTGTCCTTGAAGGGCGAGCGGATCACGCAGTAGACGTTCTTCTCGGTCGGCAGCGGCACGGGCCCGGAGACGCTCGCGCCGGTGCGCGTCGCCGTCTCGACGATCTCCTTGGCGGCCGACTCGATCGCCGAGGTGTCGTAGGCCTTCAGCCTGATGCGGATCTTGTTCTGGTTGGCAGCTGCCATGCGTGTCTCTGGTTTCCGTTTGTCGTATCTGTCGTTGCGCCTTGAGGGCGGCGCCGCTCGTGTGCGTCGCCTGCCCAGGGGCGAAGAAAGAGCGGACTCCGCGAGGGACTCCGCCCCTCCCCGCCGCTCGCGTCTGCGGCGGCGAGGCCCTATTCGTCGTATCTGCCTGTCAGTGCGCGCCTCGAACGTCCTGCCTACGGCGCGCGGGTGCTACTCGATGATCTCGCTGACCACACCCGAGCCCACCGTGCGCCCACCCTCTCGGATGGCGAAACGCAGGCCCTGGTCCATGGCGATCGGCTGGATCAGCTCGATCTCCATCTGGACGTTGTCACCGGGCATGACCATCTCGACGCCCTCGGGCAGCTTCGCCACCCCGGTCACGTCGGTCGTGCGGAAATAGAACTGAGGCCGGTAGCCGCTGAAGAACGGGGTGTGTCGTCCACCCTCCTCCTTCTTGAGCACGTAGACCTCGGCCTTGTACTTGGTGTGCGGAGTGATCGAGCCGGGCTTGCACAGCACCTGGCCGCGCTCGATCTCCTCGCGCTTGGTGCCTCGGAGCAGGCACCCGACGTTGTCGCCCGCCTGACCCTGGTCGAGGATCTTGCGGAACATCTCGACGCCGGTGACGACCGTCGAGGTCGAGTCGTGGATGCCCACGATTTCGACCGTGTCGCCGGTGTTGACGACGCCCTGCTCGACGCGGCCGGTGGCCACCGTGCCGCGGCCGGTGATCGAGAACACGTCCTCAACCGGCATCAGGAAGGGCTTGTCCAGCTCGCGGACCGGCTCCGGGATGTAGGAGTCCAGCGCAGCAGCAAGCTCGACGATCTTCTCCTTGTAGGCCTCGTCGCCTTCGAGCGCCTTCAGCGCCGAGCCCGTGATGAACGGGATGTCGTCGCCGGGGAAGTCGTACTCGGAGAGGAGCTCACGCACCTCGACCTCGACCAGCTCGAGCAGCTCCTCGTCGTCGACCATGTCGGCCTTGTTGAGGAACACGACGATGTAGGGCACGCCGACCTGGCGCGCGAGCAGGATGTGCTCACGCGTCTGGGGCATCGGCCCGTCGGCCGCCGAGACGACCAGGATCGCCCCGTCCATCTGCGCCGCGCCGGTGATCATGTTCTTGACGTAGTCGGCGTGGCCCGGGCAGTCCACGTGCGCGTAGTGACGGTTCTCCGTCTGGTACTCGACGTGGGAAGTGGCGATCGTGATGCCGCGTTCCTTCTCCTCGGGAGCGTTGTCGATCTCCTCGAAGCTGCGGGCTTCCGCGCCGCCCTTCTCGGCGAGCACGGTCGTGATGGCCGCGGTCAGGGTCGTCTTGCCGTGGTCGATGTGACCGATGGTCCCGACGTTGACGTGGGGCTTGTCGCGCTCGAACTTCTCCTTCGCCACTTTGTGTTCGCTCCTGTATCGGCTTGTAGGTCCGCCGCTCCGCGAGGGCGAACCGGGGAATCTATCTAACTGCGGCTCTCCGTGACTGCTGCTGCCCGGTGTGGTGCTCGTCCGCCGGCCTCGTCCGGGCGCCTAGGCCGGCACCGGCTCCCCGGTGCGCTGCTCGACGACCTTCTCGGCGATGTTCGGCGGAACCTCGTCGTAGGCGTCGAACTGCATCGTGTACGTGGCGCGGCCCTGCGTGTTGGAGCGCAGGTCGGTCGCGTATCCGAACATCTCGCTGAGCGGCACCTTGGCCGTGACCGCGAGCGCGTTTCCGCGCCGCTCCTGGCCTTCGACGCGCCCGCGACGGCGCGAGAGGTCGCCGATCACGTCGCCGAGAAAGTCCTCGGGCGTGACGACCTCGACCGCGAAGATCGGCTCCAGCAGCACCGGCTTGGCGCGTTTGGCCGCCTCTTTGATCGCGTAGGAGCCGGCGACTTTGAAAGCGATCTCCGACGAGTCCACGTCGTGATACTTGCCGTCCACCAGCGTGACCTTCAAGTCCACCATCGGGTAACCCGCCTTGACGCCGTTCTCGAGTGCTTCCTCGATGCCCTTCTTGACGGCCGGGATGTATTCCGAGGGGATCGCGCCACCCTTGATCTTGTTGACGAACTCGAAGCCCTCGCCCGGCGCCGGCTCGAGGTCGATGAAGACCACGCCGAACTGGCCCGAGCCGCCGGTCTGACGCACGAACTTGCCTTCGATCTTCTCGACGCTGCCGCGAATCGTCTCGCGATAGGAGACCTGCGGGCGCCCGACGTTGGCCTCGACGTTGAACTCGCGCTTCATGCGGTCGACCAGCACCTCCAGGTGCAGCTCGCCCATGCCCGAGATCTCGGTCTGGCCGGTCTCCTCGTTGCTGCGGACCTGGAAGGTCGGGTCCTCTTCGGCCAGGCGGCCGAGTGCGACCGACATCTTCTCCTGATCGACCTTCGTCTTCGGCTCGACCGCGACCTTGATCACAGGCTCGGGGAAGACGATGTTCTCGAGGTGGATCGGCGCGTCGACCGCGGCGAGCGTGTCACCTGTGATGACCTGCTTGATGCCGACGGCGGCGGCGATGTCGCCCGCGTAGACCTCCTCGACCTCCTCGCGGTCGTTGGCGTGCATCATCAGGATGCGCCCGATGCGCTCGGTGCGACCGGTGCTCACGTTCAGGACCCGGCCGCCGGCCTCGAGTTTGCCGGAGTACACGCGGAAGTAGGTCAGCTTGCCGACGTACGGGTCGGCGGCGATCTTGAACGCCAGCGCCGCGAAAGGCTCGGAGTCCTCGGCCTTGCGCACGACCTCGCGCTCCTGCTCCTCGCCCTTGATCAGTTCGGTGCCCACGACCGGCGGCACGTCCAGCGGCGAGGGCAGGTAGTCGATCACCGCGTCGAGCAGCGGCTGCACGCCCTTGTTCTTGAAGGAGGAGCCGCACAGCACCGGCGTCAGCTTGGTCGAGAGCGTCGCGTGGCGGATCGCCTTCTTGAGCGCCTCCGCGGAGATCTCGGCCTCCTCGAGGATCAGCTCTAGCAGCTCGTCGTCGTAGTGGGAGACCTCCTCGAGCAGGTGCTCGCGCGCGGCCTCGGCCGCTTCGGCGAGCTCCGCCGGGATCTCGGTCTCCTCCTGTTCCTTGCCGAGGTCGTCCTTGTAGACGATCGCTTTCATCGCCACCAGGTCGACGACGCCCTTGAAGTCCGCCTCGGCGCCGATCGGAAGCTGGATCGGGACCGGGTGCGCGCCGAGCCGGTCGATCATCGTCTGCACGCCCTGGTCGAAGTCCGCGCCGATGCGGTCCATCTTGTTGATGTAGGCGATGCGCGGCACGTGGTACTTGTCGGCCTGACGCCACACCGTCTCGGACTGCGGCTCGACGCCCGCGACCGAGTCGAACAGCGCGATCGCGCCGTCGAGCACGCGCAGCGAGCGCTCGACCTCGACCGTGAAGTCGACGTGCCCAGGCGTGTCGATGATGTTGATGCGGTGGCCCTTCCACTGCGCGGTCGTCGCGGCGGAGGTGATCGTGATCCCGCGCTCCTGCTCCTGCTCCATCCAGTCCATCACGGCGGCGCCCTCGTGGACCTCGCCGATCTTGTAGGTGCGCCCGGTGTAGTAGAGGATGCGCTCGGTCGTCGTCGTCTTGCCGGCGTCGATGTGCGCCATGATCCCGATGTTGCGGGTGTTTTCCAGTGAGAACTTACGTGGCATCGATCAGGGATCCAGGTTTCTGTGATGGGAGTTTCGGGCCAAAAAAATGGGCCCCTCGGGCCCACACGCGCTGCTGGTCTGTGTAGGACCGGTCCGCGTGACTATCTGCTCGAGGTCTCCATTTCTCTTACCGACTCACGAGGGCCCGCTGAGGGAGCCGTTCCGCCCGTGACGCCTCGGCGACTATAGCAGAGGGATTCGCGCCGGCAGCCGGGCTTCCTGCCCGCGGAGCCTGAGGATTTCGGCTCCTCAACGGCCCTCGGCGGGGCCCTCGGGGCTGTCCTCGGCGGCGGGCTCGAGCGGCTCCTCGACGAACACCGCGCCGAGGCGCTCCATCACCTTGGTCGCGGCGCGCATCTCGCGCGGCGAGACATCGGCCAGCGCCCGCTCCCAGCGCGCGCGCCATGCGGCCCGCTTGGCGGCCACCCGCGCTTGGCCGCGCCTGGTCAGCCGCGCGTGCACGACGCGCCGGTCGCTGTCGGAGCGTGTGCGCTCGACGTGCCCGGACTCCGCGAGCCCGTCGAGCATCTGGGTGACGGTCGCCGGCGAGAGCCGCGCCGCCAGCGCGAGCTCGCCGGCCGAGAGCTCGCCGCGCTCGTCGAGCTCGATCAGCAGCTCGAACTGGGCGTGGCTGATCTCGCCCCCGGCGAGGTGCGTGTCGCGGCCGCGCATCCGGCTGACGGCGCGGAACAGGTGCCTGAACGCGAGCCCGAGCGCGAGCAGCTCGGGCCCGGGCTCCTCCGCGGGCTCGGGCGGCTTGGCCCTGGCGGCGTCGATGGCGGCCATCGCTAGAGCCCCGCCTCGATCGCGCTCTCGTGGCGCAGCAGCGACTCCTGCTCGTGGTCGGCGGCCAGCGCCTCGGTGGCGGCCGGGCGCTCGGCGCGCAGCAGCATCAGGCACGGAATGAGCGAGAGCACCGCGATACCGAACGCCCACCAGTATGTGTGCGCGAACGCGGCCGCATGCGCTTCGGGCGTATGGGCGCCGACCGCGGCACGCTGCAGCACGACCGCGAGCACCGCCACGCCGACCGCACTGCCGAGCCGCATCACGACGTTCAGCTGCGGCGTCGCATCGGAGAGCTGGTCAGGTCTCATCGCAGCGAACGCGGCCGTCATCGCGGGCATGAAGGACAGGCCGATGCTGACGCCGCGCACGAGGAGCACGCACGAGAGCAGCACGACGGAGGTGTGGCGCCGTGACGAACGCGAGCGGGATCGTGCTGATCGACAGCAGCAGCACACCGGCCAGCGCTACGGGCCCGCCGCCGAAGCGCTCGGTCAGGCGCCCGGCGATCGGCATCATCACGAGCGCGCCGATCCCCTGCGGCCCGTTCAGCAGGCCGGTCTCGATGACGGAGAACCCACGCACCGTCTGGTAGTAGAGCGGCACCAGGATCATCGCCCCGAACAGCGCGGCGCCGAGCCCGAAGGTCGTGAACGACGCGCCGGCGAACACGCGGTTCGCATACAGGCGCACGTCGAGCAGCGGGCGCTTGGCGCGCAGCGCGTGGAGCGTGAACAGGACCCCGAGCGCGACGCCGGCGACGATCGGTCCGATCACCCTCGCCGAGCTCGCGCTCGCGCCGTCGCCGAGTTCGCTGATCCCGAACACGAACGCCGCCGCGCCGGTCGGCAGCAGCGCGAGGCCGATCAGGTCGAGCGGGCCGGCCTCGCCGGAGTCGGTGCGCGGAAGCATCCGCCAGCCGAGGACGATCGCCACCACGCCGATCGGGGCGTTGACGAAGAAGATCCACGACCAGTGCAGGTTCTGCAGGATCAGCCCGCCGACGACCGGGCCGAGGATCGGCGCGAGCATCGCCGGCATCGAGACGACGCCCATCACGCGGCCCATGCGCTGCGGGCCCGCGACCTGGGCCATGATCAGCTGGGCCAGCGGCATGATCATGCCGCCGCCGATGCCCTGGAGCATCCGGAACACGACCAGCTCGGGCAAGGTCGTCGAAAGCCCGCACGCGATCGAGCCGAGCGTGAACAGCACCAGCGAGACCAGGTAGACCCGCTTGGCGCCGAAGCGGCGCGCCATCCAGCCCGTCACCGGCATCACCGCCGCGAGCGCGAGCAGGTAGCCGGTCACGACCCACTGCATCTTCCGAGAGCGTCGCGTGCAGGTCCTTGCTGAGCGTGTCGAGCGCGACGTTGACGATCGTCGTGTCGAGGATCGACATGATCATCCCGACGATCACGACCCCCGAGATCACCCACACGTGGCGCTCGATCTTGACCGGCTCTGGCTTGGCGGCGATGCTGGCAGACATTCGGTACCGAAATGTTAGGTACCTAAGCAATCTCCTTCAAGGGGTGCGGACGCTCGTGTGAGCGCGATCACTCAGCGCTCTTCACACGGGTGGCGGCCAGCGCGCGGCGCATCAGCCTCACGGCGTGGTAGCCGACCACGAGCGCGATCACCAGCGCGATCGCCGAGTCCAGCCAGTAGGTGGCGCCGGTGGCGAGGATGATCGCGCCGCCGACGGCGACGCCGATCGCGGCGGCCGCGTCGGCGAGCGTGTCGAGCATCACCGACTGCATGCTGAGGTCATCCTCGACGTCGCCGAGGATCAGCGCGCACGCGACCATCGCCGCGGCCGCGACGACGCTGACGATGATCACCGGCAGCCCGTGGATCGAGGGCGTCCCGGTCGCGAGCCGGTGGATCGCCTCGAGCGCGACGACGACGGTGACCGCGAGGAGCAGCCCCGAGTTGACGAGCGCCGCGATCGAGATCGCGCGGCTGCGGCCGGGTCTGCGGCGGCTCGCGAGCTGCGCCACCAGGGCGAGCCCTGCCCCGAGGGCGTCACCGAAGTAGTCCGCGCCGGAAGCGAGGACGCCGAGCGAATGCGAGAGCAGCCCGACGGCCAGCAGAGCGCCGACCATGACGAGGTTGATCGCCAGCACGAGCGCGAGCCGTGCCTCCTTGGTCATCGCGAGAGCGTATTTGCGCCCTGGCCCCCGGCGCTAGCCTGAAGGACATGACACGCGAGCAGGCGATCGCCGAGGCCGAGCGCAGGCAGTCCTGCGAGCCGGACGCGACGTGGATCGCGACCGAGCGCGAGGGCACGTGGGTCGTGGCCCGCATCGGCGTCGCGCCCGCCGCCAAGCCGGCCGGCACCGCCGTCAAGCCGCCGCCCCCAACGCCGCACGAGTCCCCGCAGTCCGAGCTCCAGCGCGTGGTCACGCAGTTCGGGCTGGGCGGCTAGCGCTAGCCGACCGCTTCGCGCTCTACGCTGCCGCACGTGAGCCTGCAGCTCGCGCTGACCTTCTGGAGCCAGCCCCAGGTCGTCACCGACAGCTGGGTCGAACTCGCCTCGACGATAACGCTGCTCGCGTTCGTGATCGGCGCCTACAAACACGTCGAATGCCACGTGCACGGCTGCCACCGCGTCGGGCGCTTCCCGCACGGCCACTACAAGCTCTGCCACCTGCACCACCCTGAGGTCCCGGACGACGGGCGCATCACGGCCGAGGACGTCGCCAAGGTGCCGCTCGCCGCCCCGACGGCGTCGAACACGCGCACCCACGCTGCAGCGCACAAACCCCAGGCCTCCAGCTAGCCGCGGCGCGCGTCACATCCGCGCCCGGAGGGCGCTCTCCGGAAAATGAGAGAGTTAGCGGGCCTTAGGCCAAGCGTGCCAAGGACGCAGGGAGCGAAGTGTGCGGACCCACACGAGCCACCGCGAAGTGCCCCGCATGGGGTGAGGGCGCCGGCTCGCGCCGGTAAACGGTTCGCTGACTACCAGCGGTAGTGGGCGAAGGCCTTGTTCGCCTGCGCCATGCGGTAGATGTCGTCCTTGCGCTTGTAGGCGCCGCCCTGCTGGGACTGGGCATCGAGCAGCTCGTTGGCCAGGCGCTGCGCCATCGTCTTCTCGCGGCGCTGGCGGGCGAACTCGACCAGCCAGCGGACCGCCAGTGTGCGCGCGCGGCGTGCGGGGACCTCGACCGGGACCTGGTAGGTCGCGCCGCCGACGCGCCTCGAGCGGACCTCGAGCGTCGGCGTGAGCGTTTTGATCGACGCCTCGAGCGTCTCCACCGGGTCTTTGTCGGAGCGCTCGCCGATCAGCGCCAGCGCGTCGTAGACGATCCGCTCGGCGGTCGACTTCTTGCCGTCGAGCATCACCTTGTTGATCACCTGCTGCACCAGCTTCGAGCGGTGGATCGGGTCCGCCTCCACCGGGCGGATCTGGGCGGCTGCTCGACGAGGCATCTATTTCTTCTTCACGCCGTACTGCGAGCGCGCCTTTTTGCGGTCGCTGACGCCGGCGGCGTCGAGCGTGCCGCGCACGACCTTGTAGCGGACGCCCGGCAGGTCCTTGACGCGACCGCCGCGCACCAGCACGACGGAGTGCTCCTGCAGGTTGTGCCCCTCGCCGGGGATGTACGCCGTGACCTCCATCGACCCGGAGATGCGCACACGCGCCACCTTGCGCAGCGCGGAGTTAGGCTTCTTCGGGGTCGTCGTGTACACGCGCGTGCACACGCCGCGCCGCTGCGGGGCAGCGACCTTCTTCTTGCGGCCCTTGCCCGACTTCAGGCCGGGCGTGGCGATCTTCTTCTTCGGGGCCACACGGCCCTTGCGCACTAGCTGCGAGGTGGTCGGCATAGGGCCGAAGATGCTAGCAGCAGCGGGCGGGTCCGCGGCGCGGGGCCGATGCGGCCCCCGCGCGCTGCCGGCGCGCTCAGGCCGCCTGGGCGGCGGCGCCTGCGGCGCCCGCGGCGCGCACCGGGGCGGGCATCATCGCCGAGGCCACGAGCACGAGCAGGAAGGCCAGCGCCTCGACGGCGACGCCCCAGGGGCTGCCGGCCATCGGATCGCCGAACACGATGATCCCGCCGGCGATGCCGGCGATGTTGGCGGCGGTTCCCGTGACCGCGATCACCGGCACAGCCTCGCCGTCCTGCAGGCCTTTCGCCGACGCGTAGAAGCCGACCACCGAGGCGGCGATCGCGACAGCCAGCCAGGGGCTGAGCGCGAGGCCGACGATGCCGTGGGCGCCGGCTATGCCCGTCAGGGCCTTGATCGAGATGTCCGAGACGCCGAACAGGATCCCGGAGGCGGCGCCCAGCATCACGCCGTGGTGCTCGACCGGGCTGCCCATGCGCGGCCCCATCACGAGCAGGCCGCCGATGAAGAACAGGGCCGCCTCGAAGGAGATCATCGCGGCCGAGGAGAAGTGCGAGTGCGCGCCGTGCATCGACGGCAGCGTCATGCCCAGCAGAACCAGGCCGGCGGCGGTCAGGATCAGCCCCATCCACTGGCGCCGCCCGACCTCGAAGCCGAACAGCCGGTCGGCCATCACCGCGATGAAGACGACCCCGGCGGCCAGCGAGATCTGGATCACCGAGATCGGCGCGAGCGACAGGGCCGCCACGTGCAGGCCCCAGCTGGCGGTCGCGGTCAGCATCCCCAGGCAGAACCACTTCGAGGAGTACAGCTCCTTGGCCGAGCGCAGCGGGTGCATCACCTGCACCTTCGGCACCGAGTTAGCGCCCTTGTACTTGTAGAAGAAGCCCAGGTTCGCCACGAAGGCGCACGCGAGCGCGAGAAGGATGCCTAGATCTAGGGACATGGGGGGGTGGGTTTGGAGAGGGTCGCCTGCGGGGCCATCCATCGGCGGGTGGCCCTCGCTGCTTTACTCCGCCGCGAGGGGGGTAGGCGGATCGTCCGCCCGCGGAGCGTACAGGGAGCGACCTCTATGCAACCTAAAGACCCCGTCTGGAGCGGCGAAAATCCCCCAGTTGAGGGAGATTCACCCCTGTCGGGCGGGCCCGGCGGGGAGGCGTCCGGGCGGCCGCTGCTGATGGTGGACATCGACGGGGTGATCTCGCTGTTCGGGGGCGACTTGAGCGCCGGGCCGCCCGGCGGCGGCTCGTTCCACTCGATCGAGGGCATACCCCACTTTCTTTCGGCCAGCGCCGCCGCTCACCTGCTCGCGTTGGCGGACGTGTACGACCTCGTGTGGGCCAGCGGCTGGGAAGAGCGCGCCGAGGAGAACCTCCCGCACCTGCTCGGGCTGCCCGCCGGACTGCCGTTCCTGCGCTTCGAGCGCACGGCGCAGGCGCCTCGCAGCGCGCTGTCCGGCGCCCAGGCCGGCTCGCTTGCCGCACACTGGAAGCTCGCCGCCGTCGACGCCTTCGCGGGCCCGCGCCCGCTGGCCTGGATCGACGACGCACTCGACGATGCGTGCCGCGCCTGGGCGAGCGCACGGCCGGTCCCGACGCTGCTCGTGCAGACCGACCCGAGCCGCGGCCTGACCGCCCGCGAGCGCGAGATGCTCACGAGCTGGGCGTCGTCCCTGGCACGGGGGTGAGGGCGGGTGCCGGCTGCGGCGGCACCTTGACCGCCGCCGACACGGCCGCGCCGGTGGCGCCCCCGGCGGGGTGCAGTGCCCGCACCCATGCGGCGCGCGGCGCGCCGGCCGCGAAGCTCGCCGGCACCGTGTAGAGCCCCTGGGCGTCCGTGAGGCCTTCGGCGAGCACGGTCTCCGTCACCGACTGCCCGCGCCGCGCGACCGTGCGCGACTGCAGCTGCACCTGCGCGCTCGCGAGCGGCGTGCCGTCGAGCTTCGCGAGCGATGCCTGCAGTTCCCGCGGCGCGGCCGGCGCCCCTTCGGGCACCGCCGGTGCGGGCAGCAGCGCGAGGCTCGCCGCGACCGGCGTTCCCGCCAGGTGCGCGACCGCGCCGCGGACCGCCGGCAGCTCGCCGTAGAGCACGTCGCCCGGGCAGTCGGTCGTGTCCGCGTCGCGGTGGCCCGCGATCCGCGGCAGTCGCACGCGCGCGTTGGCCCGGTATTTGCTGTAGGACGCGCCGGCCGGGTCGACCCGCACCGTCACGGTGCCGATCGCCGGCACACCGTGCAGCGAGAGCTTCCACGCGAGCAGGCGCTGAAGCGCGGTGCGCGCGGCGCTCGAGATCGGTTCCGAGGAGAAGGTCCCGAGCACCGCGATGCCGCTCGAGACGTAGTTGTAGCCGCCGGCGTGCGCCCCGACCACCGGCTCGTCGATGCCCCCCGCGCGCGCCTCCCAGATGCGCCCGTACAGGTCGATCACGAAGTTGTAGCCGATGTCGTTCCAGCCGTTCCCGAAGCGGTGGAAGGCCCAGATCGCGCGCAGCATCGCGGGCACCTCGCCCGTCGTGTAGCCGTTCGGGTTGTCGGTGTGGTGGACGAAGCCGAGCTCGACCCTGCCGTATTCGGGCGCCACCCGAGGCGGCGAGACCCCCTGCGCCCACGCTTCGCGGGCGATGATCGGCGGCTGGCCGGCGCCCGCCTGCAGCACGGGTTGCGCGAGCTGCAGGCTCGCCGTCTGCGCGCCGTCCGCCGAGCCGGCCGGCCCCGCGCCGACCAGCACGAGGCTCGCCCCGCGCAGCGCGACCGCGCTCTGGAGCTGCAGCGTGCCGGCCGCGCCCGTCCAGAGCGGCTCGCCCGTGATCTGCGCCGCCTCGCGCCCGCCGGCGGGCCCGTGGCCGCGCGGCCCGGCGGGCACCCACGGCCCCCACTTGCCGGCCGCCCCGCGCACGCGCACGCGCGGCTCGGCGCCGGCCGGCCCGCGCCAGCGCACTCCGATGAGCTCGGTACCGCGCGGCAGCGCAAGGGTCCGCGGATCGCCGGCCGCGAGGTCGCCGAGCTCGAGCGTCGCGAGCTGCGGACGCCGCCCGCGCCCGCCGAGCGCCGAGGCCGCTCCGGGGCGGGCCGCCGCGCCGGCCAGCGCTCCGGCGCCGGCGAGCACGAGCGTGCGGCGGGTGATGGCGCGCTCGCTCATATCCCTGCGAACACGATGGCGTGCGCGTCGGTGCGCCGGGATGAGACGTTGCTCACCTTCGTGGGGGTGCGCGCCGATGGGTAGGCGATGGGAACGGCCTCCCGCTCGACGCCACGCGCGCTCGCCGCGCTCGCGGCCGCGCTGACGCTCGCGATCGCGGCGCAGCCCGCCGCGGCGATGCCCGAGCCCGAAGCGGCCCCCGGCCGCGTCCTGCTGCCCGTCGCCGGCGGCCGCGCGCATCTCGTCACAGGGGTCGCGCTGCCCGGCGGCGGCGCGCTGCTCAGTGGCGCCGTCGAAGGCTCGGGCACCGTGTACCTGGCCGAGGTCGGCCCCGGCGGAGCGCTCGAGGAGTCGTTCGGGAGCGGCGGCGTCGCCGCGATCCCGGCGCGACTGGCCTTCGAGCAGGTGCTCGTGGCCCCCGACGGGCACATCCTGCTCGTCGGGATGCAATCGGCGCGCGGCCACTTCGCCGAACTGCGCCGGGACGAACCTCATGGCTGGCTCGTCGCGGTGCGCCTGAACCCCGATGGCTCGCTGGACCGCACCTACGGCACGGACGGGACGGCGCGCACGACGCTCGAAGGCGGCTGCTTCTGTCACCGGATCGCGCTCGAACGCCCCGGCGGCGGCCTGGTGCTGACGGGACAGCGGCCTGTGACGATCCGTCACCGCTGGGGCACCCAGAGGACCTCCGCCTGGGCGCTCGTCGCGCTGACCCCGGGCGGAGCGCTCGACCCCTCGTTCGGCAGCCGTGGCGTCGCCGTCGTGCCGGGCGAAGCCGGGGCCGGGCTGTCGCTCGAAGCGGGCCCGGACGGCTCGCTGATCGCGCAGGGGCAGACCGAAGTCAGGGAAAAGGCCCCGGGCGGTGGATTCGAGGAAGGCCCGGCGAACCTGATGACGCGCCTCACGAGTACCGGCGCCCCCGACCCCTCCTACGCTGCCGGTAAACCCTTCAAGCTCCCCGTCTTCTCGCTCGATGACTCCTACGGGCAGACGCCCGTCCCGCTGGCGGCGAGCACCGGGCCCGACGGGCGCGTGCTCGTCGAGACCATCGTCCCCGGCAACCACGGCCGCTCGGAACGGAGCCTCGGCTTCGGGCTCGTGGCGTATGACCCCTCCGGCCGGCTCGACACCTCGTTCGGCAGCGGCGGCTGGCTGAACTTCGAAGAAGGGCGCGAGCCAACCGGTTCACTGCTGCTCCGCGAGCAGGACGGCTCGATCCTCGCGATCCACGGCCGCGCTCAGCCCCCCGCCACGACCGGCGGCCTCGCGGAACCGCCCACAGGGTCGAGCGTGCTCGAGGCCGAGCAGATAACGCCCGCAGGAGCGTTCGACCCCGCCTTCGCCCCGCCTCCGGGCGCGGCCGCCACGATCGCTTTCGGCGGTGGCGCGGGCGAAGCGCTGCCGGACATCCACGACCCGGTCGCCGAAGTCACCCAGGCGCTCGTCGAGAACAGCTTCCTCGAAAGCCAGTCGGAAGCGCTCGCGCTCCAGCTGTCGGGGGGCTCGCTGCTGCTGGCGGGAACCGTCACGCTCGCGACGCCGGGGCGACACGGCGCTGAGGCCCAGCGCTTCGCGTTGGCCTTCCTGACGCCCTCGTTCGCCCTCGATGGTGCCGCGGGAGGGCCGGCGAGGCCGCCCTCGGTGACGCTCGGATCCGCGCGCCCGGTCGCGCGGCCGTACGTGTACCGTGTCAGGGTCCCGTTCTCGGTGAAGAGCTCAGGGCCGGGGCTCGCACGGATCGAGCTGTTCGCGGGCCGCCGGCTGATCGCCCGGCGGACTGTCGCTCTGATGGACGGCACGCGCCGGCGGTTCCTCGTGCAGGTGCCGCTGAACGGGCGCCGCTACCTGCACCGGCACCGCCGCGCCCGCGTGCGCGCCGTCCTGACCTTCCGCGACCTGTTCGGCCAGCAGGCCTCGGCGACGCTGCCCTCCGGCCCCTGAACGACCACCGCCCGCGGACTCCGCGGGCGGTGGCGCTGCAATGCGTGGGCGCGGCGGACTACTCGCTGTCGCCCAGGTCCTCGACCGGGATCTCGAGCTCGGCGAGCTCCTCGGCGAACCCGGGGTCGGTGCCGCCGGCGCCGATCTTCTCGAGCGAGGCGAGGTCGGCGTCGAACTCCTGGCCGTAGCCCCCGCCGAGCGCGTCGCCGCCCGCCAGCCCGAGCTCGGCCGCGATCTCGTCCTGGTCGAGCAGGCCGACATCGTCGATCGCGCGCGGGAGCGGTTCGGCGGGCTCGATCTCGATCCTGCGGTAGCGCTTCAGGCCCGTGGCCGCCGGGATCAGCTTCCCGATGATCACGTTCTCCTTGAGGCCGTTCAGGCGGTCGATCTTGCCTTCCAGCGCAGCGTCGGTGAGCACCTTGGTCGTCTCCTGGAACGAAGCCGCCGACAGGAACGAGTCGGTGTTCAGCGACGCCTTCGTGATGCCCAGGATGATGTCCTCGAACTGCGCCGTCTCGCCCTTCTTGTCAGCGACGGCCTGGTTGGCCTTCGCGAACTCGAAGCGGTCGACGAACTGGCCCGGCAGGTAGTCGGTGTCGCCCTTCTGGTCGACCCGGACCTTCTTGAGCATCTGGCGCACGATCAGCTCGATGTGCTTGTCGTTGATGTCCACGCCCTGTGACTTGTAGACCTCCTGCACCTCCTTGACGAGGTACTGCTCGGTCTCGGTCCGGCCGCGGATCGCCAGCAGCTCGTGCGGGTACACCGAGCCCTCGTTGAGCTGCTTGCCCGCCTTGATCTTCTCGCCGTCGCTCACGAACAGTCGCGTGCGGCGCGGGAACGCGTGGCGGTGCTCCTCGCCGGCCTGATCGGTGATGACGACGGCGAGTGCCTTGTCGGTTTCCTCGATCGTGACCGTCCCGTCCTGCTCGGCGATCTTGGCGAGGCCCTTCGGGCGCCGCGCCTCGAACAGCTCCACCACGCGCGGCAGGCCGTGCGTGATGTCCGCGCCGGCGACGCCGCCGGTGTGGAACGTGCGCATCGTCAGCTGCGTGCCCGGCTCGCCGATCGACTGAGCGGCGACGATGCCGACCGCGTCGCCGATCTGCGCAAGCGCACCCGTGGCCATCGCGCGCCCGTAGCACGCCTGGCACACGCCGCTCGGCGCCTCGCACTTCAGCACCGAGCGCACCGGCACCTTCACGTCAACGCCCTTCTCGTGGTCGTCGGAGAAGGCGGCGGCGATCTCGGCGAGATCGTTGCGCCCGATTTCGACGCCCTGCTCGGCGAGCATGCGGCCGCGCTTGGTCGTGATCGGCTGCGCGGCGAACCGCCCGACGAGGCCGTCGTTCGGCTCCCCGTCGACCTTGTACACCGGCATCTCGATGTACTCCTCGGTGCCGCAGTCGGCATCGCGGATGATCACGTCCTGCGCGACGTCGACCAGGCGGCGGGTGAGGTAGCCCGAGTCGGCGGTGCGCAGCGCTGTGTCGGCGAGGCCCTTTCGCGCCCCGTGCGTGGAGATGAAGTACTCGAGCACCGACAGGCCCTCCATGAAGTTGGCCTTGATCGGACGCTCGATGATTTCGCCCTTCGGGTTGGCCATCAGGCCGCGCATCCCCGCCAGCTGGCGGATCTGCTTGAACGATCCGCGTGCGCCGGAGTCGGCCATCATGTAGATCGGGTTGAGTTTGTCGAAGTTCTCGACCATCGCGTCGGCGACCTCGTCCGTGGCCGCGTTCCACTGCTCGACGACCGCCTCGTGGCGCTCCTCCTGCGTGATCAGCCCGTCCTCGTACTGGCCGGTGATGTCGGCGACCAGCGCATCGAACTTGTTCAGGATGTCCTGCTTCTCGGGCGGCACCACGACGTCGTTCTTGGAGATCGTGATCCCCGCCTGGGTCGCGTACTTGAAGCCCAGGTCCTTGAACGCGTCGAGCACCATCGAGATCGTCGTCGCGCCGTAGCTCTGCACGAGCAGGTCGATCAGCCGCGTCGTGTCGCGCTTCTTCATCGACTGGTTGACGAACGAGTACTTCGACGGGTCGAAGTCATCGCCCAGCGCCTCGGCGAGCGCGCGCTCGATGCGGTCGTTGTAGATCATCCGCCCGACCGTTGTGAGCACGTGACCGCCCTCGCGCCCGTAGGGGCGGAACTCGGCGAGGTCGTGCAGCTTCACGACGCCGGCCTCGTAGGAGAGTTCAGCCTCCTGCGCGGTGCGGAACACGTGAATCCGCGGCTCGTATTTCGTGCGGTCGATCGTCAGGAGCTCCTCCGCCTCCGGCCCGTAGGTCAGGTAGTACGCGCCCAGGATCATGTCCTGCGTCGGCGTCGCCAGCGGCGCGCCGTGGGCGGGCGAGAGGATGTTGTTCGAGGAGAGCATGAGGATCCGCGCCTCGGCCTGCGCCTCGGCCGACAGCGGCAGGTGCACCGCCATCTGGTCGCCGTCGAAGTCCGCGTTGAACGCGTGACACACGAGCGGGTGGACCTGGATCGCCTTGCCCTCGACGAGCAGCGGCTCAAAGGCCTGGATGCCCAGGCGGTGCAGCGTCGGCGCGCGGTTCAGCAGCACCGGGTGCTCGTGGATGACCTCCTCGAGCACGTCCCACACCTCGGCGATCATCGAGTCGACCATCTTCTTGGCCGCCTTGATGTTCTGGGCCGACTTGCGCTCGACCAGCCGCGCCATGATGAACGGCTTGAAGAGCTCGAGCGCCATGATCTTCGGCAGCCCGCACTGGTGCAGCTTCAGGTACGGGCCGGCCACGATCACCGAGCGGCCCGAGTAGTCGACGCGCTTGCCGAGCAGGTTCTGGCGGAAGCGCCCCTGCTTGCCCTTGAGCATGTCCGAGAGGCTCTTCAGCGGCCGGTTGCCCGGGCCGGTGACCGGACGCCCGCGGCGGCCGTTGTCGAACAGCGCGTCGACCGCCTCCTGCAGCATCCGCTTCTCGTTGTTGACGATGATCTCGGGCGCGCCGAGGTCGAGCAGCCGCTTGAGGCGGTTGTTGCGGTTGATGACCCTGCGGTACAGGTCGTTGAGGTCGGAGGTCGCGAAGCGCCCACCGTCGAGCTGCACCATCGGGCGCAGCTCCGGCGGGATCACCGGCACGGCGTCGAGCACCATCATCTCGGGTTTGTTGCCGGACTGGATGAAGGCCGAGACGACCTTCAGCCGCTTGACGGCACGCGCCTGCTTCTGGCCTTTGCCCGTCTTGACCTGATCCTCGAGTTCGGTGCGTTCGGCGTCGAGGTCGACCTGCTGGAGCAGGTCGCGGATCGCCTCGGCGCCCATGCCGCCGCGGAAGTACTCGCCGAAGCCGTACGGCGAGCCGAACCGCTCCTTGAGCTCGCGGAAGGTGGTCTCGTCGTGCTCGATCTGCTTCGGCTCCATCGTCTTGAAGAGCTCCCACACACCGCGCATCCGCTCGGCCGCATCCTCGATGTAGGCTTCGGTGTCGGCGATGTCGGCCTCGAAGGCCTTCGCCAGGTCCTTCAGCTGCTTGTCGCGCTCCTCGTCGGAGATCTTCGACAGGTTCACGTCGAGCGAGTCGGCCCACAGGTGATCTTCGTCGTTGAAGTTCGTCTGTTTGCCGTTCTGCAGGTACTTCTCGCGCCGCGCGAGCGACTCGCGCAGCTCGAGCACCCGCTCCTCGCGCTCGGCCGCGTAGCTGTCGAGGACCTTGTTGACCTCCTTCTCGAGCGAGTCGAGGTCCTTGGCACGGGCCTCGTCGTCGACCCACGTGACGATCGACGCGGCGAAGTACAGGACCTTCTCCAGTTCCTTGGGCGCCATGTCGAGCAGGTAGCCGATGCGGCTCGGCACGCCCTTGAAGAACCAGATGTGGCTGACCGGCGCGGCCAGGTCGACGTGGCCCATGCGCTCACGGCGCACCTTGGAGCGGGTCACCTCGACGCCGCAGCGCTCACACACGATGCCCTTGTAACGAACGCGCTTGTACTTGCCGCAGTAGCACTCCCAATCCTTGGTCGGACCGAAGATGCGCTCGCAGAACAGGCCGTCCTTCTCGGGCTTCAGCGTGCGGTAGTTGATCGTCTCCGGCTTCGTGACCTCGCCCGAGCTCCAGCTGCGGATCTGCTTGGAGGACGCGAGGGAGATCTCGATTGCGTCGAAGTTGTTTATGTCAATCATTCAGGTGGGCCCTTCTTGCCGGGATGAACTCTGTGCTGGGTGGCGGTGTAACCGGGGGTTAGACCGAAGGTCGTAAGGGGTCGAAGCCCCCTTGGCCGAAGGCCGTGAGGGGACGGAGCCCCTTACGGCCCTGGCCGTCGTCTACTCGGGTGCCTCCTCGCCTACGAGGCTGTCGAGGTCGATGTCCTCGGTCAGCCCGACCTCGTCGATCTCGCCCGCGGGCTCGGCCTCCTCGTCATCGGACTCGCCCGCCGCGTCCGTGGCGTCCTCGCCCTCGAGCTGCTCGTCGCTGGCCTCGCCCTGCTGGGCTCGCACGCCCGAGAGGTCGATGCCGAGCTCCTCGGCGGCGCGCAGCAGGTCGTCGTCTTCGTCGCGCATCTCGGCGCGCTGGCCCTCCTCGGAGACGACGTTGACGTCGAGCGCCAGCGACTGCATCTCCTTCAACAGGACCTTGAACGACTCGGGGATCGACGGCTCGGCGATGTTCTCGCCCTTGACGATCGCCTCGTAGGCCTTCACGCGGCCGACCGTGTCGTCGGACTTGATCGTGAGCATCTCCTGCAGCGTGTAGGCGGCGCCGAACGCCTCGAGCGCCCAGACCTCCATCTCACCGAAGCGCTGGCCGCCGAACTGCGCCTTGCCGCCCAGCGGCTGCTGGGTGACGAGCGAGTAGGGGCCGGTCGAGCGGGCGTGGATCTTGTCGTCGACCAGGTGCAGCAGCTTCAGGATGTACATGTAGCCGACCGTCACCTGCTCCTCGAACGGCTCGCCGGTGCGACCGTTGAAGAGCGTCATCTTCCCGGAGGCCTGCTCGCCGACGCGGGCGGACTTGTCGATGTCCATGCGGATGCGCCCGGTGTGGGCGTCCTGCCACTTCACGAGCGCGTGGTCCACGTCTTCGACGGTCGCGCCGTCGAACACGGGGGTCGACACGTACACACGGCGTTTGCCGTCGACCGCGCTCGCCGCGGCCTCCTTGTAAGCGTCGGTGCCGTCGTCGTACCAGCCCTGCGCCGCGGCCCAGCCGAGGTGGGTCTCGAGGATCTGCCCGACGTTCATGCGCGAGGGCACACCGAGCGGGTTGAGGATCACGTCGACCGGCGTGCCGTCCTCGAGGAACGGCATGTCCTGCTGGTCGACGATCTTCGAGATCACACCCTTGTTGCCGTGACGGCCTGCGAGCTTGTCGCCCTCGGAGATCTTGCGCTTCTTGGCGACGAACACGCGCACGAGGTCGTTGACCCCGGGCGGGAGGTCATCGCCGGCGTCGCGGCTGAACGTCTTGACGTCGATCACCACGCCACCCTCGCCGTGAGGCACCTTCAGAGAGGTGTCGCGCACCTCGCGCGCCTTCTCCTTGAAGATCGCGCGGATCAGCTTCTCCTCGGCGGTCAGCTCGGTCTCGCCCTTCGGAGTGACCTTGCCCACGAGCAGGTCGCCGGAGATCACCTCGGCGCCGACGCGCACGATGCCGCGGTCGTCGAGGTTGCGCAGCGACTCCTCCGAGCGGTTGGGGATGTCGCGGGTGATCTCCTCCTCGCCGAGCTTGGTCGTGCGGGCGTCGATCTCGTACTCCTCGATGTGGATCGAGGTGAGCTCGTCGTCCTGCACGAGCCGCTTGGAGAGGATGATCGCGTCCTCGAAGTTGTAGCCCTCCCAGGACATGAAGGCGACCATCAGGTTCTTGCCGAGTGCCATCTCGCCCTTGTCGGTCGAGGAGCCGTCGGCGAGCACGTCGCCCGCCTTCACCTTCTGGCCGGTCGCCACGAGCGGCTTCTGGTGGATCAGCGTGCCCTGGTTCGAGCGCATGAACTTCTGCAGCTCGTACTCCTGCTTCTTGCCGTCGCTGCCGGCCACCACGATCTGGTCGGCGTCGATGTAGTCGACAGTCCCGGCCGCGCGCGCGAGCAGCACGTCGCCGGTGTCGAGCGCCGCGCGGCGCTCCATCCCGGTGCCGACCAGCGGCGCGTCGGACTTCAGCAGCGGCACGGCCTGGGCCTGCATGTTCGATCCCATCAGCGCGCGGTTCGCGTCGTCGTGCTCGAGGAACGGGATCATCGCGGTCGTCACCGACCAGATCTGCTCCGGCGAGACGTCGATCAGGTCGACGTCCTTCGGGCCGACCGTCACGTACTGGCCGGCCTGCGTCCGGCAGAGGATCTCGGTGCCCTTGAGCTTGCCGGTCTTGGAGTCGACGGGCGTGTTTGCCTGCGCGATCAGCTGCTCCTCTTCCTGCGTCGCGTCGAGGCGGCGGACCTCCTCCGTCACGACGCCGTCCTTGACGACCCGATAGGGGGTGGTCACGAAGCCGTACTCGGAGACCTCCGCGAACGACGACAGCGAGCCGATCAGGCCGATGTTCGGACCCTCAGGGGTCTCGATCGGGCACATGCGCCCGTAGTGCGTCGGGTGCACGTCGCGGACCTCGATCGGCGCGCGCTCGCGCGTGAGGCCGCCGGCGCCGAGCGCCGAGAGGCGACGGCGGTGTCGCAGACCCGCCAGCGAGTTGGTCTGGTCCATGAACTGGCTCAGCTGCGAGGAGCCGAAGAACTCCTTCAGCGCGGCCACGACCGGGCGGATGTTGATGATCGTCTGAGGCGTGATCGTGTCGGCGTCCTCTGTCGTCAGACGCTCGCGCACGACGCGCTCCATGCGATACAGGCCGATCCGGAACGCCTCCTGGATCAGCTCGCCGACGGTGCGCAGGCGGCGGTTGCCGAAGTGCTCGTACTCGTCGAGGTGCTCGGCGACGGGCTCGCGCGGCATGCTCATCGCCTCCGCCGCGTAGTCCTTGATCTCGACCTCGCCGTCCTCGGGCAGGCCGAGGCGCTTCGGCAGCGCGACCAGCTCGCGCACGAGCGCGAGGATGTCGTCGTGCGTCAGCGTGCGGGTGTCGATGTCGATGTCGAGACCCAGGCGCGAGTTCAGCTTGTAGCGGCCGACGCGCGTCAGGTCGTAGCGCTTGGGGTCGAAGAACAGCTGGTTCAGCAGCGCCTTCGCGTTGTCGACGCTCGGCGGCTCGCCCGGCCGCTGCTTCTTGAAAAGCTCGATCAGCGCGCCCTCTTCGGTGCGCGTCGCCTCCGTGTCGGCGTCGATCGTGTTGCGGATGTAGAGCGAGTTCTCGAACAGCCGCAGGATCTCCTCGTCGCTGGCGTAGCCCATCGCCCGCAGCAGCACCGTGACCGGCAGCTTGCGCTTGCGGTCGATGCGCACGAAGACCTTGCCCTTCTTGTCGATCTCGAGCTCGAGCCACGAGCCGCGCGCCGGCATCAGGTTTGCGATGAAGACCTGCTTCTCGCGGTCCTTCGGTTCCATCAGGTAGGCGCCGGGCGAACGCACCAGCTGCGTCACGACGACGCGCTCGGTGCCGTTGATCACGAACGTGCCGCGGTCGGTCATCCACGGGAAGTCGCCCATGAAGACGGACTGCTCGCGGATCTCGCCGGTCTCGCGGTTTATGAAGGCGACCGTGACGGTCAGCGGGCGCGCGTAGGTCAGGTCCTTCTCGCGGCACTGGTCGAGCGAGGCGACCGGCTCGTCGAACGTGAACTCGCCGAACTGCACGGCGAGGTTGCCGGTGTAGTCCTCGATCGGCGAGATGTCGTCGATCGTCTCGCGAAGACCGCCCTTCTGGGGGTCGGTCAGCCACTCGAAGGAGCGGCGCTGTATGTCGATCAGGTTCGGAACATCAACGGTCTGGTTCAGGCGCGCGAAACTACGGCGCGTCCGGAGAGCATCTGCAGCAGCCAAGAAATGACTCCTTCGGAGGGCGAAACACGGACGAGGAGGGGCGCCAGAGGCGCGACCAGCAAAGATAGCACAGGCTATCGGCGCCCTGAAGGGCCGCCGGTGCTCACGGACCCCGCCCTCGACGAACGCGTATGTGGCGCGTTCGTGCCTGCCAGGCGGCTGCGGCTATCGACCAGCGTCGGCCATCTTACCGGAAAATGCGCGCTTGGGGGCGAAATCGAAAGACGGCGTGCAGGCGCCCCCTTCGCGGCCGTGCCGCGTCAGGCCGCCGGCGCGGCGAAGCCGAGCTCGCCGGCGCGCCCCGAGAGTGCCCCGATCACCTCGGCGATCAGATCCTCCAACTCGACGCCGAGCTCCTGCGCCCCGCGCGCGACGTCCTCGCGGCTGACCGCCGCCGCGAAGCTCGGCTGCCTGAGCTTCTTGCGCACCGACTTGGGCGTCATCCCGGTCAGCCCTTCCGGGCGCACGTACGCGCACGCGAGCACGAACCCGGACAGCTCGTCGACGGCCGCCAGTGCGCGCTCCATCTCGCTGTCGCGCGAGACACCCATGAAGTCGGCGTGCGAGGCGACCGCGCGCACGAGCTCCGCTGGGTATCCGAGCCGCTCGAGCTCGGCCATCGCGTAGCGCGGGTGCCCCGTCTCGAGATCCGGGTGGCGCTCGTAGTCGAGGTCGTGGAGCAGCCCGGTCAGCCCCCACAGCTCCTCGTCGCCGCCACGGCGGCGCGCCTGGTCGCGCATCGCCGCCTCGACCGCCAGGCAGTGGCGGCGCAGCGGCTCCTCGCGCACCCACTCGTAGAGCAGCGCGAGGGCTTCGTCGCGGGAGGGGAGCTCGGCCGGCACGAGCAGCGACGATAGCGCCAGCCGACAGCAGGCAACCTCCGCCCGGGACCGTTGTTTTGCTCCGCTGAAGCACCGAGGGCCCCGCTGTGGGGGCCCTCTCGAACTGCGTGCCGGCTGCGGTGAGCTACTTCAGCTCGACCGTCGCGCCCGCCTCCTCGAGTTCGGCCTTCAGCTTGTCGGCCTCCTCGCGTTCGACGCCCTCCTTGACCGGCTTGGGCGCCTCGTCGACGAGCGCCTTGGCCTCTTTGAGGCCGAGGCCGGTCGCCGCGCGCACGACCTTGATCACCTGGATCTTCTTGTCGCCGGAGCCGGCGAGGATCACGTCGACGGTGCTGGATTCCTCCTCGCCGCCGCCGGCGTCCCCGCCGCCGCCTGCCGCAGCCGCGGGCGCCGCCGCCGCGACCGCGGTCGCGGACACGCCGAACTCCTCCTCGAGCGCTTTGATCCGCTCGGCGAGCTCGAGCACCGAGATGCCCTTGAGCTCCTCGATCCAATCCTGTGTGCTGGTTGCCATGGTGTGTCAGTCCTCCTTGGTGGGGTTCGTCTCGGCGTCCTCGGACTCGGCCTCCGCCGAGACGTCCGCCTGTTTGTCGTCCTCTTGCGCCGGCGCATCCGCCTCCGGCTCAGTCTTCGCCTCCGCCTCGGGCTCCGCCGCCGCCTCGGGCTCCTCTGCGGCCTCGGCCCCCGGCTCCGCGGGAGCCTCGGGCTCCGCCGCTGCCTCGGCCTCCGCGGGAGCCTCGGCAGGCGCAGCCTCGCCCTCGGGCTCCGGCGCGGCCTCCGCAGCCGCGGGCGCCTCCCCCGCCGGGAGCTCGCCCGATTCCTTCTTCTGCTGCACCTGCCCGAGCGCCACGGCGACGCCGCTGAGCAGCGCGTTCAGCGAACGCACGAGACCGCCGACCGGCGAGGCGACGATCCCGACGAGCTGGCCGTAGAGCACGTCGCGCGAGGGCAGGCGCGAGAGCGAGCGGATCTGCTCGACCTCGAGCTCCTGGCCGCCCATCAGCCCGCCCTTGAACGGGAGCAGCTGGGTCTGGCGTCCGTAGTCGGCGACCGCCTTGGCTGCGAGCGCGACGTCGCCGCGCACGAACGTGAGCGCGGTCGGTCCGCTCAGGTACGCCTTGAGCGTCTCGGCGCCGGCCTGGTCGGCCGCGCGTTCGGTGAGCGAGTTCTTGACGACCTTGAAGATCGCGTCGGCTTCGCGCAGCTTGCCGCGCAGCTCGGCCACCTGCTCGACGGTGATGCCCCTGTAGTCGACGGCGAAGATCGCCTCCGACTGGTCTATGTGCTCGGCGATCTCGGCGATCGCCACGGCCTTTTGGTCGCGGTTCATGCTGGGCTCCTGTCCCGGTCTTACGCCCGCGCTCTTCGCGGGCAGCCGAGGGTCTTTGGTGGCCTGTTGCGGAGGGCTGCCTATGCGGCGGCGGTCGCCGCGGGCGCCTCCTCGATGATGTCACGTGTGCGACTCGGATCGATCTTGACGCCGGGCCCCATCGTCGAGGCGAGGGTGACCGACCGCAGGTAGCGGCCTTTGGCGGCCGAGGGCTTGGCCCTGACGAGCTCCTCGATCACGGCCTGGTAGTTCTCGAGCAGCTTGCGGTCTTCGAAGCTCGCCTTGCCGATCACGAGGTGAACGATCGCGGTGCGGTCGGTGCGGTACTCGACCTTGCCGGACTTCGACTCTTCGACGGCCTTGGCGACGTCCATCGTGACCGTCCCGACTTTCGGGTTGGGCATCTTGCCCGACGGCCCGAGGATGCGCCCGAGCTGACCGACTACACCCATCAGGTCCGGGGTCGCGATAGCTACGTCGAAGTCGTCGAACCCGTCCTGGATGCGCTTGGCGAGATCCTGGGCGCCGACCACGTCGGCGCCGGCCTCCTCGGCCTCGCGGGCCTTGTCGCCCTGCGCGAAGACCACGACCTTGACGTCTTTGCCGAGCCCGTTCGGAAGCGCGATCGTGCCGCGCAGCTGCTCGTCGGCATGGCGCACGTTCAGGCCGGTGCGCACATGGAGCTCGACCGACTCGTCGAATTTCGCGCTCGACAGGCTTTTGACGAGCGCGACCGCCTCGGCGGGCTCGTACTCGCGCTCGCGGTCGATCTTCGACAGGCCCTCCTTGTGGCGGCGGCCGTGATGGGTCGTCATGCCTCCACCTCCACGCCCATCGAGCGCGCCGTGCCGGCGATGATCTTCGCCGCCTGATCGATGTCGTGCGCGTTCAGGTCCTGGAGCTTGCGCTCGGCGATCTCGCGCAGCTGGGACTGGCTGATCTTGCCGACCTTGGTGCGGTTGGGCTCGCCCGAGCCCTTGTTGATTTTGATCGCCTGGCGGATCAGCACCGCGGCCGGCGGCGTCTTGGTCACGAACGTGAACGTGCGGTCCTCGTAGACCGTGATCACGACCGGGATGACGGTCCCGGTTTCCGACTGCGTCTGGGCGTTGAACGCCTTGCAGAACTCCATGATGTTGATGCCGTGCTGGCCCAGGGCAGGGCCGACCGGCGGGGCCGGGCTAGCCTGCCCGGCGTTCGCCTGCAGCTTGATCGTCGTAAGAACCTTCTTGGCCATGTCTAGAGCTTTTTCACCTGGTCGAAGCTGACTTCGACCGGAGTCTCGCGGCCGAAGATGGATACCAGCACCTTGAGCTTGGAGGCGTCCTCGTTGATCTCGGAGATCTCGCCCGAGAAGTCCGACAGCGGACCGGAGACGACCTTGACGGACTCGCCGATCGAGAACTGCGCCCGCGTGCGGGTGGCGGTCGCGACCTCCTTGTGCAGCAGACGGTCGACCTCGACCTGCGTCAGCGGCACGGGCTCCTGCTGCGCGCCGACGAAGCCGGTCACGCCCGGGGTGCCCTTCACGACGCCCCACGAGTCCTCGTTGAGCTCCATGTTCACGAGCACGTAGCCGGGCATCGTGCGCTTCTCGACCGTGACCTTCTGGTTGTCCTTCATCTCCGAGACGGCTTCGGTCGGGACCACGACGCTGCGCACCGCGCGCTGCTGACCCAGCGAGATCACGCGGTGCTCGAGGTTGTGCTTGACCTTGTTCTCGTGACCCGAGTAGGTGTTGACTACGTACCAGCGGAACATTCAGACCTCAGAGGATGAATTCGACGAATTCCTTGGCCACGAAATCGGCGAGGCCGAGGTAGGCGCCGGCGATGGCCACGAAGCCCAGCACGACGGCAGTCGCCTGGGTGACCTGACGGCGGTCCGGCCACTGTACGCGCTGGAGCTCGGCCCAGCTGGCACGCAGGAACCCGATCGCCCTGTTGCCGCCGCGCAGCGGAGCGCCCGACGCCTGCTCGGGAGTGACGCCGCCGCCATCGCCCGTCCCGCCCGTACCGACCGCGACCGCGCCACCGCCGCGGCTGCCGCCGCCGGAGCCGGCCTGGGCAGGCTCCTGGAGAGCGTCCTCGGCGAGGTCGCCCTCGGCGATCGCCTCAGCCTCGATTTCCTTCTCGGAGAGCTCGTCGGGTGAGACCGGCGTGCCCTGGGCGCCACGGACGAGCGCCGCGTCGAACTCGTCGACCTCCCCGGAGGCGTGGTCGAGCGAGCCGGGCACGTCGGCGCGCAGCGGCTGGCTGGGCGTGATCGCGCCGGCCTTGGCCGTGCGGTTCTCGCCGCCGGAGCGCTGACGCCTCTGCTTCGCGCGTTTACGGTCACGGGCCACTGCAGCGCTCCCGCGCTAACGGGTCTCCCGGTGGCTGGTGTGCTTGCGACACCAGCGACAGTACTTGCGCAGCGTAACCCGGTCGGGGTTGTTGCGCTTGCTCTTGTTGGTCTGGTAGTTGCGGCGCTTGCACTCCTCGCAGGCGAGGGTGATAGCGATCCGCACATCTCCGCGGGCCATGGTCAGAAATCCCTGCGTCGTTGTGGACAGCGAGCCCGGGCGAAGAAAAACCCCGCCCAGGCGCGAGGTTCTGCCAGTCTAGCGTGACTTTCGAGCGTGCGGCGCGCCCCGCGAGCACCGCCGTTACGGTGGTGCGGTGTCCGGCCCCCCCGCCCCCCGTCGATCGCGCTCGCGCGAGCGGCGCGCGCGGCGTCGCCGTCGCCGCGCCGGACTCGGCGTCGCGCTGCTCGGGCTCGTGGTGCTGATCCTCGCGCTGCTCACGGGCGGCGGCGGGCACGCCCCGCACAGCGCCGCCACGGCGGCCACCACGCGTCTGGGCGCGACCGGCGCGTCGAGCTCCCGTTCGGCGGCCCCGCGCAGCGCCGCGGCTGGGTATCCGGAGTCGCCGGTCCTCAGGCGCCTGATCGCGCTCGGGCATCCGATCTACTGCGCGCCGCGCCGCGGCAACGAGGTCGCGCTCACGTTCGACGACGGGCCGGGCCCTTACACGCGCCTGATGATCGACAAGCTGCGAAAGCACCATGTCGGGGCGACGTTCTTCATCGTGGGGCGCAACATCCCGCTCGTGCCGGGCGCGACCCGCGCCGAGCGGGCGCTCGGTGCAGTCGGCGATCACACCTTCACGCACCCGCTGCTCACGTCGCTCGCGCCCGCGGAAGCGCAGTCGCAGATCGTTCGCACCCAGCACGACGTCGAAGCCTCATCCGGCGGGCCCGTGTTCCTGTTCCGCCCGCCCTACGGCGGCCACGACTCGAGCGTCGATGCGATCGCGCGCGCGCACGGGCTGCTCGAGATCCTCTGGGACGTGGACAGCGGGGACTCGCTCGGCGCGAACTACGCGCAGATCGAACGCACGGTGATCGACGGGCTCGCGCCCGGCTCCATCATCCTCATGCACGAGAACCACGGCCAGACCGTGCGCGCGATGCTCAGCATCTTCGCGGCGCTGGCGCGCAAGCACCTGCGAGCGGTCAGCGTCCCGCAGCTGCTGACCGACGACCCGCCGAGCACCGGGCAGGTGCTGGCGGGCGGCAGCGACTGCGGCCTCGGCTCGAGCGCGAAGCTTTCCGGCGGCTGAGCCCGGCGCGCGTGCCGTCCGCCCGGACGGCCAAGCTCACGAGGTTCCCGCCGCCCACCTCGCAGGCGGCCCCGCGGCCACCCACAGGAGGAGCCCGCCATGCACCTGCCCGAGCCGATCCCGAACGTCGTCCACGACGAGACCTTCGCGGGCGTCACCTACCACATCCGCGGCGAGCTGGTGCCCGAGCTGCAGGTCGAGGTGAGCACGCGCCCGGTGATGTTCGAGCACCACGTGCTGCTCTGGAAGGAGACCGAGCTCGGGATCGAGCTGCGCAAGCTGCCGGGCGGCGTCAAGCGCAAGATCGCCGGGCTCGAGTTCTTCGTCACGCGGACCACCGGCAGCGGCCGGATCGCCTTCTCGCGCGACTCGCCCGGGCAGTGCGTGCCGCTGCACCTGCGTCAGGGCGAGGGTCTCGACGTCCGCGAGCACCAGTTCCTGGCCGCGACCGACAACCTCGACTACAGCTTCGAACGCATCAAGGGCGTGCAGAACATGCTGATCGGCGGGTCGGGCTTCTTCATGGACAAGTTCCGCGCCACCGAGGGGGACGCGATCGTATGGCTGCACGGGCACGGCAACGTCTTCTCCGTAGCGCTCCAGCAGGGCGAGCAGCTCGACGTCGAGGCCGGGGCCTGGCTCTACAAGGACCCCTCGGTCGGCCTCGAGGCGATCACGATGGGGCTGAAGACGGGCGTGTTCGGCGGAGGCGGGAAGCTGACCTGGAACCGCTTCACGGGTCCGGGCCGCCTCGCGCTGCAGACGATGTTCATCGCGCCCCTCGAGGGGATCGACTCGAGCGCGGGCGCAGCCGCGACCGGCGGGATCGCCGGGGCCCTGATCGCGGGGCTCGCGAAACAGTAGGCGCTACTCGAACAGCGTCAGCGCAGCCAGGATCACGTACAGCGCGACCAGCGCCCAGCCCTCGAATTCGGCGGCCTCGCCGTCGCCGCTGACCTGCCAGAGCGCGAGCGCCCCGAGCGCGAGCGCGCCCGTGTAGACCGGAGCCAGTGCGAACGTCAATGTGGTCGCGAGCAGGAACGAGATCAGCACCAGTAGCGGGAACAGGAACGCCGCGATCTGCGCGACCGAGTTTTTGACGACCGAGATCGCCAGGTCCGAACGGCCCTTTCGGGCGAGCACGAGCCCGGCGGTGTTCTCGACCGCGTTGCCCGCGATCGCCACGATCACGAGCCCGGCGAAGGCCTGCGAGAGGTGAAGCTGGGTGATGGCCGGCTCAAGGCCGGCCACGAACCAGTCTGAGACGAAGGCCGACGCGACGCCACCGGCGACCAGCAGCGCGAGCGTGACCGACAGCGACAGCCGCGGCGCCGTCGCCTCTGCGGACGGGTCGGCGCCGTTGCCGCCAGGCGCCTCGTGCGGGCGCCGGTCGGCACGAAGGTAGGGCACGAGCCAGGTCATGTAGACGACCAGCAGGCACACCGCGCCGATCGCGGAGATCGCCTGCACATGGTGGCTTGCGGGATCGTGGGAGCTCGAGGACAGCGCGAGCAGCACGATGATGAACACCGTCACGAGCAGCAGCGTGGCCGTGTCGCGCGGCAGCTTCTTCGAGAAGCGCATCACGTGGTCGGGCGCGCGCCGCGCGCCCACGACGATCACGAGCCCGAGCACCAGCAGCGCGTTGGCGAGCACCGAGCCGACGATCGCCGTCTGCGCGACTATCAGCTCGCCCTTCTGCAGCGCGAAGATCACGACGAACAGCTCGGGCAGGTTGCCGAGCGAGGACTGCAGCATCCCGGTCACGGCCGGGCCGAAGCGCTCGCCCAGCTGCTCGGTCGCGAACGAGACGATCCACGCCAGGCCGGCGAGCGCGACGGTCGCCAGCAGGAAGCGCGGGACCGCGGCCCAGGTGCCGTAGTTGGCGGCGCCCGCAAAGACGGTCGCGAGGACCGTCGCGACCAGCGCCGAGCGCTCGCGCCGTGTCAGCGCCGACATCGGCGGCCGCCGGTCAGTGGCTCTCGAGCACCCTGTCGACGATGCCGTACTCGAGCGCCTGCTCGGCCGTGAAGAACCGGTCGCGCTCCATGTCGGAGCGCACCTCCTCAGGCGGGCGCCCGGTGTGTTCGGCGTAGATGCTCGTCGATCCTCTCGCGCAGGCTGAGGATCTCGCGCGCGTGGATCTCGATGTCGGTCGATTGCCCTTCGAAGCCGGCCGAGGGCTGGTGGATCAGGACCCGCGAGTTCGGCAGCGCGGCGCGTTTGCCCTTCGTGCCGGCCGCCAGCAGCAGCGAGCCCATCGACATCGCGATCCCGACGCACATCGTCGCGACGTCGGGTTTGATGAACTGCATCGTGTCGTAGATCGCCAGGCCCGAGTAGATGCTGCCGCCGGGCGAGTTGATGTACAGCGAGATGTCCTTCTCAGGGTCCTCGCTCTCGAGGTGCAGGAGCTGCGCGACCACCAGGTTCGCGATCTGGTCGTCGATCGGCGTGCCGAGGAAGATGATGCGCTCGTTGAGCAGGCGCGAGTAGATGTCGAACTCGCGTTCGCCGCGCGCCGTGCGCTCGATGACCATCGGGATCAGGGGCATGCGCCCCACCCTACCGTTCGCGTCAGCGCGACCCGGAGCGGCACAGCGGCGCCCGCGGCCCGGCGCCTGGCCGGATGTCCGAGTTTGCGCCCGCAACCTCGGGTGGGTAATCGGGTTTGACGAGCGACCGCCAAGGAAGGAGTTGCCGTGAGACCGTACGTTCCCCGTCCTCGAGTACTGCGCCGCCCCGCCCTCGGAGCGCTCGCGCTGCTGTGCGCGCTGGCCGCGCCGGCGCTCGCCTCGACCTCGCACGCCGGCTGGCCGCCGATGCAGCACCTGGAGATGGACAAGGGCCGGGCCGGCCGAAGCCACGTGCTGCGCGGCCGGCCGCACGTGCACAACTGGCTGCTCGGCGGATATGGGAACGACACGATCTACGGCGGCGAACGCGGCGATGTGATCTGGGGCGACTACCACCCCTCCGGCTGGCCGCGCTTCCAGACGGCCGTGATCCACGGCGGCGACGGCCGCAACGTCATCTACTCCAATGACACCGTCGACTACGTCTGGACCGGGACGAACGCGGCGACCGTCGTGCACGCGCACGAGGGCTCGGGCGTGATCCACTGCGAAAGCGCCGGCATCGTCGTCTACACGAGCCACCACGCCCTGCCGCACTACAAACTCGACGGCTGCCGACACATCAGCTTCTACAGCGTCGGTTACTAGGCCGCCTCGAGCGCGCGCTCACGCAGCGCCCCGAGGTCCTCGCCGCTGAGGCCGCCGGCGCTCAGCGTGGCCTCGAGGTCGAGCGAGGCGAGCGTCGTTTCGATCACCTCGCCCGCGCTCGTGCCGCGCTCGTTCAGGTAGGCGATCAGCTCGGGGGCCTGGTCCTCCTCGCCGAGCGCCTCCCACAGCCCGCCGAGGCGCTCGTGGCTCAGCTCGTAGTCGGCGGCGATCGCGGCAGGGGCGACGCCCAGCAGCCCCAGCACGACCATCGACACCTGTCCCGAGCGGTCGCGCCCGCCCACGCAGTGAAAGACGACACCGCCCGGCCGCGCGCGGGCGATGGCCCGCACGGCGGCCGCGATCAGCTGCGGTTTGCGCATCATGTGGGCCCGGTAGTAGAGCGGCGTGCCGAACTCGGGCGTCTCAGATATGGGGCGCCAGAACTTCGCGTCCTCCAATCCGTCGATCGCAACGGTGACCGTCTCGAGCTCCTGCGGCCGCGACGCGAGGTCCGAGGCCTCCTCGCGCTCGCGCTCGTTGCGCAGGTCGATCACGGTCCTCACGCCGTGGTCGAGCAGCGCCTGCCAGCCCTCGGCGGAGAGGCGCGAGAGCGAGTCCGCCCGCACGAGCGCTCCGCGCACGGTACGCATGCCGCCCGCGGCGGGCAGCCCGCCGAGGTCGCGGACGTTGAAGGCGCCCTGCCAGTCGAGGTGGGGCTCGGACACCGGCGGCGCTAGCGGTTGACGGTCTGCATGCCCTGCGCGTCGTAGCGGTCGCCGGCGGCCGCCGGCACCTCGGCGGCGATCCGCTCGACCTCCTCGCCGGTCAGCTCGACCTCCGCGGCGGCGATGTTCTCCTCCAGATAGGCGACGCGCTTGGTGCCGGGGATCGGGACGACGTACTCGGAGCGGTGCAGCACCCACGCGAGCGCGAGCTGCCCGGGCGTGATGCCCTTCTCGCGCGCCAGCTCCCCGACGCGCTCGGCGAGCAGCCGGTTGGCCTGCAGGTTCTCGCCGTTGAAGCGCGGCCCGTAGCGGCGGAAGTCGTTCTCGTCGAGCTCCTCGGGCGAGCTGAAGCGCCCGGACAGGAAGCCGCGCCCGAGCGGCGAGTAGGCGACCAGCCCGATGCCGAGCTCGGACAGCGTCGGCAGGATCTCCTGCTCGAGGTCGCGCGTCCACAGCGAGTACTCGGTCTGCACCGCGGTGATCGGGTGCACCGCGTGCGCGCGCCGGATCGTCTCGGCGCTCGCCTCGGAGAGACCGAGGTGGCGGACCTTGCCGGCCGCGACGAGCTCGGCCATCGCGCCGACCGTCTCCTCGATCGGTGTGCCGGGGTCGACGCGGTGCTGGTAGTAGAGGTCGATGTGCTCGACGCCGAGGCGCTGCAGCGAGCCCTCGCAGGCGCTGCGCACGTAGTCCGGGCTGCCGTCGATGGAGCGTTTCGGCGGCGCGCCCTCGGAACCGGGCTCGAGCCTGATGCCGAACTTGGTCGCGAGGAAGACCTCGTCGCGGCGCCCGGCGATCGCCCGCCCGACGAGTTCCTCGTTGGTGTGCGGGCCGTACATGTCCGAGGTGTCGAGGAAGTTGCAGCCGAGATCGAGCGCGCGGTGGATCGTGCGCACCGATTCCTCGTCGTCGCCGCGCCCGTAGAAGGCCGACATCCCCATGCACCCGAGGCCGATCGCCGACACCTGCGGGCCCTGCGGGCCGAGCGTACGCTTCTTCATGGGCTGCTCCTTCCGGTAGTTGCCGACGGGCGCCGTCGCGTGCGCCACCGGGTATAGCAACACGAGATCGGCGCGCGGTGAGCGCGTGAGCTCCTCCGCCGGCGGGCATCTCTAATGTTGGTCGGAGTGTTCCCGCTGAACCTCCCGAACGCCCTCACCGTGGCGCGGATCATGCTGGTGCCGGTGCTCGTCGTGGCGCTGCTCGGCAACACGCCGGCGGGCGACGTGCTGGCCGCGATCGTGTTCGCGCTCGCGTCGCTGACCGACTTCGTCGACGGCTACCTCGCGCGCGCGAGAGACTCGATCACGACCTTCGGCAAGCTGATGGACCCACTGGCGGACAAGCTGCTGGTCGTGGCGGCGCTGATCTCGCTCGTCTCGCTGCACCGCCTGGCGGCGTGGGTCGCGATGGTGATCATCACGCGCGAGCTCGCGGTCACCGTGCTGCGGATGGGAGCGAGCGGCGCCGGCGTGATCGTGCCGGCGAGCAACTTCGGCAAGCTCAAGACGTGCCTGCAGATCGCGGCGATCCTGGCGCTGATCGCGGTCCACGGCCAGCCGCTGTGGGTCTCCGCGCTGCTGTACACAGCCGTCGTCGTGACGGTGCTCTCGGGTCTCGACTACTTCTTCGGCGTGCGCCGCCTGATGGCCGCCCGCGACGCGCGGACGCAGGGCTGAGCGGCGAGGATCAGGAGCCGCGCTCGGCGCCTGACTCGAGCCACGCCTCGAGCGTCGTCTGGCGCGCCGTCGGCACGCCGCTCTCGAGCTCCTCGCGCATCTCCGAGAGCAGGCCGTGGCGCTCGGCGACGACGTTGTGCTGGTGGATCGTCTCGAGGTTCTCCTGGCGCGCCGAGACGAAGCTGCGCCCGTCGAGCGCCGGGAACGCCCGCACGACGCCGGCGACCATTTCGCGCACGCAGTCCTCGACGAAACGCGGGCGCCGGTGCGCCTTCTCGACGACCGCGACCTCGTCCGAGCGCTTCATCAGCTCGTAGATCTCAGAGGACATGCTCGACTCCGCGATCTCGAGCAGGGCGCCCGCTTCGATCTCGGCCGTGCACCCCTCGACGCAGCCGATCTGCAGCGTCGCAAGGCCGCGCTGGTTGTGGGTGGCGATCGGGACCTCGGCGAGCACGCGGTCGATCTGCTCCTCCTCGAGAATGCCCGCCAGGCGCTCGCGCGCCCTCGCGGCGACGAGCTCCTGCGCGCACGGGCAGGCCGTCATGCCGGTGGCGCTCACGCCGACGATGCGGCGCGTGCCGCTCTCGGAGGCGACCGCGCGCCCGTGAAGCGTGTAGATCTCCTGTGTCTGCACGCCGGATACGGGGGCCGGCTTGTGCTCGGGGTAGCGGGCGGCGATCGTCACCTCGGCGCGGACCGCGCCCTGGCGCGCGCGCACGAGCTCTGCGATGTGCTGCGCGAGCGTCTCGGCGCGGAACGGCGCCTCGCTCAGGACGACCTCGCCGATCGCCTCGTTGACGACCTCCTCGAAGCGCGACATGTGCGCGCCCTTCTGGCTGCCCGACAGATCGACGAAGCAGTCCAGGCGCGCGTAGAAGAGGTCCTCGCGGATCCGCACGACCTTCTCGACGCCGCTGACGCCGACCCGCGAGAGCCCGACCGGGATCGCCGGGACACGCGCCTGCACGTCGTCTCCGGAGCCGAGCACGCCGGGTGGCGTCGGGGTTGAAGCCGGACTGCTCACCGGGGCCAAGCCTAGCGTGGTGCCGGTCCGCGCCGGCGGCGTTCCACGGGGCGTATGCGCGACCGAGGATTCTGGTATCACTCCGCACTAGTTCACGAGGAGGGGCTGGGGAGCCGAAGAGCGCCTTCCGCGAAACGAGACTGCCATGAGAGCGCAACGCACAGGAGGCCACGCGTAGGTTGGGGAGGTCGGGGCGCCTGGCTGCCCCGGCGGGATTTCGGAGAGTCCTGGGGAGTCGAATTGAGCGAGAAGCTGGAGGGTATGCTCGTTACGCCGGAGACGGCTGTGGCGGAGATGGAGGAGTTGCAGGGACTGATCACCGACGGCCAGGAGAAGGGCTTCCTGAGCGCCGAGGCGATCGGTACGGCGGTCGAGGAGGCGGAGCTCTCGGCCCAGCAGGCGCAGGATCTGATCTCCTACCTCGAGGAGCACGGCGTCGAGGTGCTCGCACCGGGAGACTCGGCCCCCGAGCTGGGCTCGGGCGAGCTGGACGCCGAGGCGGAGTCAGACGGCGATGAGCCGCTCGAGGACGAGGTCCCGGCCGACGGCGATGAGGGCACGGCCGAGCAGCGCCGCGCGCTTCAGGCGCGGCTCGAAGAGCTGCGCCGGCCAGAGCTCGACCTCGCCACCGAGCCGAGCCTCGACTCGCTGCGGCTGTACCTGCGCTCGATCGGGCGCGTGCCGCTGCTGACGGCCGAGGAGGAGGTCGCGCTGGCGAAGCGGATCGAGCGCGGCGACATGGCCGCCAAGCAGCACATGGTCGAGGCGAACCTGCGCCTCGTGGTGTCGATCGCCAAGGGTTATGTCGGCCGCGGGCTGACGCTCCTGGACCTGATCCAGGAGGGCTCGCTCGGGCTGATCCGCGCGGTCGAGAAGTTCGATTACCGGCGCGGCTACAAGTTCTCGACGTATGCGACCTGGTGGATCCGCCAGGCGGTGACGAGATCGCTCGCCGACAAGGGCCGCACGATCCGGATCCCGGTGCACATGGTCGAGCGCCTCAACAAGCTGCTGCACGCCGAACGGCGGCTGATCCAGCAGCTCGGGCGTGAGCCGAGCGCGGTGGAGCTGGCCGACGAGCTCGAGTGCACGGTGCGCGAGGTGCGCGACGTGATGCGCATCACCCAGCAGCCGATCTCGCTCGAGAAGCCAGTCGGCGAGGAGGACGACTCGGCGCTGGCGGACTTCGTCGAGGACGTCTCGGCGGCCTCGCCGTTCGAGATCGCCTCCGAGGCGCTGCGCCGCGAGAACGTCACACGCGTGCTCGCGTCGCTGCCGCGCCGCGAGCGCGAGGTGATCGAGATGCGCTATGGGATCGTCGGCGGGCGCTCGCGCACGCTCGAGGAGGTCGGCCGCGCGTTCAACATCACTCGGGAGCGCGTGCGGCAGATCGAGAACCGGACGCTGAAAAAGCTGCAGACGCTGCCGGAAGCCCAGCAGCTACGCGAGGCCTCCTAGGAGCCGGGGCGCCCGCCTTCGGCGGGTCGCGCGGGATCACATAAACTCAGGCGCCCCCGGCGGGGTTCCCGAGCGGTCAAAGGGGCGTGGCTGTAAACCACGTGGCTCTGCCTTCGAAGGTTCGAATCCTTCCCCCGCCATCCATGCGCGCGGCCCACGGGCCGGCCGCATGCACTCAGCGCGCCAGGCGCCGGTCGCCGGCGGGCGCGAGCGCGCGATAGGCCTCGGGTGCCGGCGCGGGCGGAAGGCTCCGCCCCGCGCGCCGCACGAACACGTCCTGCTGGTTCTCGCGCGAGCGGTCGTGCGGGTAGAAGGCGAACTCGCGCAGAGCCCGCTTGCCCGCCTCGTTGCCGCGCCGCACGAGCGCCCACGCGGTGGGCAGCCGCATATCCCCCGTCTCGCACGCGAGCACTTCGAGCGCGGCGCGCACGACGGCGCTTCCCAGGCGGGTGCGGCCGTCGCTCAGCACGTGCCCGCGGTAGCGGTCATCGCGCGCGATCAGGTTGACGTACGGGTTCGACGCCAGCCGGCGCAGGAACCAGGGCACGCTCGAGTTCCCGCGGATCTGGGCGTTGCCGTCGAGCCGCACCGAAGCGATCCCCACCAACTCGCCCGAGACCTCCGCCTCGAGCATCGCCACCGACTGCTGCAGCGCTTCGCCGCTCTGCAGGTTCTCGAGGATCAGCCGCACCTCGTGCGCGGCCGGCCCGTGCTCGCAGCGGAACTCCTCGAGGCGCCGGTCGCCCGCGCACTCGTCTTTGCTGCGGAGCACGACCCGCAACCGGCCTGCGAGCGCCATCGGCTCGGCGATCTCAGAAGCGCGAGCGTCAGCCATCGGGACAGCGGACGATAGATGCCGCCCAGGCGGAAAAGCGCCCGGCGCCTCCCTAGGCGCGGGCGCCCGCGCCGCCGAGTTGCTCTGCCAGCTCGCGCGCGTGCACCGTGCTGACGAGCACGCGGCGCAGCGGCTCCGCGCCCTCGACGGTGAACGACAGCGCCGGCACCCCCTTGCGCACGACAAACGCTTCGTCGAGCTTGATCGTGCGCGCCACGTAGTAGAACCACGGCAGCCGCAGCCCCGCCTTGAAGCCGGCGCCCATGACGACCGGCAGCGGATCCTCGATCACCTCGACGTCGTGCACGTGAGCGCGCGGGACGCTGATGTCGCGCATCAGGCCGAGCACCTTCTGCCAGCGAGCGAGCCGGATCTCGACGTACTCGCGGCCGACCTCGACGTGCACCGCGACAGCGTAGCGGCGCGCCCCGGCCACCCCCATTGCACCCGTGCCGCGTTCGGGGTAGAAGATGCAGTGCGCCGCGCTGCGGCGCACTGCACAAGCGTCACGCGCTCAGGAGGTGCACGATGGAGTCAGCCGTTGCTCCCGCCAGGGTCCTGGTGGTCGCCCACAAGACGGCCGCCACCCAGCCGCTGCTCGACGCCGTGCGCGAGCGCGCCGGGCAGGGCCCGGCGACGTTCACGCTGCTCGTCCCGAACCCCGCCCACGGACTGCACAGGGTCGTGGATGCTCAGGACCTCGACGCCGACGAGGCGCGGGAGGTCCTCGACCGGGCGCTTCCGAAGCTCACCGAGGCGGCCGGCAGCGAGGTGCAGGGGATGATCGGCGACCCCGACCCCTCGGCGGCGGTCCAGGACGCGATCAACCTGCGCGGCTTCGACGAGATCATCATCTCGACGCTGTCGCCGAAACTGTCGCGCTGGCTGCACCTGGACCTGCCCAGCAAGGTCTCGGGGATGGGCCTGCCGGTGACGACCGTGACGCCGGCCGACGACCCCGCCTGACGCGCGGCCGGGCGGAAGCGCGGCCGGCGCCCGTGCTGCCCGCTCACGGCGGCTGCCGCTCGGGCGGCTAGGTTGACAGGAGCGCCAGGAAGCGTTTACAGACGTCGCGGAGCCGCCGGCTGCGGCAGACGACCGTCTGTAGACGTTTCGTCAGCGCACCGCGAGAGTGCCGACCGATGCAGGCCGCCCGCCAGCAATTCGCCGCCAACCTGCGCCGCCATCGCCAGGCGGCGGGACTCTCGCAGGAGGCGCTCGCCGCGATCTGCGACCTGCACCGCACGGAGATCAGCCTGCTCGAGCGCTGCAAGCGCTCGCCGCGCCTCGAGACGATCGTGATCCTCTCCCGCGGCCTCGAGCTCGCCTCTCCCGCGCAGCTGCTCGAGGGCATCGCCTGAGCGCGTTCAGGCGCCCTGCGGTCGCGCTACAGTCTGCTCTCCCGCCCAGCTAGCTCAGTTGGTAGAGCACTTCCATGGTAAGGAAGGGGTCAACGGTTCGAGTCCGTTGCTGGGCTTGATCAGCAGCTCCGCCACCCGGGCGAGGAGCGAAGGGCCATGACGGTGACCTTCGCGCTCTGCGCGGCCCTCTCGAACGCGATCTACGTCACGACGCAGCACGTCGCGAGCACCAGCGGCCGCTCGGCGCGCGCGACCGGCCTGCGCCTCGTCTCCTCGCTTTTGCGAAGCCCGCTCTGGCTGCTCGGCTGGATCGCCGCGGTCGGCGCGTTCGTGTTCCAGGCCGCGGCCCTCGACCACGGGCAGCTCTCGATCGTGCAGGCCGTGCTCGTCACCGAGCTAGTGTTCGGTCTCGCCCTGCGCCGCCTGTGGATCCGGCAGCGCATCCGCCCGGCGGCGTGGGCCTCGGCCGCCGTCACCTGCGCGGGCCTCGCCGCGTTCGTGCTGATCGATCAGCCGGGAGGAGGGATCGCCACGCCCTCGCGCCACGCCTGGCTCGTGACGGTGGGCGCGTTGGCGGCCGCTGTCGCTGTGATGGCGCTGGCGGCTCGGCGCGGCTCGCCGCGACGGCGCGCGGCCCTCTACGCGGCGGCCGGCGCGATCGTGTGGGCGCTGGTGGCGACGTTCATCAAGGCCGCGACCCAGACGCTGACGGGCTCGGGCGTCGCGGCCGTGTTCAGCCACTGGCCGCTGTACGCGCTCGCGGCGGGGGGCATCCTCGGCATCGTGCTCGTCCAGGCCGCGTTCCACGTCGGGCCGCTCAGCGTCTCGCAGCCGATCCTCGTGATCCTCGACCCCACGATCAGCGTCGTGCTCAGCATCGTGCTGTTCGGCGAGCGCTACGCGGGCGGGCCACTGGCGGTCGCGGGAAGCGTCGTCGGCTTCCTCGTGATGTGCGCGGGCGTCCTGGCGCTGACGCGCACGGCGCCGCCGACGATGTCCGCGGCGGGCGACTCGCCGATCTGAGCGGCACCGCGTAGCGGCGCCTCACCGGCCCGCGGGGCGCTCGCATCCGGCGCAACCACCCGCCGTCCTCCTCGCCGAACGCCCGCTCGGCGGCCCCGCGCCCGTCCTGGCCCGGATCCACCGCCCGTTCGCCGGAGGCACCGCGCATCGCCTGCCGACGCTGCCTGCGAGCACCGGCCCTCATGCGCCGGAACAGGACCTCAGCCGCGACGAGCGCGACGGTACCCCGAACAGTCGACGCTCACCCCGCAGCTCGTCAGCGGCGGCACCTTCGGCGAGCTCTGGTCGACGAGCCGTTCTATATGCGCTGTTTGCATTCGTCGCCCGAGTTGCTCCACTCCTGCTGGTAGAGGTAGAAGTGCGAGTTGATCACCTGGTTGTACGGCGACGCGTTGTGGAAGCCGAGGAACGGGCCGAACATCGACGCGGGTTCAAGGGTGCGGCAGATGTCGCCGATCTCTTCACCGTATTCGTTGATCCAGGCGTCGAGTTCTGGGTCGGTGATCGACTCGCTGTGCTCGTGACTGAGGCCGCCGAGCAGCGCCGAGTCGTAGGGCCCGTTGGGATGCAGAAACGGGTTGTCGCACCGTTCCGACAGGTACACGTACGGGTCGTTTGCGTAGACGATCACGCCTCCGCTCGTCGGGATGTAACCGTGGTACGCGCAGTAGTGCGGCGAGGAGGTGTTTCCCGAGCAGATGCCGTAAGTCGCTTCCAGACAGTCTTCGATCCCCGGACCCGTGAGCAGGAAGTACTCGTGTGCGAGGTCCCGGGGGAGCCGCTTCTTCGCGACGATCTTGGTGATCTCGGCACGGAGCTGTTCGTCGGTGAGGCAGATCGGGGCGTAGGAGCAGCCGTTCGGAGGCAGCGGATCTCGGTCCATGATCTGCCCGCCGAACGTCGAGTTGTAGAGCGCGCCGTACTGCGGCATGATCGACTCGACGTTCGTGTTCAGGCCGCTGTCGTGCGCGATGTCGGCGAAGTAGGTGTCCAAGCCCTTCGTGTACCCCTTGGGGAACTTCGTGGAGCCCTTGGGCGTCCAGTAGATCACGTAGTTCGTGTTCGAGCTCATCACCGGCCCGCCGTGGTAGATCAGCGGCGGACCCGTCGCAGAGAAGTGTTTGACCTTGGCAGCCGGCGCGCCGGGCAGCGGCTGGTAGCCGACCCTGTCTCCGTTCGACAGCTGGGTCACGACCGCCAACGCACCCGACACGCCGAGTGCGAGCATCACGACCACTGCCATTGCCGCCAGCGTCGCGCTCGCGGCAGCGCGACGGCGCCATCCAAGCGCGGACAAAGGTGTACGCCTCACAGCATCCCCCTCTTGCGGTTCCCCGCGTTGTGCGCGCTGAGCGCGCCCGCGGACTGGAAAACGCTACCAGTCGCCGGGCCGGAGGTTCACGAGAAGACCCTGTCTTGGCGGCGCCGCCGACGATGTCCCCGGCGAGCAGCGCCCCGATCTGACGGCATTTGCGCAGCCGCGCCTCACCGATCGCGGGGCGCTCGCATCCGGCGCAACCACCCGCCGTCCTCCTCGCCGAACGCCCGCTCGGCGGCCCCGCGCCCGTCCTCGCCCGGATCCACCGCCCGTGCGCCGGAGGCACCGCTCATCGCCTGCTGACGCTGCCGGCGAACGCCGGCCCTCATGCGCCGGAACAGGACCACGCCGGCGATGAGAACAACCGCAAGCCCGAACGCCACCCATTCGCCGAGGGACTTGTAAACGACGACGAACGCGACCACCGACAGGAAGATCAAAAGCCTCCAGGATTCCCCGAAGCTCCGGTGCACAGGGCGATCATGACCGATCGCGAGCCACCTGCCCGTGTTCTCGCCTCCGCGGGCCATCGCAGACGGACGAACCGCCCGGCCCGGCGACTGGCGCCGACGGCCACCCGCCGCTACGATCCGGGTCCACACGGCGGGTCGCCCTCGACGCGCCGCGACTTCTGGAAGGGGACCAGGCAGGATGCCGCAGGGGGGTTGGACGAGCGCAGCGCGTGGCGCGGCGCATCGAGGCAGGGCAGCAGCCGCCCGTCGCCGCATGCTCCTCGTCGTGCTCGCATGCGTGCTCGGGTGCGCGCTGTTCGCATCGCTCGCGCTCGCCTCTGAACCGACCAACTCGGGCGACAACCTGCGCGACGGCTGGTACCCGGAACAGTCCACGCTCACCCCGCAGCTCGTCACCGGCGGCACCTTCGGCCAGCTCTGGTCGACGAACCTCGAAGGCTCGATCTACTCCCAGCCGCTGCTGACCGACGGCGAGGTGCTGGTAGCGACCGAGGACAACAAGGTCTACGCGCTCGACCCCTCGACCGGCGCCAAGAAATGGTCGACCACGCTCACCGGCACGCCGTGGAACCCGGGCGAAATCAGCTGTGCCGACCTCACGCCGCAGATCGGCGTCACCTCGACCCCGGTCGTCGACCCCTCGACCAACACCGCCTACCTCACCCACAAGGCCTACGTCTCCGGTTCGAGCGGCGCGGTGCGCTGGTACATGGACGCGATCAACCTCGAAACCGGGGCCGAGCGCGGAGGCTTCCCGGTCGCGCTCGAAGGCACGGCGCAGAACAACGGTCAGACCTTCCATGGCGCCACCCAGCTGCAGCGCCCCGGGCTGCTGCTGATGAACGGCGTCGTCTATGCCGGCTTCGGCTCTGACTGCGACGACGCCACCTGGCAGGGATGGGTGTTCGGCGTCTCGACCGCGGGCGTCCTCAAGGCGCGCTGGGCGAGCGTCCCGAGCGGCAACGGCGGCGGCATCTGGCAGGCGGGCTCGGGGCTGTTCTCCGACGGGCCGGGCACGCTGCTCGTCGCAACCGGCAACACCGGGTCCCCGACGACCCCCACCCCCGGAACCTCGCCGCCGAGCAGCCTTGGCGAGTCGATCGTTCGCCTCGACGTGCAGGGCGACGGGTCGCTGAAAGCGGCCGACTTCTTCGCCCCGTTCGACGCCAACAACCTCGACGAATGGGACGCGGACTTCGGCTCGGGCGGCGTCACGGGCCTGAACCCGCAGTACTTCGGCACGCCCTCGGTCCCCCACCTTGCGGTGGTGGTCGGCAAGGACGGCTACGTCTACCTGCTGAACCTCGAATCGCTGGGCGGCTTCAAGCAGGGCAGCGGCGGCGGCGACAAGGTCGTCCAGACGCTCGGCCCCTACGGCGGCGTGTGGTCGCGCCCGGGCGTGTGGCCCGGCAACGGCGGCTGGGTCTACATCCCCACGGCCTCGGCCGGCAACAGCGCCGGCGGCTCCTCGGGGTACCTGCGCGTCTACCAATACGGCGTGTCGGGATCCGGCCAGCCCGACCTGTCGCTGCAGGCGACCTCCGAAGACGCGTTCGGGTTCGGCACCGGCGCGCCGGTGATCACCTCCGAAGGCACGACGTCGGGCTCGGCTCTGGTGTGGCTCGAGTGGATGGCGAACGGGAACGGGACCGGCGCGCAGCTACGCGCCTATGACCCGGTACCGGTGGGCGGCAAGCCGGTGCTCGTCTACAGCGCGCCGATCGGGACGGGCTCGAAGTTCGGCACGCCGGGCGTCGGCGCGGGCAAACTGTTCGTCGGCAACCGCGAAGGCAAGGTGATGGCGTTCGGCGCGCCGGTCACCCCGCCCCTGAGCGGTCCCTCGACGAGCTTCCCGACAACCACGATCGGCTCGGGGACGACCAAGACCGTGACGCTCACGGCGAACTCCAGCCTGACCGTCGAGAAGCTCTCCAGCAGCTCGGCGCAGTTCACGATCGGCACGAGCACGCCGGCGGTGCCTGCGTCGCTCGGCGCAGGGCAGACGATCCAGGTGCCCGTCACCTTCAAACCGACCGGCAGTGGCTTGCAGGCGGCCACGCTGAGCGCCGAAACCAGCCAGGGCACGCTGAGCTTCTCGCTGCAGGGCACCGGCCAGTCGGCTGCCGCCAAGATCGAAGCCTCGCCGACCATCGTCCAGTTCGGCGGCACCGCGATCGGCGGGAAGGTGTCGGCCGCGGCGACCTTCCGCAACGTCGGAGGCGCGCCGCTGACGATCGAATCGGCCACCGCGCCGAGCGCGCCCTTCAGCGTCGCCGAACTGCCCCCGAAAGGGACGACGCTCGAACCCGGCCAGGCGCTCAACGTGCAGGTCGCCTTCGAACCGACCAGCGAAGGCAACTTCAGCGGCGAACTGACCCTGCAGACCTCGGCGGGACCGGCATCGGTCGGCCTGTCGGGCAGCGCCGGCACGCCAGGGGTGCTGAAGCTCTCGAGCGAAACGCTCGAATACGGCAACGTCGCCGCGGGCGCGACCGCCACCAAGACCTTCACGCTCACGAACACCGGCGGCACCTCGATCACGATCACGAAGTCCAAGCCGCCGGTCGGCGGCGCCTTCGCCGCGACCAGCTCGCTGCCCGAGGGCACGACCGTGGCGCCCGGGGAAACGCTGACCGAGTCGGTGGCGTTCTCGCCCGGCGCCCCCGGCTACTCCTCGGGCGCGTGGGTGCTCAACGGGACCGACACGAGCGGCCTGCACGAAGTCCACTTCACCGGCACCGGCACCGTGCCGGCGCCGGGCACCGGCTGGTCGCACAACGGCAGCGCGACGATCTCCGGCGGCGTCGTCCAGACGACCGCGGCGACCGCGAACCAGGCCGGCTCCGCGTTCTACGAAACGCCGCTCGAAAGCAAGCACCTCGTGGTCGAATTCGAACAGACGATCAACGGCGGCACCGGCGCCGACGGCCAGGCGCTCGTCGTTCGCAGACGCGAGCAAGACCACGGCGGCGGCGCTCGGCGAAGGGGGCGGCGGGCTCGGCTTCGCGAAAATCCCGGGGATCGCGGTCGCGTTCGACACGTACAAAAACTCGGCCAACCCTTCGAGCAACTTCGCCGGTATAGCCAACGAAGCCGGCACCTCGGCCGGCACGCTGCACTGGCTCGCGACCTCGACGACGATCCCGGCTCTTCGCACCGCTCCGCGGCACGTCAAGGTCGAAGTCCTGAACGGGACGCTGACGATGTGGATGGAAGGGACCCAGTACCTGAGCCTCGCCGTCACGATGCCCTCGAAGGTGTACGTCGGCTTCAGCGGTGGGACCGGCGGCTCGACCGACATCCACAAGGCCGCAGGCGCGCAGATCACGGGTGAAGGAGGCGAACCGCCGCCGAAAGAAGAACCGAAGCCGGCGTCGTTGAAGATCACGAATGCGGTCAGTGCGCCGTCGGGTTCTTCGCAGGCTGAAACGCAGTTGTCGTTCAGTGGTAGCTGCCCGTCGTCGTTCACGGCCGGTCCGCTCGGGAACGGTGGCTCGGCGACGCCCGCGTTGACGGGTGCGGTCGCGGGGTCAGTCTGTTCGGTGACGGCGACCGCGCCGAGCGGCACGGGCTGGAAGAGCACGGTGTCGGTCAACGGCGCGGCACCGGTCGAATTGACCCCTTCGGGCGGCACGCTGACGGTGCCGAGCTTCGCGCTGGTGGCGGGCGCCAACACGGTCGCGTTGGCGAGCACCTACACGCCGCCGGCGCCGACGCTCAAGATCACGAACACGATCAACGCGCCGTCGGGCTCGCCGCAGGCCGAAACGCAGCTCTCCTTCAGCGGCAGCTGCCCGTCCTCGTTCTCGACCGGCCCGGTCGCCGCCGGCGGCTCGATCTCACCAGCCTTGACCGGCGCGGTCAACGGGTCCTCGTGCTCGATCACCGCGACCGCGCCGAGCGGCACCGGCTGGAAGAGCACCGTGTCGGTCAACGGCGCCGCCGCGGTCGAACTGACCCCCTCGGGCGGCACGCTCACGATCCCGAGCTTCGCGCTCGTCACGGGCGCCAACACGGTCACGCTCACCAGCACCTACACCCCGGTCACCAAAGAAGGCGAAACGCCGGTGATCCCCGACCCGACCGCCGGCGGCTGGCAGCTCAACGGGACCGCCAAACTCGAAGCCCCCAACCTCGTGCTCACGACGGCGACCAGCAACCAGGCCGGCAGCGCGTTCTGGCCGACCGCCGTCAACCCCGCCAACCTCAACTTCGAATTCACGATCTCGATCGGCGGCGGCACCGGCGCCGACGGTCAGACCTTCACGATCGCCGACGCCACCAAAGGCGCCAAACCCACCTCGCTCGGCGAACAGGGCGGCGGACTCGGGTTCGCCAAAATCCCCGGTCTCGCGGTCGCCTTCGACACCTACAAAAACTCCGCCAACCCCTCCAGCAACTTCATCGGCATCTCAAACGAAGCCGGCACCACCGCCGGCACCCTGCACTGGCTCACCACCTACAACCCGCTCGCCTCCTCCCTGCGCACCGGCACCCACAAAGTCAAGATCTCCACCGACGCCGGCGCCATCAGCGTCTGGCTCGACGGCACCAAACTCGGCAGCCAAACCGTCACCCTCCCCACCTCCGCCTACATCGGCTTCAGCGGCGGCACCGGCGGCATGACCGATCGCCACGCGGTCTCCGGACTGACGGTCACGGGTGAAGGAGGCGAACCGCCGCCGAAAGAAGAACCGAAGCCGGCGTCGTTGAAGATCACGAATGCGGTCAGTGCGCCGTCGGGTTCTTCGCAGGCTGAAACGCAGTTGTCGTTCAGTGGTAGCTGCCCGTCGTCGTTCACGGCCGGTCCGCTCGGGAACGGTGGCTCGGCGACGCCCGCGTTGACGGGTGCGGTCGCGGGGTCAGTCTGTTCGGTGACGGCGACCGCGCCGAGCGGCACGGGCTGGAAGAGCACGGTGTCGGTCAACGGCGCGGCACCGGTCGAATCGACCCCTTCGGGCGGCACGCTGACGGTGCCGAGCTTCGCGCTGGTGGCGGGCGCCAACACGGTCGCGTTGGCGAGCACCTACACGCCGCCGGCGCCGACGCTCAAGATCACGAACACGATCAACGCGCCGTCGGGCTCGCCGCAGGCCGAAACGCAGCTCTCCTTCAGCGGCAGCTGCCCGTCCTCGTTCTCGACCGGCCCGGTCGCCGCCGGCGGCTCGATCTCACCAGCCTTGACCGGCGCGGTCAACGGGTCCTCGTGCTCGATCACCGCGACCGCGCCGAGCGGCACCGGCTGGAAGAGCACCGTGTCGGTCAACGGCGCCGCCGCGGTCGAACTGACCCCCTCGGGCGGCACGCTCACGATCCCGAGCTTCGCGCTCGTCACGGGCGCCAACACGGTCACGCTCACCAGCACCTACACCCCGGTCACCAAAGAAGGCGAAACGCCGGTGATCCCCGACCCGACCGCCGGCGGCTGGCAGCTCAACGGGACCGCCAAACTCGAAGCCCCCAACCTCGTGCTCACGACGGCGACCAGCAACCAGGCCGGCAGCGCGTTCTGGCCGACCGCCGTCAACCCCGCCAACCTCAACTTCGAATTCACGATCTCGATCGGCGGCGGCACCGGCGCCGACGGTCAGACCTTCACGATCGCCGACGCCACCAAAGGCGCCAAACCCACCTCGCTCGGCGAACAGGGCGGCGGACTCGGGTTCGCCAAAATCCCCGGTCTCGCGGTCGCCTTCGACACCTACAAAAACTCCGCCAACCCCTCCAGCAACTTCATCGGCATCTCAAACGAAGCCGGCACCACCGCCGGCACCCTGCACTGGCTCACCACCTACAACCCGCTCGCCTCCTCCCTGCGCACCGGCACCCACAAAGTCAAGATCTCCACCGACGCCGGCGCCATCAGCGTCTGGCTCGACGGCACCAAACTCGGCAGCCAAACCGTCACCCTCCCCACCTCCGCCTACATCGGCTTCAGCGGCGGCACCGGCGGCATGACCGATCGCCACGCGGTCTCCGGACTGACCGTCGCCGGCGGCTGACCGCGGCCCCGAGCGGCCGTCACGACGGGCAGGCGAGCGCGCGCCGGCCGGCCGCGTCCAGGCACTCGTCGAACCGTTCCGGCAGGCGCCCGGCGCGAACCGCGAAGCGCGTGAACTTGCCGATCTCGCCGGCCTTCGTGATCAGGATTTCGAGCACGATCCCGGCGCGCAGGTAGCGCTCGAACGCTGGGAAGGAGACCGGCGCGACGCCGTGGGCGTGGCGCACTGTCGTGCGGCTGACCGACCCGAAGGGACAGCCGCGCCCACGGCAGCGGACGGTGATCCGCGCGCCGGCCGGCGCCTGCTGGACCCTCAGCACCGCCAGGCGGACGCCGTTCGCGCTCTGCGTACCGGCGAAGCGCACGACCGGGAACGGCGTCATCAGCGCAGCTGGCCGCCCGCTCACCTCGATCGTCTCGGCCACGATTGCTGAGAGGCCGTTCTGAGCGGTCACGCGCAGGCGCACGGGATGCGCGCCCGGGGTCGCGAAGGAGGTGCCGAGCACCGAGGCACCGGGCGCGAACGGCCCGTCGGCGCTGAGCGACCACGCGAACGAGGCGATCGCTCCCGCGGGGTCGCTCGAGCTGGACACGAGCAGCACTTCTTCGCCGGTCTTCGGCGCCGCCGGGACCCACCGGAAGGCGGCCGTGGGAGGAGCCGGCGCGGCGAGCAGCGGCGCAGGCGGCGCCGGCGGGGCGACCACGGTGAACGTCTCGGGTTCGCTGCGGCCGGTCGGGTTCCCCGGGATCGAGCTTTCCTGGGTCGCGAGCGCCGTGTATTCGCCGGGCACGAGCGGCGGGCTCGCCGGCCCGGACTCCCAGGCGGCGCCGGTACCGATCGCGGAGGCGAGCGACACGAGCGTGCCGGCGACGCCGGCGCCCTGATGGATCTGGACCGTGACGGGCTTGAAAGGGTCGCTTGCGGTACCTGCGAACGCCGGCCGGGTGTTTGAGGAGGGGGATTCCGGCGCAAGCAGGACCACGGCCGGCGCGCCCGTCTCGATCGTGAAGGAGACCGGAGCGCTCGATCCGGTTTCGTGCGCCGCGTTGCTCTCGCGAGCCTGCGCCGTGTAGGTACCGTCGGCGAGCGGTGCGGGCACTTCCAGCGACCACGCTTCGCCCGGGCCGAACACGACCACGCTCGGTTCGAGCACGACCGCACCCGACAGCGTCGGCCCGGCGTGGATCGCGACCGTGACGACGCCGTGGACTTCCTGGGCCATGCCGGTCATCGTCGGCGTGCGGTCGTTGCCCACGCTGCCGGCGGCGGGGCTCGTGATCGACACGAGCGGCGGCGCGGCGCGGGCCGCGGCCGGGGCGAGGGCGAGCAGCGCCAGCGCGCAAGCCAGAATGGCCACCCGCCGGGTGGCCTTTTCGAGCGTCCTGCGAGGTCGAGGCCGTGCACGCGTTCCCCCAGTCCGGAGCTCCCCACGTTAGCGCTCACCTCAGGCGCGCGGAAGCGCTGGGACAGCGCGCCCGCACGCACCATGCCGCGGAGACCGGCCGGGCACGCGGGGTTTGCGCCGATGGGGGCCCGAAGCTAGACGGTGACGACACTCGCCGGCGCCGGCTCGTGCGCGCCGGCCGGGGCGAGGGCCTCGACGCGCACCGGCACGTCGTTGAAGGCCGCGTTTCCCGTCAGGCGGTCGACCACCGAGGGGTCGGTGATGTCGTTGACGCTCGCGCCCGCGTGAGCGGCCGCCACGCGCCAGCCGAGGCCCGCACCGCGGTGGCCGAAGCCGTGCGGCACCGAAACGACCCCCGGCCGCATCTCGTCGCTGATCTCGAGCGGCACCTCGATCGCGCCGGCGGCCGAGGCGACCCGCACGCGCTGGCCGTCGCTCAGCCCGCGTCGCTGCGCGTCCTGCGGGTGCAGCAGCGCCGTGCAGCGGTCGGCGCCCTTCATCAGGCGCGGGCTGTTGTGCATCCACGAGTTGTTCGAGCGCAGCGACCGGCGGCCGATCAGCGTCAGGTCATACCCCGCGAGCGCCGCGCGCTCGCGCGCCTGGGCGAGCTCCTGCAGGAGCGCCGCCTCGGCCAGCATCACGGCCGGCGCCAGGTGGATGCGCTTCCCGTCGGTGCGCAGCAGCTTGAGCAGGTTGGGCTCGAGCGGCCCGAGGTCGATCCCGTGCGGCGCGCGCTTCAGCTTGGCGACGCTCAGCGCGCGGCGCGAGCGCAGGCGCCCGTGTGGGCCGGTGAGCATCGCCAGATCGGCCATCCGCTCGGGCGTCCAGTACGGGCCGAGCACCCGCAGCAGCGGGTTGGTCACCGCCCCGGTGAGCCCGCGCCCGATGCGCCCGGCGAGCGCCGTCAGGATCTCCCAATCGGTCTTGCCGTCCGGCGGCGCGGGCAGCGCGGCGGGGTTGTAGCGCATCTGGTTGCGCACCGACAGGGCCGGGAAGACGATGTCCACGTCGGAGCGCTCGAGCTGGGCCAGCGGGGGCAGGATCACGTGCGCGTGCCGCGTGGTCTCGGTCACGTACATGTCCACTGCCACGCACCACTCGAGCTCTGACATCGCGCGGTCCAGGCGCTCGCCGCCCGGAGTCGAGAGCACCGGGTTGCCGGCCACCACGAGCATGCCGCGCACCTGTCCCGCTCCCGGTGTGAGCATCTCGTCGGCCAGGCCGGCGACAGGAAGCTCCTCGGCGAACTCGGGCAGGCCGCTGACGCGCTGGCGCCAGCGGCCCCAGCGGGGCTTGCCGGTGACCCGTTCGAGCAGCGAGACCAGGTCGACCGGGGCGGTCGGGAACATCGCGCCGCCGGGCCGGTCCATGTTGCCGGTGAGGATGTTGAGCGCGTTGATCAGCCAGTGCGTGAGCGAGCCCGTCTGCTTCTGGCACACGCCCACGCGCCCGTACGCGACCGCGCTCGGCGCCTGCGCGAACTCGCGCGCCATGCGCGCGATCGCCTCCGCCTCGACGCCCGCGTGCCCGGCGGCGCGCTCGACGGGCCAGCGCCCGGCGAGCTCGCGCAGCTCCTGCAGGCCGTCGCAGCTCCCGGCGAGGTGCCCGAGCCGCACGGCGCCGTCGGCGAAGATCACGTTCAGCATCCCGAGCAGCAGGTAGGGGTCCCCGCCGGGGCGGATCGCGACGTGCTCGTCCGCATGCTTGGCCGTCTCGGTGCGGCGCGGGTCGACCACGACCACGCGCCCGCCGCGCTCGCGGATCGCCTTCATGCGCGCGCGGAAGCCCGGCGCCGTCATCAGCGAGCCGTTCGAGACCGCCGGATTGGCGCCCAGCACCAGCATGTGGTGCGTGCGTTCGACGTCGGGCACCGGCAGCACGAAGTAGTGGCCGAACATCTCGATCGAGCTCATGTACTGCGGCAGCTGGTCGGCCGAGGTGGCCGAGTAGTTGTTGCGCGTGCCGAGCAGCTTGCGCACGAGCGCGCCGGCGAAGATGGCTGAGGAGTGCGCGCTCGGGTTGCCGAGATAGGTCGCGACCGCGTCGGTGCCGTGACGGTCCTGGACCCGGCGCAGCCCGGCGGCGGCGAGCGACAGCGCCTCCTCCCAGCCGATCTCGACGAACCGGTCGCCGACCTTCTTGACCGGGCGCCGCAGGCGGTCCGGATCGCTCTGCAGATCAGCGAGTGCCGCCGCCTTCGGGCAGATGTACCCGCGCGAGATGACGTCGTCGGGATCGCCGGCGATCCTCACGACCCGCTCGCCTTCGACGTCGACGCGGATGCCGCAGTGCGCCTCGCACAGGGTGCACTGCTTGTAGACCGTGTCCATCACCTGGCACCCCCCGATCTCGTTTTCGCCCTGCAGACCATAAGGCATCGGCGCACCGTCGCGTGCGGCGAGCGGCACGGGCCCGAGGCCATCGTCGATCAGCTCGCCACGGGAGCCCCGAGCGGCGCGAAGGCAGGGTCGCGGCGCTCGATGAAGCTCGCGACGCCCTCGGCGAAGTCGGGCGCCGAGAACGAGGCCACCATCAGCGCGTCGGCACGGTCGAGCGCGCCGTCGAGGCCGCCGTCGAGATCGCGGTAGACCTGCGCCTTCATGCTCGCCATGCTCGCCGGCGAGCATTTGACCGCCAGCTCGTGCGCATACGCGAGCGTCTCATCGAGCAGCCGCTCCCGCTCGAGCACGCGGTTGACGAGCCCGAGCTCGAGCGCCTCCTCGGCCAGGACGACGCGCCCCGACAGCAGCAGGTCGAGCGCGCGCGCAGGACCGACCAGGCGCGGGAGCATCCACGAGATGCCGTGCTCGGCCACCAGGCCGCGCCGCGCGAAGGCGGTCGTGAGCTTCGCCCCCGCGGCGGCGAAGCGCACGTCGCACATCAGCGCCTGCACGAGCCCGATCCCGGCGCACGGGCCGTTGATCGCTGCCACGATCGGCTTCGGGATCGACAGCGGGTGGCTCTGCGGACGGCGCTCCTGCGCATGCTCCGCGGCGTCGAGCTCGCCCGAGCCGAGCGCCTCGAGGTCCTGCATGTCGGCGCCCGCGCAGAAGCCGCGCCCTGCCCCCGTAACCACGATCGCCCGCACCCGCTCGTCGGCGGCGCACTCGTCGAGCGCGGCGAAGTAGTCGCGCTCCATCTCGCCCGTCCACGCGTTCAGCCGCTCGGGGCGGTTCAGTGTCAGCAGCGCGACCCCCTGCTCGACCTCGATCAGCAACACCTCACCCATCGCCGGCTCCCTCCGCTTCCTCGCTTGCCGCTCTCGCATCGAAACTACCGCAGCAGGGCGAAACCCGGGGAAACGCCCCTGGTAGCCTCCGGCGCGTGCGCATCGTCGCGATGATCCAGGCCTACAACGAGGAGCGCTTCCTGCCGCACACGATCAGGCACCTCTCCGAGCAGGGAGTGGGCGTGTACGTGATCGACAACGAGTCGAGCGACGGCACGCTGCGGATCGCCGAGGAACACATCGGCCGCGGGGTGATCGGGATCGAGACGATGCCGCGCGACGGCTACTACGACCAGTCGCGTCAGTGCGGCCGGCAGGAGGAGCTGGCCTCCGAGCTCGACGCAGACTGGGTCATGCACCACGACGCCGACGAGTACCGCGTCTCGCCGCGCAGGGGACAGACGCTCGCCGACGCGATCCGCGAGCAGGACGAGGCGGGCTACAACGCGATCAACTTCCTCGAGTTCACGTTCATGCCGACGCGCGAGTCCCCCGATCACGACCACGACAACTACCTCGAGACGCTGCGCACCTACTACCCGTTCGTGCCGAACTACCCGCACCGCCTGAACGCCTGGAAGCGCCAGGACTCGAGGGTCGATCTCGGCGGCGGTCACGTAGTCCGATTCGAGGGGCTGCGCATGTCCCCGACCTCGCTCTACCTGCGCCATTACCTGTTCCTGAGCCACGAGCAGGCGATGGCGAAGTTCGTGCGGCGCGACTTCGACCCCGAGGAGACCGCCCGCGGCTGGATGGGGTGGCGCGCGGAGGTCGGCCCCGAGCACCTGCAGCTCCCGAGCGAGAAGCAGATGCGCCGCTACGAGGCCGACTGGCTGCTCGAGCCCTCACAGCCCCGCCGCCGCCACGTGCTGCAGGAAAACCTGGAAGCCAGCCGCCAGCAGCAGCGCCCCCTGCGCAGGCTTCGCCGGCTCGGTCGCCGCGCGGTCGGCTCCTGAGTCGCTAGTCGAACGAACGGCCGAAGCCGGGGGACGAGGCGGCGGCGTTCGGCAGCCTGCTGTGCCCGCGCCGCCGCGGGCGGATGACGCTGACTGCCGGCTCCGGGCGCCGCTGCTCCGCCTCTCTCACCCCCCACTCCAAGCGCTCGAGCAGGTTCATCGACTCGGTGGGGCTCGAGAGCCGCACCGGCGTGACGTGGAGTTCATCGACCAGCGTGGTCTTTCCGTCGTCGGTCTGGACCACGATCCGAGCCATGCTTCACGCTCCCAGGGTTGGAGGTCCTCCCGTCGGTGGATTATCGGCACCCTGCGCGCGGTGTGAAGCGGGCGCGCGACAAACTCCGCGCAGTTTGCAGTGTTCCCGTGGGCGGCCCCCGGCCCCTGCGCGGACCTCGGCCCGTTGGCGCGCATCGGACGGCCCTGAAGCCGCGAGGGGCCCGTCTCGCGACGGGCCCCTCGGCCTGACCTACCGCCTCATCTCCCTCAGTGCTTCTTGGGGCAGGGGGCGTGGTATTCCTTGGTCACCGTGGTCTGCGTGAGCCCGCCGAGACCGGCGAAGGTGAGTTCGGTCTTGATCGGCAGGTAGTGCTTCGGGCACTTGGTCGGCATGCGCCCGTAGTAGATCGTCTTGCCGTGGCTCTTGACCGCCGAGCCGACCTTGACCTTGATCGCTTTCACCGACGCGTCCTGCGCACCGGGCACCGTTTCGACGAGCGGCACGACGGTGGTCAACTCGTGGCTGAAGGCTCCGCCGGCGCCGATGTAGTGGCCCTTGGACAGGATTTCGAGCAGCACCGGTTCGTGGCCGAACGTGAAGAACGTCAGGCCGCCGCCGGGGGCGTAGAACGATTCGATCGTCGCGTTCTCCGGCACGATCGTTTTGCCGAACGCGACGTCCCCGCTCACCGAGCCGGTCGGGCCCGCGTGCGAGCCCTTCGAGCACGCCTTAGGCCCCTTGCCGCTCGGTTCGAGCGTCGCGGTGCTACAGGTCGGGAAGCCGCTCGGGTGCAGGACCGTGCCGGCCGGCAGGTACACGTTCACACCGATCAGCGGCGGCGGGAAGCCGCCGTATTCGGTCCCGGAGATCCCATATTCGGCTTCGACCGCCGCACCCGCACCGTAGATGTTGCCGGTGTGCGGGAAGCCGGAGATCGGCACGGCCTTCGCTTTGAACGTCACGGTCGGCGTCGCCGCAGCCACGCCCGGCAGCGCCAGGGCGAGCGCGCCGAGGGCCGTCGCGGCCAGGCTGATCATCGCTCTGCGCATCGTGTGTCCTCTCGTTCGGGGTTTCGGCGCTCCTGCCGGAGCGCCGGCGGCTCACCGCAGGCCCGCGTCCGAAGCGGACCCCATTGCCCCCTTAAACACCCGCTGCTCGCACTTCGACTCGCTCGCGCGCGGTCAGTCCTCGAACATCGCACGTCTGTGTGAGGCGCCGGGCGGCCCCGCAGGGCGCCCGGCGGATCCTCACTGGTAGGTGAGAAGCGGCCCAGGTGCGCCGTAGCTCGAGCCCGAGTGGGAGCCCGAGGAGCCGCCCTGGGAGCCTTCGTGGTGGCACGGATCCTTGCCGCTCTGCTGCTTCGGCGCCGACTGCTTCGAGGGCGCCGGCGCAGCCGGCGTCGAGGTCGTGCCCGGCGTCGTGGTGGCGCCGGTCGAGACCGTCGAGGGCGTCGTGCTGGACGGCGCCGCCGACGCGCCCGCGATGCCGGCGACGGCGGCTCCCGCCGCCAGCGCTCCGGCGACGATCGCGATCCGCAGCCCCTTGGAGACCTTCATGGTCGTTCCTCCGATCTGCACCGAGGGTGAGCCGACAGCATGACCGGCGTTCCTGGCAGGACGCTGAGACTTCGGTGAGAGTCTCGCCCCCCGGGGTGAGACTCAGCGCTTCGCGCGGGGGGGGCGCCGGCGCCGGGGGAGCCGTTCGCCGCGCGCCTGTTCGCGAGCCGCGCGGCGCCGCAGCGCCTGGCCCTCGTGCACCGGGGTGGGCGCGAAGAACACGTTGGCCTGCAGCTGGGCCGCGGGCACGCCCGCGTCGAGCGCGATCAGTTCGCCCAGCGTGTGCTTGTAGCTGAGCCCGTAGCGACTTTCGAGCGCGGTGAGCTCGGGGTCGTTCAGGTAGAAGAAGCGGTCGCCGTCGCGGAGCGCTTCGAACTGCCGCTGCCACAGCGCATACTGCACTTCGCCGAGCTCGCTGCCATGCACGTGCGGCTCGGACATCATCCCGACGATCGCGTCGATGTTGCCGACCGAGCCGTAGATCGCCTTCAGGCGCGCCGCCAGCGGCGTGCGGCGGGTGCCCGAGACGGCGCGTTCTTCGGAGCCCGCCGGGATCGGTTCGCCCCAGTAGTTGCGCAGCGAGGTGAAGTCGAGGATGTGCGAGCCGTCGATCGGGTCGCTGCTCGGCACGAGCGGGTCTTCGGTCGGGAATTCTTCGCTCGTCTCGCCGGTCACTTCCGTGAACTTCGTCTGCGGCGCAAGGCCGAGGGCTTCGCGCATTGCGTTGTAGGTCGGGATGCCGTTGTCGCGCCCGCGCTGGATGTCGATCGCGCCGAGATCCTCGACGACGCTGAAGCAGCCGGGGTGCTGGGGTTCGGCGAAGCACAGCGCGGGTTCGGTGCCCGGCTGGGGGATCCCGAACAGCACGCTGCGGAGCTGGTCGTCGATCTGCTCGTCGTTGCGGTAGCCGGGTTCCGAGCCGAGCCCCGCCAGCACCGGTCCGAGGCCGACCCTGCTGACGATCGCGGGGTCGTAGAAGGCGGCCCCCTGGGAGATCGTCAGCTCGACGCGCGAGCGCGTGCCGGGGACCGGCGCGATCGAGACGCCCATCTGTTCGAGCGCCGCGCGCTTGGCTCCCTTGGCCCGCGAGGCCGGCACTTCGACGCGCTCCTCGCCGTTGACCATCGAGTGTGCGCGGTAGCCGACGGTCGCGAATTCGTCGCTGATCGAGGTCGGCACTTCGGCCTCGTAGCCGGGATAGGGGCTCAGCGTGACGCCGACCGACGGGAGAAATTCGTTGTAGGTGATGTACTGCTCCTCGGCCGCCACGAACAGGCGCGCGATCTGGAAGCGTTCTTCGTTGCTGAGCGACTTCGGCAGCTCCGTGACGATGCGGTTGTGCTCGCGCGCCATCAGCGTCGTGACGGCGGTCAGCTCGGCGTTCTCGTTCGCGCGCGCATCGCCCGCGACGACCGCGCTCTGCGGGTAGCCTTCGAGCGCGCCTTCGGTGACCATCGGCGGCCCGGGGTGCGCGCTGCCGCGCGCGCCCTCCGTGGGCAGGTACTTGTGCGGCAGCAGCAGCGATGCGCCGGCCTGTGCCGGGTTGCCGTTGTCGGGCCCGGTGCGCATCCATTCCAGGCGCGCGCGGTTCGAGCCGTAGAGCGCCGAGCCGTCGATGTAGGAGCCGATCATGTTGACCTGCGCTCGCGGGTTCCCCGGCCCGGTCCCGGTGCCCGCTGCGACCGCGTTGCGATCGAACGGGATCACGCCGAGCGAGTCGCTGAACTGCTCGAGCGGGTCGCTCTGGCCGAAGGAGATGGGCGCTTCTTCTTTGCCGCCTTCGGCGCGCTCGATCGTGTGGTCGACGAACTGGCCCCAGACCCAGGCCCACTGGCTCAGGTTGCGCTCCGAGAACAGGTCGACACCGAGCGAGTTGAAGATGCGGTTGGAGACGTAGCGGGGGTTCGGGCCTTCGCTCATCGCCCCGGCGCCGTCCGCGTAGTGCGCCGGGGCGAGCCGCGAGTAGTCGCTCCCGGCGACTCCCCAGCCCGCGTGCACGAGGTTGTTCTGCGAGCCGTCGAGCGACTCGGCTTCGAACGACACGGCCGGGGCGGGCGCCGCGCCGGCGACGGGGGCGAGCACGCCGGCGGCGACGAGCGCCGCCAGGAGCGCCGTCCACCGTTTCCGTCGCGGGCGAACGCGCCGCCTGCCTGCAACCTCCATGCCCCTCCCTCGATCGCCGTCCTAGCCGTCCGCCGCGCCCGGCCCCTCCGAGCGCTTCCGGCTCCGCCGTAGCGGCCGAGTGTGGCAGAGGGCCGCGCGCGCCGTCAAGCGAGAACCCGCAGCCGGCCCAGGCTGTCCCGCGCAGCTGTGGGCCGAGCGCACTCGCGAGGTCGCCGCCGGCGAGTGAGCGCCGCGCCGCTCAGCGGGGACGCAGAGCGCCGCGCCCCACCACCACCGCGCTGCCGCGCACGCGCACCTGCTCGAGGCGGCCGGCCGTCCCGTCGACGCGCGCCAGCAGCAGCGACGGGCGCCCGATCTCCGCGCCCTGGGCGATCTCGATCTCGCGCCCGAGCTCGATCCGCCCGTGCCGCAGGAGGTGCACCGCCAGCGGGCCGGCCGCCGAGCCGGTCGCGGGGTCCTCGGGGACACCGAGCCCGGGCGCGAACATGCGTGTCTTGAAGCGGGTCCCCTCGCCCGCGAAGCAGCTGACACAGAGGTTGCCGGCGGCCGCGCGCAGGGCGCCGAGGTCGGGGTCGAGGCGCGCGACCGCGCCCTCGCCGGCGAGCGCTACGAACACGTGGCGCGGGCCGTTGCGGTACTCCTGCACCGGCAGCTCGGAGCGCTCGACGCCGAGCGCGGCGAGCAGCTCCGTCTCGCCCTCGAACTCGTGACGGCTCGGCAGCGGCTGGATCATCGTCGCCGACGGCGCCCCGCCGCGGCCGTCGCTCACCTCGAGCGGCACGGCGCCCGCGGCGGTCTCGATCGTGATGGCGGCGATTTCGAGTGCGCCTGCAAGCACGACCGCGGCGCCGATCAGCGGATGGCCCGCGAACGGCAGCTCGGCTGCCGGCGTGAAGATCCGCGCGCGGGCGTCGCCGCCGTGCTCGGCGTCGAGCAGGAAGACCGTCTCGGAGAGGTTGAGCTCGCGCGCCAGCGCCTGCATCTCGCGATCCGCCAACCCGCGCGCGTCGGTGACGACCGCGAGCGCGTTGCCCGCCAGCGGCGTCGAGGTGAAGACGTCGAGCAGCACGTAGGGGCGCGGCGCCGCGGCCCCGGGGACCCCCTCCGCGCCGGCGAGCGGCTCCCAGTCGGCCAGCCGCTCGGAGAGACCGCTCATCCCGGCGAGCCGGGCAGGTCCGCGAGTGCGATCCGCGCGGACCCGAACTGCACCTGCTCGCGTCCCGCGCGCACGGCGGCCGGCAGCTGCAGCTCGATCTCGGCGAGACCTTCAGGGCCCGCGCCGCAGTCCAGGAAGCGCACCGAGGCGCCTTCGTCGAGCTCGAGGCGCGGCTCGCCCGGGCCGGGCTGCGCGACCCCCAGCACGCGCGCCCACGCTTCGGCGGCCGCGCGCGGGTCGGATACGGCGACGGCGATCCCGGCGAGCCTGCCGGGCGCTCCCTCGCCGGTGCGCGCGGTCCAGTCCGGGCCGCCCCAGCGCCAGGTGCCGTACGGGTCCGAGCGGTCGAGCGACACGATCGCGCCGCGCAGGTCGGCGGGGTGCATGTGCGTGCCCGAGATGTCCGGCAGGTCGATCCGCCACACCGTCCGCACGCCGAGCTCCTCAGCGCGCCTGCGAGCGCCGTCGAGGTCCTCCAGGTCGAACAGCACCATGTAGCCGCCGTCGCCGCCCGCGCGCTCGAGCTGGCGGCCGGCGGCGGTGCCGGGGCGCGTGGGGGCGACGATCTCGAGAAAGCAGTCGCCGATCGCGAACACCACGTTCTCGAGCCCGAACTCGGCCACCCCCGGGTCCCGGAACGGCTCGAGCAGACCCAGCTGCTCGCGCACGAGCGCGGCCGCCGGCTCCAGGGCAGAGGCGACGAGCACCGCCTGTCGCAAGCGCACCCGGGAACCGTCCGCAGCCATGCGCGCAAGGCTACCGGCGCGGCGGCGCCCGCGATAATCAGCTCATCGGGGTCGAGACCCAACAGCGCCCGGAGCGCCCCGCGCCGAGCGGCCTCGGCGCACGACTGCTGCGTGCCGCCGACTGGGTGCTCCCGAGCCGCCAGGCAGCGCGCGTCGTCTACGGCGTGCTGCTCGTCGGTGCGCTCCTGGCGGCCGAGAGCGGCCTCAGCGAGAGCTATCTCGACACCTTCGCATCGGTGTCGATCGCGATCCTGCTGTTCTGGCTCGCGCACGGCTACGCCGAGCTGCTCGGGCGGCGCCTGAACCAGGGCGAGCGCCTGACCGCGGCGAGCCTCGCGCGTGCGATGGCCCACGAGGGGCCGCTCGTGCGCGGCGCGTCGATCCCGCTGGTCGTCCTGGTGCTCGCGGCGCTCGCTGGAGCCGACCAGGAAACCGCCGTCACGATCTCGCTCTGGAGCTCGGTTGCATGCCTGGTCGCGCTGGAGATGATCGCCGGCCTCAGAGCCGGCGCCCGCGGCCGCGAGCTGGTGCTCGAGGCCGGCGTCGGGCTGACGATGGGCGTCGCGGTGCTGGCGCTGAAGATCATCCTGCACTAGCCCGCCGGGCCCGCGGGGCTCTCAGCGGCGGCGACGCTCGGCGAAGTGCGTGAGCACTATGCCGACCAGCAGGGAGACGACGATCACGATGATCAGCGGCGCCTTGCCGGAGCCGAGGATCCAGTCGACTTCGACATCGCCGACGTTCAGCACCGCGAACAGCGTCGCCACGATCACCAGCACGATCATCGCCCCGGTCCGCGCGCGGTCGCCGGAGACGTGGCGCCGCCCGCCGGCGTCGGGGGCCGGGACCTCCGGTGGCCGCTCGCCTGCCATCGCAGCGATCCTAGATGATCGATTCCCCACCGGCGCGAGATGCTCCGTGCGCGGCGCGCCGCATCCGAGGAGAGACGCGCGCCGCCGCGAATACCATGGGAGCGATGAGACGAGCGCTCCCCCCGGCGCTGGTCGTGCTCGGGCTGCTGGCCGGGTGCGGCTCGCAGACCAAGACCGTCACCGTCGCGAGCGCGCCCCAGGCCCCCGGCGCCTCGACCGCGACGGGCACGACGACGAGCCCGCCGGCGAGCCAGACGCAGAGCACCCCGGCCCCGGCCGCCACCCAGACCTCGACGACGCGCACCGCGCCGGAGCCGTCGTTCGCCGAAGGGGAATCGCACACGGCCGAAGGCGCCGCGGCGGCGGCCGCCGTCGTGCGGGCCCACGGCTACACGCCCGACGACACCTCCGAATACCACCCGGGCCAGACCCTGCGCGTGCTCGTCGGGACGCGTACCGGCTCGGGCGACGGCTACGGGCAGCAGGCGTTCTTCTTCCTCGACGGCCGCTACCTCGGCACCGACGCGAAGGAACCGAGCGCCAAGCTGAGCGTCGTCTCGCAGGGGGACACCGAAGTCGCGATCGCATACCCGCTCTACCGCCCGAAGGATCCACTCTGCTGCCCCGGCGGCGGAGGCCGCACGGTCCACTTCGTCCTCAACAACGGCAGGCTGACCGCGATCGGGACGATCCCGCCGGCCAGTTCGAGCAGCGGGCTGAGCCGCAACTAGCGCCGTGCGCAGCACACCGACGGGCCGGCGAGCGCGGCCGGCCGGGTCATCGTGCGCCGAGCGCCTATGTTGGGTCCTGAAACCGATCTCGTCAGAAAGGGCACCAGATGAGCGAGAGGATCGAAGGGCGCGCCGAGGAGCTGCTGCGAGCGAAGAACTTCTGCGTCGTGTCCACCCTGCGCAGCGACGGCTCGGTGCACTCGGCGCCGGTTTGGGTCGACGTCCAGGACGGCCGGCCCGTGCTCAACACCGCCGAGGGGCGCGCGTGGCCCACCAACCTCGAGCGCGACCCGCGCATCACGCTGACGGTGCAGAACATGGAGAACCCCTACGAGTACCTCGCGGTGCGCGGCCGCGTGGCCGAGCGCACGCACGACGGCGCCGACGCGCACATCGACGCGCTCGCGAAGAAGTACATGGGCGTCGATGAGTACCCGCTGCGCCAGCCCGGCGAACAGCGGGTGATCATCCGCGTCGAGCCCGAGCACGTGCACGTCTGGGGCAGCTGAGAGCAGCGCCTTCAACCGCGCCCGCGCAGCCTCCTCCACAGTGAGGGCGGGCGCGGCTGATCGGCAAGCCAGTCCTCGCGCAGCTTCAAGCGCCCGCTGCGGCGCGCGCCGAGCACGCACTCCGTGTGGGCGTGGCGGCGGCGGCGGGTATCACCTTCGGGCGCGATCAGCATATGCTCGCTCAGAGCAGGGAGCAGATGACCGCAGATCGGACAGCGATACGTCGATGGCTTGCGGTTGGCGGCGTGGCGCACCGTCCACCACGGGGCATCGGGAAGGCCAGACACCGGCTCATTGTCGCGCCGCTGGCGGCCACCCTGGCGGCCACGGCCGCGGTCGGGATCGGCGTGGCGCTCGCGCGCGCCGGCGGCGAGCGCCGCGATCGCCGGCGACGGAGCGCCGAACGCTCGCTGGGGCTGCGGCCCGACGAGCGCCTGGCGCTCGGGCTGCGCCGCATGGCGCTCGCCCAATGCGACCTCGCGCTCGAGCAGCTCGAGCGCGCCGAGGGGCCGGAGTCGAACCTGGCCGTCCACGAGGCGCGCAAGGCGATCAAGCGCATGCGCTCGATCGTCAGGCTGCTCTCGGGAGAACTCGATGCTCGCGAGTCCGAGCGCGAGCAGGGCGCGCTGCGCGCCGCCGGCCGCGGCCTGGCGGGGGCGCGCGACGCCGAGGTGATGCTGCTCACGCTCGACAGCCTCGTGCGACGGCACCCGAAGGCGCTCGAAGGCCGCAAGGGCCTCGCGCGGCTGCGTGCGCACCTCGCCGCTGAGCGATCACGCGCCGAGCGCGCGATCGAGGATCCGGCCAACCGGCTCGCCGTCGCGCGCGAGCTGCGCGCGTTCAGGGCTCGCGCGGCGGGCTGGCATCTGGGCGCCGGGCCGGGCATCACGCCCGTGGAACCGGGCCTGCGCCGTATCTACCGCCAAGGACGCCGCCGCTACGAGCGCGCCGCCGACGGCCGCGGCGCACGGATGCTCGCGATGCATCGGTGGCGCAAACGCGTCAAGGACCTGCGCTACGCAGCCGAGGCGCTCGAGCGCGCCGGCACGCGACCGAGCGCGCGCTGGAACGGCTCGCGCCCCCCGCGTGGGCGCACCGCGCGCGAGGCCGAACGCCTGCACGAGCTGGCGCGCGCCGCGGACCAGCTCGGCGAACTGCTCGGCGAGGAGCACGACCTCGCGGTGCTCGGGATCTGGCTCGGCGAGCGCCCCGCCAAGCGCCTCGCCGGACGCGCGGTCCGGCGGCGGCTCCGGCGCCAGATCCGCGGGCGGCGCAAGAAGCTGCGCCGGCGCGCGCTGCGGCGCGGGCGGCGCCTCTACTCGCGCCCCACCGGCTCGTTCGTGCGGCGGGTGGCGCGCTCCTACCGCGCGTGCGAGCCGAAGCTCAGCTGACGCTCAGAAGCGTCAGTGCGCGGGTGCCGCGGGGCAGCGTGACCGATGTGTGCTCGCCGGCGGCGCGCCCGAGCAGCGCCAGCGCCATCGGCGATTCGACCGACAGCCTCCCCTCGCGCGGCGAGGCGTCGTGCGAGCTGACGATCCGCCATGTGTGCTCGGCGCCGTCTCCGTCGCGCACCACGACGGTCGAGCCCAGCCCGACGACGCCCTGCTCGCGCGTGTCGTCCTCCTCCACGACGACCGCCTGGGCGATCTTCTCGCGCAGGCGCGCGATCCGCGTCTCGAGATGGGCCTGGTCGTTCTTGGCGTCGTGGTACTCGCTGTTCTCCTTGAGGTCGCCCCATTCGCGCGCGGTCTTGATGCGGTCGGCGATCTCGCGCCGCCCCTCGCCCTCGAGCGCGTCGAGCTCGGACTGCAGGCGCCCGAGCCCCTCGGCGGTGATCAGGTTGGTCGCCTCGGCCATCCCCAGAGGGTACCGGCCAGAGCTGCGGGCCCGCGGGCGCCGTCCTAGAAGTAGGTACGGGCCGGCGTGCTCAGCAGCCCGTAGATCTGGACGATCGCCGCTTGTACGAGCAGCTGCCCGCTGGGCGGCGAGCCGGACACGAACACGTTGCCCGGCAGCCGCAGGTTCTGCCAGGCGTAGTCGACGTAGGCCTGCGCGAGGCGCGGGCCGGGCGGGTCGTGCGTGACCGAGTCGAGGTAGAGCAGGTTGCGGAAGTAGACCGAGGCGAAGAACGGGATTTCGCCGCCGAGCTGTGCGGGCGTGAAGTACGCGAGCGCGGCCTTCGCGGTCTGGCGCGCCTGGTACAGGAAGGCCCCGTTGCCCGTCGCCTCGTAGAGCAGCGTGCCGGCGCCGATCATCGCCCCCTGCGTATAGCTCCACAGGTGCGGTTCGACGGTGCCGCGGCGGTTGAGGTGATCTGCGTACAGGCCGTTCGGCTCGAGCAGGCACGCGCGCACCCATTCGTAGGCCTGGATCGCGAACGCGAGGTACTGCGGCTGGCGGATCGCCGAGTACAACTGCAGCGCGAGCTCGGCCGCGGGCGCGGTCGTGATCGTGTTGCGGTCTGCGTTCTTGGCTTCGTTCGAGAACGGCAGGCCGCCGGGGCAGCCGAGTTCCGGCCTCCCCTGCCAGCCCGCCATCTCGAAGGCCATCACACCCTCGGCGCTGCCGAGCGCCGAGGCTTCGTGCGTCAGCTCGTAGACGCGCATCAGCTCGATCCCGACCCAGTCGTTGTCGTCGTAGTACTTCGCGCCCCCCGGCCCGGCCGGCGGAGCGACGGTGCCGTCGAAGGCCGGCAGGGTGCTGGCGTAGAGGCCTTCGCGCGCGCCCGAGTTGTCAGTGTCGAGGTAGTTGCGCAGGCCTACGAGCCGCGCGTGCAGTTCGCGCAGCATGGTCGTCCGCAGGGCGGGCACGTTGGCGAGCGTGACCGTCGCCGCGAGCGCCTGGCTGAACGGCCACAGAAATGAGAACGGTTCGCCCGCGTACAGGCCCCTGCCGAGCACGTAGTAGCGCTTCTGCATCGCCTGGAACGCCGCGAGCGCACGCGCCGCATCGCCGTGCAGGAGGAGCGCGTGGGGCTTGCTGCGCCCGTGGGCGCTGTTGGCGGCGGCGCGGGCCGAAGCCCGGCGCAGGGCCGCGCGGGAGACGGTGAAGGCCGGCCGTGTTGCCCCGCTCGGGTAGGGCGAGCCCCCGCGCGCAGCCGAGGCAGAGCCCGGCGCTGCGAGCGCCGCCGCGCAGGCGAACGCCACGGCGAGCGCGCCTGGGCGATGATGGAGCTGACGGATCGTGCTGAGCATCCTTCAGGCAACAGGAACAGGCGGGAGCGCCGTTCGTTGTGGTGCGTGCCGCCGGGGGCGGCTGCGGCGGCCCGTTGCCATCCTGCCACAGACGCCCCCGACGGGTTGACCGCTCCCGCCCTCTTCGACTACGTCGCGGTCGGCCACGTGACGGTCGACGTGCTCCCGAACGGCGCGCGGCGGCCCGGGGGCACCGTGCTCTACGGCGCGCTGCAGGCCGCCCGGCTCGGCGCACGCGCGCTCGTGTTCACGCGTGGCGCTCCGGAGGAGGTGCGGACGCTGCTCGCGCCGTTCGCCGACGAGCTCGAGCTCCACGTGCAGCCGGCGCCCGCCACGACCACGTTCGAGACGGCGGGGCTCGGCACCGAGCGTCGCCAGCGGCTGCTCGCGTGGGCGGGCCGGATCGACGCCGAGCGGATACCGCCGGCGGCGGTCGTGCACCTCGGACCCGTGGCGGACGAGCTGCGAGAGGCGCCCCGCGGGCGGCACGAGCTGCTCGGGCTGACGCCGCAGGGCCTCGCGCGGCGCTGGGACGGCCCGGGTGCGACCGTACACCCGCGCCGCCCGGCGGCAGCCGCCGAGCAGCTCGCTGCCGCGTGTGACGCGCTCGTGCTGAGCGAGCAGGAGCTCGTCGACTGCGCCGCGCTCGTGGAGCGGGCGCTCGAGGCCGGGGCGACCGTCGCGATCACCGCCGGCGGCGCCCCGAGCCGCCTGCTGCTTCCGGGGGGCGAGCAGCTCGAGCTCGAGGTCGAGCCGCTGCTCGAGCCGGTCGACGACCTCGGCGCGGGCGACGTCTACGCGGCGACCTTCTTCCTCGAGCTGGCGGCAGGCGCGCCGGCCGAGCGCGCCGGGCAGCTCGCCAACGCCGCGGCGGCACTGCGGATCCGCGCGGCCGGCCCGGCGGCGGTCGCCGGGCGCGCCGCGATCGAGGCGCACCTGGCCGAGCTCCACCGGGCGCGCTAGAGCGGGTCGTCGAGCAGCGTCGCGAGCTCGCCCGCGTCGAGTGCCCAGGCGCTTCCACAGGCGCGCGCCGCCAGCAGCAGGCTGCCCCCGACCGGGGCCATCTCGACGATGTCCACGCCCGCGTCGGGCGCGGCTTCGAGCACGCGGCGACGCAGCGGCTCGAGGAACACCTCGCCGGCCTTGTAGGCGCTCCCGATCAGCCCCACCGGGAAGCTGCCCTGCAGCCCGGTCTGCGCGATCACCGCGACGATCTGGCCGCCGAGCTCGCGCGCACCGCGGTCGAAAAGCTCGATCGCGGCCTCGTCGCCCTCCTCGGCCAGCCTCGCGGTCTCGACGGCGAAGGCGGCGACCTCTCCCTTGGTCAGCGGCTTCGAGTACACGAGGCTTGCGACATGCTCGACGTCGGCGACGCCGAAGAACTCGCAAGCGGCCGCGCCGAGCCGGGTCGGCGGCCCCGAGGCGTCGCGGTCGCGCAGCGCCGCGCGGATCGACTCGACACCGACCCACCAGCCGGAGCCCTCGTCGCCGAGCAGGTGCCCCCACCCGCCGGTCCGCCAGCTGCGCCCGTCGGTACCGACGCCGAACACGTTTGACCCGGTGCCGGCGATCGCGGCCACGCCGGGGGTTCCCCCGGTGGCGGTCGCCCACGCCGCGACGACGTCGTTGACGACGATCCACGACTCGTGGGCGCCGCGCACATGGCGCGTGACCGAGAGCGTGTCGGTGCCAGCGACGGCCAGCACGGCGGCGTCGAGCCCGGCCGCGCCGATGCCCGCGCCGCGCAGCGCCTGCTCGGCCGCGCCGAGCAGCGCGCCGACCGCCGCCTCGCTGCCGATCGCGTCCTCGTTGCTGGGGCCGCCTTGACCGAGGTGCAGGGTGCGCTCGTCGAGATCGAGCACGGCGGCGAGCGTCTTGGTCGCGCCGCCGTCGACGCCGAGCAGGTAGCGCGCCTTCTTGGGTGCCTGCTCGCGGGTCAGCTCCTCGGGCAGCGTCACGAGCGGGATCCGCGTCATGGCCGCGAATCCTCTCAGGAGCGGGGGACGCGGGTAGCATCGCCCGATGCGGGCGCACGCGGTGTTCGCGGCGGCCGGCCCCGCCGCCGGGCTCTATGAGTCGTTCTACCTGCGCGCCGTCTCGCCTCAGGAGCAGCTCGGCGTGTGGATCCGTCACACCGTCCGAAAGCCGCCCGGGCAGGCGCCCAGCGGCTCGGTGTGGTGCACGGTCTTCGACGGCAGGCCCGGCGGGCGGGTGTGGACCGGGAAGCAGACCGCGCCGGACCCGCTGGCGCCGCCCGAGGCGTGGCTGAGAGTGGCAGGCGTGGCCGAGATCGGCCCGGGTGCCGCGCATGGCTCATGCGGGGCCGCGCGCTGGTCGCTGCGCATCACCCCGCTGGCCCCCGAATTGCGCCACCTGCAGCCGGGGCTGCTCTACCGCACACCGCTGCCGCGCACGAAGCTCACGAGCCCCGCGCCGGCCGCGCGCTTCGACGGCACGCTCGAGCTGCCCGGCGGCGAGGCGGTCGAGCTGACAGGGTGGCCGGGGATGGTCGGCCACAACTGGGGCTCCGAGCACGCGGAGCGCTGGATCTGGCTGCACGGCTGCGCGTTCGCGGGCGCCCCGGAGGCGTGGCTCGACGTGGCGCTCGGCCGTCTTGCGGTCGGCGGGCGCCTGACCCCTTGGGTTGCAAACGGCGCGCTGTTCCTCGACGGCGAGCGACACCGCGTCGGTGGCCTGCTCGCCCCTCGCCCGCGCGTGCAGGCGAGCCCCGAGGGCGCGCATGTCGATCTGGGCGGCCCGGGCGGGCTGCGGCTCGGGCTGCGCGCGCGGGTCGCGCCGGGGATGGCAGCCGGCTGGCGCTATGCGGACCCCGGCGGCGGCGAGCACCACGTCGTCAACTGCTCGGTCGCGGGGATCGAGCTACAGGTGCGGCGCGCCGGCGCCACCGAGACGCTGCTCGAGAGCGAGCACGGGGGCGCGTACGAGCTGGGGATGAGACCGGCGCCCGCAGGCGACGGTGAGCACGTCGGCGAGGTCCCGCTGGCCCCGTTCCCCGACGCCTGAGCGACCGGTCCAACGCTTTCCTGCAGGGCTCATGGCGTCGCCGGGACGGTCCGATGCTGAGAAGCGACAGAGGCATCACCGATGCGAGAGTCATCTCCAAGTACAGCCGACGGGGCGCAGGGGGCGCCCGGCTCCGAGCCCGACCCGCTTGCCGAGGCCGCGGACGGCCTCGCGATCGCCAAGGGCGCCGAAGCCCTGCTGCGCGAGCACCCCGGAGCGCTCGTGTGCGCGCTGGCTGCCAACGGCCTGATCGTGCCCGTGCCCCAGTCGGTCGGGCTGTGGGGCCAGGGCCTGATCGAGGGGCGCGCGCTGATCGACAACGTCGTCGCCTCCGACCGCACCGCCGTCGTGCGGCTGTGGCTCAGCGCTCAGCAGGAGGGCGCCGCAGCGACCAAAGTCAGGATGCTCTCGAGCCCCGACAAGTGGTCGACGCTGCACTTCCTCGACCTGCGCGAAGTGCACGGCGTGTTCCTCGGGGTGATCCTTCCCAGCGACGAGGACGCCGGTGAGGCTCCCGACGAGAGCCCCGCCGCGCCGGCGGCGCCGCGCTTCTGCACTCTGACCGAGGACGAGGGTGCCCGCGTGCTGGCGGCCGACGAGGCCTTCACGCAGATGTTCGGCTACAGCGAGCAGGAGCTGCTCGGCAACTCGGTGCTCGACCAGATCCACCCCGACGACCAGGGGCGCGCGGTCGAGGGCTGGCTGGCGGCGATCTCGAGCAACCGCGCGCAGCAGACGCGCCTGCGCCGGCAGCGCAAGGACGGCAGCTATGTGTGGGTCGACACGACGCTGCACAACTACCTGAACGTCCCCGGCCGCAACTGCGTGGTCGTCGAGATCATCGACATCTCGGCCGAGATGGCTGCCCAGGAGGCGCTCCACGAACACGAGCAGCTGCTCCGACGTCTGACGGATGCGATGCCCGTAGGTCTTTTGCAGATCGACGCCGACCGCGAGGTCGTCTACAACAACGCCTGCCTGCTCGAGATCCTCTACGGCCACGACCCGCTCGACGCCGAGCAGAGCCTGCCGGCCGCCGCCGAGACCCACGGCCAGGCGCCGACTCCGGGCGCGCACGGCGACGCGAGCGCGCCGGCTGTCACCACGCTGCTGCAGACGCTCACGAGCGAGAGCCTCGAGCGCTTCGGGGCGGTGCTCGACGAGGTGCTCGGCCAGGGTGCCGACCACGACGTCGAGGTCGACATCGAGCTGCCCGCGGGCGGCGCCCGGCGCGCGCTGATGAGCCTGCGCGCGCTCTCGCGCGCCAACGGCGAGGCGAGCGGCGCGATCACCTGCCTGCTCGACATCACCGACCGCGACCGCGCGCGCCAGGAGCTCGAGCACCGTGCAACCTACGACACGCTCACGCACGTCCACAACCGCTCCTCGATCCTCGCGCTTCTGCAGGCCGAGCTCGAGCGCGTCGACGGCTCCCTGACCGGCGTCGTCTACGTCGATCTCGACAAGTTCAAGCCCGTCAACGACACGCTCGGCCACGGCGCCGGCGACGAGCTGCTGGTGGCGGTCGCCGAGCGCCTGCAGCTCGCCAGCCGCGACAGCGACGTGATCGGCCGGCTCGGCGGCGACGAGTTCCTGATCGTGCTCCGCGAGATCCCGGCCTCGGAGACCGCGATGCGCGTCGCCGAGCGGATCAGCATGTCGGTCTGCGGGACCTTCGAGCTGTCCTGCGGCCGCGCCGAACTCGGCGCGAGCATCGGCGTCGCGTGCGGCGTCGCGGGCGAGCTCGAAGCCGAGGCGCTCGTGCGCCAGGCCGACGCCGCCATGTACCACTCGAAGAGCGAGGGCCGCTGCCGGCCGGTGCTCTCGGGCACCGTCGTCTGAGACGGGCGAGCGGCGCTTAAACGCAAAGCGCGGGAAGCGGGCCGATGGCCGCGCTCCCCGCGCTCGCTAGGACGTCAGGGCCAGCGGCCCTTGGCGCCCTGTAACCGTTCTACGGTGCGACGAATTCGAGCTCGCCGTCCTTGACTTCCATGCCTTCGAAGTCGGCAAAGATGTGCCCATGCTTGTATTCGAGCACTTTTTTGCCCTTGTATTCGGTCAGCGTCGGGTTTTCGGTGCCCTTCTTGTTCGAGCACGGCGGTTCCTGGCTGACGTATGCGCGGATGCCCTTGAAGCGTTCGCCGAGTTCGATTTCGATGCGGTTCTTCAGACCCGTCGGGAACTCTTCTTTGAGTTTTTTGCTCGTTTCGAAGTGTTCGATCGGTTCGGGCGTTTCGTCTTCGTAGGCGACCACTTCTTCGTATTCCCGTTCAGGGCTGTCTTTGAACGGGATCGTCTGCTGCGGAACGATGATCGGGCACTTGTGCAGGCCGTCCTTGACGATCACGACCGCTTCTTTTTCGATTTCGAGCTGACTTTCGCTCGCACCGACTTCGGCTGAGAAGTTCGACTTGAAGCGCAGCGCCAGCTTCAGGTTGCTCTTCTTGTTTTCTTCGACCACGCCGCCGAGTTCGGGGTTCGAGTAACAGCCTTTCAGCGAGAGCGTCGCCTGGAGTTCGGACGAGTGTTCGTGGTTCACCAGACCGCTGAGCTTCGACTTGGCACACGGTTCTTCCTGTTCGGGTTCGCCGGTTGACCGAACCCATTTGCCGAACTTGACGTTCCCGAGCTCGAGCCCGGTCACGTGTTCTTCGCCCCCTTCGTAGTCTTCCTTCCACTGCTGCAGCTTCGCGGGGTGTTCTTCGAGGTTCTGTCCGTGGACGCTTGCCACGAATTCCCCGAACACTTTTTTTTCTTTCGCGCTGGCGGAGGCCGCAGTCAGGCAGAGCGCCAACAGGGCCGCCGCGAGCCCGATCGTGATCCTGAGGCTTCTCATTCTCCTTAAGTCCTCGCTTTCGCCTTCCCTCGGAAGGTCGGTCGACTGATTGTCGCGTGCGCGTCTGCGACCCGGTATGTCTCCGGGCACCCCCATTGGCCCCCCGAGATCCAGACACGCGCGAGCATACCACGATCGCAGGATCAACCGCCACACCTCGCCGGGCGTGTGGATTCGAACAACTGGGCTCCTAGCCGCCACGACCCGGTGCCGTTTGGATCAGCGCTGTGGCATCCTGCCCCCGGCGCGCTGGCTGGTCGGCCAGTCTACCATTCACCGTCGCTTCACGTATCGGTGACGCCCTCGCCCGAGTCCCCCGTGAAAACGAGCTCCGCCAAAAAGAACCTGCTGCTCGGAGTCGCCGCCGCGGCAGTGCTCCTGGGCGTCCTGATCGCGGTGCTAGGTGGCGGGGGAGGCAAGAGCAGCGCGAAACCGGCCGATCCCGCGACCGGCATCAGCGGCGCCTCCAGCTACCTCGGCATCACCCCTGCGCAGCTGCGCAGGCGCCTGAGCAGCGGCCAGTCGCTGCAGCAGATCGCGGCTTCCAAGCCGGGGGCGTCCGTGTCGGGGCTGATCTCCGCGGCGCTCGCCATCGAACGGCAGCGCATGCAGCAGGCCGGCGTGCCGGCGAAGACGCAGGCGGCCCGGCTCAGCCGGCTGCGGCGGCGGCTGCTGCGTAGGGCCCACCGCGCGCAGAGGCGGGCAACAACCCTGGCCGGAGAGGCGGCCGCCTACCTGGGCCTGAGCGCCGGCGAGGTGCAGAAGAGGCTCGCGGGCGGCGAATCGCTCGCGCAGATCGCCTCCTCGAGCGGCCATTCGCGCGCCGGCCTCGTCGCCGCGATCGCGGCGGCCCGCCGGCATACGCTCGAACGGGCGGCGGCCAGCCACCAGCTCACCGCCTCGGAGGAGCAGGCGGCGATCTCGACGCTGCAGCGCCGGGCTGCCGAAGCAGTCGCCCGCAAGGGCGGCTGAGCCGCCCGCGAGCCCCGCGCGCCGCCGCCGTTTCAAGTCCCCGCCCGCGTTTGACAGGTGGGGCACCCGGAGCTACAAGGGGCAGCCATGACGCGACGGGCACGGACATGGCTCGCAGTCGGCGCCGCAGCCGCCCTTCTGTCGGCTGCCTCGATCGTGCTCTACGGCGCCGGCGCGCTCGCGGCCTCTTCCGGCGGGGCCCCGGCAGGGGCGCCGGGAGCGCCCGCGGTCGGCGTGCGCACGCTACGGCTCATAGATCGCTCGCGCCTGGAGCGACCGCTGCGAGGCGCTCCCGGTCCGCGCGTGCTCGAGACGATCGTGCGATACCCGGCGCAGGGGCCGGACGGCGCGCTCGATCTGCCCGGGGCCACTCCGCTCGCCGGCGAGCACCCGCTGATCGTCTTCGCGCACGGCTTCGACGTGACCCCGGCGATCTACTCGCGCCTGCTGCGCTCGTGGACGCAGGCGGGATATGTGGTGGCGGCGCCCGTCTTCCCGCTCGAGCAAAGCGGCGCCCCCGGCGGCCCGGACGAGGCAGACGTGGTCAACGAGCCGCGCGACATCAGCTTCGTCATCTCCCAGCTGCTCGCGGCCAGCGCCGTGCCGGCCGGGCCGCTGTCAGGCCTGATCGACCCCGCAAGGATCGCGGTCGCAGGCCAGTCCGACGGCGGCGAGGCCGCCCTCGCGGCTGCTTACGCGCGGCGGCTGCGCGACGTGCGCGTGCGCGCCGCGGTGATCCTCTCGGGAGCCGAGATGTCCGGGATCGGCGGGTACGCGTTCGCGGCCGGAGAGCCCGCGCTGCTGGCGGTGCAGGGCACCGCCGACACCAGCAACGAACCGCGGTACACCTACGCCTACTTCCGCGCCGCGCGCCGCCCCAAGTACCTGCTGCGCCTGCTCGGCGCACAGCACCTGCCGCCCTACACCTCCGCACAGCCCTGGCTCGGCATCGTCGAGGAGACGAGCATCGAGTTCCTCGACACCTACCTGGGCGGCTCGGCGACCGCGCGGGCCGAACTGAACGAGTCGGCGAATCGCCCCGGCGCGGCGCTGCTGAGCGCCGAGCCATAGGGCCGCGTGCCACGCGCACGGACCAACCTGCGGGTGCTCCGCCGAGCCGTTCCGGAGCGCGCCCGAGAGGATTCGAACCTCTGACCTTCGGTTCCGTAGACCGACGCTCTATCCAGCTGAGCTACGGGCGCAGAGCGACGTAGTCTAACGTCGCCCTGCCGCCGCCCCCCCGTCCTTCAGGACTCGGCGCGCTCGAACACCGCGGCCAGCCCCTGGCCGCCGCCGATGCACATCGTCTCCAGCCCGTAGCGCGATGAGCGGCGATCCATCTCGCGCAGCAGCGTGGTGAGGATGCGCGCCCCCGTGGCCCCCACAGGGTGCCCGAGCGAGATGCCCGAGCCGTTCACGTTCACGCGCTCGAGACCGTCGGGCAGGTCCCACTCGCGCAGCACCGCGAGCACCTGGGCGGCGAACGCCTCGTTGAGCTCGATCAGGTCCATGTCCCCGAGCGAGAGGCCGGCGAGCCGCAGCGCCCGCTCGGTCGCCGGCACCGGCCCGATGCCCATCGTCGCGGGCGGCACGCCCGCGACCGCCCACGCGCGCAGCCGGCCGAGCGGGCGCAGGCCGAGCTGCTCGGCGCGCTCGCGGTGCGTCACCACGCAGGCCGCCGCGCCGTCGTTCTGGCCGCTGGCGTTGCCGGCCGTCACGGTCGCCTGCGGATCGCTCGCGCCCATCACCGGCCGCAGCCGCGCTAGCGACTCGAGGCTCGCGTCAGGACGCGGGTGCTCGTCGACGCCGATCGGCTCCCCGCGCGGCACCGACACCTTCACGATCTCCTGTGCGAAGCGCCCGTCCTCCTGGGCCGCGACCGCCAGCCGGTGCGAGCGCAGCGCGAGCTCGTCCTGCTCCTCGCGCGGGATGCCGTACTCGCGCCTGAGGTTCTCAGCCGTTTCGAGCATCCCGCCCGGCACCGGGTGGTTGACGCCCCCGGCCGTCACGCGCCCGCGCGCGAGCCGGTCCTCGAGCCGCAGCCCGCCCGTCCCCTTCACGCCCCAGCGCATCCCCATCGCGTAGAACTCGGTCTGGCTCATGCTCTCGACGCCGCCGGCGATCACGAGCTCGGCGGCGCCCGTCTGCACGCGCATGCAGCCGTCGATCACCGCCTGCAGCGCCGAGCCGCAGCGGCGGTCGACCTGCACGCCCGGGACCTCGACCGGCAGGCCGGCGTCGAGCGCGGCGACGCGCCCGATCGCGGGCGCCTCGCCGTTCGGCGAGCACTGCCCGAGCACGACATCGTCGACGTCCTCGCCGCGCAGACCCGTGCGCGCGACGAGCTCGCGGATCACCGTCGACGCCAGCGACGCCGCGTCGACGTCGCGGAACACGCCCCCGAAGCGGCCGACGGGCGTGCGCAACGGTTCGCAGATGACGGCCTCCCGGCCGGCCGCGCCGCTCATGCCGCTTGGCTCGCTGCGGTGCTCACGCGCGCAAGTCTACGAAGCGCCCGGCTGGCGCGAGCGGCCGCCACGGAGAGCGCGGGACGCTGTTCGAAGTCGGATCCCAGGCGGCGCCGCATCCGAGCGCTCCACGTGCAGCGCTCTGCCGGGTGCTGATGTCCGAATTCCGCGAGCTTCGTAGGTCGCGGCGGGCTACGCTCGGGGCGATGAACGCGAAGGAGACCGTGCAAGCGCTCTACGCGGCCTACGCGGCCGGCGACCCCGATCGGATCAGGGCGTTGCTGCATCCCGATGTGATCTGGGTGGCGCCTGCCGGCAACGCCACACAGGTCGCCCTCGGGCTGGGGGACGCGGATGAGGCGGGGCCGCCTCGAGGTCTCAACGACCTGGACCGGGATGCGATCGTGGCCTTCATGGCCTACGACTACCCGAGGTTCTTCACCAACGTGGCATTCGAGCGCCGGTCGATGGTCGCCGAGGGCGACGTGGTGCTGACCGAGCACAGGATGTCCGCGACGCTCCCCAACGGTCGCCCCTATGTGAACGACTACTGCTTCGCCTACGAGGTTGCCGACAGCCTGGTTACGGCGATTCGCGAGTACATGGACACGCGAGGCGGCTGGCTGCAGGTCTTCGGGGGCGACACCGCAGAGGTCCTGCTGGAGGGCACGCCGCCGGGCCGCTGACGAGGCGTGCGGCAAACTGCACGGAGAGGGAGGGATTCGAACCCTCGAACGAGGTTTCCCCCGTTACGCGATTTCCAGTCGCGCCCGTTCAACCGCTCCGGCACCTCTCCTGGCGCTTCGGGCCGAGTCGGTCCCGGCGGCCCGAGGAAGGCTACGACACCCTCGTCCGGTCTGCTGGTAGGCTCCGGCCGATGCTGCTCCTCGCGACCGATCAGGCCTTCGCGAAGACGTTCGGGCTGATCGTCACCTTCGGCGGCATCGGCCTGATCGTCAACGTGATCCTGATCTACATCTTCCTGCAGGTCAGGGGCGAGCGGCGCCAGAACGAGGACTACATCAACTCGCGCCGCGACAGCGGCGCTTGAGCTCCGCCGCACGCGGCGCGCCGGTGCCGAGGTTGCGGCACCCCGTCTGCGACCATGGAGCCGATGTCCGCCGCCAGCCCGCAGCGTCTTCCCTATTCGGTCGCCGCCAAGGAGCTGCTGCGCAACACGCTGCTCGATGCGGCGTGCGGTGAGTTGCAGGAGCGCCACTGGGCGGACATCACGATGGCGGACATCGCCGTCGCCGCCGGCGTGAGCCGTCAGACCCTCTACAAGGAGTTCGGCTCGCGCGAGGAGTTCGCGCAGGTGCTCGTCATGCGCGAGGCCGAACGCTTCCTCGACGCCGTCGAGCAGACCGTCGGCCAGCACCGGCGCGAGCCCTCGAAGGCGCTCGGCGCGGCCTTCGGCCTGTTCCTGACCGAGGCCGCCGAGAACCCGCTCCTGCGGGCGATCGTGCTCGAAGAGGGCGCCGAGGAACTGCTCGCGCTGCTGACCACCCACGGCAAGCCGCTCGTCGAGCGGGCCGCCGACCGGTTGATGGAGGTGATGGTCGCGAGCTGGCCGCTGATGCGCCGCGGCGACGCCGAGCTGCTGAGCGACGTGCTCGTGCGGCTGGCGATCAGCTACGCGGCGCTGCCGAGCGGCTCGGCCGGCACGACGGCCGCCGCGGTGGCGAGCCTGTTCGAGCCCTACGTCGAGAAGCTCGTCGGCGAGTTCGGCGCCTGACGCCCGAGCTAGGAGGCGGCGGCCTGTTCGCGGTGCAGCGTCGGTCTCGAGCGTCCTCTAGCCCTACGTCCAGAAGCTCGTGAGCCACCGAACCGGCTGAAGGGCGGCTTGCCCCGGCGGTGGCGGGTCGCGCCATAAGATGCACCCAATGAGGCTCGGCCTGCTCTCGACGGCGCGGATCAACGAGCTGCTCGTCGCTGGAGCCCGGCAGACAGCTGCCGTCGAGGTTGTAGCGATCGGCTCGCGTGACAGCGGGCGCGCCGAAGGGCAGGCGCAGGCGCTGGGGGTTCCGCGCGCACACGGCTCCTACGAGGAGCTGATCGCCGACCCGGACGTCGAGGCCGTCTACGTCGCGCTGCCCAACTCGCTCCACGTCGAGTGGTCGGTGCGCGCCCTGGAGGCCGGCAAGCACGTGCTCTGCGAGAAGCCTCTCTCGCGGCGCCCCGAGGAGGTGCAGCACGCGTTCGACGCCGCCCAGCGCCGCGACCTCGTGCTGGCAGAGGCCTTCATGTGGCGCCACCACCCGCAGGCGCAGCGGCTCGTCGAGCTGCTGGAGACGATCGGCGAGCTGCGCCTCATCCGGGCCTCGTTCTCGTTCCTGCTGGCCGGTTCGGGGACACCAGCGAAGCGAAGTCGGCCGCACGACATACGCCTGCAGGCGGCGCTGGGCGGCGGCGCGCTGATGGACGTCGGCTGCTACTGCGTGAGCGCCGCCCGGCTGCTGGCCGGCGAGCCGCTCGCCGTGCACGCGCAGCAGGTGCGAGGCGGCGACGGGGTGGACGTGCGCCTGACCGGCCTGCTGCGCTTCGCAGGCGACGTACTCGCGACGATCGACTGCGGCCTGGATCTCGCCGCTCGCGACGAGCTCGAGGTGACCGGGACCGAAGGCGTGCTGTGGCTCGACGACCCATGGCACTCGCGCAACCCGGTGATCGAGCTGCGCCGCGAGGGCGGCGTCGAGCGCATCGAGGTCGAGCGGTGCGACCCGTACGCGCGCGAGCTCGAAGACTTCGCATCGGCCGTCGCGGGCGAGCGTGCTCCTCGCTTCGGGCGCGATGACGCGATGGCGCAGGCACGGGCGATCGCCGCGCTTTACGCGAGCGCCGAGGGCAACGACCAAACGGAGGTAAACCGATGAAGACGAGTCTCGGCATCTGGGCGTTCGGCCCGATGATCACGCGCTTCGTGCCGGGCGGCTACCAGCCCGCGCACGCCTACGACGCCGAACCGGTCGCCGACAAGGTCCACCGAGCCGTCGCCGGCCTCGGCGATCTGATCGACGGCTACGAGTTCCACTACCCGCAGGAGCTCTCCCACGAGAACCTCAGCGACGTGCAGGCGGCGCTCGGCGACCACGACATCTACTGCATCGCCGGGGGCCTGCATCTCGACCACCGCTTCGGCCGCGGCGGCTTGGTGAACCCCGACGAGCACGTGCGCGCCGAGGCGCGGCGGATCGTGCGCGAGGGGGCGGAGTTCGCCGGGGCGCTGGGTGCCAACATGATCATCTGGCCGGGGATCGAGGGCTACAACTACCCCTTCCAGACGCCGTACGTGCAGTCGTGGCACTGGCTGATCGAGGGCGTCGCCGAGGCCGCCGAGATCTGCAAACGCCACGGGGTCAAGCTGTTCCTCGAGCACAAGAACTCCGAGCCGGCGATGAAGATCCTGATGCGCAACATGGGGATGACCATCTACGTCGCCAACAAGCTGCGCGCCGAGGGCCTCGACAACGTCCAGATCAACATGGACTGGCAGCACCTGCTGATGAACGACGAGCACCTGCCGGAGTACGCGGCGCTACTGCACTCCGAGGGGCTGCTCGGCCACCAGCACGGCAACTCCGGCTGGGGCACTTTCGACGACGACAACATGCTCGGCTCGACCGCCTTCATGGAGACGATCGAGCTGGCGCTCGAGCTGCGCCGCTGCGGCTACGGCGAGAACGGCGAACGGCTCGGCCTGGACCTCTACCCGTACACCGAGGACCAGATCGGCGCGGTCACGCGCTCGGTGGTCCAGTGGAACTTCATCGACTCGATCGCAGCGAAGATCGACGATCAGGCGTTGCGCGAGGCGCAGGCCCGCAAGGACGCGGTGGCCGCCTACGAGCTCGTCTACGCGGCGCTGGGAGCGTGAGCGCCAGCGCCGGCGCGCCCGCGGCCGGCGTCTTCGGCCTCGACGTCGGGACCAGCGGAGTCAAGGGCCTCGCGCTGGACCCCGACGGGGGCGTCCTGGCGGCCGCCGAGGAGACGTACGGGCTCTCCACGCCCCGCCCGGGGTGGGCCGAGCAGGATCCGCAGGACTGGTGGGAGGCGGCGAGCGCGGTGCTCGGCCGGCTGCGGGCCGATGCCGGGCGGCCCGCGGGCATCGGGCTCTCCGGGCAGATGCACGGTCTCGTCGCGCTCGACTCCGCCGATCGCGTGCTGCGGCCGGCGATCCTCTGGAACGACCAGCGCACGGACGCCGAGTGCGAGGAGATCGAGGCCACGATCGGTCTGGCGCGGCTGATCGAGCTGACCGGCAACCGCGCGCTGCCCGGCTTCACCGCGCCGAAGCTGCTCTGGATGCGCGCACACGAGCCAGAGCTGTACGCGCGCATCGCGCGCATCGCGCTGCCGAAGGATTACGTCCGGCTGCGGCTCTGCGGCGAGCACGCGACCGATGTCACCGACGCCTCCGGGACGCTGCTGTTCGACGTCGCCGAGAGGCGCTGGAGCGACGGAGGTTCTCGACGCGCTCGCGCTCGCCGCCCGAGTGGCTGCCGGCGGCGCTCGAGAGCCCGCAGGTCAGCGGCATCACCGCCGACGGGGTGCCCGTCGCGGCGGGCGCCGGCGACCAGGCCGCCGGCGCCCTCGGCGCCGGCGTCGACCGGCCGGGGCCGGCATCCGTCGTGCTCGGCACCTCGGGCGTCGTCTTCGCGGCGCTCGAGCGTTATGCGGCCGACCCGCAGGCGCGCGTGCACGCCTTCTGCCACGCCGTCCCCGGCACCTGGCACGCGATGGGCGTGATGCTCTCGGCCGCGGGCTCGCTGCGCTGGCTGCAGCGAATCCTCGGCGCCGACTACGACGTGCTCACGGCGGAGGCGCGCGCATGGGAGCCGGGACCGGAGGGGCTGCTGTTCCTTCCGTACCTCGCCGGCGAGCGCACCCCCCACGCCGACCCCGACGCGCGCGGCGCGTTCACGGGTCTCGGCCTGCGCCACGACCGTGGCGCGCTCGTGCGGGCGGTGCTCGAGGGCGTCGCCTTCGGCCTGCGCGACTCGCTCGACCTGATCTCCGAGCTTGGGGGACGCCCCAGCGTGGGCCGCGTCTCCGGCGGCGGCGTGCACAGCGAGCTATGGCTGCGGATCATCGGCTCGGTGCTGGAGCTGCCGCTGCAGCGCGTCGCCGTAGAGGACGCGGCCGCCTTCGGCGCCGCGCTGCTCGGCGGGGTCGCGGCGGGGGTTTGGCCGGACGTGCCAGCAGCGGTCGCGGCGACCGTGCGCCCGGGCGAGGTGATCGAGCCCGTGGCAGAGTGGATCGAGCCCTACCGGGCCGCGCGCCAGCGCTTCCGCGCGCTGTACCCGGCGCTGCGCGCATGCCGCTGATCCCGCCCGCCGAGGCGGTGATCTTCGACTTCGACGGGGTCATCATCGACTCGCTTCGGGCCGTCGAGTCCGCGATCAACGGGGCCTTGGCGGCACACGGCTTCGCGCCGCGGGCCCACGCCGAGATCGGCCGCTTCATCGGCCCGCCGACGCTGAGCGCGTTCGCCGAGCTCACGGGCGCGGCCGAGAGCTCGCCGACCGTCGCCGAGGAGTCGCGACCTACCACGAGCTCTACGCTCGCGTGTACCTGCAGCAGACCCTCCTCGTCGAGGGGATCGCCGAGCTGCTCGACGGCCTGAAGCTCCCTCGCGCGCTCGCGACATCGAAGGAGCTCAGGTTCGTCGCGCCGCTGCTCGACCACTTCGGGCTCCGCTTCGATGCGATCAGCGCGCCCGAGCTCTCAGAGCCGAAGTCGCTAACGGTCGCTCGCGCGCTGGACGCGCTCCGCGCCGAGGACGTCGTCGTGGTCGGCGACCGTTTCTACGACGTCGACGCGGCCCGGGCCAACGGGCTGCGCGTGATCGGGGTCACGTGGGGCATCGGCGATCGTGCGGAGCTGCAGGGCGCCGACGTGATCGTCGACCGTCCGGCGCAGCTCGGCTCGCTTCTCGGCTGACCGCGCGGCGAGGAGCCCGGCGGCCCGGACCCGGTGCGTCGAGGGGCCGGCGCAGCTCGCCGCGGCCCTCGGCTGAGCGCGCGGCGAGGGAGCCCGGCGGCCCGGACGGGTGCGGCGGGCGGCGCGGTCCGCTCGGTGGCGGCGGCGGGCACCGCCGCGAGGCGGCCGTGATGCTGCGCGCCCCACCGGCTCGCACCTGCGAGGATGCTGCGCTCGATGGAGAAGCGCATCCTCGGCCGCCTCGGGCGCGACGTGGGCGTCGTCGGTCTCGGCGCGTGGCAGCTCGGCGCCGACTGGGGCGAGGTCAGCGACGCCGAGGCCGCCGCCGTGCTCGATGCCGCCGTCGAGGCCGGCGTGACCTTCATCGACACCGCCGACGTCTACGGCGACGGCCGCAGCGAGCGAAGCTGCGGCGAGCTGCTGCGCGCCACCCCGAGCATCCTCGTCGCCACCAAGATGGGCAGGCGCGTCGCGCAGCTGCCCGAGAACTACAACCGCGCGAACTTCCTCGCCTGGAACGACCGCTCGCGGCGAAACCTCGGCGTGGACGTGATCGACCTCGTCCAGCTGCACTGCCCGCCGACGCCATCTACCACGACGACGCCGTCTTCGCGGCGCTCGACGAGATGGTCGAGGGCGGCCGCATCCGCAGCTACGGCGTCTCGGTCGAGACCTGCGAGCAGGCGCTCGCGCGATCGCCCGGCCCAGCGTCGCGAGCGTGCAGATCATCCTCAACTGCTTCCGCCTGAGGCCGCTCGAGCAGGTGCTGCCGGCGGCGCGCGGCGGCCGGCGTCGGGATCATCGCGCGCGTGCCGCTCGCCTCGGGCCTGCTCTCCGGCCGCTACGACGAGCACACGACCTTCGCGCCCGACGACCACCGCACCTACAACCGCCACGGCGAGTCCTTCGACGTCGGCGAGACCTTCTCGGGCGTTCCCTTCGAGGTCGGCCTGAGGCCGCGCGCGCGGCTGCAGGCGCTGCTCGACCCGGCAAGTCACGATGGCGCAGTTCGCGCTGCGCTGGATCATCGACCAGCCGGGCGTGACCATCGTGATCCCCGGCGCGCGCAACGCCGAGCAGGCGCGCGCAAACGTCGCCGCGGCCGAGCTCCCCCGCTGCGCCCCGAGCAGCTCCGGGGCGTCGAGAGTCTACGACCGCCTGATCCGCCCGCACGTGCACGACCGCTGGTAGCGCCTAGAGCGCGGCGTCGAGCGCCTCCTCGAGCAGGCCCTGCCCCTCGAGGAAGTCGACCACCGTGTAGCGCGCGCGCAGGCGCCCGCCGTAGCGCAGCCCGGCCCGCAGCATCGGCGCATCGATCCCCAGGTAGCCCGACTCGCGGTCGGGGATGCCGGCCCGCCGCAGCGCCTCGGCGACCTCGTCGAAGCCCGCCAGAGACGGACGCAGGCGGGTGGTCACGTCTTGCCAGCGGCGCTCGTCGCCCGGCCAGGAGTCGGGGACCGCGGCGATCATCCTTTGCTTCTCGGCCACGGCCGCGACGACGTCCGGCGGCGGCTCCCCGATCCACGCGCGTGCGGCGGCGTCGAGGGGCTCGGCGACCGTCGACCGGCCGGCGTGGCAGCCGCACCCCGCCCGCGAACGCGAAGCGCTGCAGGCGCATCGCGAAGCCGGTCGCGTAGCCGACCTGGAGCCCGTGGAGCGCTCGCGGCCGCATGGCGCGGCTCGCTAGCAGGTCCCAGAGATGGGACGCGTGATGCTCGCAGCCGCTCGCCGGGCGCGAGCTCCCGACCTCGGCCATCGCGAGACCCGACGCGATCAGCGCTCGCAGCAGGCCGGCGACGGCGTCGACTTCGCCGGCGAGCAGGGCCTCGATGTCCAGCGCGGGTGGTGGCGGCAGCTGCCGCCAGTCCTCTGCGTAGAGCAGGTGCGCGGCCAGCCAGTCGACCCTCGCCGTCGCCTTCGCGAGCAGGTCGCCGATCCCAGCGCGCGTCAGCTCGGCCGGCGCTCGCGCGGCTATCCGCGGGTCGGCGAAGATCGCGGCGGGCGGGCGCGCCGGCAGCGTGAGCTTCACGCCGTCCCGCTCGAGCGCCGCGACGCCCGAGGCGTAGCCGTCCATCGACGCCGCGGTCGGGACGCTGACGAAATCGCAGCCGGCGAGATGCGCGGCATAGCGGACGACGTCCGTCAGCGTGCCCGAGCCGACCGCGACCAGGCCGGCCCGCACGCGCGTCCGCACGGACTCCGCCGCCTCCTGTGTCGCGTGGGCGTCGGCCGGGAGCACCAGCGCCTCGCCGCCGAGCACGGCCGCCACTCGCGCGCCGGCGACCGCCTCGGTGTTTTCGTCCATCACCACGAGCGCCGGCCGCGGCACGTGCTCCGCGAGCCGGTCCAGAGCCTCCTCGGCGACGAGGATCACTGCCCGTAGTAGGCGTGCGGCCCGTGCTTGCGCTCGAAGTGCTTGCGACGGACAGCCTCGGCGAGCAGCGGCCCGTCGGGCGCCAGCAGCGTCGTCAGCAGCGCCATCTGCGCGACCTGCTCGAGCGTGACGGCGACCTCGACCGCGGCGGCGGGCGAGGCACCCCAGGCGAACGGCCCGTGGCCGCGAACGAGCGCGCAGCTGTCGCGCCCGCTCGTCGCCTCCACGAGCGCGCGGCCGGTCGCCGCCTCGTAGCCCTCCTCGATCTCGGTCTCGGTCAGCCCACGCGTGAGCGGGATCGGACGATCGCTGAGGTCGGCGTGGGTCGTGCCGAGCACCGGGATCTCACGCTCGGCCTGCGCCCAGGAGGTCGCCCAGGTGGAGTGCGTGTGCACGACCCCGCCGATCCACTCGTGCGCCCGGTAGAGCTCGAGGTGGCTCGGCGTGTCGGTCGAGGGCCGGCGCTCCCCCTCGACGACGTTGCCCTCGAGGTCGACGAGCACGATGTCCTCGACGGTCATCGTCTCGTAGGGGACGCCGCTCGGCTTGATCGCCACGAGGCCGCGATCGCGGTCGATACCGCTGACGTTGCCCCACGTCAGCGTCACCAGGCCGGAGGCCGGCAGCGCCAGATTGGCTGCCAGCACCTGCTCGCGGATCACAGCTCCTCCAGCTCGATGTCCAGCAGCTCGGCCAGCCGCCGCCAGCTGCCCGCGTGCTCGCCCAGGTTGGTGACGAAGTGGTGCGGGCCGCCGAGCCGCAGCCATCCGTCCATGAAGCACCTGACCCCGGCCTGCGGGCGGAAGTGGAAGTAGGGCATCTCCACGTTCGGGAGCTCGGGAGTGTCGAGCACCTCCCCTTGCCCGACCACGAGGCGGTAGTCCTCGCCCTCGAGCGGCACGAGCGCGGCGGTGGTCGCCGGTCCCGGCTCGGCGGAGAAGACCGTCGTCGGCGGGTTGCCCAGACCCCCGATGCCGAGCTCCCGGTCGATCAGCCTGATAGGGCGATCGCGCCGGGCGATCTTCCAGTTGCCCTCGCCCATGTGGCTCACCAGCACCGAATCGAGCTCGAAGTCCATCGCGTAGAGCTCGCTGAAGTTCGCGTCGCCGATCAGCGTCTGCGCCGCGCACATCAGCGTCAGCGTGTTCGTGTCGCCCTCGGCGGCATAGCCGTAGCCCTCAGCCATCAGGTTCGAGGCGGCGAGCAGCGGCAGCTGCTCGAAGCGGCCGTCGCCGGCGATCGAGTCGAAGTGGGCCGAGAAGCCCCGGTATCCCTTCTCCTCGAGCAACTCGCGCAGCGCGACCTCGTAGCGTGCCGCGTAGGCGTGCGTCTCGCGCGGCAACGCCGGGTCGAGGAGGAACCTCTCGGCCTGCTCGGCGATCAACGCGTCGATGCGGTCCTCGCCGACCTCCTGCATCCGCGCATGAAGCGCGCCGAGGTCCTCGGCGACGACCAGCGCGCCCAGGCGCCGCAGCATCGCGGGCGGGTCATAGAGGATGTCGCCCATGCCGTTCATCGGATAGCCGAACAGCGCGATCCGGGTCGACCGCAGCGCCGTGACCGTCGCCGCGGCGCGGGCCCACTCGCCGAATTGCTCGGCGAACCCGTCGGAATCCCATTCGCCGGTGATCACCGAGAACGGGACCCCCGCGCGCGCGAGCGCATTGGCCTGGTCCTGCGCCCCGTGGATGCCCTGGTTGTATGTCAGGTCGGCCATGTCCCACGTGGCCGTGACCGACCGCTCGGGCTGGATGTTGGCGAGCAGCAGCGGCAGCGGCGTCTCGACCAGCGCCCGCACGGTGCGCATCGCGGGACCGTAGGTGAGCATCACGATGGCGATGCCGTCGACCCCCCCGGCGCCGTACTCGCGCACGATCTCCTCGATGTCCTCGCGGTTGCGCGCCGGGCGTACGAACTCGACGTCCGCGACGTTCGACAGGCGCGACGCCACGGCGCGTGCGTACTCGGCCTGGTGCTCCGTGATCCCGGGCAGCATCTCGTCGTAGAGCTCCTGCATGATCCCGAGCAGTCCGATCCTGGGTCTCACGACGCTCTCCTTTCGGTGTGGATGCGCTTCAGGCCGTGGAGCAGATCGGCTTCAGTGCGGCCGAGACGCTCGTAAAGGCTCCGGTAGATCGCATAGACCCGATCGTAGACCGCCTTCGCGCCGGGATCGGGCTCGTAACGGCGGGCGACCGCGGGCCTCGTCGCGGCGATCGCGCTCGAGATGTCCGGGAAGCGGCCGGCGGCGACAGCGCCGAACAACGCCGAACCGCGCGCGGGGATCTGGCTCGAGTCGGGCACGCTGACGCTCAGCCCGCTCGTGTCGGCGAGCAGCTGCATCGTCAGCGGGCTCTTCTCGGCGATCCCCCCGCACGCGACGATCTCCTCAAGCCGCAGGCCGTGCTCGTCGAAGTTCTCGATGATCCGCCTGTTCCCGAACGCGATCGACTCGAGCAGCGCGCGGTAGATCTCCGCGCGAGTCGTCTGCAGCGTCATCCCCAGCAACGCGCCGCTCAGGTCGGCGTCGGCGAGGATCGTGCGGTTGCCGTTCCACCAGTCGAGCGCGACCAGCCCGCTCCCCCCAGGCCCGATCGACGCCGCCGCGCGCTCGAACTCGGTCAGCTGCGCGCCCGCGGGCGCGAGCGTCTCCAGGAACCACGCGAGCATGTCGCCGACCGCGGCCTGCCCCGCCTCATAGCCGTAGAGGCCCGGGAGGATGCCGTCGCCGACGACGCCGGTGATGCCCGGCAGCCGCACCTCCCGCGGGTCCACGACGAGGTCGCAGATCGAGGTCCCGACGACCATCACGAACGTCCCGGGCGACTCGACGCCGGCACCGGGGACCGAGACGAACGAGTCCACGTTGCCGACCGCCACGGCCACCGACTCGGGCAGGCCGAGCCGTGCCGCGACCTCGGGACGCAGGGTGCCGGCGCGGGTGCCGAGCGGCGCGAAGTCGGTCCCGAGCCTCGCCTCGGGGCGGTCGAAGCCCGGATAGGCCGCCTCGAAGTACTCGGTCGAGGGCAGCCCTTCCGCGCGCGACCACATCGCCTTGTAACCGGCGGTGCAGCTCTGGCGGCACTCGCGGCCGGTGAGGAACCAGACGATCCAGTCGGTCGCCTCGATGAAACCGTGGCACGCGTCGTAGACCTCGCGATCCTCGAGCCACACCTCGATCAGCTTCGGGAAGTACCACTCGGAGGAGATCCGCCCGCCGTAGCGCTGCAGGAACGGCTCGCCGCGCTCGGCCGCGACCTCGTTGAGGCGATCCGCGATCGGCTGCGCCGCATGGTGCTTCCACAGCTTTGGCCACGCGTGGGGCCGCTCGCGCCAGCTCTCGTGCGCGATCAGCGGCCGGCCGTCCTCGAGCACCGGCAACACCGTGCAGGAGGTGAAGTCGACGCCGAGCCCGACGACCGCCTCGCGCGCGCCGGGCACCCGCCCGAGCACCTCGGGGACCGCGGTCTCGAGCACCGCGACCCAGTCGTCCGGGTGCTGCAGCGCCCAGTCCGGCGCCAGCCGCTGGCCGCCGCCCGGCAGCTCGCGGTCGATGACGCCGTGCGCGTAGGCGACCTCGCTGACCGCGAGCTCCGCGCCGCTGTCGAGGTCGAGCAGCAGCGCCCGCCCGGACTCCGTACCGAAGTCGACCCCGAGCGCGTATGCGAGCTCGCTCACTGCTTGCCCGGCACCGACACTCCGCGCGCGGCGTCGGCCGCGATCGCTTCATCGCGCGCCTTGCGGTACTCCTCCACGACGATCTGCGTCAGCTCCTCGACCGAGGTCTCGGCGGTCGGCTTGTCGAGCGAGATCCTCCCGTCCTGGATCAGGTTCACGCGATCGCAGGTCGCCAGCACGTGCACGTAGTTGTGCAGCACCATGATCACCGAGACGTTGCCCTCCTCCTTCAGGCGCTGGATCAGCTCGAGGATCATGCCGCCCTCTTTGGCGCCCATCGCCGCGAGGGGCTCGTCGAGCAGCAGGATGTTGGCCTCGCCGTAGACGGTGCGCGCGACCGCGATCGACTGCCGCTGACCGCCGGAGAGGCGCGCGACGGGGACGTCGAGGCGCGGGATGTTGATGCCGATTTCATCGAGCGCCTTTCGCGCCTCGCCCCGCATCACCGCATTCGCCAGGAACGGGATCGGCCGGTGCACGCGCTCGCGACGCAGGAACATGTTGTGGTAGACGGACAGCTCGTCGATCAGCGCGAGGTCCTGGAAGACCGTGTCGACGCCCTGGGCGCGGGCATCGTCGACGCTCTTCGGCTCGTATGGCTCGCCGTGCAGGAACATGCGCCCGCGAGTCCTGCTTGTGGAAGCCCGTGATGATCTTGATCAGCGTCGACTTGCCCGAGCCGTTGTCGCCGAGCAGGCCGAGCACCTCTCCCTTCTTGAGGGTCAGGTTGATGTCGTGCAGGGCTGTGATCGGGCCGAAGCTCTTGGCGATGTGCTCGACTCGCAGTACCTCCTCGCCCGCCACCCCGGCGCTCTCCGCCCGCGCACCGGGACCACCGAGGGCGCGCGCCTCGTCGGCCGCGACCTCCTCCGCGGGCAGCAGCTGCTCGCCGGGCGGGAGCGGCTCGCCGGGGGGCTGCTCAGGCAAGTCCCGACCCCGTTCGCACGCGTTGGACGTAGACGTTGATCGTCATCACGAGGATGATCGCGAGCCCCAGGTAGAGGTCCAGGTAGTCGGCGCTGACCCCCTTGATGATCAGGCCGTCGTGTAGCACCCCGAGGAACAGCGCCCCGATCAGCGCGCCGACGACCGTCCCCGAGCCGCCCCGCAGCAGCGTCCCCCCGATCACCGCGGCCGCGATCGCCTGGAAGAGGATTTCGCCGGAACCCGAAGGGTCCGGCGTGGCGGTGACGGTGCGCACGGCCTCGAGGATCCCGACCAGCCCGGCGAGCGCCGAGCAGAGGATGAAGTTGCGGATCATCACCAGCCTGACCCGCACCCCGGCCTCGGCCGAGCCGAGCCGGTTGCCGCCCACGGCAACCGTGTGGAGACCCCACCGCGTGAAGGTCAGAACGAGTTGCAGGCCGATCACGATCGCTAGTGCCCAGATCACCTCGGAGTACGTGCCGCCGCCGAATACTTTCGCGAACGTGTCGACGTGCAGCGACGAGGTCCCCGGCGTCGAGACGGGGGCCGAGTGCGAGATCACGAGCGTCAGGCCGTCGAGCGTGAACATCATCCCGAACGTCGCGACGAACGAGGAGATGCCGACGACCGCGATGAAGAACCCGTTGATCGAGCCCGATGAGCGCACTGCCGCACAGAGCGAGGATCACAGCCGGCACCAGCGGCAGGCCGACGTTCGCGGACAGCTTGTAGAAGAGGAACGGCGTGATCAGGTAGACGGCGCCGATCGACAGGTCGATCTCGCCATTGATCATGATGAAGACCTCGCCCGCCGCCAGGATCGCGATCGGCGCGAAGTACGGCAGCAGCGTCTTGAAGTTGTCGGCCGTCGCGAAGCCTTCCGCCGTCACCAGGAAGTAGACGAAGGTCGCGATCGTGACGAGGATGATGCTGCCCTCGCGCAGCGTGAGGAAGCTGCGCAGGAGCTTGGTGACGCCCGCCCCGAGGGTCCCGCGGCTGCCCGCAGGACCCCCGGTTGGCGCTTGTGTCGAGGCTTCGCTTCCTGACGCGATAGCCACGGCTGGGCTCTACGCGTTGACGACGCCGGGCGTCGAGGAGGTCCCCTCGAAGCGACTCTTGGTGCTCATGTACGGCTTGACCGTTGCTTCGGTCAGGAATTTCAGGCCGGTGTTCACGTCGGCGGTGCCCCGTCAGCGTCTTGGACACCTGGTAGAGGAACAGCTCGAGCGTCGGCAGGAAGCCCTGCAGGTAGGGCTGCTGGTCGATCGTGAACTGGATGTAGCCTTCGGAGAGCAGCTTCTCGGTGTTTTCGAGAAGGTCGTAGCCGCCGCCCTTGACTTTGCCCTTGGCGCCGTTCTTCTGAATCGTCTTTGCGACGCCCTCGGTCGAGCCGGCGTCGACGGCGAACATGCCCTTCGTGTTCGGGATGGCCCGCCAGATACGATTCGATCACCGTGAGCTCCTGCGGGACCGCGGCGCCCGTGGCGATCGTGTGGGTTTTGATCGACGGGTGCTTCTTGAGCGTCTTCAGCGCGCCGTTGATGCGGGGCTGGATGTTCAGCGAGCCCGGCGTCGCGATGAACAGCGCGACGTCGCCTTCCGGCACGAGTTCGGCGATGTGTTCGCCCATCTTTTCGCCTGACACTTCGAGGTTCTGCCCGATGTACGCCAGACGTGCGTTGGCGGGCGGTTCGACGTCGGCGTTGTAGGAGACGACCGGGATCCCCGCGTGACAGCGCGCTCTCGACGGGCCCGTTGAACGCCGTCAGGTCGATCAACGACACCGCGATCCCGTCGGCTCTTGGCCGCGACCGCGCTGTTGACCGCGTTGACCATCTGGCTGACGTTGCTGGTTTCCGAGCCGGTCCACTGTGTAGCTGCACCCGAGCAGTTTGCAGGCGTCCTGGATGCCGTACTGCGTCGGGACGAAGAACGGGTTCGTCGTGACGTGGTTGACGAAGGTGAATTTGTAGCTCGGATGCGAGCCGAAGATTTCGGCTCGACGACCGCTGCTCGCTCGACGCGCTCGAGCCGCAGGCGGCCAGGATCGTGCTGACCGAGCCGGCCGCGACGCCCGTCAGCGCCGTGCGCCGCAGAAAGGCCCGCCGGTCGAAGCCCGCGCGGACGTCTGAGTTCGCGCGGTCCTTGTTCGGCCGGTCGAGGTGCTCGAGACGCTCTACCGCTTCATGTGACCTATCGGTGTCCGCCATCTTCGTCCTCCTGTCTACCCGTCTTATAGGGCGCTCAGTGCTGAGTCATGACGGACACTACCTTCTCGACCGATGGATTCGAGTCAACCGCCTCTTCGACGGGAACTCCGCATTGTCCTCGTGGAAAACCCGCAAGCAGCCGCCCCCTCGCGGCCGCCGGGCGACGCGCGACCGTTCCTGCGTGCGGATACCCTCGGCTCATGGATCGGAATCCCGCGACCGGCGACGCCGGAGCTCGGGAACGGGCCCGGGCGGCGGACCCGGCCCGGCGCGAGACGGCGCCACCGGCGCCCGGCGAGCGCTGGCCCGAGGCGGGCCCGCTCGAACTCGAGCGGCTGCGCAAAGACGACGGCCGCGCGCTGATCGTCTACCGGCGGGCGCAGCGAGCCCGATACCCCGTTGCGGGGCACAAGTGAGCGAGCTGCGCTTCAACGAGCTGCGCGGCGAGCAGGTCGACTACGCGATCCACCGCCAGGACCGCACGTTCCTGCCCGACCGCGCGCACTGCCCGCTGTGCCCCACGCGGCCGGGCGGGCCGGAGACGGAGATCCCGCTGCCCGGCGTTCGAGATGGTCGTGTTCGACAACCGCTTCCCGGCCTTCGAGGCCCCGGCGGGCGCGGCTGAGGTGGTCGTCTACACCGACGATCACGACGCCTCGTTCGGCTCGCTGGCGCCGGAGCGCGCGGAGGGGCTGATGTGGGTGTGGCGCCACCGCTATCGAGAGCTCGGCGCACGAGCGGACGTCGAGTACGTGTACATCTTCGAGAACCGCGGCGTCGAGGTCGGCGTGACGCTCCACCACCCGCACGGCCAGATCTATGGCTACCCGTTCGTGCCGCCGGTCGCCGCGCTCGAGCTGGCAGCCGACGAGCGGCTCGGCGGGTGCGCTCCGTGCGAGCTGCTCGCGACGTGAGCTGAGCCGACGGGCGGCGCGTGCTGTATGAGAACGAGGCCGCCGTCGTCTATGTGCCGCTCGCAGCCCGCTGGCCGTATGAAGCGCACGTCGCGATGCGCGAGCACCGCGCAAGCCTGCTCGACTGCGACGCGGCCGAGCTGCGCGCTGCTGGCCGACGCGCTGCAGTCACTGGCGCGCGGCTACGACGCGCTCTTCGACCGGCCCTTGCCGTACGTGATGGCGGTGCACCAGGCGCCGACCGGCGGGCCGCGGCACGGGCACGGCCACCTGCACGTCGAGTTCTACCCGCCGCTGCGCACCGCCGACAAGCTGAAGTACCTGGCGGGCTCCGAGCAGGGCGCCGGCACGTTCATCTCCGACGTGCTGCCCGAGGAGTCGGCCGCGGAGCTGCGCGAGGCGATCGCGCGTGCGCGCTGAGCGCTGCACGCGCGTTCGCCCCGGGGCGCGTGAACCTGATCGGCGAGCACACCGACTACAACCAGCGGCCTCGCGCTGCCGTTCGCGATCGCCGCAGGGCGTCACCGTCAGCGGCCGAGGCGCTGCCGGCGGGCGGCCGCCGGCGTCATCGAGGCGCCCGCCAACGACCTCGGCGAGCACGACAGCTTCCCGCTCGGCGACCCGCCCGCCCGCCGAGGGCTGGCGCGCGTTCGTGCGCGGCGTCGGTCGCCGAGCTGCAGCGCGGCGGGCTTGCCGCTCGTGCGGCGCGCGCCTCGAGATCGCCGGCGACGTGCCCCGCGGCGCCGGGCTGTCCTCCTCGGCGGCGCTCGAGGTCGCGCTGTGCCTGGCGCTGCTCGAGCTCGGCCGCGAGCGCGCGGCCGCGAGCGGCCTCGACCGGCTCGCGCTCGCGCGCCTGTGCGCGCGCGTGGAGAACGACTGGGTCGGGCGCACACGGGCCTGCTCGACCAGCTCGCGAGCCTCTTCGGCGAGCCCGACACGGCGCTGCTGCATCGACTTCCGGACGCTCGAGGTCGAGCCGGTGCCGCTCGCGCTCGGACGGCTGGCGCCTCGCGGTCGCTCGACTCGGGCGAGCGCCACGCGCACGCGAGCTCGGGCTACAACGAGCGCCGCGCCGAGTGCGCGCGGGCGTGCGAGCTGCTCGGCGTCGCGCTCGCTGCGCGAGGCGACGCCGAGCGAGCTCGCGCGAGCTGCCCGAGCCGCTGCGCGACCGGGCCGCCACGTGCTCGAGGAGAACGAGCGCGTGCTCGAGGCCGTCGCGGCGCTGCGCGCGCGCGATGCTCGGCGCTGGGCGCGCTGCTCGACGCCTCGCACGCGAGCCTGCGCGACCTCTACGAGGTCTCCACGCCCGCGGTCGAGGCGACGGTCGCGCGGCTGCTGCGGCGCCGGCGCCGCGCGGCGCGCGCTGATCGGCGGCGGCTTCGGCGGCTGCGTGCTCGGCGCTGTTCGCCCCCGGCGTGCCGCCGCCCGCGCGGCGCGCGCGAGGTGCGCCCGGGCGCCGGCGCGCACCTGCTCGCCCGCTGAGCGAGCGGCGGCTCACAGCCGGCGGCCAGCGAGCGCGGCGGCGGTGCAGCGGCGACCGCCAGCGACATCGCCGCGAGCGCACCGTCGAGCGGCGCGAGCAGCACCGGCAGCGACAGCGCCTCGCGGCTGCCGTCGGCGCAGCGTGCGCGCGCCGCTCGACGCGCAGCGGTGCGCCGGCGCAGCTCGCGCGCCGGCGTGCTGACAGCCGCCGCTGGGCGACGCTCATCGCCATCACGCCGGCGGCGATCAGCGAGCCCGGCGAGCGCCGACCTTCTCGGCGTTGACGAAGTAGCCGGTGAAGGCCGGAAACGCGCCCCAGCCGAGCGGCGAACCACAGGTCGCTGTGAAAGCGCCCGCCGGCGAGCTCGAGGTTGTAGGCCGGCAGGAACAGCGCCCCGGCCAGCACCAGCGGGGCGAGCCACGGCGAGACCGTCAGCACGCCCGCCACGCCGATCGCGACCGCGCCCGGCGAGCGCTAGCGCCGCGGCGCCGGATCAGCGTGCGGTCGCCGAAGCGCGTGCCGAGCGGACGGCCGTGCAGCTCATCGAGCGCGTGCGCGCGACGCCGACCGCGAGCCCGAACGCGGCGAGCCCCCACAGCGAGCGCGGTCGACGTACACGTGCGGCGCGACCGCCGCGCCGAGCGCGAAGTAGCTCAGGTGCCAGCGCGTGTAGGGCGGATGCAGCAGCGTCAGCAGCTCGCGCGCGCCGCCCGGCCGAGCGCGTAGAACGCCGGGGCGCATCGCGGCGGGCGCGGTCGCCGCCCTCGCGCACCCGCTCCGGCGCCGCCCGCGCGCTTGCTCGCGGACATCACGACCCCGCCGCCGAGGCTCATCCTGCGCACGCGCACCTCGCTCGAGCCCGGCCTCGCTCCCAGTAGCCGACGATCCGCTCGAGCGGGTGTCGCGCGTAGAAGCCGCGGATGCTCGGCCCGAGGAAGCGCCCGACGCGCCCCACTCCGCGAGGCCAGCCGTCCGAGCAGCGGGCAGCGCCGACGGCCGTGTACAGCCGCCACGCGAGCGCGCGCCGGCGCGCACGGCGGCACGCCGAACTCGAGCGAGGCGACCGCCCGCCCGGGCGCACCACGCGCGCCAGCTCGGCGACCGTCGCCGGCGGGTCATCGACGTAGCGCAGCAGGTAGGTGAACGTGAGCGCGTCGAAGCTCGCATCCTCGAACGGCAGCGCCTCGGCCTCGCCCTCGAGCAGCTCCACGGCGCGCCGGCGGCGCCGCGCGAAGCGGCCCGCGCGCGCCGCGAGCATCGCCGGGCTCTGGTCGATCGCCGACGACCGTGCAGTCGGCGCGCGCGCAGCAGCTCGGCGGCGACCATCCCGGTGCCGGTCGCGACGTCGAGGATCCGCTCGCCCGGGCGCGGCGCGATCGCGCTCACGAGCGCCGCGCCGCCAGCGCGGGTCCTGCCAGAAGCTGAGCGCGGCCGAGAGCTCGTCGTAGCGGCGCGGCAGCCCGCGCGAACAGCTCGAGCGCCTCGCGCTTGCGGGGCTCCTCGAGCAGCCGTCGGCCGGCGGTGTCTCCTGGCGGCTGACGCTCATCGCGATGGGCGATCTGACAGGCTAACGCGAGGTGCCCACCCGGCGCACCGCCCGACGCCAGCGAGGAGGAGCCGTTGACAGACCACCGCAGCCCTCAAGCACCGGACCGGTCGTGCTCGTCACCGGCGCCTCGAGCGGCATCGGCGAGGCGACCGCGCGCCGCCTCGCGCGCGAGCCGGGCGCGCGGACTCGTGCTGGTCGCCCGCCGCGAGGAGCGGCTGCGCGCGCTGGCGCACCGCTCGGCGAGGACGCGCGAGCTACCTCGCCGTCGACCTCGCTCGACGAGCGACGCGCCGCGCGCGATCCTCGAGCACGTCGCGGAGCGCCACGGCCGCCTGGACCTGCTCGTCAACAACGCCGGCGCGGCCTGGCGCGCGCGCTTCGCCGACGGCGGCTATGAGAACGTCCGGCGCACGATGGCGATCAACTTCGACGCACAGGTGCGGCTGACCGAGGCGCTGCTGCCGCTGCTGCGGGCGAGCGCGCCGAGCGCGATCGTGAACGTCGCCTCGACCGCCGGCGCGGGTCGCGCGCGCCGGGCACCGGCGCCTACAGCGCCTCCAAGTTCGCGCTCGCCGGCTGGTCGGATGCGCTGTGGGCCGAGGAGCGCCCCCACGGCGTGCACGTCGGGCTCGTGCTGCCCGGCTTCATCGCCACCGAGGGCTTCCCGCAGGCCGAGCTCACGGCGCAAGCGCTCACGCGCTGGCTCGTCTCGACGCCCGAGCGGGCCGCCGAGGCGATCGTCGAGGCGGGCACTCGGCAGCCGCCCTGAGCGCTACGTGCCGCGCCCCTACGCGCTCGCCGCGGTCGCTGCGGATCCTCGCGCCCGCGCTCGTGCGCCGCGTGCTCGGCGGCGGCGCCGCGGCGGTGATGACGACCGCGACCGGCGCCGATGCCGCGGACCGGGCCGCCGCGAGCCCGGCTTTCCAGCCGCCGCCCGTGCCGAGGCTGCGCGAGGTGCTCGAGCCCGAGCCGGGCGTCACGGCTGCTCCAGAGCCCGAGGAGGGCCAGCCGGCCGAGAGCGGGGACGCCGAGCCCGCGGCGCAGGCGAGCTCCGAGCCCGCGGCGCGGGACGCCGATGTCGTCCCCGCCGAGGGGCACGACATCGGGCCCCCCGAGGTCGAGCAGGAGCCCGCGGCGTGGTCCGACGCCGTTTCCGGCGAGCAGGACGGCGCCGAGCAGGGCGAGGCCGAGCCGTGGTCGGCGGGTGGGTTCACGGCAGAGGAGCCGCCCCCGGAGGAGGAGGACGAGGAGGAGCCGCCCCCCTCCCGCCCGACGGTCGTCGTGCCGCCCCCGCCGGGCACCGCGCCGGCGATCCGAGTGCCCGTGCCCCCGCCGCCCGGCATGGCTCCTCCGCTTCCGCCGCCGGACGGTGGCCCGGACCTTGAGGAGCGCGAGCCCTATCTCGCGCCCGAGCCGGAGGCGCCACGCGCGTTCGAGCGCTATCCCACGCCCGAGCCGTACCTCGCATCCGATCCAGAGCCAGAGCCACCCCGGGCGCACGAGCCCGAGCCCGAGCAGGACCCCGAGCCCGAGCCGCATACCGAGCCCAGCACCGCCCCTGAGCCCGCACCCTCGGACCCCCCGCGCGATGCCGAGCCCAGGCGCCGCCGTTGGAACCTGGGGCGCTCGCCGCACCCACCGGGTACGCAGGAGGACGACGGCTAACCTCAGCGCATCGCTGGACGCGCGCTCGTCACCGGCGCCACCGGATTCATCGGCGGCAAGCTCACGGACTCGCTGCTGGGAAGCGGCACCGCGGTGCGGGCGCTCGTGCGAGAGCCCGCGCGCGCCGAGCCGCTCAGACGTGCGGGCGCCGAGGTCATCCAGGGAGACGTCACGGACGCGGCCAGCCTCGCCGGCGCGTTCGCGGACGTCGACGTCGCCTACTACCTGGTGCACGCGATGGCTGCCGGCGCGGGGTACCACGAGCGCGAGCGCTCCGGCGCGGTCAACTTCGCGCGGGCCGCACGTGCGGGCGGCGTCCGGCGCGTCATCTACCTCGGCGGGCTGGGCGAGGACGCCGCGTCCGAGCACCTCCGCAGCCGCCACGAAACCGCACTCGCCCTGGAGCGCGAGGGCCCGCCGCTCACCTACTTCCGCGCGGCGATGGTCGTCGGCGCCGGCAGCGAGTCCTACCGCACGCTGCGCTGGCTGGTCAAACGGCTGCCGGTGATGATCGCGCCGGCGTGGCTGCGCACGCCGACCCAGCCGATCTTCATCGGCGACGTGGTCGAGTACCTGTCTGCTGCGCCCACCGTGCCGGCCTCGCTCGGCCGCGAGGTGCAGATCGGCGGCCCCGACGTGCTCGCCTACGGTGAGATGCTCGACCGCATGGCGCTCGCGATGGGACGGCGCCCGCGGCCGCAGATACCGGTGCCGTTGATCACGCCGTCGCTGTCGTCGCTGTGGCTGGGGCTGGTCACGCCGGTCGACACGAACGTCGCGCGCCCGCTCGTCGAGGGGCTGCGCACGGCCACGGTCGTGACCGACTCGAGCGGCGCCGAGCCGTTCGGGATCGCACCGCTCGGCTTCCAGGAGTCGCTGCGCAGGGCGCTGGCCGAAGAGCGCGGCGGGCCTCGGGAGGCGCGGGCGTGAGCCGCGCGCTGCTGCTCTTCACCTGCGACCTGCGGGTGCACGACAACCCGGCCCTATCGGCGGCGGTACGCGAGCGCGAGGAGGTCGTGCCCGCGTTCGTTCTCGACGAGCGGCTGCTCGGCACCCGCGCCGGATCGGCGAACCGCGTCGCGTATCTGCGCGCCGCGCTGCACGACCTCGACGGCTCGCTGCGCGCCCGCGGCGCCGGGCTCGTCGTGCGCGCGGGCGACCCGGTCGAGCAGGCGCTGCGCCTCGCGCGGCGCAACCGCGCCGACGCCCTCTACGTGGCGGCCGACACGACGCCCTACGCGCGCCGGCGCGAGCGCCGCCTGGCCCGTGAGTGCGAGCGCGAGCGGATCGAGCTGCGCACCCTGCCGGGGCCGTCGATCGTCGCACCCGGCGCGCTGACGCCGTCCGGCGGCGGCGGGCACTACCGCGTGTTCACGCCCTACTGGCGTGCCTGGAGTGCGGCGCAGCCGGCACCCGCGGATGCTGCTCCGCGATGTGTGCCGTCCCCCTCGGGGCTGCCGCGGATGCGCCTTCCGCCTGCAACCGGCGCCGGCAGGGGCGCGGCCACCTCGGTCGCAGGCGGCGAGACGGCCGCGCGGCGGCGGCTCGACGCGTGGCTTCGCACGGGCCTCGCGCGCTACGGCGAGGGCCGCGACGACCTCGCCCGTGAACAGACCTCACGGCTCGGCGCCGACCTGCACTTCGGCTGTCTGTCGGCGCGCGCGGTGCTCGGGCGAAGCCGCGAGCGGGACGGCGGCGAGGAGTTCGCGCGCCAGCTCTGCTGGCGCGACTTCCACCGCCAGGTGCTCGCCGAGCGCCCCGACCTGCCGGTCGCCGACTACCGCCCGCGCGGCGATCGCTGGCGCCGTGACGCGCGCGCGGCGGAGGCCTGGCGGCGCGGGCTCACGGGCGTCCCGATCGTCGACGCCGGCATGCGCCAGCTCGCGGCCGAGGGCTTCATGCACAACCGCGCGCGCATGATCACGGCCTCGTTCCTGACCAGGCACCTGTACCTGGATTGGCGCGTCGGGGCGGCGCACTTCGCTTCACTGCTGACCGATGCCGATGTCGCGAGCAACGTCGGCAACTGGCAGTGGGTCGCCGGCACCGGCAACGACACGCGTCCGAACCGCGTGCTCAACCCGCTGCGCCAGGCGCACCGGTTCGACCCGGCCGGCGACTACGTGCGCCGGTACGTGCCCGAGCTCGAAGGCGTGGAGGGGGCCGCGGTGCACGAACCGTGGCGGCTCCCGCTCGCGCGCCGGCGCCCGCTGCGCTACCCGCAGCCGCTGCTCGACCCGGCGCGCGCCGGCGGCGCCGGTGCGCGCCCGGCGCTAGGGCTCGAGCTCGCCGTCGTAGAGGACGAAGACGGCCCCCTGCGGGTCGCGAACGACCGCGATGCGCGCCATCTGGATGTCCATCGGACCGGCAATCGTGCCGCCGCCCAGCTCGCCGACCTTGGCCAGCGAGGCGTCGAGATCGTCGGTGCCGAAGTACACCGACCAGTTCGGCGGCTCGGGACCCTGGACGGGGCGGATGCCGCCGTTGTTGGCGCCGCCGTTCTTGATCACCTGGTAGGGCATCGGCCCCGGCGCGTCCTCGAGCGTCCAGCCGAACAGCGCGCTGTAGAACTCGCCGGCCGCCGCCGGGTCGCTCGTCGCGAGCTCGTTCCAGGTCAGTGCGCCGGCGGCGTTGACGAGGCCCGCGCCGCGGTGCTCGCGCGGCTCCCAGAGCATGAAGTACGCCCCCTGCGGGTCGGCGATCACGGCCATGCGCCCGGCCTGCATGACGTCGAAGGGACCGGCGTGGACCGTCGCCCCGAGCTCGCCCGCGCGGCGCGCGACCTCGTCGGCGTCCTCCACCCACACGTAGGAGTTCCAGAGCGGAGGCACGCCAGCGTCGCGCTGCTGCTGGGGCTGCCCCGCGATCGCGGCCACCTGGCGCCCGCCGAGCTGCTGCATCGAGTAGTAGGAGCCTTCGCCGACCGGGCGGTCGTCGGCCTGCCAGCCGAACAGCTCCGCGTAGAACCGCTTGGCCCCCTCCTGGTCGGGGGTCGAGAGTTCGACCCAGCAGAAGGTTCCCGGCGCGTAGGAGGTGCGCTCGCCCATCGCGCGAGGGTAGCCGATCGTGCGCGCCGCTACATTCGCGGGCGGTGCGCGAGATCCCCGTCCACGGAGGCACGATCAGGCTCGGACAGCTGCTGAAGCTCGCCGGCGTCGCCGACAGCGGCAGCGAGGCACGCGCGCTGCTGGCCGAGCGGCCCGCGCTCGTCAACGGCGCGCCCGAGACGCGGCGCGGGCGCCAGCTTCATCCGGGCGACCGCGTGCGGGTCGGCGAGCACGACCTGCTCGTGACGGCCGCGCCCTCCTGACTGCGGTCAGGCGCCGCCCAGCGGGTCGCGCCACATCTTCCACAGCGGCGGCCCGCTCAGGAGCCTGAACTCTTCGGTGACGCGGAAGCCGTGGCGGGCGTAGAAGTCGATGTTGCTCTCCTTGGAGGACTCGAGGAACGCACCGACGCCGTCGGCGTCGCACTGATCGAGGACGCCGGCGAGCACCGCCGAGCCGAGACCGCGTCCCTGCGCGCCCGGGTCGGTGCCGAGCACCGCAAGGTAGAAGTGCTGCGGCTCGCGCGGGTGTTTGCGTTCGAGCCGGTCCCAGCCGATCGCCGCCACCGGAAGGCGCCCCAGCAGCCGCGGCGCCGCGAAGCAGCGAGCGACCGAGGCGGTTTCGCGCAGCGAGGAGCGCCAGTTGCCCGGGGTGGCCCACAGGGCGGCGCTCGCGAGATCCTCGGTGGTCCACACCTCCTCGTTCCTCATCAGCTGCCTCAGCCGGATCGCCTGGAAGCGCTCGAGCGCGCGCGGTCGCAGCCGATCGGGCGGGAACGCCCAGCAGGCGACGGGATCGTCCATGAACGCGCGCGCGAGCATCGCGGCGAGCGCGGGCACGTCCCCGGGGCGCGCGCGCCGGATCGCCGCGGGCGCGCTCACGCGCGCGCTCCTGCGCGGGCGCCCGCGCCGTCGGGGGCCAGCTCCAGCGCCTCGGCCAGCAGCTCATAGCTGCGCCGCCTGGCCTCGTGGTCGTAGGTGATGCACACCACGATCGCCTCCTCGGCGCCGTAGGCCTCGACCACCTCCAGCAGCCGCGCGCGCGCCTTCTCGGGCGAGCCCACCACGGCTCGCCGCTCGTGCTCGGCGCCCGAGGACGCCTGCTCGGCGAGGAACCGCTCGGCGCGCTCGGGGGGCGGCACCGGGATCAGGCGTCCCTGCCGCAGCAGCGTGAAGGTCATGCGCCCGCTGGCGGCGATCCGCTGCGCCTGCTCGTCGGTGTCCGCGCAGATCACCCACACCGCTACCGCCGTGCGCGGGCTGTGCTCGTGTTCGTGCTCGGCGAAGCGTTCGCGGTAGAGCCGCGCGATCTCCGCCCCTTGCGGGTTGATGAAGTCGGCGAACGCGTAGGGCAGCCCGAGCTCGGCCGCCCACAGGGCACTCTGCGGTGAGGAGCCGAGCAGCCACGGCTCGGGGCGCTCGGGGCTCCCCGGCAGCGTGCGCGCGAGGCGCGCGAACGGGTGGTCGGGCGGGAGCCGGTCCTCGAGGTAGCCGAGCAGCTCGGCGAGCTGCTCGGGGAAGTCATCCGGTGCCGCCTGGCGGCGGTCGCGCTGCAGCGCGAAGGTGGTCAGCGGATCGGTGCCGGCGGCTCGTCCGATGCCCAGGTCGATCCGGCCCGGGAACAGCCCCGCCAGCAGCGAGAAGGTCTCGGCCACCTTGAACGGGCTGTAGTGCGGGAGCATCACGCCGCCGCTGCCCACCCGGATGCGATCGGTCGAGGCCGCGATCGGCCCGATCAGCGCCTCGGGGCTCGGCCCGGCGAGCATCGGCCCGCCGTGATGCTCGGCGACCCAGTAGCGGTGGTAGCCGAGCACGTCGGCGAGGCGCGCGAGGTCGAGCGAGTTGTGCAGCGCCTGCGCCGCCGTGGTCCCCTCCGCGACCGGCGACTGGTCCAGCACGGAGAGGCGAAGCGTGCCGCTCATGGCAGGAAGACTAGGCCAGCGGTGCGCCCCCTCCGCTCGCGAGTATCTTCAAGAGCATGTCGCGCGAGCTCATGACGCTGGCCGCGGCCCTCGCCGCGGCCCTCCTGCTCGCCGTCGCGTTCTCGAGCAGCGGCGGCGCGAGCGCGCACGGGCCGCGCGCCGCCGCACCGGCACTGCTCGCGCTCGCGAGCAGTCGCACCTCCGCTCCCGCCACCCCGTGCTCGGTCGAAGGCGGGGGATGCGTGAGCGGCTGCACGATCCCGGTCGCGACCCGCATTCCGGCGCCCGCCGGCGGGGGCGCGTGCGCGTCCGAGAGCCGCGTGCGGCCGTGCCTCGAGCTCGTCGCGGCGGCGGCCGTGCGGCGGCCCGGCCCCGCCTTCTGCAGCGCGCCCCGCGGGGAACTGCTCAAGCGCCCCCGTGCAGCTCCGGCGCGGCCGCGCCGCCATTAGGTAGGGTGCGCAGCGAGGAGAGCGAGATGTCGCCCGTGCTTTTCAGGGATCGGTCGCGCCCTGCCCAGATCATCCTGGGTGGGGTGCCCCCCGCGCTGCTCGGGGCGCTCGCCGGCGTACTGGTCGGAGTGTCGGCCGGCGCCTATTGGGCCGTCGGCGGGGTGGCCGCAGTCGGCGGCTTCCTGTCGGGCTTCGAGCACCAGGACGGCTGGGGCGGCGCCGACCGCGGCCTGGTCGGAGGCTTCATATACGGCGTAGCGCTGCTGATCGCACACGCGATCGCGGGCACCGAAGCCAAGGTCTCGCTCGGCAGCTTCAAGCCACTGCTCGCCGTCGTGACGGCGATCGTCGGTATGTTGCTCGCTGCCGCCGGCGGGCGGGTCGCGCGACTTCTGCGCGAGCGGGCCGCAGGCGCCTCCGGCGAGGAGCCGGCGGGGCCTGCGGTGGACTGACGGCGAGCGGAGGTTACGATGGGCGACGCTGAGGAGACGCCGGCCGACTACCACCTGCTGCTGGACGGCGAGGAGGTCCCGGTCGCCGCCAGCGCGGTCAGGCTGTACATGGGCGACGAGGCCCACATGCCCGACATCCAGGCGCTCGCGCGCGAGGTGCTGGCCGCGCTCGAGGGGCAGCCCGGCGAGAACGGCGTGCTGAGCGTGCCGCTCAGCGCCAAGCAGATGAAGATCACGTTCTTCGCCGTGCGGCTGCTGATCAACGACCTGCAGCGCGGGCAGGCGGACGAGCGCGAGATCCTGTGGCGCATCATCGGGAAGCTCCCCGATGAGCACGTGATGCGCGCGATCGAGCTGTAAGCCGGAATCTGGGACGATCCCCTCATGGAGGGCGGAGTGGCAACGGCCCCGCGAACCGCGCCGCGGGGCGCGGGTGAGGCGCCGCTCTGGGGGCGCACGCGGGCCGAACGTCTCGAGCGAGTGGCGGCGCGCGCGATCCTGGCGTTGCCCGCAGCCGCCAAGCGCCGCATCGCCGGGCCGCCGTTGCGACGCCAGGGGCTGGAGCTCGATCTCGACACGCAGGTGCTGCTGCGCCTGGCCGAGCGCGATCCCGACCCGCCCCTGCGCACGCTTACACCGCCGCAGGTGCGCGCCCAGCTGCGCCGCTCGGTCGCGCGCGTGGCGGGCGCGGTGACGCCGGTCGCCGAGGTGCGCGAGCTGAGCGTCGCGGGCGCCGCCGGGCCGCTGCCGGCGCGGCTCTACATCCCCGGACCGGAAGCCGACCCGGCCGGGCCGCTGCTCGTCTACTACCACGGCGGCGGCTGGGTGGCGGGCGATCTCGAGACCCACGACGAGCCCTGCCGCGTGCTCGCGCTCGCCTCCGGGGCGCGCGTGCTGAGCGTCGACTACCGGCTCGCACCCGAGCATCCGTTTCCCGCGCCCGTCGACGACGCGCTGGCGACGTTCCGCGATGCCGTCGCGCGCGCCGCCTCGCTGGGCGCTGACCCGGCCCGCGTCGCCGTCGGCGGTGACAGCGCCGGCGGGCACCTCGCGGCCGTGACCGCGGTGCTCGCCGCCGGCGACGAGCGGCCCCCGGCCTTCCAGCTTCTGATCTACCCGGTCACCGACTGCGTCGGGACGGCGCAGTCGCGCCTCGAGTTCGCCGAGGGCTTCGTGCTCACGAAGGAGAACATGGACTCCTACGAGGACCGTTTCGCCGGCGCGCACGACCGCAGCGACCCGCGCATCTCGCCGCTGCTCGCGCCGAGCCTCGCGGGGGCGCCGCCGGCGCTCGTCGTGACCGCCGGGTTCGACCCGCTGCGCGACGAGGGCGAGGCCTACGCGAAGCGCCTGGCCGGAGAGGGCACGCGCACGATCGTGCGCCGCTACGACGGTTACGTGCACGGCTTCACCCACCTGATGATCGGCTCGAGCGGGCCGCGCGAGGCGCTCGCGGAGATGGGCGGCGTGCTGCGCGCCGCGCTCGCCTGAGCAAGCGCGGCTAGGCGGGCCGGCGCTCCGGCGCCCCGTGCCGACCGTCGCGGTCATGCCCGCGCCCGCTGCGACGCCCGCGCCGCTCGAGCGCGATCGCGCGCCGCAGCGGCAGCACGAACCACAGCATCAGGAAGGACAGCGAGCCGAGCGCTGCGACGAGCACGCCGGTGGCCTGGCCGAAAAGCTTGGTCGTGACCAGCAACAGGCACCCGCACATCGCGAGCGCCAGGAACCCCATGCCGGCGATCACGATCCGGTTGGAGCTGAACACGAGGTGGTGCTTGTCGTCGTGGCGAAACACGAACCGGTGCTCGGCCGAGGGGGCGATCGTGCAGAGCGCCGCGAGCGCGGTGAGCAGCAGCGTCACGAGGTAGACCGTGCGCTCGAAGGAGCCGACGTGCTGAAAGCCCGTGTTGAACGGCACGATCAGCAGGAACGCGAACAGCACCTGCACGCCGGTGACGACCACGCGCAGCTCGCCCGTCAGCTCCTCGAGATTGCGGTCCAGGCGCTCGTGCGCGCTCTCATCGCGCCGCGCATCGCCGCCCCGATCGCGCTGGGGCGGCCGGCGGTCTTCTGCCATGCCGAAATGCCTACCCGCCGTGCGGTCGGGGCAACCACCCGGCCGCGTGCCCGCGGCGCGCCGGACGGCCGCTAGAGTGGCCCGATGGCGCCCGCGGCACGCGCACAGGAGGACGAGCTGGTGTGCGTCGTCGAGATACCGAAGGGCACGCGCAACAAGTACGAGTACGACCCCGAGCTCGGCGGCATCAAGTTCGACCGGCTCCTGGCGAGCGCCGCCACCTACCCCGCCGACTACGGCTACCTGCGCGGGACGCTCGGCCAGGACGGCGACCCGCTCGACGCGCTCGTGTGCCTGCATGAGCCGACGTTCCCGGGGTGCCTGATCCCGGTCAAGCCGGTAGGGCTGTTCGAGATGTCCGATGAGAAGGGGATCGACGACAAGGTCATCTGCGTGCCGCTCCACGACCCCTACTGGAATCCCAACGAGGAGCTCGAGGACCTGCCGCTGCTGCTGCGCCAGGAGATCGAGCAGTTCTTCTCGATCTATAAGGATTTGGAGGAGGGCAAGCGGGTGGAGATCACCGGCTGGCGCTCGCGCGCCGAGGCCGAGCAGGAGATCGCCGAGTCACGCCGGCGCCTGCATCAGCCGGGCTAGCGGGCCGGCGTCCCACCGCCGGCGTGCCCCGCCGCGGCGCCCCTGCCGCGCAACCCCTGCTCGCGATCGCACGTGCCGAGCTCGCGGGCTGCGCGGGCCGGCACGACCACGACCGGGCACATCGCCTCACGCACGAGCTGCTGGCCGGTCGACCACGGGAGCTTTCCCCCGAGCTTCCCCGAGCTGCCGCCGATCACGAGCAGCTCCGCGCCGCGGGCGGCGTCGAGCAGCACGCGGTACGGCGAGCCGCGCATCACGCGCGCCTGCGTCTCGACGACGCCCGGGGGCCCGGCCTCACGCAACTCGCGCTCGACGATCGCCTCGGCGTCGGCGTGGCGCTCCTGGATCGTGCACGTCGAGGCCGACGGGCGCCCGGCCGGTGGCGCGACCGAGGCCGACGGGCGCCACGCGATCACCGCCTCGACGCGCGCCGCGCGCTGCTCCGCCTCGGCGAGCGACCAGCGCAGCGCCGCCTGCGAGGGCTCCGAGCCGTCGACTCCGACGACGATCCTCCGCCGCTGTTTCTCGTCAGCTTGCATCTCGCCTCACCTCGCTGCGGCCGCGCCGCATCGACTCTCGCAATTCCTACCCAACGCCCGCGACGGCAATTCCGCGTGGCTCCTCACCCGGCCGGCACCGCCTCACGTGCCGAGCTGTCGGCGACCGTCAGCGGCTTTGCGATGTTCTCGAGCGGTTCGTTCTCGGCCCTGACGCCGAAAACGAGCTCGGCCACACCGCCGATGATCATCATCAGCGCGCCGATCGCGAAGGCGAGGAACACCTGCTCGTAGCTTTCGCTTTCGATGAGGCGGTTGAAGACCTGGGGCCCGATGACCCCGCCGATGCCGGTCCCGACGGCGTAGAAGACCGCGATGCACAGAGCCCTGGTCTCCATCGGGAACACCTCGGAGACCGTCAGGTATGCGGCGCTCGCGCCGGCGGAGGCGAAGAAGAAGACGACGCAGATGCACGCGGTGAAGGTGACGTCGTCGAGGGCGTGGGCGCGGAACAGCAGCCCCGTGACGATGAGCAGCGCGCCGGAGAGCAGGTAGGTGCCCGCGATCATCGGCTTTCGCCCGACCGTGTCGAACAGCCGGCTCAGGATCAGCGCGCCGGCGAAGTTCCCGAGCGCGAAGACGGCCAGGTAGTAGGGCGTGTCGCCGGAGGCGGTGTGGAAGTAGATCGTCAGCAGCGCCCCGTATCCGAACAGGACCGAGTTGTAGATGAAGGCCTGGCCGACGAACAGCGCCAGCCCGAGCACCGTGCGGCGCGGGTACATCGAGACGACCGAGCGCACGATCAGCGGCAGCGGCACCGTGCGCCGTTGCCGCACGGTGAGCTCTTCGCCGCGCGGCTCGGGCAGCTCCGATCCGGTCGACTCGCGGACCTGGCGCTCGATGTCCTCGACGATCTCCTCGGCCTCCTCCTCGCGGCCGTGGATGAACAGCCAGCGCGGGCTCTCGGGCACGTTGCGCCGCACGAACAGCACGGCCAGGCCGATGACCGCGCCGAGCACGAACGACAGACGCCAGCCCACGTTCACCGGGAAGATCGCCGTGTTCAGCATCACCACCGCGAGCAGCGAGCCCGCGACGCCTCCGAGCCAGTAGCTGCCGTTGATTGACACGTCGGCGCGGCCGCGCTGACGGGCCGGGATCAGCTCGTCGATCGCCGAGTTGATCGCGCTGTACTCGCCGCCGATCCCCGCCCCCGTGATGAAGCGGAACGCGAAGAACCAGGCTGCCGAGAAGGTGAACGCGGTCAGCACGGTGCCGGCCAGGTAGATCCCGAGCGTGACCATGAACAGGCGCTTGCGGCCGAATCGGTCGGTCAGCTGCCCGAACACGATCGCGCCGAGGCAGGCGCCCGCGATGTACAGCGACGCCGCCCAGCTCGAGATGTCGCCTTTCGTCAGGTGCGCGCCTGAGCCTGATTCCGCAAGGCGCGCCGAGATCGACCCGACCACGTTGACCTCGAGCCCGTCGAGGATCCACGCCGTGCCGAGGCCGACGATCACGATCCAGTGAAAGCGCGACCACGGCAGGCGGTCCAGCCGTGCCGGGATCCACGTCTTGATCGTGCCGGTCTCGACGCCGTCGTTCATGCGCACCTCCGCCGCGTGTCTCTCTCGCGGCCCGGTGTTCCTACCCGAGCCGACCTGCAGCCCACCTACCCTCGCGGGCCGGCCTTCAAGCGAGCGGCGCGTCTTTCAGCCGGCCGCGGGGCGCGGCGGCAGCCGCACGATCCCGACGAAGAAGTCGTCGATCTCGTGCACGATCTCGCGGAAACGGTCGAACTCGACGGGCTTCGTGATGAACGCGTTCGCGTGGTGCCGATACGCGCGAACCACATCCTCCTCTGAAGAAGACGTAGTCAGCACCACGACGGGGATCATCGACAGCTCGGGATCGCCCTTCACCTCGGCCAGCACCTCGGCGCCGCTCTTGCGCGGCAGGTTGAGGTCGAGCAGGATCAGGTCGGGGCGCTCGGCCGATCCGAGCTCCCCTTCGCGGCGCAGGAATTCGAGCGCCTGCACGCCGTCGCTGACGACGTTGATGCTGTTGCCGACCTTCTGCTCGGCGAACGCCTCGCGGATCAGCACGACGTCGCCCGGATCGTCCTCGACCAGCAGGATCGAGACCAGCTCGGCTTGCATGTCTGTCAGGAGTCCTCGTGCATCGCGGGGAGCGTGAAGCGGAAGCGTGCACCCGGGTGATACCCGGTGTCGAGCCAAATGCGCCCACCGTGATACTCGACGATCCGGCGGCACAGCGCCAGGCCGATGCCACTGCCGCCGTAGACGTCGCGCGGGTGCAGGCGCTGGAAGATCAGGAAGATCCGCTCGGCGTACTCGGGATCGATCCCGATCCCGTTGTCGGCGCAGCCGATCACCCACCAGCCGTCGTCCCTGACCGCCTCGATCATCACCGCCGGCGGCTGCTCGCCGCGGAACTTGAGCGCGTTGGCGATCAGGTTCTGGAACAGCGAGCGCAGCAGCGCCGGGTCGCCCATCACCGCCGGCAGCTCCCCGCTACGCACGCTGCCGCCGGTCTCCTCGAGGCTCGCCGCGAGCGCCGCGCGCGCGGCCGCCACCGTCTCGGACAGCTCGACGCGCTCCTGCTCGCGCGCGGAGCGCCCGACCCGCGAGAACGCGAGCAGGTCGTTGATCAGCGCCTGCATGCGCTTGGCCCCGTCGACGGCGAACTCGATGTACTGGTCGGCGCGGTCGTCGAGCTGTCCCTCGTAGCGCACCTGCAGCGCCTGGCAGAAGCTCGCGACCTTGCGCAGCGGCTCCTGCAGGTCGTGCGAGGCGACGTAGGCGAACTGCTCGAGGTCGGCGTTCGAGCGGCTCAGCTCGAGCGCCTGCTCCTCCAACTGGGCGCGCGCCGCCTCGACGCTCGCGAGCTCCTGGACGATGCGCCCGCGCATCCCCTCGATCTCGCCCGCCAGCTCGCGCACCTCGCGCGGGCCCGCCGGCGTGCGCATCGGCGTCTGGAACTCGCCGCCGGAGACCCGGCGCGCGTCCTCGCCGAGGCGCGCGAGCGGCTGCGTGACCGCGCGCCGGAGCAGCAGCCCGGCGCCCGCGAGGCTGCCGAGCACGAGCACGGCGGCGAAGATCAGCAGCGCATCGAGCACGTCGGCCGCGTGGTTGACCGCCGCCCTGGCGCTCGCGTCCTTCACGGCCAGCGTCCCCTGGAGGGCCGCGAGCCGCGCCCTCACCTCGTCGAACAGGAACTTCCCGCGGGCGTCCGGGGAGAGGCCGCGCTCGACGATCCGTCGTGGTTCCGCGAGCGCGTGGGCAGCGAAGCCGAGCTGCCAGGCCAGCGCCGCCGCTCGCACCTGCGCGATCTCGGCAGGGACCGGCGCACCCACCCGGTGCTGGTGGGATTCGAGCGTGACATACGCGTCCGATTCGCCGCGCAGGCCTTCGCGGTAGGGCGCCAGGAAACTCGGTTGGTCGGTGATCAGGTACCCGCGGATGCCGGTCTCCTCGTTGACGAGCGCGCTTTCGAGCGCCAGCGCGGCGCGGTTGGCCGGCGCGACGTCGGAGAGCAGCAGTTCGCGCTCGTCGCCGAGCCGGTAGCTCGCGACGAGCGCCGCCCCGATCCCGGCCGCGGCGAGCGCCAGCAGCACGCCGATCGTGACCCCGAGCAGGCGCCCGACGCTCAGCGTGGCCAGGCGACGGCGTACCGGGCCGTGTTCAGCGGGGGCGTCGCTCATCGCGCCGCTGCGCCGATCAGCAGCAGCGCCACGTCGTCCGTGAGGGCGCCGCCGTTGAGCCGTTCGGCCTCCTGCACGAGCTCATCGAGCAGCGTCTGCGGGCGCACGCGCCAGTCCGGGCGTGCGGCGATGTGTTCGCCCAGCACTCGTCGCAGGCCGTCCTCGCCGAGGCGATCGGGTCCCTCGCCGAGACGCCCCTCGATGACCCCGTCGGTGTAGAGCAGCACCGACCAGCCGTCCGGCAGCGCCACCGTCTCCGCTGTCCACGGTCCGTCGCCGAGGCCGAGAGCGGGCGCTCCGCGCCGCCCGGTCAGGCGCTCGACGCGCCCGCTCGCGTCGATCAGCAGCGGCGCGGGATGGCCCGCGGCCAGCACGTGCGCAGCCCGCTCCGGAAGCTCGATGTCGATCGTGCACAGCGTCGCGAACAGCCGCGGCAGCTGGCGCTCGTGCTCGAGCACGCGCGCCAGCGTGTCGAATAGCAGCTCGTGCGCGACGCCCGCCAGCGTCAGCGCCCGCCAGGCCGCGCGCAGGCTGACTCCGATCGCAGCTTCGTCGGGCCCGTGGCCGCAGACGTCGCCGATCAGCGCGTGCAGCGTGCGATCCGAGCGCTGCACGAGATCGAGGAAGTCTCCGCCGAGCAGCGCGCGGCTGCGCCCGGGCCGGTTGCAGGAGACGACCCACACATCCGTCTCGTCGATCAGCGGCGGCGGCGCCAGACCGAGTTCCAGGCGCTCGACCTCGCGCGCCTGGGCGTCGGCTAGCAGCAGCTCGCGCTCCGCCTCGGCGGTCAGGCGCCGCCCGATCGAGTAGCGGATCGCGCGCGCCAGCTGCCCCGGCTCGAGCCGCCCCTTGACGAGGTAGTCCTGCGCGCCGGCCTGCACGGCGCCGACGCCGGCCGCTTCGTCGGCCAGCCCCGTCAGAACGACGAGCGCCGCGTCCGGGAAGCGCTCGCGCATGCGCCGTACGCCCGACAGGCCGCTCGCGTCGGGGAGGCCCAGGTCCAGCAGCACACAGTCGTAGTGCTCGGGCACCCGCTCGAGCGCCTCGGCGAGCGAGCGCGTGCGCGACACGACCGCGCCGGGGAGCCGTTCGGCGAGGTCGTCGGCGACCAGCACCGCATCGCCCTCGTCGTCCTCCACCAGCAGCACGCTCAGTCTCTCGCCCGTCCCAGCCTGCTGCTCCGATGCCACCGCGGCCCATGTTATAGGCGCGGCGGAGCGCGGCCGCCGATGGGGCGCGGGCTCTCGGTGCCCTGCCGCCACGGCCTCGCGCACGCTGTCGTGCCCGCGAAGCTCGGGCCCGGTTGGCCCGGCCTCGCGCCGGGTATGCCAACGGTGACCGGCAAGCGAGACGACAAGGAGATCGATATGGCATCCCCACTGCAGGGCAGGAAGATCGCGTTCCTGACCGCGAATGAGGGCGTCGAGCAGGTGGAGCTGACCGAGCCGTGGAAGGCGGTCGAGAAGGCCGGCGGCGAACCGCTGCTGCTCGCGCCCGAGGGTGGCGACGTCCAGGCCTTCAACCACCTCGACAAGGGCTCGACCTTCCCGGTCGACCAGTCCCTGGAGCAGGCCGACCCCGACGAGTTCGACGGGCTCGTGCTGCCCGGCGGCGTCGCGAACCCCGACCAGTTGCGAACCGAGCCGCGCGCGATCGAGTTCGTGAAGGCGATCTTCGCGGCCAGCAAGCCGGTCGGCGTGATCTGCCACGGGCCGTGGACGCTGGTCGAGGCCGACCTCGTCGGCGGCCGGCGGCTGACCTCGTGGCCGTCGCTGAAGACCGACATCCGCAACGCCGGCGGCGAGTGGGTCGACGAGGAATGCGTGGTCGATCAGGGCCTCGTCTCGAGCCGCAAGCCCGCCGACCTGCCTGCGTTCTGCTCGAAGATCGTCGAGGAGTTCGCCGAGGGCCGCCACGCGGTCGCCCAGGCGGGCGCGACCGGGAGCGGCGCGTAGCCGAGCCGTGAACCCGTGCCCGCAGATCGCGCCGCGCGCCACGACCCCGACCTGAGCGCCGGGTTGTTGTGCCGGCCCCGGCCAGGGGCACCAGCCGGCGGACGGCGACGGCGCGAAGGCAGACCCGTCTGCCGGCGTTCGAGCCCCGGCAGACGGGCAGCTGCGCCACGCGCCCGGGCGCATCACGCCGTCTGGTCTGCGACGGAAGCTCCCCTCCCGGCGCCCGGGCGCAGCCCGGCGACGCGCGCGGGCGCACCCCGCGGCACGATCTGCGGCGGAGGCTCCCCTCCGATGCCCCGGGCGCACCGCATCCCGGTCGCGGGCTCCCCGCCGCACGAGTCCGCGTTGTTAGCATGGCCCACGGGTGCGTGATGAGCGCCCGCCGATGCCGAATGGCCGGCCCGAGCCCTACCGAGGCGAGGGCGGTCGGCGGCCAACGAGAGAGGCCACGTGACGCCACCCGTCGGAGAGCTGCGCATCGCGGACGTCCGCCGATCGCAGCGTCGCACCCTGGAGCTCGCCGGCGAGCTGGACCTCGTCACGGCGCCGGCACTCGAAGCAGCCGTGCAGCGGGTCCGCGACGACGGCGCGAGCGAGCTCGTGCTCGACCTGCGCGGCGTCGTGTTCATGGACTCCTCGGGCCTGCGCACCGTGCTCGCCACGTGGGACGTGTGCCGCGACGACGGCCGCGAGTTCTTCCTGATCCCGGACCGCGGCGCGTGCCGGCACCTGTTCGAGATCACGGGCGTGCTCGACGACCTCCCCCTCAGGGCCGCCGACGAGGCGCCCGCGGGCTGAGCCTCGAGCTGATCGGCGAAACGGCCACCGGACGCCCTCGGGGGGAGCACCCGCCGGCCGCTAGTGTGCGTTGGCGTGAGCCTCGCGAAGCGGCGCCTCGGCACCACGGGCCCTGAGGTCTCGGCCCTCGGCCTCGGGTGCATGGGCATGTCGGGGATGTACGGCCCGGCCGACCGCGGCGAGAGCATCGCGACGATCCACGCCGCGCTCGAGGCGGACATCGACCTGCTCGACACCGGCGACTTCTACGGCATGGGTCACAACGAGATGCTGATCGGCGAGGCGCTGCGCGCCCGCCCGCGCGAGGAGTACCTGCTGAGCGTGAAGTTCGGCGCCCAGCGCGGGCCCGACGGCGCGTGGCTCGGCTACGACGCGAGCCCGGCGGCCGTGAAGACCGCGTGCGCCCACAGCCTCACGCGGCTCGGCGTGGAGCAGATCGACATCTACCGGCCGGCGCGCCTGGATCCCGACGTGCCGATCGAGGAGACGGTCGGAGCCATCGCCGAGCTCGTGCAGGCCGGCTACGTCCGCCACATCGGCCTCTCGGAGGTCGGAGCCGAGACGATACGGCGTGCCGCCGCGGTGCACCCGATCTGCGACGTGCAGATCGAGTACTCGCTGATCTCACGCGGCATCGAGCGGGAGATCATGCCGGCGTGCCAAGAGCTCGGCATCTCCCTGACCGCCTACGGCGTGCTGTCGCGGGGGCTGATCAGCGGTCACTTCACGGCCGACCGCGAGCTCGCCCGCAACGACTTCCGCGCCCACGCGCCCCGCTTCAGCGCCGAGAACCTCGACGCCAACCTCGCGCTCGTCGAGCGGCTGCGAGAGCTGGCCGCCGCGCGCGGGGCGAGCGTCGCGCAGATCGCGATCGCCTGGGTGCTGGCGCAGGGAGAGGAGATCGTGCCGCTGATCGGCGCCCGTACGCGCGAGCGCCTGCAAGAGGCGCTCGGCGCTCTGGAGCTGACGCTCGGCTCCGAGGATCTCGCCGCGCTCGAGCGCGCGGTGCCCGCCGACGCCGCCGCCGGCGACCGTTACGCCGCGCCGCAGATGGCGATGCTCGACAGCGAGCGCGGCTGAGGCCGGCCCGCGGCTAGCTGTTCTGCCCACGCTCTTGGTGAACGGTTGAGGGGGCGTCCGGGTCGCTCCTGAGGCTGTGGGTCTTCCAGAACTCGCAGCAGGAGGAGGACCCGGACATGGAGGACGGTAGATGCAGGCTCGGACTCGGCGGTCGTCTTGAGCTGGTGCGGTTGATCGAGCGGGGCTGGTCGCTGAGGGCGGCGGCTCGAGCGTTGAATGTTTCGCCGGCGACGGCGCACCGGTGGTGGCATCGGTGGGAGCAGGCGGGTGAGGCGGAGCGGGCTTCGAGAGCGTGCCTGCGGGCGTTGCCGCCGGTCCCGAGGTCGTGTCCGTGGGGGCTATCGCCGGAGATCGAGCAGCGGATTCTGTTCGCTCGCGAGCGCACGAACCTAGGGCCTGCCCGACTGGCAGGGATCGTCGGCTATCGACGCTCAACGATCTGGAAGGTGCTCAAGCGCCATGGGTGCTCCAAGAGGCGACGCACGCCTGCGCAGCGTTCCGTTCGCCGCTATGAGTGGTCAGAGCCCGGAGCGCTGCTGCACATGGACGCCAAGCAGTTGCCGGTCTTCAGCGAGCCAGGCCACTGGGCGCATGGTGATCGCTCACGCCAGCAGCGTGTCGCGGCGGGTACCCGGCGCTTGCAGTTCGCGCATGTCGTGATCGACGATCACTCGCGCCTGGCCTATGTCGAGGTGCACCGTTACGACCGCGGACAGGTCGCAGCCGGCGTGCTCCTTCGCGCCGCCAGCTGGATGCGGGAGCAGGGCGCCGGCCCTGTCCAGGCCGTGATGACCGACAACGCGCTGGCTTACCGCAACAGCCGCGACTTCAAGGCCGCGCTCGCACAACTCGGCGCGCGCCACATCCTCACCCCGCCCCGTACACCGCGCTGGAACGGCAAGGCCGAGCGGTTTATTCGCACCCTCGACCAAGAGTGGGCACACGCACGAACCTGGACCAGCTCAACCGAACGCAACCGCGCCCTGCCATCCTTCCTCCGCTACTACAACCGGCGAAGGCCCCACACCTCGCTCAGCGACCGCCCACCCACCAGCCGCGTTCACTAAGTCCGTGGGCAGAACAACTAGCCGCCGCTCAAGGGCCCCTCGTGCAGCGCGTCTTCGGCGCACAGCACGACCGCGACGAGCTGGGCGCGGGTGTGCACGTCGAGCTTCGTCATCGCGTTGCGGACGTGCGTGCGCACCGTCTCCGGCGAGACGTGCAGCTTCCTTGCGATCTCGCCGGTCTCGTCCCCGAGCGCGATCAGCGTGACGACCTCGCGCTCGCGGTTGGTCAGGGCCAGCTGCGCGGCGCGGGCCGAGACGCGGCGGCCGGCTTCGTCGGCGGCCATCGCGACGTAGATCGCCATCCGCTCGCCCGCGACGCTCGCCAGGCGCGCGGCGAACTCGACCTCGACCTCCGAGCCGTCGGCGCGCACCAGGTCGCGCCGGCCGGAGTATTCGCCGCTGCGCAGGAACGCCTCCCACTCGCGGATCGACTGATCGCGCTCGGAGGGCTTGACGCTGTCGAGCATCGAGCGCCCGATCAGCTGCTCGCGGGGCGCTCCCAGCAGCTCGGTCGCCGCTCTGTTGAGATCGACGATGCGGCGCTCGTGGTCGAGTAGCGCGAGCGGGTTGCTGGTCCGCTCGAACACGAGCCAGAACAGCCTCTCCCAGCCAGACTCCCCGCGGGGGACGTCCATCGCGCCAGCATATGCGACGTATGCTTGCTGCGGTGGCGCGCGCGGCGAAATCTCCGGCGGGGCGCGGGCCGCGGCGCAGCGCGGGCCTGCTCCCCTATCGAATCCGCGAGGGCCGCCCGCAGGTGCTGATCGCCCACATGGGTGGCCCGATGTGGGCGCGCCGCGACGAGCACGCGTGGTCGATCGTCAAGGGCGAGCTCGGCAAGGACGAGGACCCGGTCGCCGCCGCGCTGCGCGAGTTCGGCGAGGAGACGGGGCTGCCGGCGCCGGACGGGCCGCTGATCGAGCTCGGCGAGATCCGCCAGCCCGGCGGCAAGCGCGTGAGCGCGTGGGCCGTGGAGGCCGACCTCGACGCCGGCGCCGCGCGCAGCAACACGTTCGAGATCGAATGGCCGCCCCGCTCGGGCAGGCGCCAGGCGTTCCCCGAGGTCGACCGGCTCGAGTGGTGCGGCCTCGAGGCGGCACGCGGGCGGCTCGTGCGCGGGCAGGAAGGGCTGCTCGACGCGCTGCAGCGGCAGCTCGCAGACTGCTGAGCGCACCCGCTGCGCCCGGCCGGCGCGGGGGCCGTTGCCACGGGGGCCGTTTGTTACCCTCTCCCCTCCGAGGAAGGGGTTTGCCTTGAGCGGTTCGCGTACGGAAGACTCGGCGAGCTCCGCGGAGCGCGTGGAGGGACGCCGCGTTCCCGACTTCTACATCGTCGGGCACTACAAGAGCGGGACGACCGCTCTGTACAAGATGCTGCGCCAGCACCCGCAGGTGTTCATGTCGCCGCTCAAGGAGCCGCACTACTTCGCCAGCGACCGCGCGCCGCGGTTCGAGCGCCCGGAAGGCAGGCCGCTGCCCCGCACGTTCGAGGACTACACCGCGCTGTTCCTCGACGCGCGGCCGGAGCAGAAGGTCGGCGAGGCCTCGGCCTCCTATCTGTGGTCGCGGGTGGCGCCGGGCGAGATCGCGCGCGTGCAGCCGCAGGCCCGCGCGATCGCGATCCTGCGCGAGCCGACCGCGTTCCTGCGCTCGATGCACTTGAACTGGGTGCGCAACGGATGGGAGACCGAGCGTGACCTCGCCAAGGCGATCGCGCTCGAGCCGCAGCGGGCGCGCGGCGAGCAGCTGCCGCGCGATTGCCAGTACCCGGTGCTGCTGCAGTACACCGAACACGTCCGCTACGCCGAGCAGCTGGGCCGCTACCGGGAGCACTTCGCGCCAGAGCAGATGCTCGTGCTGATCCACGAGGACTACCGCAGGGACAACGAGACGGTGCTGCGCCAGGTGATGCGCTTCGTCGGCGTCGACGAGGAGCAGCCGATCGACACGCTGCGCGCGAACGTCAGCACCGGCGAGGTCCGCTCGGCGCGCCTGGACGGCGTCGTCTCCTCTGTCACGGTCGGCCGCGGGGCGATCTCGCGCTCGGCGAAGGCGGCGGTCAAGAGCGTCACCACGAGCCGGATGCGGCGCAGCGCCTTCCAGGCGGTCCGGCGGCGCGCGGTGCTGAGCGACCCGCCCGAGCCGGACGAGGCGTTCGTGCGCGAGCTGCGCGCCCGCTTTCTGCCCGAGGTGCAGGCCGCCGGCGAGCTCCTCGGCCGTGACCTCGTGTCTCTGTGGGGATACGAGGACGCCGGCTGAGGCTGCGGGGATGGCGGCGCACGCCGGGCCGGCGACGCTCCGGTGACGATCAGCTCGAGCTGGCGGGGGCGCCGAGCCCGCTCTGAGGAGCCGGGGGGCGCGTGGCGGCCGCGGCCGCCACGCCGATCAGGCAGCAGCCCGCGATCAGCACCGCGGCCAGCCAGAGCCCCCACCCGAGCGGCGGGCTCCAGTCCGCGCTCGGCAGGAACCAGACCGGGCCCGATGAGCCGTCCGCGAAGCGCTTCGCGTTCGTGTACCAGGCGCCGACCTGGACCACGGCGACGACCGCCGGCACGAGGCGCGGAAGCCACGTGAGCGCGGCGCCCGCGAGCCGCCCGCGAGCCGCGAGCAAGATCTCGCCCGCCAGCAGCGGCAGCGCGACGAGCGCCGGGAGCAACTGCCTGCCCTGCAGCCCGAACCCGGTCGGGCGCGTGAACAGCGCGTAGAAGACGGGCGGCAGCACGAGCGCCGCCGCGATCATCGCGGCGAGCGCCGTCCGGTCGCGCCGCGAGCCCCACATCGCCGCGGCCACCACGCCCGCAAGCGCGAGCACCCACAGCAGCACGAGCGGCAGCGGCAGCTTCACGTCGAGGTAGCCGAACTTGCCGACCAGCTCCGGGAGCGCCCGCCACCACTCGTGTACGCCGGCCACGAGGCCGGCGTGCAGCCGGCCCGTGTCGAGCGGGACGTGCGACCCGTATAGCGCTTCCCAGATCCGGTTCAGGACGATCGCCGCGAGCAGCACCGCGGCGGCCGGCCCCCATTCGCGGATCCCGCCGAGCGAGCGCGAGAGCCGGCGCCTGCCGGCCCATACGCCGATCACCCCGAGCGCGATCACGAGCCACACCGGGGACGCCGGCCGGCTGAGTGCGAGCACCGCGCCGCAGATCCCGGCGGCGAGCAGCCAGCCCCGTCTCGCTGGCGCGCGCAGGACGCGAAGCAGGCAGGCGGCGAAGGCGATCGCGCTCGCGATCTCGAGGCCGCTCCCGTTCAGGATCGCCCCGCAGAACAGCACCATCGGCGTGACCGCCAGCAGCGGCCCGAGCGTCGAGAACGCCGGGGCGGCGGGGTCATACAGCGCCGCCAGCGCGAGCGCGAGCAGCGCGAACACGACCAGCGCGCTCGCGCCGCGCGCGAGCCGCAGCGCATCCGGCGCCGAGCCGGCGGCCGTCATCGCCACCGCGGGCAGCAGGTACGGCAGCGGCTGGTAGTTGCCGACCGCGGTCTGCAGCACGCTGCGCCCGCTCTCGGGTGTCGCGGCGTCCAGGCACGCCGCCGAGGCGGCGTCGGTCCCCGTTGCGCACGTGAACGGGAGCGGGTCGAGCCGACCGCTCGCCGTGACGAGCCGCGCCGCCTGGTGCGTCCAGGCGATCTGGCGCGCGTCGACGCCGATCCGCGCACCCGGGTCCGGCGCGCCGATCAGGTGCCCCTGGCTGACCCCGAGCGCGCGTACGTAGTGGTCGGTCTCGTCGGGTCCCGCGAACGGCGGGTTGGCGACCGCCCAGGCAGCCAGCAGCAGCGCCCAGGCCATGAGGATCAGCGCGGGCACCAGGCCCTGCCGCGATCGGCCCGCGCGCTGCCGGAGCTCCTGGGGCATCGGCGCCAGACGCTACCCGACGGGGTGGGCGCCGATGCGCCCGTGAGCCTCGCGCCCGGCCCTGCGGGCGGGGCGCGCGATCGCTGCGCTCGGCGCTCGGGCGCGGTCCGCGTGCCCTCTACGACGAGGGCCGCCCACGCGGACGGCCTTCGCTCTCAGCCGGCCTCCGGCGGGTCCCTTTCGGGTCTCACGTTCCGGTCGGCTCGGCAGCGGGGCGGGATTCGTCCCTCCGAGCGAGGTCCGCCTCACGGACCGACGCGCGCTCCACCCCAGAGCCCGGGGGCCGCTCACTGCGATACTGGAGCGCGATGTCGCAGAGGAACGTCGAACTTCTTCGTCGCTGCGCCGAATCGCTGAACGTCGGCGACTGGGACGCGGTGCTGGAGCGCTATCACCCCGATGTCCAGGTCGAGCTGCGCGACGAAGAGCGTCCGCCCGATGTTCCTGATGTGGTTCACGGCCGTGAGGCGGTCCGGCGTGTCATATCTCATTGGACTGTCCCGTACGACGAGTTCGGGGCAGAGGTCTACGAGTACATCGACCTTGACCCGTGGGTCATCTGCGACACGCGCTCGCACAGCCGGGGCGAGAGCGACACTGCGGCGCTCGAGGTCCATTTCGCCGATGCGTATGAGGTGAAGGACGGCCTGATCGTTCGTGCGATCCTCGGCTGTGCGGACGTGGCTGCCGCAACGCGAGAGATAGCGCTCGCCGAGCACGCTTGAGGCCGCCCGTCGGGCCTGCGTCAGTGCGCCCCTTCCCGCTGCTGCGTTTCCTCCGCGTCGCTTATCGCCCAGCCGAGCCGCTGGACGAGCTGCGCCGCGTTGTGGTCATTGTCGAGGTGAAGCGAGGAGACGCTCTCGTCGAGTAGGACCGGCGCTGCGGTCGCTCCTCGGGTCGGTCGTCACGATGATCCTGGCCATGAAATCTCCATGTCTGTTGGGTGGACGATGTGTTGCCGCCGTCGGGCCGGGGTGGGGCGGTGAACCCGGACCTCCGAGGGAATGGCGGGTTGCGGGACCGTGGTCAGTCGGCGCCGCGGCGGTCACTGCGGCGCGGGCCATCGCGCCACGGCTTCACCGGCGGCGCTGCCGCCGTCATCAGACCAGCGCCCGGCATCTTGGGCGCCTCGGGCCAGTGCCTCACGGCGAGACAGGTGCCCCACTGCGTCGGGCTTGAGGTCTGACTCTCCCTCGACGAGCTCGCCCAGATCAAAGGAGCGGAAACCGACGACGTCGGATGTTGACGCGGCCGCCGTCAGAGGGGCTCCGCAGATCGGGCAACGACGCCCGAGGACGGCGATCGCCGGAGAGTCCGCGCGCAGCCGGATGCGACAGCCGGCGCAGCTGAGATGGCCGGGACGCATCACGCAACCCCGGCCCTGCGCTCTTCCGGGTCGCGTGGCCCGAAGTGAGCCAGCCGCGCGCTGTCGTGCACATCATGCGCGGCGCGCTCAGCATCGTCCCGTGAGCTGAAACCCCCCGCGCCAACGAGCGTCTTCCCATGGCTGTCGACGATCTCCCAGAGGTAGTCCCCGCGATTGTCCTGCGAGACGACGAACGCAAGCGAGGCTCGAGCTGGAACCGACCCCCCATTGCGCGCCCGCGAACCAGCCAGGTGGTCCTTCTTCGTTGCGGTGGCCATCGCCAACCGCCTCTCTGCTCCTCTGCACGAAGATGTCGACCCGATAGGGAGAAGAGCGAGAGCTACCTGGACGCACGAACGACTATACCGCCCTTGGAGATGCGGCTCGCATCGCCGCGAGGCGAGAGCTCATCGCCGTGCAGCTCGATGGCGCGTCCCGAGCTCAACCGCGGGGGCCGGACGGAAACGCACTTGCCGGGAGCACGAATCGTCGTGGTGGGGCGTCCTCGCGTGGGTCGATCGCGCGTCGGCCGTGCAGCCCGCGACTGGGTGTGGAGGACGCGGTGGACTCCGCGACGCCGTCGTGGTCGGCGATCCAGCGCAGGATCGCGACCGACCCCGCGCCCTCGGCGAGGATCACAGAGCGCTCGATCACCATGCCACCGGAGGCATGCGGACGGGCCAGCCGCCGGATCAGGGTTGCTGTTGCGTCGGTCAGGTCCGTAGGCGTCTCGGTCATCCCTGCCTTGCTCTGGATCGCAGTTCTACGCGGCCGATGCCCGGTAGCTCGCGGTGAGCATCTGAGGTGCCCGGTTGCAGGCCCAGCAGCGTGGTGAGCAGCTGCAGCGGGGTGCCGGCGGCCCACGCCTGGGGACGGGAGGCGGTCGGATAGGCGACCGGCACGGAGGTGACCGCGGCTGGGTAGCCGGCGAAGACCTCGGGCAGGCGATGCTCGAAGTAGGGCGCCGCGGAGAGCATCGCGGCGGCGAACGTGCCTGCTTGCTCGTGGTGCCCGTAGCGTGCCAGCCCGGCGACGATCAGCGAGTTCTCGTGGGGCCAGACTGTCCCGGTGTGGTAGCCGAGGGGGTTGTAGCCGGCCTCGCCGGAGCCGAGCGTCCTCACCCCCCAGCCCGAGTACAGCTCGCTCTGCGACAGGCGGTCGGCCGTCTCGGCTGCCTCGCGCTCGTCGAGCAGGCCCGACCAGAGGAGGTGGCCGATGTTCGAGGTCAGGCTGTCGACCTGGCGCTTGTCGCCATCCAGCGCCACCGCGTGACAGGAACGCTCCGGCATCCAGAAGTCACGGTGAAAACGGGTGCGCAGGTCGAGCGCCTGCGACTCGAGCCGCTCGGCGAAGGCGGGGTCCTCCCAGACCTCTCGATAGAGGCGGGCGGCGCGACGCCGGGCGTCGTAGGCGTAGCCCTGGATCTCGCACGTCGCAACCGGCCCGCGCGCGATCGTGCCGTCGGCGAACTGGATCGCGTCCCAGCTGTCCTTCCAGCACTGGTTGACGAGGCCGGTCGCGGTGTTCCGGCGGGAGTACTCCACGTACCCGTCGCCGTCTGCGTCGCCGCTGTCCTCGATCCAGCGGAGCGCCGCCCGGGCGCTCGGCTCGAGCGCCCGCACGAGATCGTTGTCCCCGGACCAGCGGTGATACTCATCCAGGAGGACGAGGAACAACGGCGTCGCGTCGGCCGACCCGAAGTACGGCGAATATGGACGCTCGCGCCTCGCCGTCAGCTCGCCGAAGCGCAGCTCGTGCAGGATCTTCCCCGGCTCGCGTTCCTGGAAATCATCGCGATCGTGCGCCTGGGCCGCGGCGAGCACCCGCAGTGTGGTTGCCGCGAGCTCGGGCAGATAGGGCAACGCCTGGAAGCTCGCGATGAGGCTGTCGCGGCCGAACAGCGCCATGAACCAGGGCAGGCCGGCCGCGGGCAGCGTCGCTCCCTCGCTGATGTCCGGCGGCAGGCGCAACGCGCCCAGGTCACTGAGGCTCGCGCGGTAGGTGCGCGCCAGCGCGGGATCGCTCGTCGAGACGGCCGGCGCCCGGGCGAGCCAGCGTTCGAGGTCCGCTGATTTCGAGGCGCTCATCGCATCGAAGCCGCCTCGCGCCTCGCGCGAGGCGAATGCCGCCGTCGGCTGCTCGGCGAGGGGCGTGATGGTGAACGTTGTCCTCCACTGCTCGCCGGGCGCCAGCACCGGCGAGTAGCTGAACCGGTTGCGAGTCACGGCCGCGTTCACACTCGAAGCGATCGTGACCGAGCGTCGGAATCCCGCGCGCTCGTAGGACAGCGCCAGCGAGCGATCGTCGTGGCGGACCGTCAGCTCCCTGGCTTGCACCGCGTCGTCCTTGACTTCGAGCAGGTCGGCGAAGTCCGTGTCGAGCTCGAGCGTCACGTCGAAGGTCGTGCTGTCGTGGCGGTGGTTGATCACCGATATCTCCTCCATCCACACGTGGTCGATCAAGCGACGGCGCATGATCGAGCAGCGCGCCTGCGCGTCGGGGCCGACGCGTGGCGTCAGGAAGAACCCGACGGCGAAGTGCTCCTGCTGGTCGAGCCCGAGCAGCTCGAGCGGCTGCTCGCCGACCCGGAGCACCCAGCGTGAGAGGAAGCGGGTGTCCTGGGAGAAGAACCCATGCTCGGGACCCTCGTCGTCGCGCCGGATGTCCCCGCGACGGTCGCTGACCACAAAGGTGCTGCCGTCGAGCGTGCTGAGCGTGCGGTCAGGCAAGCGCCATCTTCTCTGCGGCAGGGCGGGCCGCGGCTCGATAGGCGGATTCGTAGGCGCCCGCCACGACATCGACGTCACAGTGCTCGGCGACCCATGCCCGGCAGTCACGCGCGGCGATCCTGCCCAGGCCCCCGACGGCGGCGGCCATCTCCGTCTCATCCTCCACGAGGAAGCCGGTCCGGCCGTCGACCACGAGCTCGCTGGCGGCTCCCGCGGGAAACGCGATGACCGGAGTGCCGCAGGCGAGCGCCTCGACCATCACCATCCCGAAGGGCTCCCGCCAGCTGATCGGCATCAGCAGCGCTCGCGCGCCGGCGAACACCGAGCGCTTTCTCGCTCCGCCGATCTCACCGAGGAACGTGACGTGCTCCCGGTCGATGTGCGGCGCGACCTCGCGGTCGAAGAAGGCCTGCTGTCCGGGCTGGATGACGCCGGCGATCACGAGCGGCACGCCGGCCGCCCGCGCCGCCGCGATCGCGCGCTGCGGACCCTTGTCGGCAGTGATCCGGCCGATCCAGAGCAGGTAGTCCTCCTTGTGCTCGCGCATCGGCCAGACCCGCAGCTCGATCGGGTTCGGGATCACCGCGACGCGAGCGAGGCGCTCGGGCGCCGTCGCGCGTTGCGTGCGGCTGATCGCGACGAGCGTCGCCTTGGACTCGTGCCGGGCGTAGAAGGCCGAGGTGGCCGGCGTGAACTGTCCGTGTAGCGTGTGCACGAGCGGGGTCGAGAGCCGGTCGGCCATGCCGAGAGCCGCGAACCCGCAGTGGTCGTGAACGACATCGAACGGGTGCCAGCCGTATGCGTGGTCGATCGCGGCGAACGCCCGTGCGACATGGTCCACCTCATAGAGCGACCGCTCGATCTCATGAGGGTGGGCGTCGTCGAGCAGGGTCACGACCTCCGCGCTCGACGTCGATCCCGGCGCACAGAACAGCGTCACCTCGTTGCCGCGCTGCACGAGCGACTCGGTCAGGACGCTCACCACCGACTCGACCCCTCCATACCCGCTCGGCGGCACCGAGATCCACGGCGGCGCGAGCATCGCGATGCGCAGGCCAGCCTCGGCCCGGCCGCCATGCTCAGGCGAGCGCGTCCGGTTCCGGGGGCGCGGAGGCGAGGCGCGCTGTGGTCCGCGCCTGATGGGGATCGCAGCGACGGCTGGCGCGGAGCGGCTGCTCTGCATCGGGGGGTGCTTTCTGGGCGGATGCGCCCGGCGGGACGCGGTTCCGCTCGATAGGGGAGCGACCTCGTTCGGTGTCGATCGCCGGTCGACACCTGTCGCAGCCGACCCACCATAACATGAACTCAAAATCTAGAGTTGTTATTCTGCCTTGATGGCTGAGGGGTCCCGTTCGTCCTGGGCGTTCCTGACCAACCACGCCCAGGTTCTCGTGTGCATCGCCGATGAGCCCGGCGTCCGCCTGCGCGACATCAGCGAGCGCGTCGGAATCACCGAAAGAGCCGCCCATCGCATCGTCGGCGAGCTCGCCGACGCCGGCTACATCACCCGCAGGCGCACCGGCAGACGCAACGCCTACCTGATCCACGCGGAGCGTCCGCTCCCCGATGCGCTCGCGCGTGAGCAGAAGGTCGGCGATCTGCTCGCCGTCCTCGTCCGTCCGGGGCGGAGAACCCCAGCCGTACGCGATGGCGCGATCCGCTGAGCCGCGCGCTCGATGCGGTTGAGACCTCCGGTTCTCCGCCCCAGCAGCCCCAAGCTCAAAGAGCAGCGTCGGGGAGCAGCGACGTCAGCACGCAGTAGGTGAGCGCGGCGTTCGCCCGCTACTGCGCAAGGCCGGCAGCGGCCTGGCCCACCACGATGACGGCGACCAGCACCAAGTAGGCCAGGAGCACGAGCCCCACGAGGCCCGCGAGAACGATCCCCAGTCGCTTCATCGTCCAGGTCAAAGCGTGTAGTCCCGGTTGCATCCCGACCTCCCTTTTCCGGCGCCAGGCCTTGGGGCCGGGCGGCCCGGAGCGGCTGGCTATAGACGCGGCTTTCGGCTCTTGAGAGCGGACCGCTCAGGCGGAGGCGGAGATCGTCGGCTGGTCCAGCTGGCGAGAAGTCGGCTAGTTCAGCGACCGTCCATGAGACACCATACGCTCATCTTCGGGTGCCTACGTGGGACCTTGTCCGATGCGCGTGTCGGCGAGTTCGCACGCTCGCCCGAGATCGGCGTCGAAGAACTCCGCGGTCATCCTCCCCGCGCCGATGATGAGCCGAGTGATGCGGTGTAGATCCGGCGTCGAGACAGTGGTTTCCCCCAATGACGCGCTGGGCGGGTCGGCGTAGCGTCAAGCGTGATGCGTAACCCGGTCAGGTCAGAGGCAGAGGCTTTCCGCTTGGCCATCGGTGGGGCAATTGCTGTGGGAGTGGCTCTGCTGATCGGCTGGTTGAGCGAACCGCTGATCGGTGCTTGCGTCTTCGCGCTTGCGTTGGCGGGGGGACTCATCGCCTACGTGCTTGCGGTGAACCCGGATCGGGAGGAGCCGCTGCGGCGGGCGTCGCGCGAAGAGCACCCACATGGCGCATCGCCGGGGAAGCGTCACTTGCTCGTGATAGCCAACGAGGCGCTCTCGGGCAGTGCGCTACGTGAGCGCATTCTCGCGGGAGACGACGGTCGCGTCGAGGTTGACGTGCTCGTTCCAGTGCTCACCTCGCGTGTTCACTACGGAGTCTCTGACATCGACCGGGAGCTGGTGGACGCTCGGGCGCGCTTGCAGCGCTCGATGGCGTGGGCGCGTGAACAGGGCATCGCGGCGCGCGGAGAGGTGGGCGATCCCAGTGTGAGCAGCGCCGTCGAGGATGAGCTTCGCGACTTCGGCGCAGATGAGGTGCTCGTCGTCACCCCTCCGCCCGCGAACGAGACCTGGCAGGAACGTCATGAGCTCGAGCGGCTGCGGCGAGAACTCGACGTCCCGGTCACCCAGATCGTCGTCGAGTCTTAGGAGGGCCGTCATGGCGAATGAGATGACCACCACGCGCGTTGATGCGATCGTTGGCTTTCTCGAGGGCGCCAATGTGCCGTTTGAGCTGATCGAGCACAAGCCTGTGATGAGCGCCGGCGCCGAAGCTCAGGTCGCGGAGGAGTCTCCGAAGAAGGTCGCCAAGACGATCGTCTTGCACGACGGAAGCGTCTACTCGGTAGCTGCGATCTCAGCTGCCGATCGCCTGGACCTGCACAAGCTGCGCGATGTGCTCGGCACGAGCCCTGGGCTTCGACTCGCCAGCGAGGCCGAGATGGCGCGCGACTTTCCGTCGCTGGAGCTCGGGGCGATACCTCCCTTCGGGCCGATGATGCCGGCGACTGAGGTGATCGACAGCACGCTGCTCGAGCAGGAGCGGATCGTGTGCCCCGCCGGCGACCACCGCCACTCTGTGCTCGTCGATCCACGCGACGTCGTGCGGATCACCGCGGCCAGGGTCGCCGACGTCTGCGAGGACTGATCGTGAACACGCCTCTGAAGGTCCTCCCCGGGGGCCGCGAAGGCGTCAGCGCATTGCGAGCGGCGGCTCATGAGCTGACGGGCGACCGGCGCGACTACGATCCTCTGCTGGAGCTGATCGGCGAGGCGCGCATCGTGCTGATCGGCGAGGCGAGCCACGGGACGCACGATTTCTATCGTGAGCGGGCGCGCATCACGGAACGCCTGATCGCCGAGCGTGGGTTCGTCGCGGTTGCGGTCGAGGGCGACTGGCCCGACGCGTACCGCGTCAACCGCTACATCCGTGGCGGGGGCGGGGATCGCGACGCCGAGGAGGCCTTGCGGGGCTTCGCCCGGTTCCCGACGTGGATGTGGCGCAACGCCGACGTGCTCGACTTCGTCGGCTGGCTGCGCACACACAACGAGGGCCGCCATCACACCGGACAGAAGGTCGGCTTCTACGGCCTTGACCTCTACAGCCTCGGTGCGTCGATGGAGGCGGTCATCGCGTATCTGGACGAGCAGGATCCGGACGCCGCCGCCCGAGCGCGCGCTCGCTACGAGTGCCTGCAGCCATACTCGGGCGAGAGCAGCGCCTACGGCCAGGCGGTGCTGCTCGGCGTAAGCGAGCCGTGTCGACGGGGCGTGATAGAGCAGCTCGTCGAGCTTCGCCGCCGCGCCGGCGAGTACCTCTTGCGCGACGGGCTCGCGGCCGAGGACGAGTACTTCTTCGCCGAGCAGAACGCCGCGATCGTGACAAACGCCGAGGAGTACTACCGCACGATGTTCGGCGACCGTGCGGGGTCGTGGAACCAACGGGACAGGCACATGGCCGACACGCTCGACCAGCTGATCGCACACCTCGACCGTCACGGCGGCACGACCAAGGTGGTCGTGTGGGCGCACAACTCGCACGTGGGCGATGCCCGCGCGACCGAGATGGCGCGGCGGGGCGAGCTCAACATCGGCCAGCTGATGCGCGAACGGCACGGTCGCGACGCGGTCAGCGTCGGCTTCACCACCTACGAGGGCAGCGTCACCGCGGCCTCCGACTGGGGGGCCGAGCCGGAGCGAAAGCGCGTGCGGCCGGCGCTGGCGGACAGCTACGAGGCCCTCCTTCACACCGTCGGCATGCCCGCCTTCCTCTTGTGCCCGCTCGAGTCCGGCGACAGCGGGCGCTCGCTGAGCGAACCGCGCCTGGAGCGGGCGATCGGCGTCATCTACAGACCTGAGACGGAACGCCAGAGCCACTGGTTCGCCGCGAACGCAGCACGGCAGTACGACGCGCTCGTGCACCTCGACGTCACGCGGGCGGTTGAGCCGCTGGAGCGAACGCCGAGGTGGGAGCTCGGCGAGCCGCCCGAGACCTACCCCACCGCCCTGTGAAGCAAGTCATGCCCGACCTCGAGACAACCAACCCGCGGGATCGCCCTGTCGCCCTCCGCACCATGACCAAGCGATACACCCACGTGGGGGGCTAGATGAAAGGTCCTGCTCCAGCCACCGCAAGGCACTCGATGCCCCCGCCGGGCAGCAGCGATTCGACCGCGCGCCAGCAGGGGATCTCGGCGGTGCGGGCATCGCCACGCAAACCAGGCGTCGCGCCCGACGCGCTGACGGTCGAGGAGCAGGTCTCGGCCACCTTGTACGGCGACCCACAGACCCGCCACCGCACTTACGCCACGCAGAGGTGTCGCGGTCGCGCCCGGCAGCAATGAGCGCGCAGCCGAACGAGTGTCTCACCGGCGCGGTCACCGCGCTCGAAGACCCACCGCTGCTGGCTCCCGCGCAGCCTCGATTCCACGACCGTCACGACGCAGGACGAGTGCTCGCAGCTCTGCTGGAGCGCTTTCGCGGCGAGCGGCCGGTAGTCGTCGCGATGCCCCGCGGCGGGGTGCCGGTCGCCGCCGAGGTGGCGAGAGCGCTGGACGCGCCGCTGGATGTGGCACTCGTCCGCAAGATCGGCGCACCGCGCAACCCGGAGTTCGCGATCGGAGCGCTCGCTGAGGGCGGCGTGCAGGTGCTGAGCGGGCACACCGTGCGCGCTTTGGGGCTCACGCGCGGCGAGCTGCAGGCGCTGCTCGCCCGCGGTGAAGCCGAGCTGGCCGAGCAGAGCAGCCGCTATCGCGGCTCACGCCCACCCGTTGAGCTCGTGGGCCGCACTGCGATCCTCGTCGACGACGGTCTTGCAACTGGCCGCTCAGCGCTCGCCGCCGTCCGCTCAGTGCGCCGGCGGGGTGCAGCGCGGGTGATCCTCGCCGTTCCCGTGGCCGCGGCGCAGTCCGCTGAGGCGCTCGCCGAGGAGGCCGACGAGGTCGTTTCGGTGGAGATGCCGGAGGACCTGTGGGCCGTCGGATACTGGTATGAGGACTTCCGCCCGACCTCGGACGCGGAGGTCGCCTCCCTGCTTGCCGAGAGGGGCCATGCGGATACAGACGCCTTGGGCCCTGCCACCGCGGGATCGGCTACCAGCCACGATCCACGCACACAACCCGCCGAGGCTCGCACCGCACAGGAAGTAACGATCACGGCAGGGCCGCAGTTGGTGCTGGCGGGCGATCTGAGCATGGCCGCAAGCGCGCAGGGCGTGGTGGTCTTCGCGCACGGCAGCGGCTCGAGCCGGCTCAGCCCGCGCAACCGCTCTGTCGCGACTGCGCTCCTCGACGCAGGCTACGCGACGCTGTTGTTCGACCTGCTCACCCCGATCGAGGAGCTCGACCGGGCAAACGTGTTCGATATCCCGCTGCTTGCCTCGCGGCTGCTCACGGCCAGCGCATGGCTCGCCAAGCACCACTTCCTCTCAACACTTCCGCTTGCCTACTTCGGTGCCAGCACGGGAGCGGCGGCCGCCCTGACGGCGGCCGCCGAGCTGGGCGATCGGGTGGGCGCCGTGATCTCGCGCGGAGGGCGCCCCGACCTCGCACTGCATCTCGATGCGGTGCGGGCGCCAACGCTGCTGATCGTGGGCGGGGCCGACCAGCAGGTACTCGACCTCAACCGTGCCGCCCAGCAACGCCTTCGCTGCCCGAGCGAACTCGTGACGGTCCCTGGCGCCACCCACCTCTTCGAGGAGCCCGGGGCGCTCGAGCAGGTGGGCGATCTGGCGATCGAGTGGCTCGGGCGCCACCTCGCACAGTCGACCCCGCTTCAGACACACCCGGCTCGCTGACGCGCACATGCGGCGCCTGGTCAGGCGGGCGATGGCGCGATGATGCCCCACGCAGCAGTTGGTCGATGCCGGGCGTCGTTCCGCAGGCGCTCCGGGCGAGTTGCCGGTCCTTGGTGCGTAACGGCCATGCGGCGCGGCTGGCGAGCCGACCCCGGCTATCGACCGTTGCGCTGCTTGTCCCGCCGTTCGCGTCGCTCTTGTGCCTCTCGCTTGAGCTGGGCCTGCTTGCCGGCGATCTCGGCGGCGTGTTCGGCCTGACGCTGCTGGGCGGCACTGCGCGCCTTCGACGCTGCGGCAAGACGCGCCTCTTGGTCAGGTTGCTGCTCCATTCGGCCTCCTTGTGTCACGGGACAGCTTAGGTGCGTGGTCGGGTCCGGTTGCGTCCACTGGCGTCGCTGGCGGAGCGGGGAGGCGTGCGCGCGCAGAAGGCGGGGTCAGGCATCGCCGGCGAGCTCCTCCTCGACGTGGCTGATCGGCAGGTCGTGTGCGACGTACGCATGTCCGTCGAGCTCGAAGCGGATGTCGACCGTGTCGTTCTGGCGGTAGGTGCCGATACCCCAGGCGCCGAGAAACCAGCGCCATCCGGAGATGCGGTCCTTGCGCAGGGCACGGGCGAACACGACCCTGCGCCCGTCCGTGTGGAAGTCCACGTCCGGTTGCTGGCGGACCCCGTTGAGGTAGATCTCGTAGTCGTCATCGACCTGGGCGGGGAGCATGACTGTCGAGTGCGGCTCCATCGTTTCTCGAGTTCGCGTACGGCACCTGTTGTGCGTCCTGCCTCGCGGGACGCCAATGAATCGCAAATCTTAGAAGATGATAGACTAATAAGGGGATGTATCCGAGACGAACTCCGGCCAGGGGGCCATGCCCCTTCGTCGCCGCACCGACCGATTGTGGTTGCCGCCACTCGGCGCGGCCGGGATGTCGATGCGGTTGAGTGCGGCGAGCGGGACAGCGCGACGTTCGAAGAGTTATGACGCTCGGCTGGCCGAGCGAGTCCTGCTCGGCGGCAAGAACGCAGAGCAGGCGGCAATGGCGCTGCTGGAGCGCTGCCAGCCCGAGACGCTCTCGGCGGCGGTCGGTCTGCTCGAAGGCCATGGCAGGCTGACGACGCACGCGTTCGATCGCTTGGCGGACGCGTGGGGCACCTTCCGCCACGTCAAGCACCTGAGCTGGGACTGATCTCACGTGGCGATGGAAGCCGGTAGCCGCCGAGACCCGGCAAGCGGCGGGACATGGCGGGTGCGTGGCTACGTGCTGGACCGCAACGAGTTCAACGAGATGCGGCTGCGCCTTCCGCGCGCTGCGCGTCGCGACGTCCGTGCGGCTCCCGAAGGTCACGTTGGGCTCGTTGCGCAGGCCTTTGTGGGCGAGGAGACAGGCACTCCCTTGTCGGTCGTGTACGACAGTGTGCCGGCGTCGTTGGCGTCGGAGGGCTTGCGCAAGCTCGAACAGCGACTGGCAGCAAAGCTGGCGTGAGGCCGGAGGTTTCGCGTCCTCCTGGCCGGGAAAGCCCGGCCAGGGTTCACTCATGCGGTAGACGACCCGCGGCGCTTGCCGGCTTGGGCGCGCCCGTATTCGGGTCGTGCATGCGATGAGCCTGTCCGAGCTTGTGGTCCTCGCCGGTTTGCTGGCGATGATCGGGGGCACGCTCGCCGCCGGCGTCGCGCGCTCGCCGCGTCCCGGTCTCTGGGCGCTGGCGGTGGGGATGGCGGTGCTCGGTGTCGTCGGTGCGTGGCTGTTCGCGTCGGGCCACGCGATCGGGGCCGGGTTCACCAGCAGCGTTCAGCCGGCGTTCGGCCTGGACCCGCTCAGTGGCTTCTTCCTGCTGCTGATCGCCGTTGTCGGGACACCGGCCGCGCTGTTCGCGGGCGATGCGCTCGAGGGCAACCAGGCGCGCTCGCTCGCGGTCACGACCGGGGTCTTCCTGCTGGTGCTGGTCGGGTTCGTCAGTGCCCGTGACGTGAGCACCTTCCTCGCCTTCTGGGAGCTGATGACGCTGGTGCCCGCCGCGGCGATCTTGATAGCCCGTCGGGACAGTGAGGCTCGACAGGGCGTGTTCACCTACCTGGCGATCACGCACATCGGCGGCGCAGGCGTGTGGGTCTCGATGTTGGTGCTGGCTTCCAAGGGCGCGCTGGGGGGCCAGCCGCTGGGCGGAGGGCTCGCGACGCTGGTGGCTTGCGCCTCGTTGATCGGGTTCGCCACGAAGGCCGGGTTGATGCCGTTTCACTCCTGGTTGCCGCGCGCGCACCCGCTCGCGCCGGCGCATATCTCGGCGCTGATGTCGGGGGTGATGATCAAGCTCGCGGTGTACGGGCTTGTGCGCGTGTTGTTCAGTTGGCTCGCGCCGCCGGGGCTGTGGGTCGGGATCACGCTCATGGCGATCGGCGCGCTGTCCTGCCTGGGCGGCGTGATCTACGCGCTGTTCCAGCACGAGCTCAAGCGGCTGCTCGCGTTTCACTCGATCGAGAACGTCGGCATCGTCGCGCTCGGCTTGGGAGCCTCCCTCGTGTTCGCCGATGTCGGGCAGCCCACGTGGAGCGCGATCGCGTTCGCGGCGGCGCTCCTTCACGCCCTCAACCACGCGCTCTTCAAGGGTCTCTTGTTCCTCGGCGCCGGCGCGTTCAGCAAGGCGGTCGGTGCGCTCGAGCTCGACTCGCTCGGAGGCCTCTTGCGGCGGATGCCGTGGACTGGAGCCGCGTTCGCCGTCGGCGCGATCGCAATAGCCGGGCTGCCTCCGCTGAACGGCTTCGCCTCGGAGTGGCTGACGCTGCAGTCGCTGCTGCATGTCGGGGTCGTAAGCCACCTGGGGGTCGCATTCGCGGGCGCGCTCGCAACCGCCGCGCTGGCAGGAACGGCGGCGTTGGCTGTGTACTGCTTCGTGAAGGTGATCGGTCTCGTGCTGCTCGGGCTGCCCCGCCGGCCGGAGTGCGAGGCCGCGACGGAGGTGCCGGTCGCGATGCGGGCGAGCATGGTCTTCCTCGCCGTCGCGTGCGTCGTGCTCGGGCTGGTTCCCGGTCTGTTGCTCCCGTCTCTCGCACGGCTCGCCCCCGGGGGCGTGAGCTTTCCGGCGGCCGCGGGCCTGCACCTGCCGGGCACGGGGTCGCTGCCGACGCTCGGGATCGCCGTCGCGCTGACGGTGCTCGTCGGCGGGCTCGTGCGGCTCTCACGGGGTGCGCGCAGCGCGCCGGACCCGGCGTGGACTTGCGGCCAGCTTCCCGGGCCGGAGCTGCAGTGGAGCTCGGCGGGGTTCACCAAGCCCCTGCGCCTGGCGCTCGAGTCGCTTCTGCGTCCACGGCGCGAGGTGAGCGTCAGCGCCGCCGGCGGAGTCACACAGGCGGTCTCTTATGAGGCGCATGTCCCGCACTTGTTCGACACGCTCCTCTACCGCCCGGTGACGCGTGGCGCTCTGCGCGGAGCGCGGGTGGCGCGCCGCCTGCAGTCGGGCAGCCTGCGCGCCTATCTGGGCTATCTGCTCGTGGTCCTCGTGGTGCTGCTGGCGCTCGCGCGAGTGGGTTTGCTGGGATGAGTACCGCCACATTCGTTGCCGGCCTGGTGCAGGTGGGTGGGCTCGCGGGCGCCCCCGCGCTCGTCGGGCTGATCCAGTCGTTGAAGGCGCGCTTGCAGGGACGGCGTGGGCCGTCGCTCGTGCAGCCCTATCGCGACCTGCGTCGTCTCTGGCGCAAGAGCGGCGTCTCCCCCGAGCCGCGCACGGTCGTGTACGTGCTGGCTCCCGCGGTCGTGGCTGCGTCGAGCGCGCTGGGCGTGCTGCTCGTGCCGGTCGGCGGCCGCGGACCGGACTGGGGGCTCGGCAACGATGCGCTCCTCCTGGTCGGCCTGCTGGCTCTGGGGCGGTTCGCGATCACGCTTGCGGCGTGGGACACGGCCGGCGCGTTCGGCCTGATGGGGGCGTCGAGAGACCTGATGTTCTCCGTCTTCGTAGAGGGGCTGCTGCTGCTCGTGCTGGTCCTGCTTGCGCTTCCGCTGCACAGCACCGATCTGGTCTCGATGAGCCACGCCGCGACGCTCTCCTGGGTGTGGTCTGAGCCGGCGCACTGGGTGGCGGGCCTGGCGCTGGGCCTGGTGGTCCTCGCCGAGACCGGTCGCCAGCCGATTGACAACCCGGACACGCATCTCGAGCTGACGATGGTGCACGAGGGGCCGCTGTTGGAGTACGCCGGGCGCGAGCTCGCCTATTTGCAATGGGCGGCGGCGGCCAGGCACTGGATCGTGCTGGTCCTCGCATGCGACCTGGTGATCCCGCACCCGGGGCCCTTCGCGGCTCAGCTTGCTGTTCTCGCGGGTGGTTTGGTGCTGCTGTGTGTCGCACTCGCGGTGTGCGAGACGGTGCAGGCCAAGATGCGTGTCCTGCGGGTGCCCGTGCTGCTCGCGTCCGGAGGCGCCGTGTGTCTGCTGGGTCTGGCGAGCTGGTTCGCCGGAGGCGGCGGGTGACGGGCGCGCTGACCTGGGGGCTGTTGGGCAGCTCGCTGGCGGTCATCCTCGTGCGTCGTCGCTCGACGGCGATCGTGCTCGTCGCGTTGCAGTCGCTCGGCCTGGGCGTCTACGCGCTCGCCCACGGGTCGGGCAGCGCGGCGCTCGCCGTCGCGGCGACGATCCTGTTCGCGAAGGCGCTGGTGCTCCCGGCGCTGCTGCTCGTGGCGGTGGGCAGGGCGCGCAAGGAGCGGTTGCTGACGAGCGAGCCGCCGACTCTGGCGCGGCTGGGCATCGCGCTCGCGGTCGCGCTCGCGATCGAGCAGCTGGTCCCGCGCTTCGGCCTCACGAGCGCGGCGGTGGAACACGCCGCGGTCGGCATGCTCGCGCTGGGCATCAGCATCGCGCTGGTACGCCGCGCGGTCATCTTCCAGGCCCTCGGCTTCCTCGTCGCCGAGAACGGCATCTATTTCGCCGGGCTCTCGCTCCCCGGAGGTCTGCCGACGTTCATCGAGCTCGGCCTCGTGTTCGACCTCCTCGTGACCGTGTCGGTCGCCGCAGCGTTCGCGACCAAGATCCACGAGCAGCTGGGCAGCGGCGACACGTCCTTCCTGGAGGCGCTGCGTGACTGACCTGCTGCTCATCGCGGTGCCGCTGACGCCGACGATCGGCGCCTTTGCGGTCAGGCTCGCCCGCACGCCAAAGGGGGCCGACCGCCTGAGCCTGACCTTCGCGACGATCACCGCCGTCATCGCGCTCACGGCGAGCATCCTCGGGGCGCTGCACGACCCGCACGGCATCCGCGGCTCGTGGTTCATCCTCGACCACGCCAGTGCCGCGTTCCTGGCCGTGATCGCGGTGATCGGATGGCTCAGCGCACTCACCTCCGGGCCCTATCTCGCCGGCGCCGGGAAGGGACTTTTCGGCGCCAGGCGTGCCCGCGGCTGGTACTACACCTCGTTCCACCTCTTCTGGGCGGCGCTGCTCGCGCTCGCGCTGGTGAACAACCTCGGCGTCGCCTGGCTGCTGATCGAGGCCACCACCGGCGCCTCGGCGCTGCTGGTCGCCTACACGGGCAAGGCGAGCGCGCTGGAGGCCGGGTGGAAGTACCTGGTGCTGACGACCTTCGGCCTCGCGGTCGCACTGCTCGGGATCTTCATCCTGTTCGCGGGCATAGCCCCTCACGGCGGGAACTTGGCGACGCTCGACTGGCAGACGATCGCACGGCGCGCTCCCGGCCTCCCCCACGACACGGCGCTGTTCTCGCTGGTGCTCATCCTCGCCGGGCTCGCCGCCAAGATCGGTTGGGCCCCGGTGCACAACTGGCTTCCCGACGCACACAGCGAGGCTCCGCCGCCGATCAGCGCGCTGCTCTCCGGCGCGCTGCTGCCGACGGTGATCCTGATCGCGTGGCGTCTGGTGCTCACACTCGGGGTCGCGGTGCCCCACCACCTCGGCGATCACCTGCTGCTCGCGTTCGGCCTCGCGTCGCTCGCCGTCGCCGTGCCATTCCTGTGGAGGCCGATGCCTTGGAAGCGGCTGCTCGCCTACTCCAGCCTCGAGCACATGGGGATCCTCGCGCTCGGCATCGGCTTCGCCTCCCCGCTGGCAACGGTCGGCGTGATCGTCCACCTCGCCGGGCACGCGCTGGCGAAGTCGCTCGGGTTCTACGCGGCGATACCGCTCCAGCGCCACTACCCCGACAGCAGCGAGAAGCCGCCGCGAGGACTCGCGCGGCTCAGCCAGCCAGTTGGCGCGGCCGCCGGGATCAGCCTCGGGACGCTCAGCGGACTCCCCCCGTCACCCCTGTTCCTCAGCGAGCTGCTGATTCTGCTCGGTGGCGTCGAAACCCACCACGTCGCGCTCGTCTGCGTCGCCGCGCTACTGCTTGCGCTCGGCTTCCTCGGGCTCGCGCACGCCATGATCGAGACGCTCGCCGGCGATAGCCACGGGCGCCCCTGGCCGGCCGGGCGCACCGTGCGACTCACCGCGCGTCTCACCGTCGCGACGACCGTCGCCCTGCTCGCGCTGACCGCGGGCGGGTACCTGCTTATAGGCGCGCACGCCGGCGCGGGCCTGATGGGGGGCCTCGCATGAGGAGCAGCGAGCACTTGGCGCCACCCCAGGAGCAGGCCGTCACCCCGCAGCACTGGCGCGCAGCATGCGAACAGCGCGCGGCCGCCGGCGGGCGCTTCGCGGGCTTGTTCGCGACCGACGGCGATCGCGGGCTTCAGGTCAGCTGCGTGCTGGCGCACGCGGGAGAGGAGCACATCCTCAGCACGCCGGTTCCCACCGGCACGCTGGACACGCTCGTCGATCTGTTTCCGGCCGCGGGACAGGATGAGCGCGAGGCGCACGACTGCTACGGCGTGCGCTTCGACGGGCACGAGCCGATGCGGCCGTTTGTCGAGCACCCGCCCGCGACAGACGCGTGGACGACTCCCGTGCACGGTCACGACCCCTATCAGGTCGCGGTCGGGCCGATCCATGCAGGAGTGATCGAGTCAGGCCACTTCCGCTTCGCGGTCGTCGGCGAGCGGATCCTGCACCTCGACCTGCGCCTGTTCTACAAGCACCGCGGGCTGCAACTCGCCGCCGAGGGCCGCCCGCTCGCCGCCGGGATTCGCTACGCCCAACGCGCGTGCGCCGCGTGCGCGGTCACGAACACCGTGGCCTACGCGCAGGCGTGCGAGGCGACACTCGGCCTCGCGCCCGACGAGCGCATGCGACGCGCGCGAACGTTGCTGCTGGAGCTCGAGCGGCTCTACAACCACCTCAACGACATCTCGGCGATCTGCGCCGGCGTCGGCTTCGCGCCGGGCACGATGGCCTTCGCCGCGCTCAAGGAGCGCGCGCAACGGCTCAACCAGCGCCTCACCGGACACCGCTTCCTGTTCGACACGGTGAGCCTCGCCGAGAGCCCGCTGCGCGTCGACGCATCGCGCGTGCTTGCCGCGCGCGAGGAGCTCCAGGAGCTGCGCGCGCAGGAGACGAGCCTGTGGCGCGAGCTGCGGTTCGCCGCCTCCGTGCAGGACCGCCTCGCCGACGTCGGACAGATAAGCAAGCACGACGCGCTCGATCTCGGGGCTGTCGGCCCCAGCGCGCGCGCCGCCGGCTTGCGCCACGACACCCGCAGCGAAAGCCCTCGACTGCACTACCCCGCCTTCGCGCCGGTCTCCCCGCCGCAACCTCGAGGTGACGTCCGTGCCCGCCTCGAGGTCCGCCAACTCGAACTCGAGCAGACCTTCGAGCTCCTCGGAGAGCTGCTCTCCCACACCTTCCTGCCCGGCCGCGCGAACGGCGCGGAGACCGTCGCGGGCGGCGTCGGCGTCTCGCGAGTCGAGAGTCCCCGCGGCGAGACCGTCTGCGTCGTCCATAACGACGGACAGGTGCTCCGGCGGCTGCACCTGCGAACCGGCTCCTACGCCAACTGGCCCGTGCTCGCCCACGCTGTGCGCGAGAACCTGCTCCCCGACTTCCCCCTGATCAACAAGAGCTTCGAGCTCTGCTACGCGTGCGTGGACCGGTAGCGCAATGTTCGTCCTCCTGCGCCAGCTTCAGAGGATCCGCACGGACATCGCGCTGCCACGCCCAGCTCGTCCCGGATCGCTCGCTCTGCGCCACGTCGACGCCGGCTCATGCAACGGCTGCGAGCACGAGCTCACCGCCGCCGCGAACCCCTACTACGACCTCCAGCGCCACGGCCTCGGCATCGTCGCCTCACCCCGCCACGCCGACGTCCTGCTCGTCACAGGCCAGATCACGACCAGGATGGCAGAGCCGTTACGGCGCGCCTACCAGGCAATGCCCGAGCCCCGCCTGGTCGCCGCCCTCGGCGACTGCGCCGCGGACAGCTGCACGCTCGCCGCTCCCGCGCAGCTCGCGGGACCACTCGAGCAGATCGTGCCCGTCGACCTGCGAATCCCCGGCTGCCCGCCGACCCCCCAGCAGATCTGCGACGCGCTGCTCGGACTCATGCGAGACATCGCAGACGGGCAACGAAAAAAGGTAACCTGACCGCCTGATAAACTTATGAGATACTGTAACGGCAGTAGGCGCGGAAGCCCGTTGTTGATCAACGTCGCGAGCACAGTGAAGCCCGATAGCGTCGCAGCATGACCCCCCGTCCCGCACGCAAACGCGCGCCCGAGGCAGTCCAGCGCCGCGCCGTCTACCAAGTCAAGGCGGAGTTCTTCCGCATCCTCGGCCACCCCGTGCGGGTGCGCATCCTCGAGCTGCTCAAAGACGGCGAGCGCTCAGTAGGAGATCTGCAACGCGAGCTGCAGATGGACTCGAGCGGAACCTCCCAACACCTCGGCGTGCTACGCAAACACGGTGTACTCGACAGCCGCCGCGACGGAACGAGCGTCTACTACGCCGTGCGAGACCCACGCATCTTCCAACTCCTCGAGACCGCTCGCCAGATCCTCACATCCAACCTCAGCGAATCCCAGGCTGTGCTCGGCGACCTCGCAACCCCGGGCTGACACTGATCCAATAGCTGACGGGCGGACCACACGAGTACGACGTTGCGCTCACTGCGGCGACGTGCTCGGGGTCTACGAGCCCATCGTCGTGATCCGCGACGATCAGCCAGCCGCCACGACATCGCTCGCCGCCATCGGCGACGCAAGCGAGGACCGCGACATTCTTCTCCACAAGCATTGCCGCGAGCTCGGAGAAGCCGGTGAGCATCCCCAACGACGAAGGCCGCCCGGGTGGACGGCCTTCGCTCTCAGTCGGCCTCCGGCGGGGCCCCTTTCGGGGTCTCTCCCTCGGTCGGCCTCGATAGCGGGGGCGGGATTCGAACCCGCGACCTTCGGGTTATGAGCCCGACGAGCTACCAGACTGCTCCACCCCGCGTCGCTAGAAATGTTCTAGCAGAACGGCACCCTCCCGGCCACCCCTGCAGAGCGCATCCTGCGGCGAGTCGCGCCCGCCCGCGAGGCGCCGCGTGCCACTAGGATTGCGCGGCGTGCGGGTGGCTGTGCTCGATATCGGGACCAACTCGACGCGACTGCTGATCGCGGACGTCGACGCGCAGCGCGCGACGGTCTCGGAGTTGGTGCGCGACTCGCATGTGACGCGGCTCGGCCAGGGCGTCGACGCCGAGGGCAGGCTCTCCGAGGCGGCCGTCGAGCGCGTGATGGGAGTGCTGCGCTCCTACCGCAGCGCGATCGACGAGCACGACTGCGAGGCGAACCTCGCCGTGCTCACCTCGGCCGTGCGGGACGCCGCCAACGGGGGCGAGTTCGCGGGCCGGCTGCGCGAGGAGCTGGGTTTCGACGCGCGCGTGCTGAGCGGCGACGAAGAGGCGCAGCTGACGTTCCTCGGCGCGATGGCCGGGCGCCCGCCGGCGAAGGTGCCGACGGTCGTGATCGACATCGGCGGCGGCTCGACCGAGTTCGTCGTCGGCACCGGGCGCAGCGCGGGCTTTCACGTCTCGACCCCGGCCGGCGTGGTGCGCATGAGCGAGCGCCACATCCACAGCGACCCGCCCACCACGCACGAGCTGCAGGAGCTCGCGCGCGACGTGGCCGAGGTCTTCGGATCGTGCCTGCCCGAGGACGAGCGCAAGCCCGTCAGGCGCGGGATCGCCGTTGCGGGCACCGCCACCTCGGCGGCCGCGATCGAGCTCGAGCTCGAGCCCTACGACGCCACCCGTGTGCACGGCCACGTGCTGCTGCTCGCGACCGTCGAACTGCTGCTCGCGCGGTTGGCTGACATGACCGAAGCACAGCGTCGCGACGTCGCCGGCCTTCACCCCGATCGGGCGCCCACGATCGTCGCCGGCATGATCCTGCTCTCGCAGGCGATGCAGGTGATGGGCCTCGAGCAGGTCGAGGTCTCAGAGCACGACATCCTCTACGGCGGCGCGCTGCGGCTGGCCGGGCTCGGCTAGCGCGCGGCCCGCAGCCCGTCGAGCAGGCGGTCGAGCGTCGCGGCGATCTCATCGGCGGCGTCCGGCTCGCGCACGAGCAGCAGCGCGGCCTCGTCGAGCGCCCCCATGAGGAGGTGTGCGAGCGGGCCCGGCGCGAGCGGGGCGATCTCGCCGGCGTCGATCGCGGTGCGCAGCTCGTTCTCGATCAGGCCGAGCCCGTAGCGCTCGGCGACCTCGCGCCAGCGCTCCCAGCCGAGCACCGCCGGCCCGTCGATCAACACGATCCGCTGCACCTCAGGCGCCGTGCACGCCACCAGGAACGCGCGCATGCCCGCCCGCAGCGCCGCCAGCGGGCTGTCGATCTCCCCGAGGCCCGCGACCACTCGTTCGGTCAGCTCGCGCTCGACCTGCTCGTACACGGCGAGGAACAGGTCCTCCTTGGCCGGGTACTGGTGATACAGCGCGCCGCGCGTCACCCCGGCCCGGCGCACGATCTCTTCGGTCCCCGCGCCCGCGAAGCCCTTGCGCGCGAACAGCACGCGCGCGGCCCGCACGAGCTTCGCGCGCGTCGCTCCGGAGCGTGCCTCTTGCCTGTTGACAGTCATGCAGTCTGTATGTAAGTTACATGCTGGCTGTACGTAACTGCCCGAAGATATAGGAGGTTCCGGACGATGACCAGGACGATCGAGCTTCCGCAGGGGACGATCCGCTACCGCGAGGAGGGCGCCGGCGAGCCGCTCGTGTTCGTGCACGGCCTGCTGGTCGACGGGCGCCTGTGGAGGAAGGTCACGCCGCTGTTGTCCGGCGAGTTCCGCTGCATCGCCCCCGACTGGCCGCTCGGCTCGCACCGCTCCCCGCTCTCCCCCGGCGCCGACCGCTCCCCGCGCGGGCTCGCAGCGCTGATCGCCGACTTCCTGGCGGCGCTCGAGCTCGAGCGGGTGACGATCGTCGGCAACGACACCGGCGGGGCGATCTCGCAGATCCTCGCCGCCGAGCACCCGCAGCGGATCGAGCGCCTCGTGCTGACCAACTGCGACTGCCTGGAGAACTTCCTGCCGCCGGTGTTCCGGCCGCTGCAGTGGCTCGCGTACGTGCCGGGCGCCTACGCGGTGATCGCGCGCCTGATGCGCTCCGCCCGGCTGCGGCGCTCCTCACTCGGCTTCGGCATGCTCACCCACGAGCCGATCCCCGACGAATTGACCGGCTCGTGGGCGGCCCCCCTGTCCGACCCGGCGATCCGCGCCGACATGGTCGCGACATTGAAGGCCATCGACAGCTGTGACACGCTCGCGGCCGCCGAGCGGCTGGCGGGCGGGGGCCTCCCGCTGCTGCTGGCCTGGGCGCCGGACGACCGCGCGTTCCCGCTTCGCACGGCGCGGAGGCTGGCCGAGATGGTGCCGGGGGCCCGCATCCGGGAGATCCCGCACAGCCGCGCGTTCGTGCCCGAGGACCAGCCGCGCGCGCTGGCGGATGCGATCGCGGAGTTCGCGCGCGAGGGCGCGGCCGATCAGGCGAGGTTCGACCTGCGCGGGTAGACGACCGCAGGGTCGGTCAGCACGTTCACGAGCGCCGGGAGCCCCGAGGCGAACGCCCGCTCGATCGCCGGCACGACGTCCTGCGGGCGCTCGACGAGCTCGCCGTGGCAGCCGAGCGCCTGGACGACCTCGTCGTAGCGCGTCCCGGGACGGAGCTCCGCGGCGACGGAATATCCATACAAGAACTCCATCGGGTGCTTCTCCAGCGCCCAGATGCCGTTGTTCCCCATCACCCCGACGACGTTCACGCCGTGGCGCGCAAGCGTGTCGAACTCCATCCCCGAGAACCCGAACGCGCCGTCGCCGAGCAGCATCACGACCTGGCGCCCGGGGTGCGCGAGCTTGGCCGCCAGCGCGTACCCCGGGCCGGTTCCCAGGCACCCGAACGGGCCCGGGTCGAGCCAGCACCCGGGCCGGTAGCTGTCGATCACGCGGCCCGCGTAGGAGACGAAGTCGCCGCCGTCGCCGATCACGATCGCGTCGCGGTCGAGCACCTTGGCGAGCTCGGCGTACAGGCGCAGCGGGTGAAGCGGCGAGCGCCCGTCCTCGAACTCGGGCCGCTCGGCCGCGCGGCGCTCGTCCTCGGCCGCGTGCAGCAGCGCGATCCAGTCCTCGCTCGCGAGCGCCCCGTCGCCGCCCCTCAGCGCACGCAGCGTGTCGGGGATCGAGCCGTAGCACTCGGCCGCCGGCGCCCGCGGGTGGCTGCGCTCGGGCTCGGCGGAGTCGACGACGACGATCTCGGTGTCCTCGCCAAACGAGGCCCCGAAGCCGAGCCGGAAGTCCATCGGCACGCCCACTACGAGCGCCACGTCGGCCCCCTGCAGCGCGGTCGAGCGCGCGCGAGAGAAGAACAGCTCGTGGTCGGCTGGCACGCAGCCGCGCGCGAGGCCGTTGAGGAACACCGGGATCCTCAGCGCCTCCGCGAGTTCCAGGAGCTGCTCCTCACCGCGATCCCAGTACAAGTCGGTGCCGGCCATGATCACGGGCCGTTCGGCGCCCGCGAGCAGCTCGACGGCCCGCTCGAGCGCGCGCTCGTCCGCGGCGCGCGGCGCGTGGGGGGCCGGGCGGTCCTCCTCGGCCGGCGGCTCGGCGGCCTCCATGAACACATAGTCGAGCGGGAAGTCGACGAACGCGACGCCGCCGTGTGGCGCGAGCGCCGCATCGAATGCGTCGTCGACCAGTCCGGGGATCTCGGCCGTCGACCCTGGCGTCGCCGCCAGCTTCGCGAGCGGCCGCACGAACGGCACGTGGTCGATCTCCTGCAGCGATCCCTGTCCCCAGCGCAGCGCGGGGGCGCGCCCGCCGAGCACGACGACCGGCGTGTGGTTGGCCTGCGCGGATGCCATCGCGCTGATCCCGTTCGTGACACCCGGCCCGGCGGTCAGCGCGCACACGCCCGGCTCGCGCGTGACCTTCGCCCAGCCCTCGGCCGCGAACGTCGCGGTCGACTCGTGGCGCACGTCGACGATCTCGATGCCCTCCTCGCGGCAGCCGTCGTAGATCGAGAACAGGTGCCCACCCGAGAGCGTGAACAGCCGGCTGACGCCGTGGGCCGCGAGGCGCCGCGCGATCAGGCGCCCGCCGTGGAACGTCTCCGTCTCCTGGGCGCGCTCGGGGATCTCTGTGGACATGGTTGCGACTCTAACTGCTGGTGCCCGCGGCCGATGCCCGGGGTGGGATTCGAACCCACACGCCCTCGCGGGCCATCGATTTTAAGTCGATTGCGTATACCCGATTCCGCCACCCGGGCGGGCCCGCGCCAGTCTACGGCGCCTTCAGGAAAGACTGATCTCGCCTTTATCTGGCGCAACTATGCGGTTGCTAGCGTGTCGGTACGGGCAAAGCCGCAGCAAGGGGCAGCGCCCGGACCACGATGGAGGTCTCCGCTCTACCACATCCGAGCACGATCACGGGCCTGCGAGGCCCGACGGCTCTGCTGCGCCTGCAGTCGGACGAGCGGCTGATCGCGCTGACGCGCCGCGGCCACCACGCCGCGTTCGAGGTCCTGTGCTCGCGCTACCACGCCCGCCTGCTGGCCTTCTGCCGCCACATGCTGTCCTCCAAGGAGGACGCGGAGGACGTCCTGCAGGAGGTCTTCGCCGCCTCCTTCAACGCGGTGCTCGCCGACGACCGGCCGATCAACGTGCGGCCGTGGCTGTACCGGATCGCGCGCAACCGCTCGCTCAACCACCTGCGGCGCAACACCGCCACGGGCGTCGACTCGATGGACATCCACTTCGCCGAGAACGGCATCTCCACCGGCGACAAGGTGCTGCGGCGCGAGAGCTTCCGCGAGCTCATCGCCGACGTCCACGAGCTGCCCGAGACGCAGCGCACCGCGCTGCTGCTGCGCGAGATCGACGCGATGTCCTACGAGCAGATCGCGCAGGCGATGGAGACGACCGTGCCGTCGGTCAAGTCACTGCTCGTGCGCGCGCGCATCTCGCTCGCCGAGGCAGCCGAGGCGCGGCGCCTCTCCTGCGACGAGGTGCGGCTCGAGCTCGGCGAAGTCGCCGAGGGCCTCGGCAAGCTGAGCGCCGGCGCTCGCCGCCACGTGCGCGGGTGTGACCGCTGCGCGAAGTTCAAGAAGCAGCTGCGCGAGAACAACCACGCACTGGCCGCCCTGATGCCGGTCGGCGTCGTGCTGATGCTCAAACGGCTGATCGTCACCAAGCTGACGGCCGGCGGCGCCCACGTCGCCGGCGGCGCCGGGGCGACCGTCGGCGCGAGCGCCTCCCTAGGAGCGGCCGCCGGCGGCAGCAGCCTCGCCGGCGGTGTGATGACCGCCGGCGCGGGCGCGATCGCCACCAAAGCCGCCGCCGGCCTGGCCGCCGCCGCGCTCGTCGCGGCGGGCGCCGTCGCTGCCGACAAGGCCGTCGTCGCCCCCGCCGAACACCCGCACCACCGCGCCGTGGCGGCAAGCGTCGCCCCGTCCCCCCTCGAGGAGGCGAGCTCCGGCGCCCCCGCCGTGACGCTCGTGCGCCCGCAGCCGCTGACCGTCGGCACGACCAGCCTGGTGGCCCGCCACGCCGCCGCCGTGCGCGCGCGCCGCGCCCGCCTTGCGAAGGCCGCCGCGGGTGCCCAGAAGACGCCGCCCACGGTCCCGGCCCCCGCGCCCGCCGGCGCCGTCGCGCCCGCTGCGGCCGCGACGCCGACGACCCCATCCGTCACGCCGGCGCCCGTGAAGGCCGGTGAACCCGGCCAGCCCCCGGTCCAGGTGACCGAGGTCACGAGCGAAGCGACGCAGCTGCCGACCTCGGCGACCAGCGGCGAAACGACCACCGTCACGACGCCGGCACCGACCGCCCCCGTGACGGGCGGCCCGGCCCCGGCGACACCCGAAGCACCGCCCGCCGAAGCAGCCGTCGAATCGAGCACCGGCGCCACGCCGGGCGCCGGCGGCGCGGAAGCCCCCGCTCCCACCGGTCGCGGCGCGCGCCTCGAGCGCGCGCTGATCCGCGCGGGCCGCCGGGCCGCCTCACACCGCTGAGTCTGCTCAGCCGAAGCTGAAGGTCTTCAGCGGGCGCAGCAGCACATCGCCTTCGGAGGAGGCGACTTCCAGCGGGGAGTCGACGCCCGATTCAGCCCCGCGCGCGGCGAGCATCACGATCTCCACACCCCTGCGCACGCCGGCTCCTTCGGGCAGCAGCAGCACGTTGCGCCCGTACATCTCGCGCCCGTCGATCGTGGTCGTGTAGAGCACCTCATAGCCCGGCATCCCGTTGATGCGGGTCTTGCCCTGACCGCGCAGCACGACATCGGGGAAGCGCCCGCGCAGGCGCTCGGCGTAGGCGCTCGCGTACACGGGCAGCGCGCCCGACTGTTCGCCGCTGTAGGGCTGCAGTTCGAGCGGGTTGACCGCGAACGAGTACTTGAGCGAGCCGTCGGGGTAGTGCGCCTGCACCCGTACGTAGCCGCCGGGTTCGGGGTCCACGTGCCACATGTACTTGTACGCGAACGAGAACGGCACGCTGCCGCCGTGCGAGTACTGCGCGCTCTCGAGCGTCAGCGCCAGCCCGATCCCCCCGGCCAGCACGAGCAAGACGGCTGCCACGAGGAGCGCCTGCACCCAGCGCGAGGCGCGGTGCCAGCGCGGCGCGAGCAGGCGTCCGAGCGTCGGCCCGTACTCGGGCTTGATCGGAACGGCCGGCATGCCGCTCAGCGCGTCATTCGCCGACGGAGAACAGCGACTCGAGGTCGTGGCGCGAGTAGGCCGCGAAGGCGACCATGGTCTGCGTCCGCACGACGCCCGGCAGCCCTCCGATCGCGACCGTGACCACGTCCGCGAGCTGCTCGTGATCGGGTACGCGCACGACCGCGACGAAGTCCCACTCGCCGGTCACCGAGTAGGCCTCCGCGACTCCCTCGATGTCGGCGAGCGACCCGCCGAGGCTCGAGAGCGCATCGCGCTCGGCCTCGATCAGCACGATCGCGTGGGTCATGGTCATGCTCGTATGCCGCCGGGGGCCGAGGGGTCGGGCACGGCTCCACTGTACAGCGCCGTTCGAGCGGCCAAGCCGCCGTCAGACGCGTGCCGCGCTGAACCGGTCTGCCGCCCCGTCGGGCACCCGAGCCGGCACGCCGCCGAGGACCTGGCGCTCGCGCCCGACCTCCGTGGCCGTGACGATCGTCGAGAGGCCCTGCATCATCATCATCATCGGGCGCGGCCCGATGATGCCTCACCCCTCGACGCGCGCCATGCGGGTCAGCCCGAGCCCGGCGACCAGGCCGATCGCCCCGCCGAGCAGCCCCGCGAGCCAGCTCGCCTCGGGCCGCGCGAACGGGATCGCGAGCAGCAGCGCGGCGAACGCGCCGGCCCCGAGCAGGTCGCCTTCGTAGTGGTGCCCGCCGCGCAGCGCCTGCAGGTCGGGGACCGCCCACGCGGCCAGAAGCGCGAGCGCGCCCGCGTTGGCGCCCGCGAGGATCGGCGCGGGGTACACGGCCAGCGCCGCCAGCGCGCCGGCGACGCCCGCGCCGAGGAACAGCGCGAGCACCACCGCGGGCCCATGACGGCGCTCGACGAGCCACCCGAACAGGCCGGTGCTGAGCACCGCCACGAACGCGTACACGCCGCCTCCGCCGCCCTCGAAGTAGGCGAACTGGTAGGTGAAGAGACGCCACCAGTCGCCGTGCAGCGGCCCGATGATGATCGTTTTCTCGAGCAGCAGCGGTTCGGCGCGCGTCGCCACCCACATCCCGCACGCGACCGCGACGAGCGCGATCGTCGCGTAGGGGCGCGCGATCGCCCAGCGGTCCGAGCCGGCGCTCGCGCGGGCCGGCGCCGGGCCGCGGCCGCGGCGCGTGAGAAGCGTCCCCACTCCCTTGCGGCGCGGGGCGCGGCTGGGCGCGTGCACGCGCGGCAACTTCGGCGCGCGGCGGCGCAGCCTGTTACCGCAGTACGGGCACTCGGTGATGTACGGGCTGACCTCAGAGCCGCACTGCTTGCAGACCACGAACAGATCAGCTCCCGAGCTCACCGCGACCCATTCTACGGTCATGCAGGCCGCTCCCGTGCGGCTTGCGCCCCCCGCGGCCGCCGGCGCGGTCGCCCTCCGCCGTGACCCCCTCCCGACCCCGTCGAGCACCCCTTTGGAATACTCAGGGCCATGAACCTCGGATACGACCAGAAGCTCTACATACTCGCCTTCGACCATCGCGGATCGTTCCAGAAGAAGTTCTTCGGGATCGAGGGCGAGCCCGACGCCGAGCAGACGGCGATCATCGCCGACGCCAAGCACCTGATCTTCGAGGGCCTGCTGCAGGCCGTCGCCGCCGGCGCCGACCCGGCCGTCACCGGCGTCCTCGTCGACGAGCAGTTCGGCTCCACCGTGCCGTCCGAGGCCCGCGAGCGCGGCCTGAAGCTCGCGATGCCGGCGGAGCGCTCCGGGCAGAACGACGTTCGACTTCCAGTACGGCGATGAGTTCGGCGAGCACATCACGAGCTTCGACCCCGACTTCACGAAGGTCCTCGTCCGCTACAACCCCGACGGCGACGCGGCCGAGAACGCCGACCAGCTCGACAAGCTGAAGCGCCTGTCGCGACTGGCTCAAGCAGCACGACCGCAAGTTCCTGTTCGAGCTGCTGGTCCCGGCCGAGGACTGCCCAGCTCGAGTCGGTCGGCGGCGACAGCGACCGCTACGACGCCGAGCTGCGCCCGGAGCTGATGCGGCGCGCGATCGCCGAGATCCAGGACTACGGCATCGAGGTCGACATCTGGAAGATCGAGGGCGTCGACGAGCGCTCGGACTGCGAGATGCTCGTCGCGCAGAGCCGCTCGCGGCGGCCGCGACGGCGTCGTCTGCGTCGTGCTCGGACGCGGCGCCGACGACGCGAAGGTCGACCAGTGGCTGACCGCGGCGGCGCCGGTCGACGGCTTCGTCGGCTTCGCGATCGGCCGCTCGATCTGGTGGGACCCGCTCAAGGCCTATGTCGACGGCAAGACCGAGCGCGCCGAGGGCGCCCGCAAGATCGCCGAGAACTACCTGCGCTTCGTCGCGGTCTACGAGCGCGCCGCGCAGGGCGCGGCGGCGTCGTAGGGGCCCCGGTGGGCCGCAAACCGCTCAGAGGTCGCCGTCGCGCCCGCTGTCCGCGCGTGGTCGCCCTGCGGCCGCTGGCGAAGCCGGAACGCCGCCTCTGGCAGGGACGCACAGAGCGCGGCCTCGCGTGCAGGCCGGCGACCGCCAGGGACGACGAGGCAGCGTCGTCATGAAGATGCGCCAGAGCCTGGCCGACTGGGAGCAGGCGTTCGTCAAGGAGATCACGCTCGACCGCCGCCGGCGCGCCTCGCTGCGGCGCACGGCCGAGCAGCGCACCGCCAAGCGGCGCGCGGAGCGCCGTCACAAGCGCGGCTCGGTGCGCTTCGCGCTGCTCGTCGCGACGCTCATGCTCACGGCCGCCGTCGTCACGGTCGTGATGTTCCGGACGCTCTACCTGCTGCTCGGCTAGTCCGCCGGACCCGCGCGGTCGGGTCCGAGGGACCGCGCGACTTCGTCAGGCGCCCTCGCCGAGCTCGCGCAGCGACTCGTCGACCTCGGCGACCTGGTCCGGCGGGCGCCCATCGCGGCTCGGCGGCGCCACCCCGTCGCTTCGCGGTGGATCTCGAGGTAGATCTCCTTGCGGAAGACCGGCACCTTCTGTGGCGCCTGGATGCCGATCCGCACCTTCTCGCCCATCACCGAAAGCACCGAGACCTCGATTTCGTCGCCGATCATGATGCTCTGGTTGGACTTTCGCGTCAGAACCAGCATTCAGGAACACCTTCCTCGTCGCGCGATGGCGAGTCCCGGCGCGGAGCCCCACCCGCCGAGTGTGGCAAGCATAACCCCGCGACCGGGGGAACGCGATCCCTGCACGAACTTCCCGCTAGCTGCGATAGACCGCGCCGCGGGGTGCCCGGGCCGCGTCGTGCGCCGCGACCGTGCGCCGCTTTGCGCTAGTCTCCCGGACCGTCGATGCCCCGGAAATCCCTGCGCCCGCACCTCAACCAGATCCGCGCCTGGGTGCGCCAGGGCCGCACCGACGCCTGGGTCGCGCACCAGCTCGAAGTCAGCGTGCGGGACATCGAGCAGTTCAAGCGCCAGAACGACCTCGCGGCGAGGACTCGTCGAGGGCGGCCGCCGGCGGCGAGTACCCGGAGGAGATCGACCTGCGCGCCGAGGACGACGCGCTGATCGCCGCCGAGCTCGAAGCCGCCGAAGCCGAGGCCGAGCGGGCGCTGGCGGAGGCCGCCGAGAGCGACGAGGACGAGGACGAGGACGACGCAGATGGCTCGCGCGCGCGCCCGGCGGCGCAGCCGCCGCGGCGGGCGCGCGGCCGCGCCGGAGCGCGCAACACGAGCCCGCTGGAGGGAACGTTCGACCACGGCGAGGAGGGCTACGGGCTGTGGCTCGACCCCGCGATCCAGGACAACCCGATCTACGCCGAGCACTGGGCGGGACACCGCCCGGTCGAGGTCACCATCGAGGAGGACCGGATCGTCATCCGCCGCGTCGGCGACGACGACGAGTAGTAGCCGGGCCCGGCTCAGGCGCCGACCTCGCGGCGGCCGCCGGCGTAGTCGGCGGCCTCGCGCAGGTAGCGGGCGAACGCCGCGTCGACGACGACCCCGGCCTCCCAGGCCCACGGGTCCTCGGGGGCCACGCTGCATCGCCACCTCAGGCACCAGCCGGTGCCGGCTCGTAGAGGTCGGCGAGCTCCTGCGCGGAGAAGCGCCCGCCGAGGCGTCGGCGCAGCTCGGCGACGAGCGCGGCGGTCACGCGCTCGAGCAGCCGCGCGCGCTCCGGCGGGCGCGTCGCGCAGGCGCCGTTCGCCCTGGCTGCCACTGGTAGATCGCCGTCTCGAAGGACACCGCGCCGAGGCTAGCAGCGGCCCGCCGCCCGTCAGCGGACGCTCAGCTGCGGCGGGTCTCAGTTGTTCGGCAGGCCGCCGACGATGTAGGGCTGCTCGCCGCGGCGGCATCATGCCCAGCGCGCGCGCCTCGGCTTCGAGCGTGCTCGGGCTGCGAGGCGCGTTCGTGCTCGGCGCACCAGGCGCGTGTGTTCGCGTTCCATCGTGGCGACGATCGCGTGCGTCGCGGCTGCGACTGGCGCCAGCGTCGAGACAGGTGCACGCCGGCGCTGAAGTAGAGGAACGCGAGCGCCGACGCAGCACGCAGAGCATCGCAGGCGCGCCGAGCCGGTCCCAGCGCACGCGCGCCGCCGGCCGCGCGACGGCGCGGCGCGGCGGGCGGGCGCGTGCGGCGCTGGGCGATGCGGAGGCTGCCGGCATCGATGCTGGCATTCGCGCCCGGCGGCCGGGCTCCTGCACGCGCGCCGCGCGGACCGCTGGCCTAGCTCGGCCGGCGAAGGCCGCGCGCCCGGCGAAGCGGGCCGCTCGAGCCCAGCTGCTCCTCGATCCGCAGCAGCTGGTTGTACTTCGCCACGCGGTCGGAGCGCGACGGCGCGCCGGTCTTGATCTGCCCGCAGCCGGTCGCGACGGCGAGGTCGGCGATCGTCACGTCCTCGGTCTCGCCCGAGCGGTGGCTCATGACGGCCGTGTAGCCGGCGTCGCGCGCCATCTCGATCGCCTGCGAGCGTCTCGGTCAGCGTGCCGATCTGGTTGACCTTGATCAGGATCGAGTTCGCGACGCCGGCCTCGATGCCGCGCGCGAGGCGCTCGGTGTTGGTCACGAACAGGTCGTCGCCGACGAGCTGGACGCGGTCGCCGAGCCGCTCGGTCAGCGCCTTCCAGCCGTCCCAGTCCTCCTCGTCCATCCCGTCCTCGATCGACACGATCGGGTAGCGGCGCGGCGAGTTCGGCCCAGTAGTCGGCCAGCTCGGCCGGCGCTCAGCGTGCGACCCTCGTGCTCGAGCACGTAGGCGCCGTCGCTGGAAGAGCTCGCTCGTCGCCGGGTCGAGCGCGATCGCGACGTCCTCTCCCGGACGCGTAGCCCGGCCGCCTCGATCCCGCGACGAGCATCTCCAGCGCCTCCTCGTTGGAGCCGAGGTCGGGCGCGAACCCGCCCTCGTCGCCGACCGCCGTCGCCAGGCCCGCGCTCGTGCAGCGTCGCTTTGAGCGCGTGGAACACCTCGGCGCCCATCTGCAGGCAGCGCCGAGAAGCTCTCGCGCCGCACGGCACGATCATGAACTCCTGGAAGTCGACTTTGTTGTCGGCGTGCGCGCCGCCGTTCAGCACGTTCATCATCGGCACCGGCAGCAGCGAGCGCCTGCTCGCCGCCGAGGTGGCGCCACAGCGGCTCGCCGGCTCGGCCGCGCGGCGTGCGCGGAGGCGAGCGAGACGCCGAGGATCGCGTTGGCACCGAGACGCGACTTGTTCGGCGTTCCGTCGAGCTCGATCAGCGTGCGGTCGAGCGCCGCCTGGTCGGCGGCGTCGAGGCCCGCAGCGCGGCGGCGATCTCGCCGTTGACGTTCGCGACCGCGCGCGTCGACGCCCTTGCCGCCCCAGGCCTCGCCGCCGTCGCGCAGCTCGGTCGCCTCGAACTCGCCGGTCGAGGCGCCGGAGGGAACCGCTGCGCGCCCGCGCGCGCCGGAGCCCAGCGCGACGTCGACCTCGACCGTCGGGTTGCCGCGGCTGTCGAGGATCTGCCGGGCGTGGACGCGCTCGATCGCGCTCATCTGCCCGCCGCAGGCTTGCGGATCGCGGTCGCCGCTTGCGGCCCCGCGGGCAGCGGCCTCAGCCGCCTTCGGGCGCCGTCGTGGTCGTGCTGCCGGCTCTGGTCCTCGGCGCCTTGTACTCCTTGCAGTTCGCGACCACGTAGCCTGCGCGGCATTCGGTCTTGGCCAGCCACTTCTTTTTGAATTCTTTGATGAACTTGCTCAGCGCCTTCTGCTGTTGGTCTGCGCGAGCTGGGTCTGCTTGATCGTCGGTGTGCACCTTGCGAAGCGGCTTCTGGTTGCCGGGCTTTGTGCCCTTGACTTCGTAGAGGTAGTAACCGAACGGCGTCTTGACGGGACCGCCGAGCTTGTTCAGCGGCGCCGCGAACATCGCGTTCGTCGAGCGTCTTCTCCTCCTCGACCCTTGACGACTTCCGTGAGTCAGCCGCCTTTGGCCTTGCTGGTCGGGTCGATCGACACGGCTTTGGCGACTTCGGAGAAGCTCTTGCCGGATTCGATTTCCTTCTTGGCTTCGTTGGCGGCGGTTCGGTCTTGGTGAGGATGATCTCGACGGTGCGCTTTTCGGGGGTTCCGTACGCGGCTTGTTTTCGTCGTAGTACTTCTTGATTTCCTGCTTGGCTGATCTTCGGCTTTCTTGACGATCTTCTGCTGGATTTTCTGCGAGAGCATGTTGAGCTTCACCCGCAGCAGGAGGTCCGAGACGGTCTGGCCGGAGGTGGCCAGGAATTTTTCGAATTCGGCCGGCTTCGGGAACTGCGTGCTCGTGATTTTCTCGAACTGCTTGTGAACTTCCTCGTCGGTCACTTTGACGTCCAGGTTTTTCGCTTCCGCCGAGGACCCAGTCGGAGGAGATCAGGAAGCCGAGGACCTCCTGCTGCAGCGACTTGTACTGCTGTTCGCACTGTTTTTTGATCTGCTGCTGTCGGTCGGAGCTTTCTGCTCGTGTTCTTTCGCCATGGTCGCTTCGATGTGCGCGATGCAGGCGCTGTAGTTGGGCGGCAGCGGGACGACCGGCTTTTTCGCCCGAGGCGCCGCGCCGTGGCGGCCGCGACCTCAGCCAGTGGTCGAAGGCGTCGTTGCTGATCGCCTTGCCGCCGCCGATCTGCACGACGGAGTCGCTGGGAACGCCGCCGCCGACGCGGCGAGGCCGACGACGCAAACAAAACGGCGCCAAGCGCCGCGATCACACGGGGCTTCGTTTCATCGCTGGCCGGACTGTAGCGGATAGACCTGCGGTCTGCTTAGAGTTTCTAACGTGTTCTTAAGCCGGGCGGGCTTCCGCCGGCTCATCTCAGGCGGCCTCCCGCACGACGGCGAGCAGCGCGTCGGCGGCTCGCACGACGCTCGGGAAGCGCTCGGCGGCCCTCCTTCGGGACGCGCATCGAGACCTGCGAGCGGCCCGACTCGTAGAGCGCCTCGGGCAGCTCCTCGCGCAGCCGCCGCGCCCGCGCCGAGTCGAGCTCGATCGGCACGACCGCCAGCCGGCCGCCGCGGAAGCTGACGGTGCGCGCGCCGGCCTCGCCGAGCTTGATGCGCGCGCGCTGCAGCGCGAAGCAGGTTCTCGACCGGCTCGGGCAGCGGCCCGAAGCGGTCCTCGAGCTCCTCGCGCAGGCGCTCCGACGTCGGCGACCTCGAGCGCGGCCGGCGATCCGGCGGTGGACCTCGATCTTGGCCTGCTCGTAGGGGACGTAGTCGGCCGGCACGTAGGCGTCGACGTTGACGTCGAGCCGCACCGGCTCGGGCAGCTCCTCGCTCCTCGCCGTCGTCCGCTCGGCGGCGCGCACGGCCTCGTCGAGCATCTGCATGTAGAGCTCGAAGCCGAGCGCCGCGACGTGGCCGGACTGCTCGTCGCCGAGCAGGTTGCCGGCGCCGCGGATCTCGAGGTCGCGCATCGCGATCTGGAACCCGGCGCCGAGCTCGGTGTAGTCGGACAGCGCCGAGAGCCGCTGCGCCGCCTCGGGCGTGAGCGCGGCGGCCGAGTCGTAGAGCAGGTAGGCGTAGGCGCGCTCGCGGCTGCGCCCGACCCGCCCGCGGATCTGGTAGAGCTGCGCGAGGCCGAACGTGTCGGCGCGCTCGACGATCAGCGTGTTGGCCTGCGGGATGTCGATCCCCGACTCGATGATCGACGTGCAGACGAGCACGTCGGCGTCGCCGCGCAGGTAGGCCATCATCACCGCCTCGAGCTCGCCCTCGGCCATCTGGCCGTGCGCGACCGCGAAGCGCACGCCCGGGCACAGCGCGCGCAGCCGCTCGGCCGTCTCCTCGATCGTCTCGACGCGGTTGTGCAGGAAGAACGCCTGGCCCGCCGCGAGCGCGCTCGCGCTCGATCGCGCGCCGCACGAGCTCCTCCTCGTACTCGCCGACGTAGGTCCGGACCGGGCGCCGCCCCTCGGGCGGCGTCTCGATCACCGAGATGTCGCGCAGGCCGGCGAGCGACATCTGCAGCGTGCGCGGGATCGGCGTCGCGGACATCGCGATCACGTCGACCTTCAGCCTCAGCTGGCGCAGCAGCTCCTTCTGCCCGACGCCGAAGCGCTGCTCCTCGTCGACGATCAGCAGCCCGAGGTCCTTCGCGCGCACGTCGCGCGAGAGCACGCGGTGGGTCCCGATCAGGATGTCGACGCGGCCCTCGGCGAAGCCCTCGATCGCCGGCTTTCTGCTCGGCCGCGGTGCGGAAGCGCGAGACGTGCTCGACCGTGAACGGGTAGTCGGCCAGGCGCTCGGCGAAGGTGCCGAAGTGCTGCTGGGCGAGGATCGTCGTCGGCACGAGCATCAGCACCTGCTTGCCGTCGGCCGCCGACTTGAACGCGGCGCGCAGCGCGACCTCGGTCTTGCCGTAGCCGACGTCGCCGCAGATCAGGCGGTCCATCGGCCGCGGCGCCTCCATGTCGGCCTTGACCAGCTCGATCGCCTCGCGCTGGTCGGGCGGTCTCGCGTGAAGGGGAAGCGCTCCTCGAACTCGCGCTGCCAGTCGCCGTCGGGCGCGAACGCGTGGCCGCTGCGGCGCCGCCGCTCGGCGTAGAGGCTGAGCAGCTCGCCGGCGAGCTCCTGCGCGGCGCGCGCGCGCACGCGCCTTCATCGTCTCCCAGCGCGTGCCGCCGAGCTTGCGACAGCGGCGGATGTGCGTCGGAGCCGGCGCCGACGTAGCGGGAGATCTTGGCGAGCTGGTCGGTGGGCACGTAGACGCGGTCGTCGCCCTGGTATTCGAGGTACAGGTAGTCGCGCGTGACGCCCGCGACCGTGCGCGTCTCGAAGCCGGCGAAGCGGGCGACGCCGTGGTCCTCGTGGACGACGAAGTCGCCGGTGCGCAGGTCGCGTGAACGAGCGCAGGGCCCCGCGCCGGCGCCGCGATGGCGCCGCGCTCGTGCCCGCTCGCGCGCGGCGGCGGCGCAGCAGCCGGTGCTCGGGGTAGACGGCGAGCTTCAGCTGCGGCGCGACGAACCCCTCGCGCAGCGAGGCCGCAGCGAAGCGCAGCGCGGGCTCGACCGGCTGCGGGGCGCCGCTCGCCGCCGTCCGGCGCTCGGCGAGCCAGGTGGCTTTCAGGCGCCCGAGGTTGTAGGCCGCGCGCTCGCCCTCGCCGCGGCGCGGGAACGCCACGACGGTGCGGTAGCCCGAGCGCACGAGCTCGCTCGAGCTCGCGGCTCGGCTTCGGCCAGGGAGCGGGCCGCGGTGTCGGCCGACTGCGCGCGCAGCTCGATCGCCTGGCCCGAGCGAGTGCGCGGACAGCCACACGCGCGGCGCTCGGCGAGCGTCGCGCTGATCTCGCTCCGGGGGCACATACAGGTGGTGGGCGTCGGTGTCGCCGAAGGCGGCGCACACGTCCTCCCAGTGGTCGCGCAGCGCGGGCTCGAGCTCCTCCTCGGCCGCGACCAGCAGCTCGGGCGCGCCCCCGGCCGGTGCGTCGAGCAGCTCAAGCAGCGCTCGGAAGCGCTCGACCGGCAAGAGCTCGGCGATGTCGGGGCGCTCGGCCGGCTCGCCCTCGGCGCGCGCGGCGGCCGGGATCTGCTCGAGGGCCAGCTCGGCCAGCTCGCGGTGCTCGGCCGCCAGCTCGGCCGCGGGAGCGATCTCGACCTCCTCGACCTCGCCGAGCGAGCGCTGCGTGAAGGTCGAGAACCAGCGCAGCGATTCGATCTCGACGTCGAACATGTCGACCCGCACCGCGCGTTCCTCGGTCGCCGGGAACACGTCGAGCAGCCCGCCGCGCAGCGCGAACTGGCCGCGCTCCTCGACCTGGTCGACGCGCTCGTAGCCGGCCGCGACCAGCTCGGCGGCGCACTCGTCCAGATCGAGCAGCTCCCCGACGCGCAGCGTGAACGAGCGCGGGCGGAGCTCCGGGTCGGGCACCTTCTCCGACAGCGCGACCGCGCTGACGACCACGACGGGCGGCTCGTGCCCGTCGCCGGCCGCCGCGCCGAGCAGCGCGTCGAGCGCCGCGACGCGCAGGCCGACCAGGTGCGGCGGCGGCGCCAGGTGCGACTCGTAGGCGACCCCGCGCGAGGGGTAGTAGCGGACGCGCCGCGGAGCCAGCCACGCTTTCAGGTCGGCCGCCAGGTCGCGCGCGGCGCGATCGTCGCCGACCACCACCAGCGTCGGGCGCGCATCCTCGCCGTCGGTGGCGTGGTCGGCGAGCGCGGCCACCAGGTACGGCCGCAGCGACGCGGACACGAACGCACGCCCGCCCTCGCGCGCGAGCCGCAGCGCCGGCTCGTCTCCGTCGATCAGCCCGAGCAGGCTGCGCAGCGCGCCGGCGGCGGCCATCAGGCCGGCTCCTGCTCGGTGTCGGGCGGCGCGAGCACGACCCGCTCGACCTCGCGACACGCGTGCTCGACGAGTTCGTCGACCTCCTGGGGACTCTCGCGGAAGCGGCTCAGCACCCAGGCGGCGACGATCTCGGGGTCGGTGCTGTCCGGGCGACCGACGCCGACGCGCACGCGCATGAAGTCGGGCGCGCCGAGCTCGCGCCGGATCGACTTCAGGCCGTTGTTGCCGGCGAGGCCGCCGCCGAGCCGGGTGCGCACGTCGTCGAAGGGCAGGTCGATCTCGTCATGCACCACCACCACCCGCTCGAGGGCGAGCTTGTAGTGCCCGCGCGCGGGACCGACCGAGCGGCCGGCGTCGTTGTAGAAGGTCTGCGGGCAAAGCAGCGCCAGCCGCGGACGCGGCGCCCCGGGCGCGATCGCCGCCGCCGGCACGCGCCCCTCGGCGAGGCGTGCGCGGAAGCGTTCCTTGCCCCAGCGCAGCTCCCAGCGCGCCGCGAGCCGCTCGAGCACGGCGAAGCCGACGTTGTGGCGGCTGCGCGCGTACTCGGCGCCGGGGTTGCCGAGCCCGACGATCAGCCAATCGACAGCTCCGCCGCCGCCACCGAAGGGGCGCCGCAGAGCCCGCTACTCCTCGCCTGAGGAATCTCCCGAGCCGGCGTCCTCGGCCGACTCGGCCTCGCCCTCGCCGACCACCTCGGTCTCGGCCTCGATTTCCTCCTCCACCTCGGTCTGCAGGCGGGGCGGCGAGAGCGTCGCGACCACGGTCTCCTCGGCGTCGTCGAGCAGCGTCACGCCCTCCGGCGCGGCGATGGCGGACAGCATCAGCGTGTCGCCGATGTCCATCTCTCCGATCTCGTGCACGATCGACTCGGGGATCGCCGTCGGCAGCGCCTGGACGTTCAGCTCGCGCGTGATCTGCTCGAGCACGCCGCCCTGCTTGACGCCGGGGGCGTCATCGGCGCCGTGCAGCTCGAGCGGCACGACCGCGCTGATCTCCTCGTCGAGTCGCACGCGCAGCAGGTCGACGTGGAGCGTCTCGCCGCGGACCGGGTCGCGCTGCGCTTCCTTGAGCACGACCGGCTGGGCTTTGTGGCCGTCGACGCTGACCTCGATCACGGCGCCGGAGCCGGCCAGCGCGTGGCGCAGCTCGCGCGCGTCGGCCTCGAAGCCGACAGGGTCTGAGCCGCCGCCGTACATGACGCCGAGCACGCGGCCGCTGCGCCGCATGCGGCGCGCTGCACGCGAGCCCTCGGGCGTGCGGCTGCTGACGCTCAGTTTTGCGTTCGTGGTGGCCATGCGAGGAAAGGAGACTCTAGCAATCGGCTCCTCACTGCCCCAGCACCCGCTCTCCTTCGAGTTCTTCGACTTCTCGCGCCGTGCGCTTGCGGCAGATTCCTTCGTTTTCGATCGGCGCGCTCAGCGCGACCAGCTGGACGTGCACCCCGGTCAGGAAGTTGCCGGTGCGCCGCACTCTCACGCACTGCACGACCGGCTTCGCGCCGATCACCGTCCACGCCAGCCGCGTCTCGCCGGTGGCGCCGTCGAGTGCGTAGGCCGTGTCCGATTCGAGCTGCAGGATCCTGACCGCGCCCTTGCGCACGAGCCTCGGGTCCGACGCGTCCGCGCGCACGCTCGCCACGCAGGACGGGCTCGAGCGGCAGCCGCTCAGCTTTTCGAGCATCGCCTGCGCGTCGCCGCGCGTCTCGGCTTCGACCAGCGCGAGGTCGGCGTCGCGTTCGACGTTCTCGGTCTCCAGGAAGCGCGCGAGCACGATCCCGACGACGAGCACCACCACCCCCGCCACGATCGACCACCGGCGCCAGCGCCGGCGCGTGCGGGGCTCGAGCCCCCGCCACCAGGCCGCGGGGCCCGGGGCGCCCATCTGCGTCGGCGCGTCGGCGATCGGAGGCTGGTCTTGCATCGGCGGAGGAGGGGCGCGCATGGGGGGGTTCGCGCGGCGCGCCCCGATGCTACTCGCCGCCGAGCGGGGCCCTGACCGGTCCCGCCGGTTCGACCCGCAGCGCCGTGGCGGCGCCCGAGCGCTCGCCGTCCGATTCGCCCAGCAGCGAGACCGCGCCCGCGAGTGCTAGCACCGCGGCGAACACGGCAAGCGTCGCATCTGTCCCGAACGCCTGCTGGAAGATCCCGGCCCCGGCGGTGCCGGCCGCGATGAACGCGAAGTGGAGGCTCGCCGCGCTCGTGAAGATCTGGGCGCGCAGGCGCGGTGGCGCGAGCCGCTGGCGGATCGAGATCAGCTCCACGAGCCCGGGGCCGTCGCACACGCCGGTCATGAAGATCAACGCGAGCGCCGCGAGCAGATCGCCGGCCAGCAGCCACAGCCCGACCGAGGCGGCCATCGTGAGCAGCGAGCCGCCGAGCAGCAGCCGCGGCGAGGGTCCGCCCCCGCGGCGCCGCAGCGCGAATCCGCCGAGCAGCGAGCCGGCCGACACGGCAGCCCACATGTAACCCGCCGCGTGGGCCCCGGCGCCGACCGAGACCGCATACGCGGGGAAGCCCACGTACAGCATGCCCCACGCGAGCACGTACAGGCAGTCGATCACGGTGTTCCACCGCAGCGGCACGATCCGCCAGATCGCCCTCAGGCCCTCGCTGACGGCCTGGCGCACGCTCTCGGGCGCCGGGCCGTCGTGGTGCGGGCGCAGCTCGAACGTCTCGTCGCCGACGATCAGCGCGGCGAGCACGAGGCCGGTGACGATCTGCACCTCCACGGCAGCGACCGGCCCGGCGAGGGCGGCGATCAGCCCGGCGAGCGCCGGGCCGACGATGAAGGCGGCGTTCACGCTCGCCGCTTCGAACGCGTTGGCGATGCCGATCAGCTCGGGTCCGGCGACCTCGGGCAGGACCGCCGAGAACGCGCCCGAGGACAGCGGCGTGGTGGCGCCGTACACGAGCGCGGCGAGCGGGAGCAGCCAGTTGGACGCGTGACCCGCCAGCACCAGCATCAGGCCGAGGCCCGCGGCGGTCATCACGCGGTCGAGCACGAGCAGCCGCCGGCGGCTGGCGGTCACGTCGAGCCACGCACCCAGGAAGGGGCCGGTCACCGCGGCCGGCAGCGTCGCGGCGGCGACGACCAGCCCGGAGAGCGCAAGGTCATGCGTGCGCTCGAGCACGAGCAGCACGCCCGCGACGGTGAACATGGTGCCGGTGGCGCGCGCCGCTGCGACGGTCGCGAAGTACCGCGTGAAACCGGGCCGGCGCAGCAGCCTGATCGTCTCAGACGAGCGCATGCCCTCCATCGTGGCAGGGCGCGCGCGCCTTCCTGCGAAGGCCGTGGCGAGCGGCGCTACGCTCGCACCGTGACCCCCGAGGAGCTCGCCGACCTCGCACACCTGCGCCGCGCGCGGGACCTCATGGACCGCGACTTCGCGCGCCCGCTCGACGTCGCCGAGATCGCCCGCACGGCCCTGATGTCGCCCGCGCACTTCTCGCGCCGCTTCCGCGCCGCTTACGGCGAGACCCCCTATGCGTACCTGATGACGCGCCGGATCGAGCGCGCCAAGCTGATGCTGCGCGCCGGCGAGCTGTCCGTCACCGAGGTCTGCCTGGCGGTCGGCTGCTCCTCGCTCGGCTCGTTCAGCGCGCGCTTCACCGAGCTGGTCGGCGAGACGCCGACGGCATACCGCGGCCGCGACCACGACGGTCTGGCGCGCGTGCCGGGCTGCGTCGCCAGAGACCTCACCCGCCCGCGGCGGCGGTCGAGCAGGATCGGAGAAGCGCGAGCCCTCGGCGCCCCCTAGGGTGCCGTGCATGGACCTCACACTCTCAAACTGCTTCGTGCTCGTACACGACCCTGACGCCTCGCTCGCCTTCTACCGCGACACGCTCGGCCTCGAGCTGCGCAACGACGTCGCCCGCGGAGACTTCCGCTCGATCACGGTCGGCGCCGGCGCCCAGCCGGGCGTAGGGATCGTGCTCACCAACTACCTGGCCGGAAGCCCGGCGGACAGCGACGCGCTCGCGGGGCTGCTCGCAAAGGGCGCGCTGAACGGTGTCCACTTCCACACCGACGACCTCGACGCCGCGTTCGAGAAGGTCACCGCCGCAGGCGCCGAGGTCGTGCAGGAGCCGACCGAGCAGCCGTGGGGCACGCGCGACTTCGCCGTGCGCGACCCGTCCGGGAACCTGGTCCGCGTCGATCAGCCGCCGGCGTCGTAGGCGCGCCGGGCCGGGCGCGGAAGCTGCGCCCGGCCCACCGCCCAGGAGGGGCACCCACTTCGCGACCGAGCCCGCCTGGAGTAGCTTCTTAGGGGGCGCCGGTGGCGTCCTCATCGGCGGTCCCGACCAGCGCTGTCCGCGTACCGCTACAGACCGCAACGAGAGGAGCGCGATGGCCATCCTCAGAATCATCAGGGGGCCGGGAACCCGCGACGGTTACGACGCCCTCAACGCAACGATGCAGCTCGACACCAAACACCCGCTCGGCCTGATCATGCACGGCGCCAGCGATGTCGGCGGGGTAATACAGGTCGCGCAGGTCTGGGAGTCCGAGGAGTACATGCGGCGCTTTGACGAGGAACTCGAGCCCGTACTCATTGAGGCTGGCGCAGCGTCGGCTACCGAGGACACCATCTTCGAGCTTCATCACTTGGTCACGCCCTAGCGGGTCCGTCAGCTTTGGATGCATCGCGCCCGCAAGGCGGGATACTGGCGAGGCGATGTCCGAGGAGTCGAAGACCGCTGATCTGGAGGCGACAATCAGCTGCCCGCTGTGCGCTACGCAGTCGCGGGAGACGATGCCTGTGAACGCCTGTCAGCACTTCTACCGCTGCACAGGATGCGGCGAGATGCTCCAGCCCAAGCGGGGCGACTGTTGCATCTTCTGTTCGTATGCGGACAAGGCGTGCCCCCCGAGGCAGGCCGAACTCCGCGGCCGCGAGCGGCGGTAGGCGGTAGTGTCGGTCGCGCTCATACACGACGGTTGCACAGCTCTCGCTGTGGGGAAGAGAAGGCACGATGGCCACTTACCTTGCGTTTCACGAGGTCGACGACGTCGCCCACTGGCTGAGCTCGCCCAAGCGCGACGAGGTGTTCGGACCTCTCGGAATCATCGCTCGCACGTTCCAGGACCCCCAGGGCTCAAAGCGCGTTGGGATGATCGTCGAGATCCCCGACTTTGCCGCTTTTCAAGAGTTCATGCAGACCGAGTCGGCGGCCGAAGCGATGAAGCACGACGGGGTCCACCCCGACACCCTGGTCATTCTCGCCGAGGCAGATGGTCACTGAGGTAGGGTCGGCCTAACCAACGGAGGAGGCGATGTGACGTACATGATCCACCATTTCTGGCCGGGCGCAACGGAGGCTCAATACAATGCGACGGTCGCGGTGGTGCACCCCCCGGAGGGCCTGCCCGAGGGGCAGATCTATCACGCGGCGGGACAGACCGCTGACGGCATCCTGATTACCGCCATCTGGGAATCCAAGGAGCAAAACGACCGCTTCATCCAGGACGTGCTACTAGCGAGCCTGCCCATCGAGGGAGGCGTTGAAGGCCAGCCCCAGGAGCATGCTGGCGAGGTCATAAGCATCAACAAGGCGTGACCTCGCGCCGGCGATCGCCTGAGGGAGGCCTCCAGCACGAAAAGCAGTCGCTCGGAGCCGGTCTCATGCAGCGGGCTTCTCGCAGCGTTCGGCGTGGTTCGGGAAGCACCGGAAGGCCGCGGGCATCCCGACCGGCCACCTGCACGCTCTCCGCCATACGGCCGCCACGTTCGCTCTCACGGCCATGCCGCCCGCCCCTCCACGTCGTAGCCGGACGCCTCGGAGACGACCCTAGGACGGTCCTTGCGACCTACGCGCACCTGCTCCCGCACGCGGACGCGTGGCTGCCCGGGCGGTCGCTGCGGTTCTCGCTGACAAGCCGTTGACAGATTCCGAGGCTCAGGCTCCGCAAACGCCTCTGTAGAGCCATCGGCCGCAGCCAGCGCCTAGAAGAGCTGGTTCTCGCCTTCGAAGACCTCGCTGACCGAGTCGTCGACGAAGATGCGCCGGATCGAGTCGGTCAGGAGCTCCGCGCACGGCAGCACGCGGACGTTGCGCGGGGAGCCCGCGCGCGGTGGGATCGTGTCGGTGACGATGATCTCCTCGAGCCCCGAGGCTTCGAGGTTCTCGAACGCGTTGCCGGAGAAGATCGCGTGCGTGGCAGCGGCGTACACCTTGGCGGCGCCCGCTTCCTTGACGGTCCTGGCGGCGGCGCCGAGCGTCCCGGCGGTGTCGATCATGTCGTCGACGATCACGGCGGTCTTGCCGCGCACGTCACCGATCACGTAGCCGATCTCGGCGACCTGCTGATCGGGGCGCTCCTTGTCGAGGATCGCGAGCTCGGCGCCGATCTTGGAGGCGAACTTCTTGTTCAGCTTCACGCGGCCGGCATCGGGCGCGACCACGACCAGGTCGGGCAGTGCGAGGTCGGTGAAGTACTGCGTCAGCATGAACAGCGCGGTCATGTGGTCGACCGGCTTCTGGAAGAAGCCCTGGATCTGGCCGGCGTGCAGGTCCATCGTCAGCACGCGGTCGGCGCCGGCGGCCTCGAGCATCCGCGCCACCATGCGCGCCGAGATCGGCTCGCGGGGGGCCGACTTCTTGTCCTGGCGCGAGTAGCCGAACCACGGCGTGACCGCGATCACCCGGTGCGCCGAGGCGCCGACGGCCGCGTCGATCATGAACAGCAGCTCCATCAGCGAGTCGTTGGCCGTGACGCCGGTCTGCGGGTTGCCGCACGTCGGCTGCACGATGAAGACGTCGGCGCCGCGGATCGACTCCTCATAGCGGCAGTAGACCTCGCCGTTGGAGAACGTCTTGCAGCACGACCGGCCCGAGGTCGACGCTCGAGCTTCTCGGCGATGTCCGCGGCCAGCTTCGGGTTCGCCCGACCGCTGAACAGCATCAGCCGCTTGTTGTAGTCGATCGGCAGGCTGGCCCGTGGGGACTCCTGCTCGCGCGTCTGGATCGCGCTCATGTTCTCCTCGATTGTAAAGGTCCGACGGGCTCCCTCAACGTGCGCGCTCCCGCTCGCTGTAGCCCTCCTTGTTGACCTGGCGCTCGCGCGCGATCGCGAGCGCCCCATCCGGGACGTCTTCGGTGATCACGGAACCCGCCGCGATCACCGATCCCTCGCCGACCGTCACGGGGGCGACGAGCGTGGTGTCGACGCCGGTCCTGACGCCCTCGCCGATCGAGGTGCGGTGCTTGGCGCGCCCGTCGTAGTTGGCGGTGATCGTCGCCGCGCCGAGATTGGTCCCGGCGCCGACGTCGGCGTCGCCGATGTAGGACAGGTGCGGGACCTTGGCGCCCGCGCCGATATCGGAGTTCTTGACCTCGACGAACGTCCCGGCCTTCGAGGAGTCGTGCAGCACGGCGCCCGGCCGCAGGTAGGCGAACGGGCCGACGCTCACGCCGTCCTCGAGCACGCAGTCGAGCAGGTAGGAGTGGCGGATCGTGCAGCCGCGCCCGATCGAGCTCGCGCCACGGATGCTCGTGAACGGCTCGATCGCGGTGTCCTCGCCGATCTCGACGTCGGCGTCGATCACCGTCGCGTGCGGGTCGACGATCGTGACGCCGGCGAGCATGTGGCGCTCGTGGATCGCCTGCTGGGCCAGCGCGCGCACGCGCGCCAGCGCAACGCGGTCGTTGACGCCGAGCACGAGCCGATCGTCTTCGATCACGTGCCCGAGCACGCGCGCGCCGTCGCCGCGCAGCAGATCGAGCGCCTGGGGCAGGTAGCGCTCGCCCTGGGCGTTGTCGGCGCCCAGCCGCGGCAGCACCTGGCGCAGCGCGTGCGACGCGAACACGAAGATGCCGGTGTTCACCTCGCGGATCTCGCGCTCGAGCTGCGTGGAGTCGCCCTGGCGCTTGGTCTCGACGACGCGTTCGACCTCGCCGGCCGCATCGCGCACCACGCGGCCGTAACCGCTCGGGTCCTCGAGCACGGTCGTGGCCATCGTCGCGAGCGCTCCGTCCTCGGCATGGGCCGCCAGCAGCTCAGCGATCGCCTCGGGGCTGACGAGCGGCACGTCGCCGCTCAGCACGAGCACCGGGGCGCCGCCGTCGAGCTGCTCGCCGAGCTCTGCGATCGCCGCCGCCACCGCGCCGCCGGTGCCGTCGGCGCGGGGCTGGACGACGGCCTCCACGCCGGCGGGCAGCACCTCGCTCAGCTCGCCGGCCGGCGACTGCACCACGAATACGCGCCCGGCGCCCGCCTCGCGGGCTGCCAGCACCGGCCACAGCACCATCGGGCGGCCGCAGATCTCGTGCAGCACCTTGGGCGTGCCCGAACGCATCCGCGTTCCCTGGCCGGCCGCCAGGATCAGGACCGTGGGCGCGCTCACCGCACGGATGCTAGACGCTGGCGCGGGCCGTGCGCGGGAGCTGGGGGGCAGGGACTCGAACCCCGATTCTCAGGACCAAAACCTGATGTCCTGCCATTGGACGACCCCCCAAGGGGAAATCGAAGGATAGTCGCGCCCGCGGCACGCTCCGGCGCGAGCTCCGAGGCCCGGCGCGCAGTTTGAATTCCGACCGGAGGGGGCATCTGCTGCACGATCACGGCGGCCTGTCAAGCCCCGCAACCGTCATGTCACTTTGCTAGCGTGCCGCCGAACGCCGAGTCCCTGGCCGGAAGTCAGGGAGCGGGGGACCCAAGTTGTTGGGGCGAATCCGCGGCAGAGATCGCGGAAGCGCAGGCTCTTTCAGCGCTAGTCCGTCAGCTAACCCCGCAGGCTCACGAGAGAGGTCTTCGCTAATGCGACTGCGTTGCGTCGGTGCAGCCAATTGCGTCAGGGGACGCTGTAACCATCCCCCCACTCTGCGAGCCGGACGTGCGAGAACACTCCGAGGGCTCTGCGCCACGCTCGCTGTGGGCGCTTCGCTGTGCGTGCTTCCTGCGCCGGCCCCGGCCGCGCAGGGGCAAACGGCTGCCGTCCCGTGCCCGGGCGCGGATCTGACGCCCTCGGCCACCGACGCCGCCGCCGTGGAGGGCGCGACCCTCTGCCTCGTCAACCGCGTGCGCGCGGCCCACGGCCTTCACCCTCTGCGGGCGAACCGCTACCTGGGCGCCGTCGCCGGCAGCCAGGTCAACGCGATGGTCAGCCGTGACTATTTCTCCGACGTGCGCCCCGGCGGCGTGACACCCTTCACGCTCGTCGAGATCAGCCGCTACCCGGCCCACGCCGCGGGCTTCGCCGTCGGGCAGAACATCGCCTGGGGCACCGGCAGCTTCAGCGACCCGGCCCACATCGTCGCCGAATGGATGGCCTCTGCCCCGCACCGCGCGATCATCCTGACCACCGAATACCGCGACGCCGGCGTCGCGGTCGACCCCGCGCTGCCGCGGGTGCTGCGCGCGGGGCACGCGGGCGCCACCTACGCGATGGAGTTCGCCCGGCGCTACTAGCACCGGCCCGCTCGCCGCGCGGCCGAGCTAGCTTCGGCGCCCGCCGCGGCGCGGCACGCGTCCCGCTTCGGCGCCCGCCTCAGAGGCGGGGCCGCCGGGCGAGGCGATCCCGAGCACGCGCATCGACTTGAGCCCGAGGCTGAGCTTCTCGCGCCCGTCGCTCGAGCTGACGTCGAGCCCCGAGAGCTCGCGCACGCGCTCGAGCCGGTAGTAGATCGTGTGGCGATGCGTGAACAGCCGCTGCGCGGTGCCGGCCACGTTGCCGTCGGCCTCCAGGAACGTCTCGAGCGTGCGCACCAGGTCGGTCTCGTACTGCTCGTCGTAGGCGACCAGCGGCTCAACGGTCTCGGCGTAGAAGCGCTGCAGCTCGGCCGGGTTCTCGCTCATCGCCGACAGCAGCAGCCGGTAGGCGCCGGTCTCCTCGAACGCGAGCCCGGTGGTGCCGTCGCTCGAGCCCTGCGCGACGTTGGCCGCCAGCAGCGCCTCGCTGGCCGCGCGCGGCAGCTCCGTCGGATCCTCGGCCACACGGCTGCGCCCGATCGCGAACGTGCAGCCGCCGAGGCCCGCTTCCATCTCGCGCTGGACCGACTCGGCTGCGCGGGCCGCGGCGGCCTCCTCCCCGCCGGGCACGAGCACGAGCACCTCCGCCGCCGGCAGCCCCTCGCGCTCTGACAGCGCCGCGATCGAGCGGCTCGCGACCGCCCGCGCCCCGCGCTCGGCGACCGCCCGCACGCGCCCGCGCCAGCCCTCGTCGGTCGGAGCCTGCGGATGCGCGCGCGCGACGATCATGCTGGCGCCGTCCTCGATCGGCAGCGACAGGTCGCGGGCGCGCGCGAGCAGCTCCTCGCGCTCGGTCAGCTCACGCGCGAGCAAGGCGCGGAGGAACTCCGCGGCAGCCGTTTCGGAGACCCGGCCAGGCGCCCTCACGCGCTCGACCTCGGAGGCGATCATCGTCAGCAGCAGCCGCCGCATCGAGTCGCTCGGCTGCGTCTTGGCGCGCATGTGCAGCGTGCCGACGACCGTGTCGGCGACGCGCAGCGGCGCGCTGTCGACGCCGTCGGCGCTGCTCAGCAGCGCCCGCTCCTCGGCCGGTGAGCGCGCGGCCACCGCAAGCGTCGCGCCCCACGGGTCGGTCACTGCGAGGCTCGCCTCGAGCGCCCGCGCCGCCGCGCGCACGACCTCCGGGAGCCCTGCTCCCGACTCGACCGCCTCGGTGATCGCGTCCAGCGCCTCGAGGTCTGACAACGCCTAACCCCAGAAGTAGACGGCGGCCAGCGCGCCGGCCACCCCCGCGCCGACGAACACGGCGAGCACGTAGAGCGACAGAACGGCTGCGGCCATCCGCTCCCACAGGCGCGAGTACGCGGTCCAGGCCGGCCGCAGGATCAGGCCGGCGTACACCGCCAGGCCGATGATCACGCTCGCGCCCGCCACCAGCTCGTTGATCTGTGCTCTGCTCATCCGTCTCGGCCAGGATTGTTACGCACCCGCAGGTCGCCCGCCTCCGCGCTCCGGCGGCGCCTGGCCGCCGGCAGCAGCTTCGAGCACCTCGCCGAACGCCGCCCCGACCGGTTCCGCGCAGATCGGCGCCGGGTCGCGGCCCGCCAGCCGCTCTGCGGCCAGCCGCGCGAGAGCTGGCCCCTCCCCGCCCGCGCCCGCGAACAGCCCGACGACCGTCGGGCCCGACCCGCTCACGATCGCCGGCGAGCCGCCGGCCGCCCGCGCCTCGCGCAGCGCGTCGGCGATCTCCGGCGCGAGCGAGACGGCCGCGCGCTGCAGGTCGTTGTGCAGCAGCTCGCGGGCGGCCGGCAGCGGGGCGCCGTGACCCAGGGCGGCGGCGAGCTCCGCGTGCAGCTGCGAGAGCTCGCCGGCGCCGCGCGCGAGCCCGAGCCGGTCCGCCTCGGCGTAGACGGCGGCCGTCGAGAGCTCGCCCGCCGAGGGCAGCACGAGCAGCCCGAAGGCGGCGCTGGGCGCCGGCAGCGCCACGAGCGTCTCGCCCGCGCCGCTCGCGAGCCAGCGCCCCGGCGCAAGCTGGGCCGGTACGTCCGCACCGAGCCCGGCGGCGATCCGCAGCAACAGCTGCTCGTCGCCGAGGCCCGTGGCGGCGCGCATCAGCCGCAGCGCGGCGGCGGCGTCGGCCGATCCGCCGGCCAGGCCGGCGGCGAGCGGGATCCGCTTCAGGATCCGCACCCGCACCGGCGGCCCGTCCCAGCCGGTCTGCTCGCGAAAGGCCCGCACAGCGCGCGCCGCGAGGTTGCCCTCCGGCGGCCCGGGAACGCCGGGGCAGAGCGAGCTCGTCGCCCCCGCTCCCGGGCGCCGCCTGCTCTAGCGTCAGCTCGTCGGCAAGCGAGATCGACTGCATCACGGTCGCCAGCTCGTGGCGGCCGTCCTGCGCGCGCGGCGGGCCGACGAACAGGCCGAGGTTGACCTTCGCCGGCGCGAGCGCGCGCAGCGTCGGCATCCGGTTGCTCACAGGCCCAGCATCTCCGCCAGCGCGCGGAACTCCTCCGGCTCCAGGCGCTCGGCGCGGACGTCCGGCGGGTGACCGAGCTGCACGACCGCGTCGCGCACGCGCTCGCGACCCGCCCCACCGGCGCCGCCGGCGATCGCCAACGAGCCCGCGAGCGTCTTGCGGCGATGCGCGAACGCGCCCGCGATGAGCGCGCGCAGCGCCTCCCGGGACGGCGCGCCCGGCGCCGGCTCGGCCCCGGCGCGCCGGCGCATCTCGACCAGCACCGAGTCGACGTTGGGAACCGGGTGGAAGACCGTCCGCGGGATCGCTCTGAGGACGCGCACCTCGCATGCCAGCTGCGCGAGCACCGAGGGCGCGCCGTAGGCCGTCTTGCCGGGGGCGCCCGGGCGCGCGGCGAGGCGCTCGCCGACCTCGCGCTGGGTCATCGCGACCCACAGCCCGACACTCGGAAGCTCATCGATCGTGCGCAGGAGCGCCGACGCGGCGATCCCGTAGGGGAGGTTCGCGACGACCTTCGTCGGGGCGGGATCGAGCGCGCCGAGGTCGAGCGACATCGCATCGCCCCAGTGGAGCTGGGCGTTCGGGTACGGAGCAGTCGCCTCGAGCAGCGGCTCGCGCAGCCGCTCGTCGACCTCGATCACGTGAACCGCCGCGGCGCGCTCGGCGAGGTGCTCCGAGAGCACCCCCAACCCGCCGCCGATCTCGAGCACCACGTCATCGCCGGACAGCATCGCCGCGCGCTCGATCACGCCGAGGATGTTGGAGTCGATCAGGAAGTTCTGCCCGAGCTCGCGGTCGGGCCTCACGCCGAAGCGGCGCATGCGCCGCAGGCTGGCCTGGGTGGGCGCCTCCCCCACCGCGCTCACCCGTCCGCCCGCCGGCGGCGAGCCCTCCACGGCCGGATGCGACCACCCGAACACGCGCGCGGCGTTGTCCTCGACCGCGGCTCCGAGCTCCTCCTCGGAGACGCCCCGCAGCGCGGCCACGAACGCGAGCGTGTGCGCCACGTAGGCGGGCTGGTTGCGCTCGCGGCGCACCGCCTGCGGCGTCAGGAAGGGCGCGTCGGTCTCGACCAAGAGGCTCTCCTGCGGGACCGCGCGGGCGGCCTGCTGCAGATCGCCGGCCGACGGGTAGGTGACGTTGCCGGCGAACGAGATCGCGTAGCCGCGCGCGAGGCACTCCTCCAGGTGCGCGGGCATCGAGAAGCAGTGCATCACGACGCTCACCCCCGCCGCTTCGGCGCCGAGCTGGTCGAGCGTCTGCTGATCGGCCGCGCGCGAGTGGATCACGAGCGGCTTGCCGGTCTGGCGCGCGAGCTCGATCTGGGCAGCGAACGCGCGCTGCTGATCCTCGGGGGGCGGCGCGGTCTCGCGATAGAAGTCGAGCCCGGTCTCGCCGATCGCCACGCAGCGCTCGTGCGCCGCCAGTGCGCAGAGCTCGGCCAGGTCGGCGTCGTCGAAACCGCGCGAGGAGTTCGGGTGCCGGCCGACGGCGGCGTACACCTGCGGGAAGTCCTCGGCCGCGGCCAGCGCCGCACGGCAGGAGGCGCCGTCGATCCCGACCGTGAGGATGCGCCGCACGCCCGCGGCCTCGGCGGCCGCGACGAGCTCGGCGTCGGGGGGCTCGCACAGGTCGAGGTGTGTGTGGGAGTCGATCACGCGGCGCGCCCGCGGTCGGCGGCGCCGGGCGCGGCCGGGCGGCGCCACCGGAGCGCGGGCTCAGGCATCGGGGAGGTCCTTCGGGAACAGCGGCTCGAGCGCCGAACGCGCTCGAGCCGGCCGGCGCCGAGCTCCGCCCCCGAGAGCTCGAGGGCGGGTGCGCCGAGCGCCGCCAGCAGGCGCTCGGCGCTCACCGGCAGGTAGGGCCACAGCAGCACCGTCACACAGCGAAGGCCCTCGGTGAGCGTCGCGCAGCACGCGATCGAGCTCGCCCCCCGGGCGCGCCGCCTCCTCGTCCTTGGCGAGCCGCCACGGCGCGCGCTCCTCCACGTAGCGGTTCAGCCGCCTGACGCGCTGCCAGATCTCCTCGAGCGCGAGCGTCAGCTCGGCGCGGTCGACGTGCCTGGCGACGCGCGCCGCAAGGCCCTCGAAGTCGCCCGCCACGGCCGGGTCCGGCTCGAGCGCCGCGACGGCGCCGTCACGGTAGCGGAGCACCATCGAGGTCGTGCGGCTCGCGAGGTTGCCGAGCTCGTTGGCGAGCTCGGTCTCATACCGCAGCTCGAAGGCCGCGGTCGAGACCGAGCCGTCCTGGCCGAAGGGCACGTCGCGCAGCAGGTAGAAGCGCAGTGCGTCGGCGCCGAAGCGCTCGATCACCTCGAACGGGTCGAGCACGTTGCCGAGCGACTTGCTCATCTTCTCGCCTTCCATCAGCAGGTACCCGTGCACGAACACGCGCTCGGGCAGCGGAAGGTCGGCGGCCATCAGCAGCGCAGGCCAGTAGATGGTGTGGAAGCGCAGGATGTCCTTGCCGATCAGGTGATAGCTCGCGGGCCACAGGCGCGGCGTGAGGTCTTCTCCCTCGCGCGCGTAGGACAGCGCCGTGTAGTAGTTGAGCAGCGCGTCGAACCACACGTAGAAGACGTGCTCCGGGTCCCACGGCACCTGCACGCCCCAGGTCAGCTTGTGGCGCGTCAGCGGCACGTCGCGCAGGCCCGAGCGGATGAACGACAGCGCCTCGTTGTAGCGGGTCCGCGGCGCCACGAAGTCCGGGCGCTCGGCGTACAGCCGCTCGAGGCGTTCCTGGAACTTCGACAGCGCGAAGAAGTAGTTGTCCTCCTGCTCGCGCGTGAGCTCGATGTGGTGGATCGGGCAGCGGTTGCCCTCGTCGATCTCGTTGTCGGCCTTGAAGTCGGCGCAGCGCGGGCAGTACCAGCCCTCGTAGGTGCCCTCGAACACGTAGCCGGCGTCGCGCACGCGCGAGAGCACCTCCTGCACGCGCGCTTCGTGCTCGGGATCGGTCGTCCGGATGAAGAAGTCGTTGCTCGCGCCGAGCCTCGGCGCCAGCGCGCGGAAGCGCTCGGCGTTGCGGTCGGCGAGCTCCTGCGGCTCGATCCCGAGCGCGTGGGCGGCGTCCGCGACCGGCTCGCCGTGCTCGTCGGTGCCTGTCAGGAAGAACACCTCCTCCTCGCGCTGGCGGTGGTGGCGCGCCATCACGTCGGCGGCGATCGTCGTGTACGCGTGCCCGAGATGCGGGGCCGCGTTGACGTAGTAGATCGGCGTTGTGACGTAGAAGGACATCGCGCGCGGCACCAGGCTACTCGGCCGTGCGGGTCAGCTCCCGGTACAGCTCGTTCGCTGCGATCCCGGTCAGCCGCGCGAGGACGCCGGCGGCCGCGCGCGGGCGCGCGCCGGAGTCGACCAGCTCGCGCAGTGCCGCGATCGCGGGCTCGCGCTCGGGCTCGGCAGAGCGCGCGGCGGCCCCGAGCACGAGCACGATCTCACCGCGCGGGGGGGCCTCGCGCCAGCGCTCGCCGAGCTCGGCGGCGCTGCCGCGCACCACCTCCTCGTGCAGCTTGGTCAGCTCGCGGCAGACGACGACGGGGCGTGCGGGGTCGAGCTCGGCCAGCAGCGCGAGCGTCGCGCCGAGCCGCCGCGGCGACTCGAACGCGACCAGTGTCTCGCGCGCGTGCGCCAGCAGCTCGAGCAGCTCGCCGCGGCGGCGCGGCAGAAAGCCTGCGAAGCCGAAGCGCTCGGCGGGCAGCCCGGATGCGACGAGCGCCGTGAGCACCGCGCTCGCGCCGGGCAGGACCTCGACTCGAGCCCGTCTGCGATCACGCGTCCCACCAGCTCATAGCCGGGGTCCGAGACGAGCGGCGTGCCGGCGTCGGAGACGAGCGCGACGAGCTCGCCGGCGGCGATCCGCCCGGCCAGCTGGGCGGCGCGCGCGCCTTCGTTGTGCTCGTGCAGGCTCACGAGCCGCCCGGCGATGCCGTGACGGTCGAGCAGCACGCGCGTGCGGCGCGTGTCCTCGCAGGCGATCACGTCCGCGGCCTCGAGCTCCCGGAGCACCCGCAGCGTCACGTCGTCCAGGTTTCCTATGGGCGTGGGACAGACGACCAGGCGCCCGACCGGCGCCCCCGCAGCGCTCATGCGGCAAATATAGGGTCATGCCGATGGGCACCGATCGCGAGGAGCCGGGCGGGCCGGTTCCGTACACGCGCTACCGCGCTCGGCCGCGCCTGTTCAAAGACGGCGACGGCGAGCTCGGCGCGCTGCCCCCCGGGGGCGGCCGCAGGCGCCCGCGCGACGCGTCCGGCGGACCGTCCGGGCAGGGCTGGCGGCGGTGGCTGAGCTGGAAGCGGATCGCGCTCGTGGTGGTCGCGTTCCTCGCCGCCTGGCTCGCCCTCTCTGCGGTCCTGTTTCTGATCTCCTCGCACTTCGAGCGCACGCCCCTGCCAAGCGACGTGGCCGGCGCGCTCGACCCGGCCGGCAACCCGCTGACCTCAGCCAACAACATCCTCGTGCTCGGCTCCGACACGCGCCAGAAGAACAGCAAGGAACCGGGCGCCGAAAAGAGCGGCCCCGGGCGCTCGGACACGATCATGCTGCTCCGTACGGGCGGCGGGCACTCCGCGCGCCTGTCGATCCCGCGCGACACGGTCGTCGAGATCCCCGGCCACGGGCTGCAGAAGATCAACGCGGCGCACGCCTACGGCGGCCCGGCCGAGTCGGTGCGCGTGATCAGGCAGTGGCTCGGCATCCCGATCAACCACGTGGTCGAAGTCAACTTCGAAAACTTCCCGGCGCTGATCGACGCGATGGGCGGCATCGACTACACCGGCGGCTGCATCGTCTCGCGACTCGACGGTGGCTTCTCCAACGGCGGATACACGCTGCGCCTGCCCGCCGGCACCCACCACATCGAAGGCCGCCAGGCGCTCGCGATCGCCCGCACGCGCGAGAACCTGTGCGCGCCGAACGAGACCGACCTGCAGCGCGAGGAACACCAGCAGGCGCTGATCAACGGCATCAAGGGCCGCCTGCTGTCGGTGTCGAGCTTCTTCCGCCTGCCGTGGATCGCCTGGAACGCGCCACCGGCGATCATCTCCGACATGAGCGGCCCGACGCTGCTCGCGCTGTTCGGCGGCATGGCGATCTCGGGCACGCCTCCGACGCACGTGCTGAAACCCTCGGGGATCGTGCGCCTGCCCGAAGGCGGTGAAGGGCTGTCCGTCTCAGAAGGTGAAAAGCACGCCGCGGTGGCGCGCTTCATGAACGGCTGAGTGCACGCCGCCCTCAGCTGCTCGGCCGCTGGCGGCTTTGCTGTCTTTTGGCTTTGAGTCTCCGCCGCTCTTCTTCTCGGAGGAGGAGGACGGAGGAGGAGGAGGAGGAGGAGGAGTCGCCCGACTTCTTCGATCCGCCGACTTCTTCTCCGCCGCCGCGGCGGTCTCGCGCTGGCGGTGGCGCGTGCCGTAGTCGGTGTTGTAGAAGCCTTTGCCCTTGAAGTGGACCGCGGGCGCGTGGAGCACCCGCTCGACAGGTACCCCCGTCTCCGGGTCGGCCTCGAGCGGGGCGTCGCTGAACGACTGCTGGATCTCGAACGTGGAGCCGTCCGGGCGCCGGTACTCGTAGATCGGCATCGGGCGGCGATTATAGGTGTGTCAGTCGGTCAGCAGCGCCCGTACGGAGGTGATCCCGGCTTGGAGCGTCGAGGTGAAGTCGCGCCCGGGCTCGGTCAGCATCCGCAGCGCGAAGCCGTCCGCGAGCGAGAAGAGGATCTCGGCGATGGCCTCGGGATCGGCGTGCAGGTGCAGCACGCCTTCCTCCTGTGCGGCGGCGAGCATCGCCCCCACCTGTTCGCGCGTGCGGCGGATCAGCGCGGCGTACTCGGATGCGATGTCGTCGTTGCGCCGCGAGAGTGTGAACAGCTCGAACACGAGCGTCAGGAAGTCCGGATCTTCGGCGATCGTCTCCTGCAGGTTCTGCGCCATCAGGTCGATGAAGTCGTCCGCCGTCTTGGCCGTCGCGAGCTGCTGTTCGAGCCGCTCGATCCGCACCTCGCCGTCACGGCGGACGGCCTCTACCAGCAACTGCTCCTTGGTGCCGAAGTAGTAGTGCAGCAGCCCGCGCGAGACGCCGGCCTCGCGCGAGACGTGATCGAAGGTCGATCCAGCCGTCCCGCGCTTGGCGACGCTGCGGCGCATCGCCTCGATGATGCGCTGCGCCTTCTCACCCGAGAGCGGCCGCGGAGCCGAGGCCGACTCGACGCCGTCCTCGCCCACCTGGTCGCGCGCGGCCGCGTCCGTCGCTTCGGCGGATCGCACGGCGCGGCTCGTCCCCCGTCCGCTCAGGATTCCCGCCACGCCCGCCGGCTCGGGCGTCGCCGGGGCGGTCGTCGAGGTGTAGTCGAACTCCTCCTCGGCGCCGAACAGCATGTCGAGCACCTTCGAGCGCAGCCCTTCGCTGAGGGCGATCGCGAGCACCGCGCCGAACGTGATCAGCAGCAGCGAACGTTTCGCACCGCGGCGGCGGCGCTTTGCCGGGCGCGGCTCCTCACGCAGCGAGGTGGCCGCGTCCCGCAGCGAGTCCGCAGCTCGCTTCAGCTCCGCCTGGAGCTTGCGGTCCTCGAGCAGCGCCTTGCCCGCCGGCTTGCCGTTGGTCATGCGCCCGTAGGCGGTCCGGACCGAGCCGTACGCGGTCAGCAGGCTCGAACGCAGATCCTCGTCTTCGATCAGCCGCTGTACGTACCGGTTGCTCTGCGCGGCCCTCGCCGCTTCCGATGCCCTGCCAAATCTGTCTCTGGATGCCATCTCTGCCACCGCCTTGCCGAAAGCTTGCAGGTCTCGGTCAAATATACCCGCGGTCGCCGGTTCGGATGTTGCCGGCGTGCGCGGCGCGCTCGCGACACCCTCCGCGGGACCGCTCGCGCGCTACGCGTGCAGCGCCGCCTGCTCCTGCGCCGAGGGGAACGCCCAAGCGGCTCGCGTGCGCCGCTCCTGGCGGAACACGAAGCGCAGCTGCTGGGGCGGGCGAAGCTGCGCCTCGTTCGGACGGAAGGTCGCGCACGGCTCGGAGAGCTCGAGCGCGCAGAGCAGGTTGACGCGGAAGTAGCAGTCCTCGCAGCTGACCTTCCATGCCCGCCCGCTTGGACCCTCGGATACCCTGCTTCGCCGCCACCTTCACCGCCTCCCGCCGCTGCTGAACACCGAACGGCAGCGATCAAAGCACCGGGCGCCGCTAAGGCGCGCGACAGCCCATCTCGCAAATCGCAGAGAAAACGGGTTGCTACCCGGAAATACCTGGCGGACAGTCACTTTCCTGTGACAATCGCCCGGAGGAACACGCAGTTTCCGGCAGAACTGGCCGCCCGCGGCCCGCGCGGCGTCACCATCTGGCGCGATGCGGATCCTCCTCACGGGCGCGAGCGGCTTCGTCGGCTCGCAGCTGCGTGCCCCGCCTGCTGGACGACGGCCACGAGGTGCGCGCGCTGGCGCGACCACGCCCCGATCTGCTGCGCGCGCGCCTGGCCGAGGCCGGGCGCTCCGACGGCGGTGCTCGGCGGCGACGCGCTCACCGGCGACGGCCTCGCCGAGGCGCTCGAGGGCGTCGAGGTCGCCTACTACCTGATCCACTCGATGGAGCGCGCACGCAGCTCGCGTCGCTTCGCCGAGCGCGAGCGTGACGCGGCGGACAACTTCGCGGCGGCGGCGGCGCGGCGCGCGGCGTGCGGCGGATCGTCTACCTCGGCGGCCTCCTGCCGCGCTGGGACGCGCACCACCGCGCCGGCCCTCGGGGAGCGCGTGCGGCGCTCGCGTCACCTCGCGAGCCGCGAGGCGGTCGAGCGCATCCTGCTGAGCGCGGTCCCCGACTCGATCGCGCTGCGCGCGTCGATCGTGATCGGCGCGCGCTCGCGCTCGTTCCGCCTGCTGGTGCGCCTGGTCGAGCGGATGCCCGTGCTCGCGCTGCCCGCCTGGCAGCGCTTCCGCACGCAGCCGATCGACGAGCGCGACGTGATCGCGATGCTCGCGGCGTGCGCCACGCAGCGCGGCTCTCGGGCGCAGCGCTCGAGGTCGGCGGCCCCGACGTGCTCACCTACGGCGAGATGATCGCCCGCATCGCCGAGCTGATGCTCGTCGACCGCCCCACGCTCGCGCCTGCGGCGTCACCCTCACTCCGTTCACGGCGCGTGTGGCCGCGGCGATCGCCGGCGAGGACCCGAGCTGGTGCTGCCGCTGATGGAAGGGCTGCAGGGCGATCTGCTGCCCGCGCGAGGACCACGCCGCCGAGCGCCTCGGCGTCGCGCCTGCACACGCTTCGACGCGGCCGTCGAGCATGCGCTTGGCAGAATGGGAGCAGGCCGAGCCGCTGGCGGCAGCTGATGAGCCATCGTCACCGCCTCGATCGTCCATCGACGCGTCCGCCCGAGCGCGTCTGGGAGACCGGTCATGGACCCCGCACGCCTGGGCGACTGGGTGACGATTCACCGCCGCCTCGTGTACGCCGACGACGGTCCGCCGCGGGTTGGCTACCGGATGGACCAGCAGATGCACCTGCGCGGCGTGACGCTCGAGGTTCACTGGAAGCTCGTCGAGTGCCGCACGTGCCGAGCTGCGCGGTCTGGGAGGGCCGCGGCCCGGCGCGCTCGCGCGCACACACCGAATACCTGCTCACACCGCAGGACGGTGGCACTCGCTTTGACTACCGCAACGAGTTCCGCGCCCCGCTCGGCCCGGTGGGCGCGATGGTCAGCCGCGCGCTGGTCGGCGGATGCCCGAGCGAGAGGCGAACCGCTCACTCGAGCGCCTGCAGCGACACATGGTCAGAGGGCTCCTCGCAAGAAGGAACTAGTGTAGGGTGACGCTCGTAAGCGATGTGACCGCATCGACATCGACAACCAGTGAAGAGGAACTGAACCGTGACTGACTTCCTTGATGAGAAGCGCCACGAGATCACCGACGCGTCTGAAAGAGCTGAAGCCGCTCGTTGACGAGTACAACCGGCTCGAGGCAGCAGCCGCCGCGCTTGCGGGCGTCGGCGGCTCGACCCGGCGCGCGCGCCGCGCTCCCGCCGCCGCGGACCCGGACGCCACGCGGCCCCGGCCGCCGCGCCAATGCCTCGAAAGCGCGAAAGCCGCCGCCAAACCGGCACGCAAAGCGGCACGCCGCCGGCCAAACGGCGCGCCGGCCGGCGCAAAGGCAGCGGCACCCGCGCCGCCGAGGCGCTCAACTTCGTGCAGGGCCAGCCCGGTATCACGATCCCCGAGCTGGCGGCGAAGATGGGGATCAAGCAGAACTACCTGTACCGCGTGCTCCCCGGCCTCGAGCAGGAAAAAAAGGTGCAGAAGCAGGGGCGCGGCTGGTACCCGAAAGGGTAGCCGCCGGGCACACCGCGAAGTTGAGCCAAAAGGGCGCGGCATCGAGCCGCGCCCTTTTGAGTTTCAGCGACCGTCCGCGCTCGCGCCCGGTCTCAGATCATCCCCTGCTCGGCGACCGTGTCGCGCTCGCCAGACGAGCTCGGCGACGGACGCGTCGATCTTCGTGCGCGAGAACTCGTCGAGCTCGAGTCCCTGGACGATCTCGTACGCGCCCCCGTCGCACGTGCACGGGAAGCCGCAGATCAGGCCCTCGGGTATCCCGTAGGAGCCGTCGGAGGGAACGCCCATCGAGACCCACCCGCCGCCGGTGCCTGTCACCCAGTCGCTGATGTGGTCGATCGCGGCGCTCGCGGCGGAGGCGGCGGAGGAGGCGCCGCGCGCCTCGATGATCGCGGCGCCGCGTTTGCCGACGTTCGGCAGGAACTCGTTCTCGATCCATTCCTGGTCGTCGACGCGCGCGGCAGCCACGCTCGCCGCCGACCCTGGCGTGGAACAGGTCGGGGTACATGGTCGGCGAGTGGTTGCCCCACACGCCCATCTGCGCGACCTCGGTGACCGGCACGTCGAGCTTGTTGGCGAGCTGGGCGATCGCGCGGTTGTGATCGAGGCGCATCATCGAGGTGAAGCGCTCGCGGCGGGATGTCGGGCGCGTTGTTCATCGCGATCAGGCAGTTCGTGTTGGCCGGGTTGCCGACCACGAGCACCTTCACGTCCGAGGCCGCACGCGCGTTCAGCGCCTTGCCCTGGCCCGTGAAGATCTTCCCGTTCTCGGCCAGCAGCTCGGCGCGCTCCATGCCCTTGGTGCGCGGCCGCGAGCCGACCAGCAGTGCGACGTTGACGCCGTCGAACGCTTCCTCGGGGGTGTCGTGCAGGTCGAGCGCGCCGAGCAGCGGGAACGCGCAGTCGACGAGCTCCATCGCGACGCCCTCGAGCGCGCCCATCGCCTGCGGGATCTCGAGCAGGCGCAGGTCCACGGGCTGGTCGGGGCCGAGCAGCTGCCCGCTGGCGATGCGGAACACGATGCTGTAGCCGATCTGGCCGGCAGCGCCGGTCACGGTCACACGTACGGGGTTGCTCACAGGCTCATCTCCTGGGGGTGGGGCGTTGTCGGTTTCGGGGCCGCCTCCCTCAGGCGGCCGCACTGCGCAGGTTCTCGTCGATAGACGCCAGGAACTCCTGGGTCGTCTGCCACGGCTGGTCGGGTCCGACCAGCAGCGCCAGGTCCTTGGTCATCTTCCCAGCTTCGACCGTCTCGACGCACACACGCTCGAGCGTCTCGGCGAACTCGCACACCTCGGGCGTGCCGTCCATCCGCCCGCGCGCGGCCAGCCCGCGGGTCCACGCGAAGATCGACGCGATCGGGTTGGTCGAGGTCGGCTTGCCCTGCTGGTGCTGGCGGTAGTGGCGGGTCACGGTGCCGTGCGCGGCCTCGGCCTCGACGGTCTTGCCGTCGGCGGTCATCAGCACGCTCGTCATCAGGCCGAGCGAGCCGTAACCCTGCGCGACCGTGTCGGACTGCACATCGCCGTCGTAGTTCTTGCACGCCCACACATAGCCGCCTTCCCACTTCAGCGCGGCGGCGACCATGTCGTCGATCAGGCGGTGTTCGTAGCTGATCTCGGCGGCCTCGAAGTCGGCACGGAACTCCTGCTCGTAGACCTCCGCGAAGATGTCCTTGAAGCGGCCGTCGTACGTTTTCAGGATCGTGTTCTTGGTCGACATGTAGACCGGGTATCCGCGGTCGAGGCCGTAGCGCAGCGACGCGCGCGCGAAGTCCCGGATCGAATCGTCGAGGTTGTACATCGCCAGCGCCACGCCCGCCGCCCGGGAAGTCGTACACCTCGAGCTCGATCGGATCCTCGCCCGAGGACGGGGTGAACGTCAGCGTCAGCCGGCCCTCGCCGGGGACGCGCAGGTCGGTTGCGCGGTACTGGTCGCCGAACGCGTGGCGGCCGATGACGATCGGCTTGGTCCATCCGGGGACCAGCCGCGGGATGTTCGAGATCACGATCGGCTCGCGGAAGATGACGCCGCCGAGGATGTTGCGGATCGTGCCGTTCGGCGAGCGGTACATGCGCTTCAGCCCGAACTCCTCGACGCGCGCCTCGTCGGGAGTGATCGTCGCGCACTTGACGCCGACCCCGTATTGCCTGATCGCTTCGGCGGCCTGCACCGTGACCTGGTCGTCGGTCGCGTCGCGATGCTCGATGCCGAGGTCGAAGTACCGCAGATCGACGTCGAGGTAGGGCAGGATCAGCTGCTGCTTGATGAACTCCCAGATGATCCTCGTCATCTCGTCGCCGTCGAGCTCGACGACCGGGTTGTGCACCTTGATCTTCGGCATGTGTGTCAGTCCTCGGGTGGTGGCTGTTCGGAGGGGCGCCCGCATCTGGGCAGCGCCGGCGGCTCGGGGCGGTCGATGCTATCGACAGCGCGCTGCGCTCACCGGGCGCCGCGCGCCTGTGAACGTGTCCCGCCGCGCGCGCCGAATTTGGGACGCGCGTCCAAAGCGAAGGCGCGCATCGAGGGCGAACATTGCACCACGATGCCGAGTGAGGTCGAGAGGAAGATCGAGCGCAGGATCCGCCTGTGGATCATGCAGCAGGAGCGCGAGCGGCTGCTGGCCGGCCGGTTGCGCCCGGTGCGCCCGCCGGCGCCGCCGCGCCCCGGGCGCTGAGCGGCGGGGGCTCCTGGGCGACCGGCGCCGCTGCCGGCGGTTCCCGCTCGCCTGCGCCGCATGCGACGAGCAGCGCGCCGGGCCGCCCGCGAGCGGGGCGCTCACGACGTGCTCGCCACGGATGCCGGGCCTTCGCGCCCGCCTTCGCTGACGAGCACGATCCGCGCCGCTGGCGAGGGCATCAGGCTCCTCTGCCGCCTGCGCGGGCCCTGACGCCGCGACCCCGGCGGCGAGCACCGCCGTCAGCGCGGCGATCAGGCGAAGCTCACGCCAGATGGCGCGAGCAGATCCGCGCCCGCCGCGCGCGGGGACCATGTGCGAAACTGCACTCATGGCCACCGTGTCACACCGCACAGGGGAGGGCGCCCCCTGGCGGACCCACGAGGTCTTCAACCAGGTCCCGCCGCTCGAGGGCGTCGATGTGTTCTCGAGCAACCGCCCTCTCGTCGAGGCGGTGGAGCGCGAGGGCGCCGGCTGGGTGAGCGAGCGCGCCTCGGCGCTCGGGCGCTTCGTCGGCGGCGAGCCGCAGCTCGAGTGGGGCCGGCTGGCGAACGAGAACAAGCCGGTGCTCCGCACCTTCGACCGCTACGGGCACCGCATCGACGAGGTCGAGTTCCACCCCGCTTGGCACAAGTTGATGGCGATGGGCGTCGAGCACGAGCTGCACTCGCTCCCGTGGACCAGCACCGAGCCGTTCCCGCACACCGCCCGTGCCGCCCTCTACATGACGGCGATGCAGGCCGAGGCGGGCTATGCCTGCCCGATCACGATGACCTTCGCCGTGGTGCCCGCGCTGCGGGCCCAGCCCGAGCTGGCGGCCGAGTGGGAGCCGCTGATCACCGCCACCCACTACGACCCGCGCCTGATCCCGCCCGCCGACAAGGGCTGCGCGATCTCCGGCATGGCGATGACCGAGAAGCAGGGCGGCTCGGACGTGCGCGCCAACACGACCCTCGCGCGGCCGCTGAACGGAGGCGGGGCCGGCGCCGAGTACGAGATCGTCGGCCACAAGTGGTTCTGCTCGGCGCCGATGTCCGACGTGTTCCTGGTCCTCGCGCAGACCGACGACGGCCTGTCCTGCTTCTTGATGCCGCGGGTCCTGCCTGACGGCGCGCGCAACGCGTTCCACATCCAGCGCCTGAAGGACAAGCTCGGCAACCACTCGAACGCCTCCTCGGAGGTCGAGTTCCACGGTGCCTGGGCGCGCATGGTCGGCGAGCCCGGCCGCGGCGTGCCGACGATCATCGAGATGGTCGGGCACACGCGCCTGGACTGCGTGATCGGCTCGGCCGCCGGGATGCGCACCGGGGTCGTGAACGCGATCCACCACACCTCGCACCGCAGCGCCTTCGGCAAGCTGCTGATCGACCAGCCGCTGATGCGCAACGTGCTCGCCGATCTGTGCGTCGAGTCCGAGGCGACGACGGCGCTGGCGATGCGCCTCGCGCGCGCCTACGACGAAGCCCGCGAGGACGCCGACGCCGGCCACGACGACAGCGACGCCCAGCTCTTCAAGCGCCTCGCGACGGCGGTCGGCAAGTACTGGAGCTGCAAGCGCGCGCCGAACCACGCGTTCGAGTCGCTCGAGTGCCTCGGCGGCGCGGGCTACGTCGAGGAGTCGGGAATGCCCCGGCTCTACCGGGAGGCGCCGCTGGCGTCGATCTGGGAGGGCTCGGGCAACGTGATGAGCCTCGACGTGCTGCGCGCGCTGACGCGCTCGCCGCGCTCGCTGGAGGTGTTCCTGTCCGAGGTCGAGCTGGCCGCCGGCGCCGACCGCCGCCTCGACGAGCGCGTGAGCGAGCTGAAGGCGCAGTTCGCCGACCCGGAGACGCTCGAGACGCGCGCGCGGCGCGTCGTCGAGAGCATGGCGCTGTGCCTGCAGGGCTCGCTGCTCGTGCGCCACGGCGCGCCGGCGGTAGCCGACGCCTTCTGCGCCTCGCGCCTGGGGGGCGACGCCGGGCTCGAGTACGGAACCCTCCCCGCGGGCACCGACTTCGACGCGATCATCGCGCGCTCGCGGCCCGAGGCCTGACCCCCGCGGGCGCCGCTGCGCGGCGCCTACCATCTAGCCATGCCCCCGCGCAGACGCCAGAACATCCAGCTGGCGCGGATCTTCGGGATCAGGATCGGGGTCGGCTACAGCTGGTTCGTCGTCCTGTTCCTGCTGATCCTGTGGCTCGGGACCGAATACTTCCCGACGCTGCTGAACGCCTCGCAGACGACCTCGTTCGCGATCGCGGTCGCCGCCGCGCTCGGGTACTTCCTGTCGCTGGTCCTGCACGAGCTCGGTCACGCGCTGATGGCGCGACGCCTGGGGATCGAGATCGCGGGCATCGACCTGTGGTTCTTCGGCGGCCTGTCGCAGATGCGCCGCGAGCCTGCGACGCCCGGTGAGGAGTTCAAGATCGCCGCCGCCGGCCCCGCGGTCACGCTGCTGCTGCTGATCGTGTGCGCCGGCGCGGGCGTCGCGCTGTCGAGCAGCCATCCGTTCACCGACTCGCTCACCAAGGAAGGCTTCGTGACCACTCCGGGGGTCGCGCTCGCGGGCTGGCTCGCGTTCGTGAACGCGGTGCTGTTCGTGTTCAACATCCTGCCCGCCTTCCCGCTCGACGGCGGGCGCATCGCGCGCGCGCTGATCTGGAAGCGCACCGGCGACCGCAACCGCGCGACGCTCGCGACCGGGCGCGCCGGGCAGGGCTTGGCGCTGGCGCTCGGGCTGCTCGCGCTCCTCAGCCTCTCGCGCGGCGGCACGACCTTCGACATCTTCACGCTGGTGCTGGCGTTCTTCATCTACCAGTCGGCCGGTGCGGCGGTCGTGCAGGGGACCATGGGCCGCCGCATCAAGGACATCCGCGTGGCCGACATCATGGACCGCGAGCCGGTTGCGATCCCGGCCGAGACCTCGCTGCTCGACGCGCAGGAGCAGTACTTCCTGCGCTACCGCTGGCCCTGGTTCGTGGTCGTCGACGAAGGACGCCACTTCCTCGGGGTCGTGCGCCACCAGCGGCTCGAGCAGGAGATCGAAGCCGGGCGCCCGGCGCTCGCGGTCTCCGAGGCGCTCGAGCCGGACCTGGCCGTCAAGATCGGCGAAGAGGCCCCGCTGGAATCGGTGCTCGGCTCCGAAGGGCTCGGGCGACTGGGCGCGATGGTGGCCGTCGACGCCGACGGCGTGCTGCAGGGGGTCGTCACGCTCGCCCAGGTGCGGCAGGCCCTTCGCCCGGCGACCTGACGCCGGGCCGCGGGCGCGGGTCGTTATAGAGTCCGCCCCGCAAACGTCCCCCCCGTCGATCCCCAAGGGAGCCATGCCAGCACACGACGTCCTGATCATCGGCGCCGGTCTCGCGGGCCAGCGAGCCGCGCTGGCCGCCGCCCAGCAGGGCGCGAGCGTGGCGATCATGAGCAAGGTCCACCCCGTGCGCTCGCACTCCGTGGCGGCTGCGGGCGGGATCAACGCGGCGATCAGCATCGACGACGACTGGCACTCCCACGCCTACGACACCGTCAAGGGATCGGACTTCCTCGGCGACCAGGACGCGATCGAAGTGATGTGCTCGGAGGCGCCGCACGAGGTCATGCACCTCGAGCACATCGGCGTCACCTTCCACCGCAACGACCGCGGCGAGATGGACCTGCGCGCGTTCGGCGGCGCGTCGATGAAGCGCACCGCCTATGTCGCCGACATCACCGGCCAGGCGATGCTGCACGTGCTCTACGAGCAACTGATGAAGCACCACGAGACGGTCGAGCGCTACGAGGAGTGGTTCACCACCTCGCTGATCACCGACGCCGACGGTCGCTGCGCCGGCGCGATCGCGCGCGATGTGCGCAGTGGGCGCATGGAGACGTTCATCGCCAAGAACGTGATCCTGGCGTGCGGGGGCGCCGGGCAGGTGTACAAGCCGACCACCAACGGCCTGATCGTGACCGGCGACGGGATCGCGATGGCCTACCGCGTCGGCGCACCGCTGATGGACATGGAGATGGTCCAGTACCACCCCACGACGCTGCTGGGCAGCGGCATCCTGATCACCGAGGGCGCGCGCGGCGAGGGCGCGCACCTGCTCAATGCGAGCGGCGAACGCTTCATGGAGAAGATGGCGCCCAACAAGATGGAGCTCGCCTCGCGCGACGTCGTCTCGCGCGCCGAGCAGATCGAGATCAACGAGGGCCGCGGGGTGGGACCGGACGGCCAGGGCATCTTCCTGGACGTGACGGTGGTCCCGCGCAAGCGCACGCTCGAGGCGCTGCGCGAGATCGTCAACCTCGGTCGCGACTTCGCGGGCGTGGACATCACGCGCGAACCGATCATGATCCGCCCCGGCCAGCACTACATCATGGGCGGTGTCAAGACCGACGTCGACGGGCGCACCCCGATCGAGGGCCTGTACGCGGCCGGCGAGGTGGCGTGCGTGTCAGTGCACGGCGGCAACCGCCTGGGCGCCAACTCGCTGCTGGACACGCTGATCTTCGGGCGCCGCGCCGGCGAACACGCGGCTGCGCGCGCCGCCGCGATCGGCCCGCCGAAGCTCGATGCCGGCGAGCAGCTGGCGCGCGACACCGCCGAGCTCGAAGCGATCATCTCGCGCCCGCGCGAGGGCCGGCGCGTGTCGGAGATCAAGAACGAGCTCGGTGAGACCATGAACGACCACGCGGCCGTGTTCCGCGACGAGCAGGGGCTTCAGAGCGCGCTCGAGACCGTCCGGCGCCTGAAAGAGGAGGCTGCGAGCGCCTGGATCGACGACCGCGGCACGGTCTTCAACCAGGACGTGCTCGGAGCGCTCGAGCTCGGCTTCATGATGGACTGCGCGGAGACCACCGTCGTGGGTGCGATCGAGCGCAAGGAGTCGCGCGGTGCGCAGTTCCGCACCGATTACCCCGAGCGCAACGACGAGCAGTGGATGAAGCACATCGACATCTCGCTCGCCGCCGACGGCGCCGGACCGGAGATCTCCTACTCGCCGGTGACGATCACCCAGTGGCAGCCGGAAGAGCGGAAATACTGATGGCCGCGCGCACCGCGGGCGCCGGCCCGTTCCACGACCACAGAAAGCAGGCACGCGCCGATGGCTGAAGCGCATGACAGGCCACCCGAGAAGTTCACGCTGCGCCTGCGCCGCTACGACCCCGAGTCGGGCGAGCCCCCCTTCTGGGACGAGCACACGGTCGAGCTCGAGCCGCACCGCTCGGTGCTCGAGGGCGTGCTGCAGGCGCGCGACCGCTTCGACGGCTCGATCGGGATCCGCTGCTCGTGCCGCCAGGCGATCTGCGGCTCCTGCGGCGTGCGCGTCAACGGCGAACCGGCGCTCGCCTGCCACACGCACCTGGACGCGGCGCGCGCGAGCGGGCCCGACGGCGTGATCGAGATCGAACCGATGGGCAACATGCCGGTGATCAAGGACCTGATCGTCGACATGGACGCGGTCCACTGGAAGAAGATCCAGCGCGTGACGCCGTGGCTGCTGGCCAAGCAGCCGGTGCCTGAGCGCGAGTACATCGTCCCGAAAGAGTCGATGGTCGACGTCACGCAGACGATGGCCTGCATCCAGTGCGGCGCGTGCGTGTCGGACTGCCTGGCGATGGAGGTCGACCCCGGCTTCATCGGCCCGGCTGCGCTCGCCAAGGCCTACCGGTTCGTCGGCGACCCCCGCGACGCCGAGCAGCGCGAGCGGCTCATCGATCTCTCGCAGGACCCACAGGGGATCTTCGACTGCACGCACTGCTTCAAGTGCGTCGAGGCGTGTCCGAAGGACGTCAACCCGATGGGCCAGATCATGCGCCTGCGCAGGGTTGCGACCTCCGACCAGCACATCGTCGACCACAACAACGGCAAGCGCCACGAGGCGGCCTTCACCGGCCTCATCAAGGACAACGGGATCCTGTGGGAGGCGGAGCTGCTGCCGCGCTCCTACGGCGGCAACTCGTTCTTCGGGAAATTCCACCCGGCGGCCGCCAAGGAGCTGATCAGCTCGCTGCCAGCGATCACCAAGGCGCTGTGGCGCAGGAAGGTGACGCCGATGGGGGCACTGAAACCGCACCGCCTCGCGAAGTCCGATCTGCAGAGCGTGCAGGCGATCTACGACCGCGTCGAGAGCCGCCCCGAACGCTACGAGCTGAACCTGTACATAGTCGGCGAGGACGAGACCGACGCGGCCGGCGAGCAGGCCGCCGTGGGGGCCAGCGCGGCCGCCGCGGGGCCGCCGGCGCCCAGCGCCGAGCAGGCGGGATCCTCGCCCCAGGCGACGACCGCGCAGGCGCCGCCGCAAACCGCCGCCGAGGCGCCGCCCGAGGACGCGGCGGCGGGCGGCGATCAGGCACAGGACACGGAAGGGAGCGAGAGCTGATGAAGGTCGCCTACTGGCCGGGCTGTGTGAGCCGCGGCTTCACCCCCGAGCTGCACGGCTCGATGGCGAAGATCGCGCCGATGCTCGACATCGAGCTCGTCGAGCTCGACCGCGCGAGCTGCTGCGGCGCGGGCGTGATCGCCGAGCACAACCAGGAGCTGGCCGACACGCTCAACGCGCGCACCTTCGCGCTCGCCCAGCAGGTGCAGGGCGCGGAGCTGATGATGAACATCTGCTCGACCTGTCAAGGCGCGCAGAGCGAGTGCCAGGAGCGTCTGGATGCGAACTCCGAGTACCGCGAGCACGTCAACGGGACGCTCGCCGCGGAGGGGCTGAGCTACGAGCGCGGCCTGACGAACAAGAACTTCCTGTGGCTCCTGGTCGAGGAGATCGGGCTCGACGCGCTGCGCGCGAAGGTGAGGCGGCCACTCGAGAACCTCCGCGTCGGCCCGTTCTACGGCTGCTACATCGTGCGCCCGCGCAAGCGCCTCGGGATCGACGCCGAGCACAGCCGCGACAACTACCTGCACGAGGTCATCGACGCGCTCGGCGGCACGGTGATCGACTACGCAGGCATGCGCAAGTGCTGCGGCTTCCCGATCATCACGATGAACAAGGAGGCCTCGCTCAAGCAGGCCGGCCGCCACCTCGGCGACGCGGTCGAGGCCGAGGCCGACTGCCTCGTGACCCCATGCCCGCTGTGCCACCTGAACCTCGACCTGCAGCAGCCTCTGGCCGAACGCACCGTCGGCCGCGAGCTGAAGATGCCCGTGCTGCACCTGCCGCAGCTCGTCGGGCTCGCGCTGGGGCTCGACCCGGGCGAGCTCGGCATGAGCCGCCATGTCGTGCGGCCCACCTCGGTGATCGACTGGTCGACGTCGGTCGTGGGGGCCGCGGCGGGCTGAGCTGGCGGGAGGCCGGGGCGACGATGACCGCGTGATCCCCACGAAAGCAGCGAGCTGCTGCGCGCGCGGATCCCGGGCGCGACGCTCGAGACGATCCCCGGGGCGGGGCACCTGTTCTTCATCGATCAGCCCGAGCGCACGCTCGCGCTGATCGAGCGGTTCCTCGCCTTAGATGATTGATTCCACGGCGGAGCACCGCCGCCGTCGAATCAATCATCTGCAGGCGCCCGCGCACGAGGTCGAGCAGCCGGCCGAGCACGCGCTCGGCGTCCCGGTTCAGGCCGTCGTGCTCGTACTCGCTCGTCAGCCACACGCGCAGCCCCGGTATCCCGGCGGCGGTCCGCTCCGAGAACGCGCGCTCGACGTAGACGTCCTCGGCGTAGACGGCGGCGGCCGCCGGCACGCTGTTCGCCGCCAGCGCGGCCTCGTCGTAGAGGCGCGGCCAGGGCCGCTCGGCGATCAGGTCGGCCGCCTCGCGCAGCGGTGCGAGCGAGGGCGCATCGAACATCCAGCCGAACACGTGCTCGCCGGTCAGGAACTCGGGCGGCCAGTCGCGCAGCTCCTCGAGAACACGCTGCGCCGACCAGCGCGTCGCGACCCCGTCGGCCCAGCAGGCCTCGTGGAGGATCGCGTAGATCGGATTGCGCGCGAACGTGGTGGCGCGCTCGGCGTCGTGCAGAAACGCGGGCGATTCCGGGTCGAGCTCGAGCAGGTAGTGCAGCCGCTCGGCACCGCCGGCCATGCCGAGCCCGTGGCCGAACGAGCGCACGCGTGCCGGCGTCAGCTGATCGCCGCCCGGGAGCAGCAGCGGCTCGCGCTCAACGCGCTCGAGCAGCGAGGCGACGCGCGCGCGGTCATCCGGGTATCTCGCGTAGAAGCGCTCGTTGCGCACGCGCGTGCGCTCGAACGTGGCGCGGTAGATGTCGTCGACGTCGGTCGCGAGCGGCGGCACGCCGCCCGTGAAGAGCGCCTCGCGCAGCGCGCCGGGCGCGCTCGACAGGTAGCGCAGCACGCAGAAGCCGCCGAAGCTCTGGCCGAGCACGCTCCAGCGCTCGACGCCGAGCTCGGCGCGGATCGCCTCGGCGTCGGCGACGATCGAGTCGGCGCGGAAATGGGACAGGTACTCGGCCTGCTGCTGCGGGTCGCCGGGCAGCCGCACGCCCACCGGGGTCGAGCGGCCGGTGCCGCGCTCGTCGAGCATCAGCACGCGGAAGTCGGCCAGCGCGCGATCGAGCCAGGCCGGGGTGGCGGCGGTGCGGGCCGGGCGCGGAGCTTCGAACCCGGGGCCCCCCTCGAAGTACACGAGCAGCGGGCGGTCCTCGCCCGCCGGGTCGGCCAGCTCGCGCGAGAACACCTCGATCCGCGGCCCGGAGGGGTCGCCGTGATCGAGCGGCAGCGAGTGCACGCGCTCGGTCACGATCAGGTTCGGGATCTCGCGGCGGACGTGCAGAGCCGCGAGCGTATCGAGCACGCAGCGGCCGCGGCGGGACGGGCGGGCGGAGCACCCGTGCGCGCGAGCGCAGCGGCCGCGTCGGGCGAGGCGGACCGGGCGCCCGCGGGGCGGGGCTCTAGGCTTCGCGCGTGCGGATCCTCACGGTGGTGGGCAACCGGCCCCAGTTCGTCAAGGCGGCGGCCGTCTCGGGGCTGCTGCGCAAGCGCCACGAGGAGCTGCTCGTGCACACCGGGCAGCACCACGACGACGCGCTCTCGAGCGTCTTCTTCAGCGAGCTCGGGCTGCCGCGGCCCGATCGCGAGCTCGGGATCGCGGGCGGTGGCAACACCTCTCAGACGGCGCGCATGCTGGCGGCGCTCGAGCCGCTGCTCGAAGGGCTCGCCCCACACGCGGTGCTCGTCTACGGCGACACGAACTCGACGCTCGCGGGCGCGCTCGCCGCCGCGCAGGCGCGCGTGCCCGTCGTGCACGTCGAGGCCGGCATGCGCTCGTTCGACCGCGCGATGCCGGAGGAGCTCAACCGCGTGCTGACCGACCACAGCTCAGAGCTCCTGCTGTGCTCCTCGCAGACGGCCGCCGAGAACCTGCGGCGCGAGGGGGTGGCGGGCCGCGTCGAGGTCGTCGGCGACGTGATGGTGGACGTCGCCGAGCGCTGGCGCCCGCGCGCGCTGGCCGACGCGCAGGCGCGCGCGCAGTACGGGCTGAGCGACGGCTCCTACCTGCTGCTCACCGCGCACCGGGCGGGCAACGTCGATGACCCCGCGCGCCTTGCGGCGCTGGTCGAGCTGATCGAGGCGCTGCCGGGCCCGGTCGTGTTCCCGCTGCACCCGCGCACGCTCGAGCGCCTCGAGCGCGCAGGCCTCTACGGGCGGCTCGAGGGAAACGAGCAGCTAAGCCTGACCGAGCCGCTGCCCTATGCCCGCTTCAGCGCCCTGCTGTGTCGGGCGCGCGCCGTGCTGACCGACTCGGGCGGCGTCCAGAAGGAGGCGTACCTTGCCGGGGTGCCCTGCGTGACGCTGCGCGCGAACACCGAGTGGGTCGAGACCGTCGCGAGCGGCTGGAACACGCTCGTCGACCTCGACGCGGCCGCGGCGCTCGGCGCCCTGGCGCAGCAGCCGCCCAACGAGCGCCCGCCGCTGTACGGCGACGGCCGCGCGGCCGAGAGGTGCGTGGCGGCGATCGACGCGCTCGCCGAGCGCGTCACGGGAGCGGGCGCGTGAGCGAGCCGCCCGTGCGCGTCGCGGTCGCCGGCCTCGGCTACTGGGGCCCCAACATCGCGCGCAACATGGCCGCGATCCCGGGCTGCGAGCTGGCGTGCCTGTGCGACGCCTCACCGCAGGCGCGCGAGCGCGCGGCGAGCAGCTTCCACGGCGTGCCGCTCGCCGAGGATCTCGAGACCGTGCTCGCCGACCCGTCGATCGACGCCGTCGCACTGGCGACGCCCGTGCCGACGCACGCGGAGCTGGCGATCGCGGTGGCGCGCGCGGGCAAGCACTGCTTCGTCGAGAAGCCGCTCGCGACCAGCGAGTCCGACGCGCGCCGCGCCGTCCAGGCGGCGCGCGAGGCGCAGCGGATCCTGATGGTCGGGCACCTGCTCGAGTACCACCCGGCAGTCACGCGGCTGCGCGAGCTGATCAACGCCGAGGAGCTGGGCGGCCTCTACTACATCTACGGCAACCGCCTGAACCTCGGCCAGCTGCGCGCCGACGAGAACGCGCTCTGGAGCCTCGGCGCGCACGACGTCTCGGTCGCGCTGGCGCTGATCGGCGAGGAGCCGGTCGAGTGCGTGGCGCAGGGCGCCTCCTATGTGCGCAGGCCGGTGCAGGACGTCGTGTTCTGCTTCCTGCGCTTTCCCTCCGGCGTCGTCGCTCACCTCCACCTCTCCTGGCTCGACCCGCACAAGGAGCGGCGCATCACGGTCGTCGGCTCGCGCCGCATGGCGACCTTCGACGACATGCTGATCGAGGGCAAGCTGACCGTCTACGACAAGGGCTTCGACGAGGACACGAGCTCGTGGGGCGAGTACATCGCGCGCTCGGGGGACGTGTTCTCGCCGCAGATCCCGAACCGCGAGCCGCTGCGGCTCGAGTGCGAGCACTTCATCGAGTGCGTGCGCACCGGCGCGACGCCGCGCTCGGACGGCGAGAGCGGCCTGCGCGTCGTGCGGGTGCTCGAGGCGCTGCAGCGCTCGCTCGACGACGCGGGATGAGGCGGGAGGGCGGCTAAGCGACCTTGGCGGTGCCGCGGCGGTCGACGCCGTCGAAGGACTGGTGGTGGCGCCGGTCGAGGCGCAGCACGGGTCCACGCCGCCCACCGACCATGCGCAGGATGTACGCGTCGCGCGATTCGCTGTAGCGGAACAGCGGCCGGCTGATCAGGAGCCAGTGTCGCGCGACGTAGCGCCGAGGCCTTTTGACGGTGCGCATTGCAGTTCGTCCTTGAATCGGCCCGCAGGACATCCGCGGGCGACGCACAGCGATTCTGTCACAAGTGCGTCCGCGCCGGCCGCGCGGTCGCGCGCCTAGCCCGCGCGGAACGGCTCCTCGACCGCGACCGTGCCCTCGCCGGAGAGCTCGAAGGCCGAGTGCAGCGCCTTGACGGCGGACTCGACGCGGTCGCGCTCGATCACGCAGGAGATCTTGATCGGCGAGGTCGAGATCATGTCGATGTTGACCCCCTGGCCGGCGAGCACGCCGAACACCTTGGCGGCCACCCCCGGGTGCGAGCGCATCCCGGCGCCGACGATCGAGACCTTGCCCATCTCCTCGTGCGTGGTCATCTGCGCGAATGCCTCGCCGCCGAGGGGTTCGAGCGCGGCGCGCGCGCTGCGCAGGTCCTCGCGCGGCACGGTGAAGGAGATCTCGGCCTGGCCGCCGGCCGAGACCGGCTCGTTCTGCACGATCATGTCGACGTTGACGTTCGCGCCCGCGAGCGCCTCGAAGATGCGCGCCGCGGCGCCTGGGTGGTCCGGGACGCCGGTGAGCGTGATCCGGGCCTCCTGGATCGTGTGGGTGACGGCGGTGATGAGGGGTTGCTCCACGGTTTCTCCTTCTGCGACGACAAAGGTACCCGGCTCCGAGCTGAACGACGAGCGGCAGTGGATGCGCACGCCGTGGTTGCGGGCGTACTCGACCGAGCGCAGCTGCAGCACGCCCGCGCCCGAGGCGGCCATCTCGAGCATCTCCTCGAAGGAGACGACGTCGAGCTTGCGCGCGTCGGGGACGATCCGCGGGTCGGCCGAGTAGACGCCGGCCACGTCGGTGTAGATCTCGCACACTTCGGCCCCGAGCGCGGCGGCGACGGCGACCGCGCTCGTGTCCGAGCCGCCGCGGCCGAGGGTGGTCACGTTGCGAGCGTTCTGCGAGACGCCCTGGAAGCCGGCGACCAGCACGATCTGGTCCTCCTCGAGCGCGGCGCGGATGCGGTCGGCACGCACGTCGAGGATCAGCGCCTTGGTGTGCGACTCGTCGGTCACGATCCCCGCCTGCGAGCCGGTCAGCGAGATCGCGCGGTGGCCGAGGTCGTTGATCGCCATCGCACACAGCGCGCACGAGATCCGCTCGCCCGAGGACAGCAGCATGTCCATCTCGCGCGGCGCCGGGCTCGGCGAGACCTCCTCGGCCATCGCGATCAGCTCGTCGGTCGTCTTGCCGCGCGCCGAGAGCACGGCCACGACGGAGTGGCCCTGAACGCGCTTCTCGACGATGCGCTGGGCGGCGCGCTTGATGCGCTCGGCGTCGGCGAGCGAGGTGCCGCCGAACTTCATGCAGATCAACCCGGGCATGGCGAGGAAGGATATTGGCGCAGCGCGGGTGCCAATGTGGAGATCCCGGTAGAGGTTCGCTCTCGCCCCCCCGCCTGCGGCGCGGGGTGCAGAGCTGGAGGATCGCTCTGGCCCCCCCGCCTGCGGCGCGGGGTGCAGAGCTAGAGGATCGCTCTGGCCCCCCCGCCTGCGGCGCGGGGTGCAGAGCTAGAGCGCCCGCCGGCCGGCGAGCGCCTTGCCGAGCGTGACCTCGTCGGCGTACTCGAGGTCTGACCCGACCGGCAAGCCGCTCGCCAGGCGCGTGACCCTCACCGCCGGCGCGAGGCGCCTCAGCTCCTCGGCGATGAACAGCGCGGTCGCCTCGCCGGTGGTCGTCGGGTTGGTCGCGAGCACGACCTCCTCGACGCCGTCGGCGCCCTGAACGCGCGCCAGCAGCTCGGCGATCTTCAGGTCCTCGGGGTCGACGCCGTCGATCGGCGAGAGCGCGCCGCCGAGCACGTGGTAGACGCCGTGGTACTCGTGCGTGCGCTCCATCGGGATCACGTCGCTGGGCTCCTCGACGACGCAGATCAGCCGTTTGTCGCGGCGCGGGTCCTCGCAGATGCGGCAGCGCGGCTCGTCGGTGAGGTTGAAGCACACCTCGCACAGGCCGATCTTCTCCTTGACCTCGACGATCGCCGCGGCGAGCGCGGCGGCGTCCTCGGGCGAGGCGCGCAGGAGGTGGAAGGCGAGTCGCTGGGCGGTGCGGTCCCCGACCCCCGGAAGCTTCGACAGCTCGGTGACCAGCCGCTGGACCGGCGGCGCCTGGTAGGTGCTCACAGCCCCGGCATGCCCAGGCCGCCCAGCCCGCCGAGGTCGAGGCCGGCGGTCGCTCCGCCCATGCTGGCGCTCGACCAGCTCCTGCGCCGCGCGCAGCGCCTCGTTGACGGCCGCGAGCACCATGTCGCCGAGCATCTCGACATCCTCGGGGTCGACGGCAGCGGGGTCGATCCGGACCTCGCGGACCTGCAGGTCGCCGCTGATCGTGACGGTGACCATGCCGCCGCCGGCCGAGGCCTGCACGGTTTCGCTCTTCAGCTCCTCCTGCACGGCGGCCATGTCCTGCTGCATCTTCTGGACCTGCTGCATCATCTGCTGGACGTTCGGCATGCGGGGCTGCTTGGGCATCAAGGGCCTTTCTCGTTGCTCGTGACCGCCGGCTCCCCGGCGCCGGCGGCGTTCGGGCTCGGCGGGGATCTCCTCAGCGTCGAACTCCTCCATGAAGCGCGCGAGCCAGCGCTCCTCGGACTCGGGCTGCGCGCCCGCAGGTGCTCCCTCCTCGGTGGGCGCGTCGGCGCGAAGCTCGTACGAGAGGCGCCAGCGCCCGCCGGTGACGACCCGCAGCGCCTCGGTGACGGTCATGCGGTTGGCGGGATCCTCGGCCTTCTTCTTGAGGAACGCGGACCCGAACGCGAGCGTCAGCTCCTCGCCCTGCACGCCGACCGGCCGCGCTTCGGCGATCAGCGCGCCGAGCAGCGCGTTCTCACCGCGCACGACATCCACGACTGCGGGCCACAGCGCCGCGAGCTCCTCGAGGGTGCCCGCGACGGCGACGGGCGCGGCGGCGGTGTCGGCCGCGAGCGCGGCGCCGGCGGCGGTGGCCGGCTGCGGGCGGCCAGCGGCGCGGCCGCCGAGACGAGCTGCGTGGCGGCCTCGCCGAGGCGGGCGCGGAGGCGGCGGGCGCGGCCTGCGCGGAGGGCTCGGCCGGCGCCGGCGCCTCGCCGGCGGCGGGGTCCCCGCCAGCCGGGGCGGTGGCCGATGCGCGGCGGCGGGCGGCGTCGCGGGGGCGGCGCCCGCGCCTCCGGGCGCGCCCGGCGCGGGCACTCGCGCTGGGAAGCCACGGCCCGGACCGGCCCGCGCTCCTCTTCGAGCCGCTCGATCCGCGCGAGCAGCGCGCGCAGCGAGCCGTCTGCCTGGGGACGGGCAGCCTTGACGAGCGCGAGCTCCAGACGGGTGCGCGGGTCGGCGCCCGCGCGGATCGCCTCGAGCGCCTCGCCGAGCAGCTCGAGCATGCGCACGACGGTCGCATGCGGCGACGCGGCCCGCCTGCTCGGCGAGCGCGGCGTCGGCCTCGGGCGTGAGCGACAGCTCGGCGGGCACCTCGCCGAGCGCCTGCACGATCATCAGCTCGCGCGCCCGACCTCGAGGTCGGATGCGAAGGAGGCGGCGTCGCGGCCCTGGGCCGACGCAGCGCTCGAGCGCCTCCAGCGCACGGCGCACGTCGCCGTCGGCCGACCGCGTCGACGGCCTCGGCGAGCAGCCGGCTGTCGGCGATGCCGAGCACGGCCAGCACGTCCTCGAGCGCGATCGCCGCGCCGCTGTAGGTGACGAGCTGCTCGAGCGTGCCGAGCGCGTCGCGGAAGACTGCCCGTGGCCGAGCGGGCGATGGCGGCGACGGCTGGCGGCGGGATCTCGATCGACTCGGCCTCGGCGACGCGGCGCAGGACGCTCGCGATCTGCTCGACGGTCGGGCGCTGGAAGTCGAAGCGGTGGCAGCGGTCGATCGACGGTCGCGGGGACCTTCGCGGCCTCGGTCGTGGCGAGCACGAAGACGGTGTTCGGCGGCGGCTCCTCGAGCGTCTTCAGGAACGCGTTCCAGGCCGCGGTCGAGAGCATGTGCGCCTCGTCGAGGATGTAGATCTTGCGCCGCCCGCTGACGGGCGCGTAGGCGACGCTGTCGCGCAGCTCGCGGATGTCGTCGACGGAGTTGTTGGAGGCGGCGTCCATCTCGATCACGTCGAGCGAGGTGGCGCCGGCGATCGACAGGCAGGAGTCGCAGCTCCCGCACGGCTCGATCGTCGGGCCGCGCTCGCAGTTCAGGCACGCGGCGAGGATCTTCGCCATCGAGGTCTTGCCGGTGCCGCGCGAGCCGACGAACAGGTAGGCGTGGTGGACCTTGCCGCGCTCGACGGCGTTGCGGAGCGTGCGCACGACGGGCTCCTGGCCGACGACGTCGGCGAAGGTGCGGGGACGGTGCCGGCGGTACAGCGAGGCCTCCTGCCGTTGTTGCTCGCTGCTCCTGGGACACCGCTTGCTGAGTCTACCCGCGCCGCGGAACGGTCTCGGCCGGGTGCCCGAGCGGATAGCGTCCCGCCCAGTGAGCAGCCAGGTCATGGGCCCGAACGCGCCTCCTCGGAGCCGGCCGGCGGCCGCCCGACCACGGGCCGCGATGGGCGTCCTGCGCGCCCTGGCCGTGATCGTGGCGGGAGCCGTCCTGCTGCGCGTGCTGGCCGGCGTCGCGTTCGCCAACTACGACACGCTGTACGCGCTCGCCTGGGGCGGCCAGCTCGCGCAGGGTGAAACGCCGGCCTACGGAGTGCCGATCGCGCCGACCCCGCACCCGCTGCTCGAGGCGCTCGGCGTGGTGCTGCGCCCGCTCGAGCCCGCACGCCGAGATCGAGGTGGTCGTGGCGCTCGCGCTTCCTCGCGCTGGCGGCGTGCGGCTGGCTGATCTACCAGCTCGGCGCGCGCTGGTTCGGGCGCGCCGCGGGCGTGCTCGCGGCGGCGATCTTCCTCACCAGCGTGCCGGTGCTCTCCTACGGCGTGCGCGCCTACCTGGACATCCCCTACCTGCTGGCGGTCCTCGGCGCCCTGCTCGTCGAGTCGCCGGCGCCCGCGGGCGGGCGCGCCGGTGCTGGGGCTGCTGGCGGTGGCCGGGCTGCTACGCCCCGAGGCGTGGGTCTTCTCGGGGCTCTACTGGCTGTACCTCATCGGGCTGCTGCCGGCGTGGGTGCTCGGCGCCTGCCGCCTGGCGAGCCGCTGCGCGAACGGCGCGCGCTCGCGGGGCTCACGCTGCTCGCGGCGGCGGCGCCCGCGATCTGGCTCGCGCAGCGACCTGCTCGTGACCGGGAACCCGCTGTGGTCGCTGACGAACACCGCCACACCGCCACCACGCTCGACCGCAAGACGGGCATCGCGAACGTGCCCGAGTACGTGCCGCGGCGCATCGGCGAGATCCTGGCGCGCCCGCGCTCCTCGGCGCGGCGATCGGCGGTGTGCTGACGCTGCTGTGGCTGCCGCGGCGGGCGCTGCCGCGGGCGGCGGCCGGCGTGCTGGCGGTCGTCGTGTTCGCCGCCTTCGCGACCGTCGGGCTGCCGATCAACACCCGCTACGCGTTCCTCGCTGCGGCGATCCTGTGCGTCTTCTGCGGGGCGGCGTGTTCGGCTGGACGGTGCTCCCGCGCGAGGACAGGCGGCGGCGCTGGTGGATGGCGATCGGCGCGCTGGTCGCGCTCGCGCCTGCTCGCCTACGCGCCGTCGCAGTACCGCACCGCGCACCACGAACTGGACAAACTCGCGCGCCAGCAGCAGATCGAAGGCGACCTCGATGGCGCTCGTCGGACAGCGGCGCCGATCAACCTCCGCTGCGGGCCCGTCGGCGTCCCCAACCACGCGCCGGTCCCGCTGCTCGCGCTCTACCTGCGCGCGAGCCCCGCACGGATCAGCAGCGCGCAGGCCGGGCAGATAGACCGGGGCGTGTACGTCGACCCGGCGAGCGGCGAGGTCGAAGCGACTACATGCTCGACAAGCATGACCCGCACCGGGCGGTGTCGTGCCGCCGGGCTTCGCCGAGTCGGCGCGCCAACCGCTCGTGGATCGTCTTCGTGCGCTGCGCGTGAGGGCGCGCAGCGGACCGTGCACCCCGCGTCGAGAGCCCGCCGCCGGCCGCCTGACCGCCGCCCGCGGCTCCGGCCCGGGAGCTCCCGCTGCGCCTGCCGGTGATCGCTTAAGGCTGCTTCCTTCCGGACCTGACCTGGTTCGCGAGCCGACACCGCGCGGGACCCGGACCATCGACGCCCCGAACGGCGGGGCGACCGGAGCGGAACCCCCTCGGAGGGGAATTCAGCCCCGCTAGAGCGGATTGCGGGTTCAGGGCACCGCTACCTCCCCGCCTAGCACGGTCCGTGCGATCCTGATGCTACCGCCGGCCGTTCCGGTAGGCTGCGCGACCGTGAACAACTTCAACGACGCCAAATCCCCCCACTTCCGCCCCTTCTCGAGCGTGCGCGCGCGGGCGCTCGGCGCACTCGCACTCCTCGCCGCGGGCGCGCTGCTCGCCGGCTGCGGCAGCTCGAGCGAACTCGAGCACGATCACGATCGGCAACGAGAACAAGGCGACAACAGCGCTGATCACGGCCGGCGAACCGCCGAACTGCCGCCGAGACGCCCGACGAGCGGCCCGCTGTCGACCGAGCCGAAAATGGAAACGGCCGCACCGGGACGGCGCCGACCACCAGGTGATCACGCGCGAAATCGATCAACGGCACCGGCAAGGAAGCGAAACAGGGCGTCGACCGTGACGTCAACTACGTCGGCGCGCTGTTCAAGAACGGCAAAGAGTTCGACGCCTCCTGGAAGCGCCACGAACCGTTCAAGTTCACCATCGGCGCGGGCCAGGTCGATCAAAGGCTGGGACGAGGGCGTCGTCGGCATGAAGGTCGGCGGCCGGCGCGACTGATCATCCCCGCGGCAAGGGCTATGGTAAGCTCGGCAGCGGCGAAATCCCGCCGAACGAAACGCTGATCTTCATCATCGACCTGCTCAAAGTCGCCTAGCACGGCCGGGACAGCGGTGCCAAGGGCGGGCCCGCACGCACGCGCGACGCCGCTGCTCGCGGCGTGCGCTGCGATCGCGCTGAGCGGCTGCGGGTCGGGCCGAGAACCGACCGCGGAAGGCAAGCGCCTGCAGCGCGAAGACCTGGTCGCGGCCGCGCACGCGCTGCAGTCCCCGCAGGCCCCGGTCGACGCCGAGACGCAGGCGCGAAGGCCGCGTGGCCGTTCGTCTACCGGGGCGTGCCGGCACACCCGGTGGGCCGGCCGCCGGCGGCGGATCGCACGGCGGCGCGCGGGCGCGGCGCTGAGCCTGCCGCACCTCTTCGAAGAAGAACCGCCCGCGGGTGCTGGCCGGCGCGGCGGCGACGCTGGCAGGCGACGCCCGCAACTACGCGACGCTGACGGGCAGGGCTGGCGGATGATCCTCGACGACGTCGCGCAGATCCAGCACGGCACGCCCGCAGGCGGCGGCGTTCGCGCGCCAGAACGTGGCGCTGTACATCGAGAGCGTCTACGACGCGCAGTTCGGCATCGCACAGATCGGCAAGAAGCTCCTGCCGGCCTATGAACAGCTCGGCGGCGAAGGCGCCTTCGGCGCATCGCTGACGAAGGCCGAAGCGGAGCAGCTCGCCGGCGCCTACTCGGAAGCGCAGCTACCGCCTGCAGCCGCACACAGACGTCAAGTACGGGACCTGAGCGGTCCGGGAGGGGGTGTGGCGAGATGAACGCGTTCGTGACCGCCGGCGCGGGCTTCCTGGCGGCGGTGCTGTGGTTCGATCTGATGTTCGACGTGCAGGCCGGAGCGTGGCCCGGGCGCGGCGGGTGCGAGGGGGCGGTGCTACCCGAGCCGGTGCTGGCGTCGATCGCCGGCTACTACGCGCGCGTGACGACTGCGGCGCGGCCGATGAACCGGCTGGTGGCGGCGGTGATGCTCGCGACGCTCGCGGCGGTGATCGTCGAGGCGGCGCAGGGGATGCGCGAGCGTGGCTGCCGTGGGTCTCGCTGGCGCTGGCGGCGGTGCCGATCGCGCTTGCGGGGGCGCGAACCGTGCCGAGCGCGGTCCGGCTCGGCACGCGCCGCGACACGCCCGAGGCCCAGAGCGCACTCGCCCGCACGGTGCTCGCCCAGCACGTCTTGTGCTTCGCGTGCATCGGATCCCTGATCGCGCTGCAGTTGATCGCGGGTGGAGAATGAAGAAGATGAGAGGGAGGCTGCCGAGGTCGGTGCTCGTGCTCGCGGCGGCGGGGGCGGCCGCCTGTGCGGCCGCCGCGGCGGGGCCGGCGCTCGCGGTGGCGGCGGGCGAAGCGTACGTGCGGGTCGACCAGCTCGGCTATCCCTCGAGCGGCGCCAAGCAGGCGTTCGTGATCGCGAGCAGCCCGCAGACCGGCGCGCACTTCTCGGTCCGCGCGGAAGGTGGGGCAAGCGTGTACGAAGGCACGCTCGGGGCCTCGAGCGGGTCGTGGAGCAGCGTGTTTCCGTACGTCTACCCCGTGCAGTTCGGCGCACTGAGCGCTCCCGGGCGTTACACGATCGCGGTCTCCTCGACTCCGGCCGCGATCTCCCCGGCGTTCGCCCTCGGCACGCCCGAAACGCTGTTCGGGCCGGCGCTCGAACGGACGCTGCGGTTCTACGAGAACGAGCGCGACGGGCCCGAATACGTGCCGTCGGCGCTGCGCACGGCGCCGGGGCATCTCAACGACGAGCACGCGATGACCTACTCGACACCGAAGGTGAACGGCGGGGGCGGCTTCAAGGGCGACCTGCACAGCCTCGGCACGACGATCGACGCCGCCGGCGGCTGGTGGGACGCGGGCGACTACCTGAAGTTCGTACAGACCGCGAGCTACACGGTCGAGGAGATGCTCACCGGCGTGCGCGATTTCCCCGCCGCGATGGGAGCATCGGCGCCGGCCGGCCGCGACTTCGCGGGCGAGGGGCGCTTCGGCGTGGAATGGCTGATGCGGATGTGGGATGACTCCACGCAGACGCTCTACTACCAGGTCGGGATCGGCGAGGGCAACCGCGCGACCGCCGGCGACCACGACATCTGGCGCCTGCCGCAGGCCGACGATGGCTACGGCGGTACCGACCCGGTCTATCGCTACATCCGCGACCGCCCGGCGTTCCGCGCCGGCCCTCCGGGCGCGCACGTGAGCCCGAACCTGGCCGGCCGGCTCGCGGCCGCGTTCGCCCTGTGCGCTCAGGTCTTCGCGACCGAAGACGCAGCGCTCGCCGAACGATGCCTGCTCGCCGGCGAGCACGTGTACGCGCTCGCCGACACGAAGCCGAAGGGCCACCTGCTGACGGCGATCCCGTTCTCGTTCTATCCCGAGCGCGAGTGGCGCGATGACCTCGAGCTGGGCGCGAGCGAGCTCGCGCTCGCGCTGCAGGACGGCGCGGTCCCGCGCCCGGCGGGGCTCCCCGAGGGCAACGCCGCGTTCTACACCGCCTCGGCCGCGGGATGGGCGGCGCAGTACATCCGCCGCCACCGCGACGGCGGCGAAGGGCTGAACCTCTACGACGTCTCCGGCGTGGCCGATGCCGAGCTCGTGCGCGCGATGCGCACAGAAGGGCAGGGCGCCGGCGGCCTGGCCGTGGACGAAACCCAGCTGCTCGCGGCCCTGCGCGCGAAGCTGCAGGCCGCCGCCGCCACAGCGGCCGGCGACCCGTTCTCCTTCGGCTTCCCGTGGGCGCAATCCGACACGGCCTCCCACGGCGACGGGCTCGCGGTGATGGCCTCCGAGTACCAGTGGCTCAGCGGGTCCTCGACGTTCGCCGCCGACGGCCTCGGCTGGCTCGGAAACGTTCTCGGCGCGAACGCCTGGGGCGTGTCGATGATCATCGGCGACGGAAGCGTCTTCCCCGACTGCCCGTCCCACCAGGTCGCGAACATCCTCGGCTCGCTCGACGGCTCGCCGCCGGTGCTCGAAGGGGCGGTCGTCGAGGGACCGACCAACGAACCGAGCTCGGGCTTCGTCGAAGGGATGCGGATGTGCCCGCCCACGGGCGGCGACACCTACGGCCACTTCGACGGAAGCGGCGCGGTCTTCGAAGACAACCAGCAGGCCTACACGAGCACCGAGCCCGCGATCGACCTGACGGCCAGCTCGATGCTCGCTTTCGCGTGGCAGCTGCAGGGCGCGCCCGCGGCGTTCGACGCAGCGGCGCCCGACGCCGCGCGGCGGCGCGCCCACCGCGGCCGCCGAGCCGCCGCCGCGGGCTAGAATCCGCCGTCCAGGGCGCGTAGCTCAGTGGGAGAGCGCTCGCTTCACACGCGAGAGGTCGCAGGTTCGAAACCCGCCGCGCCCATATCCGAATAGCCTGCAAATCGAGCACTTTTACTCAGCATCGATGAGTTCCTCAGCTACTCCGGATCGCTCCAAATTGCCCGTGGGCCCATGTCATGGGCCTAAACTCTCCGTCGGTGCTGCGGGTGAGCTGCCGCGTGAACGGGCAGTCGACGGGCTCGTCGGCGAAGCGCATCAGCTCCCAGACGGCCTGCCGCTCGGTGTCGCTCAGGCGGCGGTTGCGGGTCTGCTGGTAGACCTGCAGCGTGAAGCTCGCGGAGGTGTGGCCGATCTGATCGGAGATCCAGTGCGGGTCACGACCGGCCTGGGCGGCCAGCATCGCCCAGGTGCGGCGCAGCGAGTGGGGCGTGATCTTCGGCAGCACCGCGAGACCTTGCTTGACACGCTTCTCATTTGCTCGCGTGATCGCACGGCCGAGCACCCGGTCGCGAAAGCGATCGGGGTCGCGTCTGCCGCCGGTGATCGTGCCGAAAAAATGGTCGGTCGGACCCATCGGAAACTGATCGCGGACACGCTGCGCGCGGTGTCGCACGAGCTCACCGCGTAGGCCGAGCGTCATCTCGACCTCGCGGATTCCCTTGGTTGTCTTGGCGTCGGGAATCTTGAATCGTGCGCGCGCGAGGTCAACCTGCTGGCAGCGCATGTCGCACAGCTCTGAGATCCTGAACCCCGCGAGCGCGAGCGCGGCCAGAGCAGCTCGCCGCCCGACCCGGCGATCGGGCCTTGCGGCCCGGTCCAGCTCGCCGGCCGCGTCGAGTAGGCAGGCCAGCTCGTCGGCCTCCAGGAACGTACGTGGTGGCTTCACGCTTGGCAGGAAGCGCTGCCTGCGCTCTCCGATCCTCACTGGGTTGCGCTCGATGTAGCCGTAGTCGACGGCGCGCTGGAGGATCTGCCCGAGCAGAGCCAGCATCGCATTGATCGACGTGTTCGAGAGGCCCCGCTTGCGCCGCTGGTACGAGGCACCCTGTTGCGCTTGACGGTCTCCATGAGCGGCTTGCCGCGCGCAGCCGCATGGTTGATGACCCTGGCTCGCTTCGTGAGCTCGTCGCGGAACGCGTCGACCCGGGCGACGTCGATCTCCAGTAGCTCGAACGTGCCGAAGTAGCCGGTTAGGTATCCCAGCTTCCACTCAAGGTCCGCCACGGTATCGGCGTCGAGACCGTGGCTGCGCTTCGCGTCGATGACGCCTCGTGCGAACGGCCCAAAGGCCTGATGCCCGTCTGGCCGCGCGGCGCGCGCAGGCGTGATGGTCGTCTTCTTCTCAGGCGGTACCCAGGTGCCGCGTTCGACCTGTTGCTGGATGTCCTCGAGCTCGATCTCGGCGCGGGTGCGGTTCCAGCCTTGCGCGTTGGTGCCGAAGACGAGGCGGTGACGGCGTCCGTAGGCGTACAGCCGCGCGCCGAACGTGACGGTCTTGCCGTCCTTCCATGGCCGCTCGGTGACCTGTCCGGCGTTCGGTCGGGCCATTAGCGCTCTCGATCGCGTTGCCCTGCAGGCCTGTGTGCATCGTGCTCGACTCCCGCTGTCGCTCCGGGGCCGACGTCGGCGGCTCCCGGGCATGTAGGTGGTGCCGGCACCCTACCTGCGGGCGGAGACAGCGGAGGGAGGCTGCTTACGCGCGCGCATCGCTGTTTGCGCGGTGTTGAGATCGAAGCGCAGCCGCGCCTTTGGCCCGTCCCCCAGGCGCATCGCGCCTAGGTCCGCTGCGTGAGCGTAGACGTAGTCCAGAGAGACGTTCAGAGCCCGTGCGAGCTGCTTCGGCTCGAGCAGCTGAAAGGCTCCCGCGCCGGGGCGCTCAAGCAGCTGCACAACACGGTGCGCCGCCCGCTCGGCGATCGCCTCGATGTCCTCGTGGTCGAGCGTGACGCGGCGCTGGCGCGGCGAGGGGCCTCCGTGCCTGTCCATTGGCAGTACTGACCGCAAATGAGCGGAACCGGCCGCATCCCTGTCGGGGGCCCCTCGGTCGGGCGTCGCGTACGTGATTGAGGCGGCCGTGCTAGGCTAGGTCGTGTGACCACAGAGGTGCCCACATGAAGGTGGTGACGGTCCGTGACTTCCGTGACCACGCCTCGGAGATGTTCCGCTCCGAGGATGTGATCCTCGTGACGCGCGATGGAGCTCCCGCAGGGTTCTATCTGCCGGTGGACACGCCGGAGCTGCCTGTCGAGGTTCGCCGCGAGGTGTTCCTGCGCCTGTCAGAGCAGATCGGCGCCGAACTCGACAGCAAGGGCGGCAGCGAGCAAGAGGTCCTCGACGATTTCGCTGCCTCCCGCAGTCGTCGCTGACGCGAACGTCATCCTCTCGGTCCCTGATCGGCGGGCGTGCCCGCCTCGTCATCGCCTCCACGCATGGGCCGCGCTGCCTGGCGGCCGACGCCGTTGCGGCAGAGATCGCCGAGCACCTTCCGCGCCTGGCCGCCAAGCGCGACCTCGATGCCTCTTTGCTTTTCGCGGCGCTCGCGGTGATGCCCGTGGACTGGCGGCCGGCCCACGGCTACGACGACCACCGCGAACAGGCGCAGGAGCGCGTCGCGGCGCGCGATCCCGACGACTGGCCGACCGTCGCGCTCGCGCTCAAGCTGGACCTTCCCGTCTGGTCGCAGGACAAGGATCTCGCCGACACGGGGGTCGAAGTGTTCACGACCGGGCAGCTGCTCGACGCAATGCGTGACGCGGGGCACGCGCACTAGCCACACTCCGGCACCTTCCCGCTCGCCCCCGAGCGCCACGCCCTCTGCTTCACGCGGTCTCCGCCCCCGCAACGACGTCGCACCGCCACACCGCCGCCCTCGCACCACCTCCACGGCACGCCCCCTCACCCCAACCGTCCGGCAGCCCCCAGCCCCCCAGCCCCCAGCAGAACAGCCTGAGCACACCGGATGCACAGGGGTGCGATTGGTACCTGATTGGTGTGGCCGTTCCGGAGCGCTCGGGGTCAGGGATGGGCGTGATGAGCGCCTCGAGTATCGGTGCCGGCAAGGCCGGCGGTTACGCCCGTTACCTGGAGTCCAAGACGGTCGCCCCGGAGCGCGGCGACTACTATCTGACACCCGGTGGGGAGCCGGCCCAAGCGCCCGGCCGGTGGCTCTCGGAGCCGGAGACGCTGGCACGACTGGGCGTCGAGCCGGCGGGCCCCGTCGATGGCCCGGCGTTCGTCGCGCTGATGGAGGGCCGGCACCCCGGCGACGGGCGCTGGCTGCGCAAAGCCGGCGCCGATGGCTCCCGTGGCGGCGGCATCGACGTGACCTTCAGCGCGCCGAAGTCGGTGTCGGTGGCGTGGGCGCTGGCGGATGGCCGGCAGCGGGAGCAGATCGAGGGAGCGCACGAGCGCGCCGTCGCAAGGTCGGTCGCGTACATGCGCGAGTGCGTGGGGCTGGTGCGCCGCCGCTACGGCGCCGGTGTCGTCGCGGAGCCGGCGAAGGACCTGGTCGCGGCCGCGTATCGGCATACCACGGCGAGAGGGGTGGAGGGGGCGACGGCGCCGGACCCGCAGCTGCACACGCACGTGGTGATCACCGGCGCGGTTCGTGAGGATGACCGGTTCGTGGCGGTGGCCTCGCGGCCGATCTTCCATGCGGGCCGGGAGGTGGGCGCGTACTACCGCTCCGCCCTGGCCGAGGAGCTGACGGGGGAGGGGTATGCGATCGAGCAGGGGACGGGCACCCAGGGCCGCTACTTCGAGCTCGCGGGCGTACCCCGGCCGTTGTGCGAGGCGTTCTCTGCGCGACGTCGGGAGATCGTTCGGGCGGCGGCGCGCTTTCGCGCCAAGCACGGTCGCGCTCCGGAACGCGGCGAGCTGCGGGAGCTCGCCCTGGAGAACCGTCGCGCCAAGCAGATCGCGACGCGGGCTGATCTGCAGCGCCAGTGGACGCAGACCGCCAGCCAGCATGGCTTCGGACCGGATGAGGCACTCCAGCTGATCGGCTCGCTCGAACCCGCGGCTCCCGCGCGGGGGCTCGAGGAGCGGATCGAGGACAAGCTCACCGAACGGGAGGCAGTGTTCGATCCCGGGACGCTGCGGGCGGCCGCGCTCGAGCAGACCGCCGGCTACATGAGCCCCGAGCAGGCACTCGAGCTGGCCCGGTCAATGGTCGCCGCCCGACGCATCCTCACGCTTGAGGGCGGCCGCATGACGACCCTCGCGGTGCGCGCGCGGGAGCAGGCGATCGAGCGCCGCGCTGCAGCACTGGCGTTACCTGCGGACCGCGAGGTCGGAGAGTTCGCGCGCGAGCTCGCCAGCCGCGAGGTAGCCGAGCGCGTTGGCTTCCCGCTCTCAGGTGAGCAGCAGACGGCGCTCCGGGCTTTGACCGGCCCGGAGCGCCTCGCCGTGATGGTCGGTCCCGCCGGTACGGGCAAGGGCGTCGTGATCGACGCGGCGGGGCGCGCCGAGCAGACCATCGGCCGCGCGGTGATCGGGATCGCGGTGTCCGGGTCGACCGCGGAGCGGCTCGGCGCCGACAGCCCGTCGCTCGCCGGGCGCACGATGACCCTCGACGCCCTCACAGCCAGGGCAGACCGTGGCACCGTCGAGCTCAGTCCCAACACGACCGTGATCCTCGACGAGGCCGGGATGGTCGACCACCAGCGACTCGACAAGCTCACCGACCTGGTCGACCGCTCCGGGGCAAAGCTGATCGCTGTCGGTGACGGCAAGCAGCTGCCCTCGATCGGTCCAGGAGGAATGTTCGACCGGCTCGCCACGCACGCGCCCATCGCGGAACTCGCAGACGTCCACCGCACGAGCGACCCGGAGGAGCGCAGAGCCTGGGCAGCCCTCAGGGCCGGCGAACCGGAGCGCGCGATCGCGCACTACCGCTCCCGCGGGCAGCTCTACTTCGAGCAGACACGCGAGCAGGCCGGGGAGGCCGCCGTGCGACGCTGGGCCGCACTCACCCAGAGCCGCGACCCGCGCCAGGTCGCCCTGATCGCCGACGCCTCCAACATCGAGATCGACCGGCTGAACGGCCGTGCCCAGCACCTGCGCGCCGAACGAGGAGAACTCGGGCACCACGAGATCGAGCTACGCAACCGCCACTACGGTCTCCGAGAGGGCGATCTCGTCGCGTTCACGGCCCAACACCGGGCGGCAGGATCGCCGCGAGTCGAGAACGGTGCCCGCGGAGAGGTCTCCCATATCCACGAGCGAGGGCTCACCGTCACCGTCGATGGTTCCGGCCGCCGGGTGCACCTAGCCGGCGAGGACCTCGAGAGACTGCAGCTCGCCTACGCCCAACACGTCTACCGCCAGCAGGGCGCAACCGTCGAGCGCTCCATCGTCGTCACCGGCGGCTGGCAGACCAGCAAGGAGTCGGCTTACGTTCAGGCGACGCGCGCCCGGGAGGGCACAGAGTGGTTCTTGGCCCGCGAGGAGCTCGGCCTCAAAGGCCAAGACGAGCGCCGCATCGAGCGGCTCGCCAGCAAGATGCGCTACAGGCGCGCCCACGCGCCCTCGCTGGAGCACCCCGAGCTCGCCAGACCCCGAGTGGCGGCACGGGCTACCGAGCGCCCGCTCGTGACCGAGCCGAACCCGGGTGCCGGGGTTAGCGTGGACGCGGCCCTGGCGGCCTGCACCCCCGATCGCTCACCTGAACGTGTGCGCGCTGAGCGCAGGGCACCTGCGGCAGGGCGCGCTCGCTCTTCCGACGGAACAGAAGGCCACCTCGGCTCTGGTGAGAGCGCCGCTCCTCATCGATGGAGAAGCCCGGCGAGCGACGCTCCTCGCTCGCGCTCACGGCGGCGAAGCAGTCACCGCCTCCCGCTGTGGCGACACGCAGGTTGGTTGCCCTGAGGCTCGAGCCATGTGGATCGTCCTGCAAGAGATCGCGGAAGCTGGCCTTCCCGGGCCGCCTGTTCGCCGCTGGGAGTTCGTCGGCACCAGCGAGGCGTCCGACTACGTCGCTGCCTGCCGAGAGGTCGCGCGCCTGCCGGGCCGGTACGCCGCCGTGGAGGCTCAGACGGTGGTTGTCGAGCAGACGACGGAGTAACCGCGCGGGCCGCGGAGTTCGCGGCGTCGACGAGCAGGAGGCCTTCCGCCGAACCGCGGCGGCCTGCCCGCGCATGCTTCCGGCCGCGACCGAGTGTTCGGCGTTAGACCCGGTTCTGGCGATTTGCGGGACCCGCGATGAGCCGGCCCTGCGGACCTGCTTTCAGCTGCCCGCAGGTGCTCACGACGCCGGCGCATCGCGCTGCCATTCGAGGGGCCCGCAGCGCCGCCCGCGGTGACCAGCACGCGCTCGCAATCGGGGAGAAGCAGTAGCCACCGGGCGACGGCAGCGCTGCCGCTGGTCGTCCGGAGCGATAGGCGAGCTTGGGCTCACGACACACCGGCCTAGCTCCGAAAGCAGCGGTCGAGGATGTCCCTTCACGCTACTCGGGGAGCCAGCGAGATGGTCCCCCGGTCACGGCGGGCGGCGTGCCTCCGGTTGGCCACTGCTGTTGCCGACGGTGCGTGACCTCTCTGTCTACGTGGTAGAACCCCGCTGTGGAAGTCGCGTGCGCCCTGCCCTCCAGCCTGGCATCGCCGGACCACGCTGCGATAGCGGAGGAACTGACTTATGCCCGCGCGTGGTTCTACGACGCGCCGCAGCAGAGTCCGGACGTATGGATGCTCCTGGGCTTGGCCGCCGAGCGCACCGAGCGCATCGGGCTCGGGCCGGCGTGCTCGTCCCTTCGCTGCGACACCCAATGGTCAATGCCGCCGCGACCGCAGGCTTGGTGGCGCTCGCACCAGGCAGGGTCGCGGTCGCGTTCGGGACCGGCTTCACCGGCAGACGCGCGATGGGCTACAGACCTATCAAGTGGGCGTATATGGAGGCGTACATCCGCGCTTTCCGGGGTCTTCTCAGGGGCGAGACGGTTGAGTGGGAGGGCGCGAAGATGCGGATGCTCCATCCCGAGGACCATGGCGCTCCCCGACCCGTCGAAGTCCCGATCATCGTCGGTGCGTTGGGACCCAAGGGCCACGTGGTCGCGCGGGAGTTGGGCGACGGGCTATTCGCGACAGCTATCGTGCCCGACTTCGCGACCGAGTACGACTGGGTTTCCTATCTTGCGCTCGGGACGGTGCTCGACGACGGCGAGAGCCCAGCGACTGACAGGGTTCGCGCCGCCGGCGGCCCCGGGACGCTCCTCGCCGTGCACGGCGCCTACGAGTTCAAGACGCCACTCGACCAACTCGCAGGTGGCGCTGAGTGGCTGACCGTGATCGAGCAGACACCCGAGGACGAACGCCACCTCGCCGTTCACGAGCAGCACTGCGTCGGACTCAACGCGGCAGACTCAGCGGCCTGGGAGGGCGGTGCGAGGGCACTACTCACGGGGGTTACGGTGAGCGGCACCCGATCCGAAATCCGCGAACGCCTTGACACACTCTCGTCGCAGGGTGTCACGGAAATCGTTTACCAACCAGCGGGTCCAGATATCAGGCGCGAGCTGGAGGCCTTTATGGAGGCCGCGACACCGTGATGTGAGTTCGGCTCCGAGGCGGCGGCGCAGCGATGCAGGCCTCGCGACTTTGACCTTCTACCGCGGCCTCCGGTCCACGTCGAGCAGCGCAGGAGACGAGGGCAGGCAGGCCGCGAGAGCTCCTGCTCTTCGTCCCATCCGGTCGCGTGCGCGAGCCGCGCCCGGACGCTTGCTCGGTCCGCAAAGCACAAGCGCGGTGAGATGGTGATCGATCGACCCTCGCCCCAACCTCGTGAAGGGCAAGCAGATTGCCGCCTGCGGCTGCCGTCAGCGATGCCAGCGATAGGGAGTCGTCGTCGAGACCTTGATTAGACCGGCTCGTTCCAGGATCGGGCGTGAGTACTCGGTTCGAGTCGCTGTGGATGAGCGTCTTGCCTTTTGCTAAGGCCGACCTGGCGCGCGCAGCGGTAAGAGCTCGATAGATGCCACGGCTGCGCCACGCTTGCAAAGTGGCACCGCCCCAGATCCCAGCAAAGTCGGTCCCTGCAACCGGCTCAAGACGACCCGCGGCGATGATCCGACCATCCGCCTCAGCTACCCACAGCTCCATCCCGTCGTTGAGTGCGAGACGCCGCAACAGTGCCTGGGTCATTTCCAGACATTCGCTTCCAAAAGCGACATCCTCCATCGCAGTCATGGCTCTGACATCTGCTTCATCCCTCACTTTTCGCAACGTCACGCCCTTTGGCAAGGGCACCTTGACATCGAGCGATTGGGCGTGCCCGATCATGATCGACTCCTGCTCGTCCGGTTTGAATGCGTTGTCCATCAATGCCTGATGCAAGCCGACGATGCGATCATGACCCCGCGTCTTCCACTCTACGCGTGTGATCTCGGGAATTTGGCGGTAGTGATCAACGGCCGGTCTTACGAGCTGAGCCATCGCCTCCGCATCATCGCCGCGCGGAGCAGGATACGTCACAAAACCACGACCGCTAGCGAACGTCACCAGGCGCAGCGGTCCGAGACGGGTTTGTGCGATCGCGCTCGGGGTCTCTGCATCGGTCCGTAACTGCTGGTCATATGCCAGAAGGAACTCGTGCGCGTCGTTCATCGGCAGACCGTACGCGATACGGCCAGATACGCGTCGTCGTCACAGGGTAGGTGTCGGACGACTGCTTCCTAGGAGGTGCGGGCGCGTCGTTCGGGCTTCACGAGACGCTCGAGTTGGACGAGCTGCAGCAGCGCCCGACGGCACTTGGTCGGCGACCGCTTCGTCCCGGATCGCGAGCGTGTCCGCGTCGACGGCGGCGCCGCTCCCACGCCGCCGCAAGGCCGTCCTGGTGAGCCCGAGGCGAACCCCTGCTTTCGCCCCGCGAGGGTATTCGTGCCGAATCGGCACGGAGACCCGGAAAGCGCGGAAAGCAGGCGCAACCCGCGTAGCAGCAAGTTGGACGACGAGCAGCGGCAAAGCCGACGCCTGACGCTGCGCTCGCTCCTCGCGGCAAGCAGCAGCCACCGCGGGGTGCCGCCCCTGTCGACGTCCTTGCGTTTAGGCCCATTCCTGCCCCCTCCACGGGCCTAAACCCGGCCCAAAACGTCGCAAATTGGCCTAATTGCCACCTGCCAGAATCGAGTTCGTTTTGTACCGATTAGCAGGCAGATCACGCTAGATCCGCCCGGGTGCTGTCCTTATTGACACGCGAGAGGTCGCAGGTTCGAAACCCGCCGCGCCCATTGGGTTTCCGGCAAATCATCACCGGATCGGTGATGCCTATATGCCGATATCTGCCTTTTCGGTGAGGCGCGGGTCGTCTTGCTCGCGGCGTTCCCGCGCATGCTGCCGGGCGGATTCTTCGATCTGGTGACCATGCGTCTCCTGTCGATGACAGCCGGCGCGCGGCCGGAGGCTAGACTCGGGATCGCGATGTCGAGCAAGGTGCAGAACAAGCCGATCAGGGTCCCGGGCCCGGATCATCCGATCACGATCGAACCAAGCGGCTCGCGGGTCACGGTGCGCGCCGGCGGTCGCGTCGTCGCGCAGACAGACGCCGCGCTCACGCTGCGCGAGGCCGCCTATGCGCCCGTGCAGTACATCCCGCTCGAGGACGTCGATCGCTCGCTGCTGACTCCGAGCGACCATGAGACCTACTGCCCGTACAAGGGTGACTGCAGCTACTACGACCTCGACACCGGCGCGGACGGCGAGAACGCCGTGTGGGAGTACCGCGACCCCTACCCGGCCGTGGCGCAGATCAAGGGCCACGTCGCGTTCTACCCGAACAGGGTGGACAGCATCGATCTGGGGTGACTCCGCGCGCCGCGCGCGTTGTCACTTTTCAGACATTCAGGCGAACGTCCCGAGCCGTGTTCCGCCGTCGGGCCACCGCCCTTTTCGGGCGAGCCAGGGCGGCGTCAGCCCGCGGAGGCGATCGCGGTCCTGAACTGCCCTTCGCAGTCGGTGTACTCGAGCTGGTCGGTCGACAGGCGATGGATCGCGCGCTCGAGCCCGGCCGGCGAGAGGCTGCCCAGCGGGCGCCCGTGGATGCAGCGCGCGATCGCCTGACGCGCTTCGTGGGTGACCTGGCTGCGGGGCGGCGGCGCTTCGCCCCCGGGCGCCGGCGGGGCCTGCCGGCGCCCGGCCGCGGAGATCGTCACCGACCGCGGCGGGAGACCGGCCGCGCGAACCGAGCCGACGCCGCCGCCGTGCACGGCGAGCACGATCAGCGAGGTGACCGAGGCGGCCGCGAGGGCGGACCCCACAGACCCGGCCGCGGCCTTCGTACCGGCGCCGGCCTTCGCACCCGCGGCGCGGCCCCTGAGAAGCAGCCCGGCCGAGAACATCGCCTCCTCCCGTAGCCTGCGCAGCCTGCCGCGAGCACGGTGCAGCAGCGTCTTGACCGCGAGCGCCGAGGTGCCGAGCGCTGCCGCCAGCTCGGCGTGACTGCGGCCTTCGAGCTCGCGGCCGACCAGCGCTTGGCGCTGGCGAGCGGGCAGCTCGGCGATCGCGCCCATCAGCCACTCGATCCACTCTCCCTGCTCGGCGGCCTCGTTGGGTGTCGTGTGCGCGCTGGACCCGTGCGTGTCGTCGAGCTCGCATGTCGGCTGGGCCCTGCGCCTCACGTTGATCGCGCCGTTGCGGACGATCGCGAAGAGCCACGGGCGCACGAGGTCCGGCCGCGCTCCCTGCTCGAGCGCCCGGTAAGCGTTCAGCATCGCCTCCTGCACCACTTCCTCGCCGGCCTGCCGGTCGCCGCCGAGGATGCTGCCCGCGAAGCGGACGAGCGGAACGCGGTGCTGCGCGATCAGCCGCGCGAACGCCTCTCCGTCGCCGGCGGCGGCCATCTCGATCAGCTGATCGTCGGTGCTCATCACGGGTGTGACGCGTTTCGGCGCCGAAGGTTGCGCGCAGGACGATCTTCTCCGATCGTGGGCGCCGGCGCCGCGACCCGCCGCGCAGCGCCCTGTCCACAGCAGTACCCTGCTTTCAACCCACAGTGTCGTAGAGGGGAGGGGCTATGAGCAGCACCGGCGAGGAGCAGCGGACCCTCGAGGGCGTCCGCGTAGCAGACCGTGCGAACTTCGAGGACGGGCCGCCACTCGAGCTGTTCAGGGAGCTGCGCGGCCGCTGTCCCGTGCACTGGAGCGAGGGCATCACGGAGTACCCGCAGGAGGAAGGCTTCTGGTCGATCACCACGGCCGAGGACATCTACGAGGTGAGCCGCGACTGGGAGACGTACTCCTCCGAACTCGGCGGGATCGCGGTGCTGAAGAACGCGATCCTGCCGCTGGAGCTGCAGCAGGCGATGTTCATCGGCATGGACCCGCCCAAGCACGACCGCCTGAAGGCCCTGTTCCAGCGCGGCTTCACGCCCAAGCGGATCGCCGAGCACGAGCCCACGATCCGCGCGATCGCGGTCGAGACACTCGACGGGCTCGACGGCCGCGAGACCGCGGACCTGGTCTCGGACGTGGCGCAGCCGTTCGTCGCGCGCGTGATCGGCAGCTTCATGGGCGTGCCGCCCGAGGACGACGCCGCGTGGGCGCTGATGATGAACACGATCCTCGGCGCGGGCGACCCGGACATGACCCCGGAGGGCGCGCAGATGGTGGTCGAACACGAGGTGCCGAAGCTGTTCGAGCGCTGCGGAGAACTGATCGCAGAGCGCCGCGAGAACCCGACCGACGACCTGACGAGTGTGCTCGTCCACGCCGAGATCGACGGTGAGAAACTCGAGGACCACGAGATCGTGATGGGCTTCTTCCTGCTGATGGCCGCCGGCAACGACTCGACCAAGGCGACCTACTGCAGCGGCATGCGCGCGCTGATGGAGAACCCGGACGAGCGCGCGAAGGTGCTGGCGGACCCGTCTCTCGTCCCCTCGGCGGTCGAGGAGTCGCTGCGCATGTTCCCGGCGTTCGCGCACTTCGCGCGCACGGCGACGCACGACACCGAGCTGCACGGGCAGGAGATCAAAGAGGGCGAGAAGGTCGTTATGTGGTACCCGTCCTCCAACCGGGATGAGACGCGCTTCGAGGACCCCGACCACTTCGACGTGACGCGCAACCCCGAGCACCAGGCGTTCGGTGCCGGAGGAGGCATTTCTGCCTCGGCACGGCCCTCGCGCGCCTGGAGCTCCGGACCCTGATCGAGGAGACGCTCGCGCGCTTCCCCGAGATGGAGATCGACGAGAGCGGCGGCGGGCCCACCTACGTCGAGTCGCCGTTTGCCAACCAGCTGAAGACGCTGCCCGTGCGGCTGCGTCCGTGACAGCCTCGATGCGCATCTTGCACCGCGAGCACGCGGGTCGCCCGCTCCGCGCGGTGTGGGCGCTCGAGGAGGCGGGGCAGCCCTTCGAGCTGGTGCGGATGACCCGCGAGGAGGGCGCCGGCGAGGAGCACCGCAAGCGCCACCCGCTCGGGCGGGTGCCGGTGCTCGAGCTCGAGGACGGCAGCCTCGTGTTCGAGTCGGCCGCGATCTGCCTGCACATCGGCGACCTGTTCCCGGCGGCGGGGCTGATCCCGGCGCCGGCAACCCACCCGCGCGCGCTCGTCTACCAGTGGGTCGTGTTCGGTCCCGCCGAGATCGAGCCCCCGCTGATCGAGAGCGCGCTCGCGGCCGAGCGCGACCCCGAGCGCTCGGCGAAGGCGCGGGGGCGCTTCGACGCCGCCGCGCGGGCGGTGGCCGACGCGCTCGGCGAGGGCGACTTCCTCGTCGGCGAGAGCCTCACCGTCGCCGACATCATGGTCGGCAGCGCACTTCGCTTCACGGCCCGCATCGGCATCGCGGATCAGCTCCCCGAGAACATCCAGGGCTACATCGCGCGCCTCGAGGCCCGTCCCGCGTTCCAGCGTGCGCTCGAGCGCACGAGCGGCTGAGGCGCGCCCCGGCCGGCGAGCGAAGCCGCGACGCGGTCGCCGCGCGCGAGATCTGCCCAGGGCTGCGCAGGGATGCGTAGAGTGCCGCCGAGGCCGATGGGCAAGCTCCGAATCGCCACGTGGAACGTCAACTCCCTCCCGGCCCGCATGCCGCGCGTGCTCGACTGGCTGGCGGCCGTCGAGCCGCACGTGCTGTGCCTGCAGGAGACGAAGGTGGGACCGGACACCTTCCCGACGGCCGCGCTCGAGGAGGCGGGGTATGAGGTCGCCGCCGACGGCGGGGGCGGCTACAACGGCGTCGCGATCCTCTCACGCGTCGGCCTCGAACAGGTCGAGCGCGGCTTTCCGGGCGAGCCGGGGTTCCCCGAGCGCGAGCACCGCTCGATTTCCGCCACCTGCGGCGGCGTGCGCGCCTGGTGCGTCTACGTCCCGAACGGCCGCACGCTCGAGGACCCGCACTACGAGTACAAGCTCGCATGGCTGGCGGCTCTGACGGCGGCGGTGGGCGGCTCCGAGCGCGAGCGGCTCGCGCTGTGCGGCGACTTCAACGTCGCTCCCGACCGACGCAGACGTCTGGGATCCGGCGCAGTTCATCGGCTCCACCCACGTCAGCGAGCGCGAGCGCAGCGCGGTGCGCGAGCTGCTCGCGCTCGGCCTGACCGACGTGCAGCCGCGTGCGCTCAAGGGGGAGCCGTTCACGTACTGGGACTACCGCGCGGGGATGTTCCACAAGGGCTGCGGGATGCGCATCGACCTCGTCCTGCTGGGTGAGCGCCTCGCCGGCTCGGTGATCGACGCCTACATCGACCGCGACGCGCGCAAGGGCACGCGCCCGTCCGACCACGCGCCCGTCGTCATCGACGTGGCGCCCGACTGAGCCCGGCGGCGCGGCGCTAGGCCCGCACGGAGGCGGCCCGACGCGAGCCTGCGGGGCGCAGCGGCACGCCGCGCGCCTGGCGGCGCAGGCGCGCGCGGCCGTTGCGGCCGATGCGCGCGATCTCCTCGATCGGCGCGGGCCGCGCGAGATAGAAGCCCTGGGCGTGGCGTATGCCGAGCTCGTCCAGGGCGGCGAGTTCGGTGCGCGTCTCGACGCCCTCGGCGACGATCGTGGCCGAGGTTTCCTACAGCCTGCAGGTGAACGCGCGCTACGCCGGCGGCGGGCGCAGCGCGACGGTCAAGCCTCGTTCGGGATCCGCTGGGCCGCGCTCAGCCGGCCAGCCGCACCGGCAGCGTCTTCAGCTGGTTGAGGAACATCGATTCGACCGCCTGCGGCCGGCCGTCGAGCGCGATCTCCGGGAAGCGGGCGAGCGTCTCCTCGATCAGGATCCGCAGCTCGAGACGCGCGAGCGCGGTGCCGAGGCAGAAGTGCCTGCCGCCCGCGCCGAAGGCCTGGTGCTCGGGTTTGCGCTTCACGTCGAAGTGGTCGGGATCCTCGAAGCGCGTCTCGTCGCGGTTCGAGGACGCGTACCACATCACGACCTTCTCGCCCTCTTTGATCTTCTGCCCATGCAGCTCGGTGTCGCGCGTGGCGGTGCGGCGGAAGTGGGCGAACGCCGGGAACATGCGCAGCGACTCCTCGACGGCGTCGGGCACCAGCGAGGGATCATCGATCAGCATCTGCTTCTGCGCTGGGTCTTCCATCAGCGCCCGCATCGCCGAGCAGTAGGTCGCCTTGGTCGAGTCGTTGCCGGCCGCGATCAGCAGGAAGAAGCCCATCACGATCTCGTGCTCCTCGAGTTTCTCGCCTTCGACTTCGGCGTGGATCAGCACGCTCGTCAGGTCGTCGGTGGGGTTCTCGCGGCGCGCCGCGATCAGCTTCTGGCAGCGCTCGAAGATCTCGCGGCACGTACTCTCGTCGCGGCCTCCTGCAGGCCGTGCGGGTTGAGGTCCGGGTCGGCCGCGCCGAGCGTGGAGTTCATCATCCGGCCCAGATCGCGTCCTCCTCCTCGGAGATGCCCATGAAGCTGCCGATCACGCGCGAGACCACCGGCTGGGCGACGTCGGAGACGAGGTCCGCTTTGTCGCGGCCCTCCAGCCGCTCGAGCGCGCCGGCGCGATCTCGCGGATGCGCTGCTCGTGCTCGGCGATCCGCTTCGGCGTGAAGCCGCGCTGGAACAGCGCCTTCAGGCGGTCGTGCTTGGGCGGGTCCATGCCGATGAACATCGCCGTCGCGAGCTCGAGCGGGAAGCCGCCGGCCGCGACCAGCACGCCGCCTCGTTCGGAGGAGTAGGTCTCCCAGTCGCGGCTGACCGTGTAGACGTCGTCGGCCGTCGTCACCGACCAGAAGCCCGCCTCCTCGGGGAACTCCTCGAAGTGGTCGGTCCAGTGGATCGGGCACTTGGCGCGCATCCCCTTGAACGCCTCGTGCGGCGGGCCGTCCCGCCACAGCTCGTCGTCGGTCAGTTCGACGCTCTCGATGTCACGCCCGACAGTTGCCATCCCAAACCTCCGAGCTCGGCCGCCCGTGCCAGGCGGCGCTTGACGATGCTGGCCAGCCGGCCAGGATGATACTGGCTGCACAGCCAGGAACGGTGCCGGAGCGCACAGTAGGCTTGCGCGAGCGGGCGCCGGGCGCCACGAGCGGGCGCTGCGGCGGGGAGTCCAGCGAGGAGAGACGCGATGGCCGAGACGGTGAAGTTCCTGCTTTCCGAGCGCGACATCCCCGCGCAATGGGTCAACCTGCTCGCCGACCTGCCGGGCGAGCCGCTGCCACCGCTGAACCCGCAGACGCTCGAGCCGGCCGGGCCCGCCCGACCTCACGCCGATCTTCCCGATGGGGCTGATCGAACAGGAGGTCTCGCCCGAGCCCGAGATCGCGATCCCCGAGCAGGTGCTCGAGGCCTACCGGCTGTGGCGCCCGACGCCGCTCTACCGCGCGCGCCGCCTCGAGCGCGAGCTCGACACGCCCGCGCACATCTACTACAAGTACGAGGGCGTCTCCCCGGCCGGCTCGCACAAGCCGAACACCGCCGTCCCGCAGGCCTACGAGAACGCGCGCGCGGGGATCGCGCGCCTGACCACCGAGACCGGCGCGGGCCAGTGGGGCTCCTCGCTGGCGTTCGCCTGCTCGCTGTTCGGGCTCGAGTGCGAGGTCTTCATGGTCGGCTCCTCCTATGACCAGAAGCCCTACCGGCGCTCGATGATGCAGACCTGGGGCGCCACCGTGCACCGCTCGCCGAGCACGCTCACCGACTCCGGGCGCGCCCAGCAGGCGCACCCCACCGGCTCGCTCGGGATCGCGATCTCCGAGGCCGTCGAGGTCGCGGCCTCGCGCGAGGACACGAACTACGCGCTCGGCTCGGTGCTCAACCACGTGCTGCTGCACCAGACCGTGATCGGCCAGGAGGCGATCGCGCAGATGGAGATGGCCGGCGAGCAGCCCGACGTGGTGATCGGCTGCGTCGGCGGCGGCTCGAACTTCGCCGGCCTGCGCGTTCCCGTTCCTGCGCCGGGTGCTGCGCGGGGAGCAGAGCACGCGCTTCCTGGCCGCCGAGCCGGCGGCCTGCCCGACGCTCACGCGCGGCGTCTACCGCTACGACTTCGGCGACACCGCCGGCCTCACGCCGCTGATGCCGATGTTCACGCTCGGCCACGACTTCGTGCCCCCGCCGGTGCACGCCGGCGGGCTGCGCTACCACGGCGACGCGCCGATGGTCTGCGGCCTCGTGCGCGCGGGCGTCGTCGAGGCGCGCGCCTACCGCCAGAACGAGACCTTCGCGGCCGCCGTGCGCTTCGCGCGCAGCGAGGGCATCATCCCGGCGCCCGAGCCCGCCCACGCGATCCGCGCGGTGATCGAGGAGGCCGAGGCCGCGCGCGAGGCGGGCGAGCCGCGCGTGATCCTGTTCGGCCTCTGCGGCCACGGCCACTTCGACCTGTCCGCCTACGACGCCTACCTCGCGGGCGAGCTCGAGGACCCGGAGTTCTCCGAGCAGGAGATGGAGCAGGCGCTCGCGCAGCTGCCGCAGGCGCCGGCCATCTAGCCCGGGTCGCGCGCGAGCGACCCGAGCGCACCGGCCACGGCGCCGACGTCACCGGCGTCGAGCACCGCCGCGCGACCGCCGAGCCAGCGCCGCAGCTCGGGGCCGTGGACGTAGCTGAGGCCCCCCGCACGCGCGATGAGCTGCGGGAACGGCGACCACAGCACCACCACGCCGTGCACGCGGCAGCGCACGCCGCACGCGCGTTCGAGCTCGAGCGAGAGCACCGCCGCGCTGACCAGCACGCGGCGGCGCAGCAGCGCCGGCACGGCCCGCGCCTCGCCGCGGCGCCCGACCAGCAGCGGGCGGCCCTCGCGCAGCTCGACGACGCCGCTCGGGTGACGGCTGTGCAGGTGGAACACGCCCCCCGGCCCGACCACCACGTGCTCGCACGGACCACCCGGTGCGGACCGCTCGCCGAAGCTCCAGCCGGGCAGCTCGAGGAGCTCCGCGCGCGTGCGCTTCTCGCCCTCGCGCGCGCGGCGGGCGCCTTCCAGCCGCGCCGGCGCCTCGGCCGGCAGCGGGTAGCGGACGTGCGAGCCCGCGCCCAGCACGCCGTGGGCGAGCCTCCCCCAGGCGGCCGCGAAGGCGCGGTGAGTTCCATCATCCGGAACCATGTCCTCCCATCGGGTCGCGCTCGGGCCACCCATGAGCACGGGCTCGCCGCCGTAGACAAAAGTCCGCGCTCAGCGGTTGTCGGGGCGCGCGCCGCAGCGGGCCGAGCACCGACGGGCTGGCGCCGCGCGTGCGGTCGTAGCCGACGGCCTGTCGCGAGTGGTCCGGCAGCAGGCTCATCCAGCTTCACACGTGGGCGTCCGGACGTCCCGGGCGCTCGTCAGACTGCGGGTCGAGTTGCACGACCGCTCTGCCCAACCGAACGTCCCCGGCCGCGGCATCACGGCGTCCTACAGCGTTCGCTTCTGGGGCCTCGTGGTCGTGATCGGGCTGGTCACCGGGCTCGCCGGGGCGGCGCTGATCGAACTGCTGCACGCCGTCCAGCACCTCGCCTGGGGCTATGACGAAGGCACCTTCCTGCACGGAGTCGAACGTGCCTCAGACGCCCGCCGCGTTCTGATCGTCACGCTCGCGGGCGTGATCGCCGGCGGCTGCGCGATCGCCTTCGCGCGGCTGCGCGCGACCGACGTCTCGGAGTCGCTGTGGCTGCGTGGCGCGCGGCTGCCGCTGCTCGGCAGCGTGGTGCGCGCGGTCGAGTCGATCGTGATCGTCGCGCTCGGGGCCTCACTCGGGCGCGAGGCGGCCCCCCAGCAGGTCGGCGCCGCGACCGCGAGCGCGCTCGGGGAGCGGGCGCGGCTGCCCGATTGGCAACGCCGCCTGCTGGTCGCGTGCGGCGCGGGCGCGGGCATGGCGGCCGTCTACAACATCCCGCTCGGCGGGGCGCTGTTCGCGCTCGAGGTGCTGCTCGGCACGCTCGCGCTGCCGCTCGTGCTGCCGGCGCTCGCGACCGCGCTGATCGCGACAGCGGTCGCCTGGCTCGCTGTCCCCAGGGCGCCGACGTATCTGATCGCCGAACACTTCGCGCACGCCTCGCAGATCGTGTGGGCGCTGCTCGCCGGGCCGCTCGCGGGCCTGCTCTCGGTCCTCTACATCCGCTCGATCGCGCTCGCGCACCGATCGCGGCCGGTTTCGGGGCGCGCGCGGCTGCTGGCGCCGATCGCCGTGTTCGCGGCGCTCGGCCTGCTGTCGATCGCCTACCCGCAGGTGCTCGGCAACGGCAAGAACGTCGTGCAGCTCGGCCTCGTCGGGCTGATCGGGGCCGGCCTGTCGGCGGCGCTGATGGTGCTGAAGCCGATCGTGACAGCGGGCTGCCTCGGCAGCGGTGCGCCCGGGGGTCTGTTCACGCCGACGCTCTGCTTCGGCGTGCTGGCCGGCAGCCTCGCCGGCCGGGCGTGGGCGCTCGTGTGGCCCGGCGTATCCGATCGGCACCTACGCGGTGATCGGCGGCGCCGCGGTGCTGGCCGCCAGCATGCAGGCGCCGCTGGCCGCGATCGTGCTGATGCTCGAGCTCACGCACCGAGCCGAGGGCCTGCTGGTCCCGATCCTGCTGGCCGTGGTCGGCGCGACCGTCGTCTCGCGGCGCATGGGCGCCCAGTCGATCTACTCGGCGCGCCTGTCGCTCGGCCGCCGCGAGAGCGCCGAGGCCGAGGCGCCGGGACGGGACCTGCTGCCCGCGGCGATCGCCTCCACGACCGGGCCGGATTAGCCGGCGCGACTAGAAGCGTTCGAGCACGCGCTCGATCGCGCTCGTGCCGAACTCGAGCGCCGCCACCGGGAGCCGCTCATCCTCGGCGTGAATCAGCTCCATGAACCGCATCTGCTCGGGCAGCTGCATCGGCAGGAACCCGTAGGTCTGGATCCCGAGGCGCGAGAAGAAGCGCCCGTCGGTCACCGCCGGCAGCAGGAACGGGATCGGCCGGGCGGCCGGGTCGAGCTCGCCGAGTACTCCGGCGAGCGTGTCGAACAGGCCGAGGTCGGGCTCGGCCGCGACCGGGTCGTGGCGCAGCACCTCGAGCTCCATCTCGACGCCCGCGAGCGCGCGCAGCTCGGCGAACAGCTGCTCGGGCCCGAAGCCCGGCAGCAGCCGGCAGTCGAGGTCCACCGTCACCTCTCCGGGGATCACGTTCGATCTTCTCGCCGCCGCGTAGCACCGTGGGGCTGGCGGTGTTATGCAGCAGCGGATCGAACAGGCGGCCGCGCTCGCCGAGCGCGTCGATCAGCCGGTCGGTCAGCCGCGGCTGCAGCAGACCGCGCAGCCCGAGCCCCATCGGCGCGGGCAGCTGGGCGGCCATCGCCTCGACCATCGCGCGCGTCGCCGCGGGCACGTGCACCGGCAGCCGCCGGCGGTCCAGGCGCTCGAGCAGCCGCGCGAGGCGCCCGACGGCGCCGCCGCGCACCGGCAGCGAACCGTGCCCGGCCGGGCCACGGAAGCTCGCCCGCGTCCAGCAGACCTGCTTCTCGGCGACCATGATCGGGTAGAACGAGCGGCCCGCGAGCGACATCGTGAAGCCGCCGAACTCGCCGATCGCGTAGCGGACGCCTTCGAACAGCTCCGCGTGCTCGCGCACCAGGAAGCCTGCGCCGAGGTCGCTGCCGGCCTCCTCGTCGCTCAGCACGCACAGGATCAGATCCCCGGGCGGGCGCCGCCCGGCGGCGGCCGCCCGCATGAACGCGGCCACCATCATCGCCACGCCGCCCTTCATGTCGAGCGCCCCGCGGCCCCACACGAAGCCGTCGTGCTGCTCGCCGCCGAACGGATCGTGCGCCCAGCGCCCGGGCGCCGGAACCACGTCGACGTGCCCCTGCATCAACAGCGGCGGCGAGGAACCCTCGCCGGGCAGGCGCGCGATCAGGTTGGGACGCTCGGGGTCCGCGGCGACGATCCGGGTCTCACAGCCGAGGCCGTCGAGCAGCCCGCGCACCCACTCCACGCACTCGCGCTCGTTGCCCGGCGGGTTCGTCGTGTCGAAGCGCAGCAGCTGCGCGAGCAGCTCGGCCGGGCGGTCCTGGAGCGCGTCTGGGGCCACGGGCGCACAGTCTCGCGCATCGCGCGCTGCGGGCGCGATCCGCCGCCACCGGCCTTGCAGCGCTGTTTGCGAGGTCGATCAGCTGGTAACACTACGGACAGATGCCACGTTCGATCTGGACCGGCGCGATCAGCTTCGGCTTGGTCACCGTGCCCGTGAAGCTGTACAGCGCGATCAACCGCAAGACGGTCCGCTTCCACCAGCTCAACGGCTCATCCGGCGTGCGGATCGCACAGAAGCGCGTCGACCCCTCCACGGGCGAGGAGGTCGCCTACGAGGACATCGTCAAGGGATATGAGATCGCGCCCGACCGCTATGTGGTGATCGAGCCGGGCGAGCTCGAGGCGATCGCGCCGAAGAAGACGAAGGCGATCGAGATCGAGGAGTTCGTCGAGCTCTCGCAGATCGACCCGATCTTCTACGACCATCCCTACTACCTGGCGCCCGGCCCGGGCGGCGCCAAGCCCTACAAACTGCTGTCGAGGCGATGCGCGAGACGGCAAGGTCGCGATCGCGCGGGTCGTGATCCGCTCCAAGGAGGCGCTCGTCGCGCTGCGCCCGATCGGCGACGCGCTCGGCATGGCGACGATGATCTTCGCCGACGAAGTGCTCCCGCCCGATCGCATCGATGAGATCGGCGAGGCCGAGGACGTCAAGACCACCAAGCGCGAGCTCGAGATCGCCGAGCAGCTCGTCGAGTCGCTCGCGGGCGACTTCGAACCCGAGCGCTTCCACGACGCCTACCGCGAGCAGGTGCTGGCGATGATCGAGCGCAAGGCGCAGGGCGAGGAGATCGCCGTGCAGCCCGCAGCCCGAGGAGGTGGCAACGCCGGCGCCCGACCTGATGAGCGCGCTGAAGGCGAGCCTCGAGGCCGTCAAGGCCCGCGAGGGCGAGGGCGCCGCCAAGCCGAAAGCCAAACGCAAGGCGCCGGCGAAAGCCGCGGCCAAGAAAGCGGCCGCCAAGAAAGCGCCCAAATCGGCCGGCGCCAAGTCCGGCTCGGGCGCGAAACGAGCCACCGCGAAACGCTGACGAACCGTCGGTGGCGACGAGGCATGCCCCGCAAGCTCGGACGCTACGCGCGCAAACGCGACTTCGAGCGGACGCCCGAGCCGGCGCCGCGCCGTGGCGCGCGCAGGCGCGCCGCCGAGCTGCCGCGCTTCGTGATCCACCAGCACAGCGCGCGGCGCCTGCACTGGGACCTGCGCCTCGAGCACGACGGCGCGCTCGCCTCCTGGGCGGTGCCGAAGGGCATGCCGGAGGCGCCCGGCGAGAACCGCTTCGCCGCCGCCACCGAGGACCACCCGCTCGAGTACCTGGACTTCCAGGGCGAGATCCCGAAGGGCCACTACGGCGCCGGCAAGATGACGATCTGGGACCAGGGCACCTACGAGCTGCCTGAAGTGGGAGCCGCGCAAGATCGAGGTGCGCTCCACGGCGAGCGGCTGAACGCGCGCTACGCGCTGTTCCCGATCGACAAGGAGGACCCCCCAAGGACTGGATGATCCACCGCATGGACCCGCCCGCGGACGCGAGCCGCGAGCCGATGCCGCAGCACATCGTGCCGATGCTCGCGCGCGCCGGCGAGCTGCCCGCGGACGAGCGCCGGCTGGGCGTATGAGATCAAGTGGGACGGCGTGCGCGCGATCGCCTACTCGACGCCGGGCGAGCTGACGCTCGAGAGCCGCAACCTCAACGACATCACCGACAGCTACCCCGAGCTCGCGCGGCTGGGGCGCGCGCTCGGCTCGCACCAGGCCGTGCTCGACGGCGAGATCGTCGCGTTCGACGAGGACGGGCGGCCGAGCTTCGGCCGGCTGCAGTCGCGCATGCACGTCGCCTCGCGCGAGGCCGCGCGGCGGCTGCGCGAAGGGCACGCCGGTGCACGTACGTGATCTTCGACCTGCTCTGGCTCGACGGGCACTCGCTGATGGGCGAGCCCTACAGCGAGCGGCGCGAGCGCCTCGCCGAGCTGGGGCTCGCCGGCGAGAGCTGGCAGACGCCCGAGCACGTCCGTCGGCGACGGCCCGCGGCTGCTGCGCGGCGAGCGTCGAGCAGGGCCTCGAGGGCATCGTCGCAAAGCGCCTCGACTCGGCCTACCGGCCCGGCCGGCGCGGCGGCGAGCTGGATCAAGATCAAGACGCGCGGCCGCCAGGAGTTCGTCATCGGCGGCTGGCTGCCCGGGAAGGGGCGGCGCACGCGAGCGCATCGGCGCGCTGCTGCTCGGCGTCCACGAGCCCGGCGGCGCGCTGCGCTACGTCGGCCGCGTCGGCAGCGGCTTCACCGAGCGCGAGCTCGACGCGCCTCAACGGGCTGCTCGCCCCGCTCGCGCGCCCCGAGCTCGCCGTTCGGCGCCGGCGAGCGCCCGCCGCGCGAGCGCGGTCTTCTGCGAGCCGCGGCTCGTCGCCGAGGTGGAGTTCGCCGAGTGGACTCGCGCGGGCAGCCTGCGCCAGCCTTCCTACCTCGGCCTGCGCGACGACAAGGACGCCAGCGGCGTCGTGCGCGAGGACCCGAAGCCCGGTCCGCCGGCCGAGCACGCGGCCGCCCGCGACGCGAAGAGAGCCGGCACGCGCACGGCGAGGAGCTCGGGGAAGCGTGCGCGCGCGATCGTCCCGCCGGGGAAGAGCGCGGCGGTCCTCGAGGTCGGGGGCCGCGAGCTGAAACTCTCGAACCTCGAGAAGGTGCTCTACCCCGAGACCGGCTTCACCAAGCGCGAGGTGATCGACTACTACGCCGCCGTGGCGCCCCCGTGCTGCCCGCATCTCGCCGGCCGTGCGCTGACGGTCACGCGCTGGCCGGACGGCGTCGAGGCCAAGTCCTTCTTCCAGAAGCAGTCGCCCGCGCACCGGCCCGAGTGGGTACGGACAGCGTCGCTGCCGGCCGAGGGCAAGACGATCGACTACACGCTCGCCGACGACGAGCCGACGCTCGTGTGGCTCGCGAACCTCGCGGCGATCGAGCTGCACACGCCGCTCGCGCGCGCCGCCGCGCACGAGCGCCCGACCTCGATGGTCTTCGACCTCGACCCCGGCGCGCCGGCGACGTGATCGATTGCGCCCGCGTCGCGCTCGAGCTGCAGGGCGCTGTTCGAGAACCTCGGCCTGCAGAGCTTCGTGAAGACGTCCGGCTCGAAGGGGCTGCAGGTGTACGTGCCGCTGAACGTCGCGCGCGTCGGCTTCGCGCAGACCAAGCCCTTCGCGAAGGCCGTCGCGGAGCTGTTCGCTCAGAACGAGCCCGACCGGTCGTCTCGCGCATGACGCAGGCGCGCCGCGAGGGCAAGGTGCTGATCGACTGGAGCCAGAACGACCGCAACAAGACGACCGTCTGCGTGTACTCGCTGCGCGCCCGAGCGCACCAGACCGTCTCGACTCCGCTGGAATGGGACGAGGTTCGGCGCGCCGCTGACGCGGGCGACGCGAAGAAGCTGACCTTCGAGGCCGCCGATGTGCTCGCGCGCGTCGCCCGGAACGGCGATCTGTTCGCGCCGCTGCTCTCGCTGAAGCAGCGCCTGCCGCGACTTCAAACCGGCCTGACGCCGGCGCGCTACTCGAACTCGGGCGAGCGCCAGCCGGGCATCACGTCCGGCAGTCCGTCGCTGACCCTGTCGGTGAAGTGCGCGGGGCGCTTCTCGAGGAACGCGGTCACGCCCTCGACCGCGTCGGCCGAGCGGCCGCGCGCGATCATCCCGCGCGAGTCGGCGCGGTGGGCGAACATCGGATGCTCGGCGCCGAGCATCCGCCACATCAGCTGGCGCGCGAGCGCGACCGACACCGGCGCCGTGTTCTCAGCGATCTCTCGCGCCAGCTCACGCGCGGCGCCCAGCAGCTCATCGTTCGGATGCAGGCTGCGGATCAGGCCGCCTTCCAGCCCCTCCTGGGCCGAGAACACGCGGCCGGTCGCGACCCACTCCATCGCGCGGCTGATGCCGACGACGCGGGGCAGGAACCAGCTCGAGCACGCCTCGGGGATGATCCCGCGGCGCGCGAACACGAACCCGAGGCGGGCGTCGTCGGCCGCGAGCCGCACGTCCATCGGCAGCGTCATCGTCGCGCCGACTCCGACCGCCGGACCGTTGATCGCGGCGATCACCGGCTTCTTGCAGTCGAACACGCGCAGCGTGAACTCGCCGCCGTTGTCGCGTCCCTGCGAGCCCGCGGTGTCGCGCTTGCCGTAGTCGAAGGTGTCACCCCCGCTCTCCAGGTCGGCGCCGGCGCAGAACGCACGGCCCGCCCCGGTCACGATCACCACGCGCACGTCGTCGTCGGTGTCGGCGATGTCGAAGGCGGCGCGCAGCTCGCTCCCCATCTGGCCCGTCCACGCGTTCAGCCGGTCGGGCCGGTTGAGGGTGATCGTGAGTATCCCGTCGGAGGTGTCGGTGAGGATCTGCTCGAACGCCATCGCGGCGCGCATCCTTTCAGGTCTCGATCGACGGGGGTTCGCGGAACGGGTGCTCGTGCCCGTAGGGACCAGCCCACGTCAGCACCTCGGCGCTGCTCCGCGCCGCGAGCGAGAGCCCGTCGCCGAGCGCGAGTCCCGTGCCGAGCGCGTAAGTGAGCGCGGCCGCGAACGTGTCGCCGGCGCCGTAGGCGTCGATGACCGGCCCGGGCGGCGACGCCGCCGGCCAGCGGCCTTCCTCGCCGTCGCGGCGGCGCCAGCGGCCGCCCTGCGAGCCTTCGGTGTAGACCACCAGCCCGGCGTCGCCCAGCGCCGCCTCGGCGGCCGTCAGCTCGATCTCGTCGTCGGCGCTGAGCACGAGCGCGTCGAGCTCGACGCCGTGCCCGAGCGCGAGCCGCGCACGGGGGCTCGCCACGAGCACCCGAGACGAATCGCGTGCGCGGCGCAGCGCTGCGACGTCGCCCGCCGTGAAGTAGGTCGCATCGAGCTCGCCCAGCTCCACGCCGGCGCCGGCCGGGTCCAGCCGCGGCCCGAACGTGGTGATCGTCCGCTCGCCGTCGCCGTCGACGAGCGTCACCGCGCGGCGCGTCGGCGGCGGGCCGGAACCGGGTGTCATCTCGCCGGCGGCCGGCGGGCCGTCGCGCACCTCGACGCCCAGCTCGCGCAGGCGCTCGATGCTCCGGCCGGCCAGCTCGTCGGCGCCCAGTGCGGTGATCAGCAGACACGAGCCCGCCAGCCGCGCGAGCGCCGCCGCAGCCACCGCTCCGCCCCCGGCGGGCTCCTCGAACGCCGCCGTCGCGTGCGCCACCTCGCCTGCTCGCGGAATCCGCTCGACACGCCCGAACTGGACCCACTCGACGTGGCCGACCACGGCCACCCTCGGCGCTTGCCGGGACACGGCGTCAGTGTCACACACGCACGCCTGCGAGGATTGCGGCGTGGCCCAGCAGCCGAGCGCGGAGCAGATCGGCGACCTGATGCCCTTCGCGGCGCTGATCGGCGCCGAGCCGATCGAGGCGACGCCCGAGGTCGTCCGGGGACGCATGGAGTGGGCGCCCGAGCGCTGCACCGCCGGCGGGCTCCTGCACGGCGGCGCGCTGATGGCGATGGCCGACGGAGGCGGCGGCGCGCTCGCGTTCCTGAACCTGCCCGACGGCGCGGTCGGCACCGCGACGATCGAGTCCAAGACGAACTTCATGCGCGGCGTCCGCGACGGCGCCGTCACCGCGACCAGCCGCGTGCTCCACAAAGGGCGTACGACGGTCGTGATCGAGACCGAGATCGCGCGCGAGAGCGACGGCGAGCTGGTCGCGAAGGTCACGCAGACGCAGGCGTTCCACTACCCGCGCGCCTGAGCCCGGCGTCGCGGCATAGGATCCCGCGCGATGTCCGAGCAGCTAATCGTCGAGGAGCCCGCGCCCCATGTGCGGCGCCTGACGCTGAACCGCCCCGAGCGGCTCAACACGATGACGGCCGAGCTGTGCGGCGCGCTGCACGCGGCGCTCACCGAGATCGAGCGCGACCGCTCCTGCCGCGCGGTCGTGCTCACAGGGGCAGGCCGCGGGTTCTGCGCCGGCCTCGACCTGGCCGGCTACGGGCGCGCGCCGGGCAACACCGGTGAGGACGAGTCGCGCGACCGGCTCGCCAACCAGCAGCACATGTCGCGGCTCGTGCTCGCGCTGCGGGCGCTCCCGCAGCCGGTGATCGCGGCGGTAGGCGGCCCCGCCGCCGGTTTCGGACTGGCGCTCGCGCTCGGCTGCGACATCCGTTTCGCGGCGCCGGAGGCCGTGTTCCGCGTGGCGTTCGTGAACATCGGCGTGTCGAACTGCGACATGGGCACGAGCTGGCTGCTGCCGCGCCTGATCGGCGCCTCGCGCTCGCACGAGCTGATGCTCACGGGCCGGCGCGTGAGCGCCGAGGAGGCGCTGCGAGTCGGGCTCGTCGCCGACGTCGTCGAGCAGGATGCGCTGGCGGCACGGGCGCTCGAGGCGGCCACGCAGATCTCAGAGCTCGCCCCCTGGGGCGTGCGCCTGACCAAGCAGGGCATGTGGGCGGCGCTCGAGATCCCCTCCGAGCAGGCGGCGGTCGAGTACGAGGACCGCCAGCAGATCATGGCGACGTTCGGGAACGCGCCGCCGGAGGCGATCGGCGCGTTCCTCGAGAAGCGCCCGGCCGAGTTCGCCGACTGATGGCCGGCCTGTTCGACGTCTCCGGGAAGACCGCCCTGGTGACCGGCGGCTCGCGCGGCATCGGCATGATGATCGCGCGGGGCCTGGTGGGGGCGGGCGCGAGCGTGATCGTCTCCTCGCGCAAGCGCGAGGACGTCGAGGGCGCCGCGGCCGAGCTCTCGGCGCTCGGCCCCTGCGAGGCGATCGTCGGCGACGTCTCGACGCCGCAGGGCGCAGGCGAACTGGCGGCCGCCGTGCGCGAGGTCTTCCCGTCTCTGGACATCCTCGTCAACAACGCAGGCACGGTGTGGGGCGCGCCGCTCGAGGAGTTCCCGGCGAGCGGCTGGGACCGCACGATGCACACCAACGTCGAGGGGGTCTTCCATCTCACCGTCGGGCTGCTCGACGCGCTGCGCGCGAGCGCCAGCGCCGAGGAACCGGCGCGCGTGATCAACATCGGCTCGATCGACGGCATCCGCACGCCGGCGATGGAGAACTACAGCTACAGCGCCAGCAAGGCCGCGGTTCACATGCTCACTCGCCATCTCGCCAAGCGACTGGCGGCCGAGCACATCACGGTCAACGCGATCGCCCCGGGCCCGTTCGAGAGCAAGATGATGGCGTTCGCGCTCGGCGACCCAGACACGCGCGCGGCGATCGAGGGCAGCGTGCCGCTCGGGCGTATCGGGCGCCCCGACGACGTCGCCGGGCTGACACTGTTCCTCGCCTCGCGCGCGGGCGCCTACCTGACCGGCACCGTGATCCCGCTCGACGGGGGCATCACCGGCTGCGACTGAGCCGCGGCCCCGGCGACGACGAGGTCCCGCCGCGCGCCGGGCGCCGGGATGGGGCACCGCCCGCCCCCGCGCAGTGAGCGCCGCCGCCGAGGCGCTCGTCGTCGGCTCGGGGCCGAACGGCCTGGCCGCGGCGCTGACGCTCGCCCGCGCCGGAATGACCGTCGAGGTGCGGGAGGCCGCCGCGGACGCCGGCGGCGGCTGCCGCAGCGCGGAGCTGACGCTCCCCGGCGTCGTGCACGATGTCTGCTCGGCGGTACACCCGCTGCTGGCCGCCTCGCCGTTCTTCGCGGCCTCGCCCCCGGCCGGCATCACGCTGCTGAGAGGAGAGGTCGCGTTCGCCCACCCACTCGACGGCGCCCGCGCCGCCGCCGTGCACGGTTCGGTCGCCGACACCGCCGCCGAGCTCGGCCGCGACCGCTCCGCCTACCGGCGGCTGATGGAGCCGCTCGAGGAGCGCTGGCGCGGCGTCGTCGCGGGCGTGCTCGCGCCGCTGCTCTCCCCTCCGCCCGATCCCCGCGCGATGCTCGCCTTCGGGCTGCGCGGCGGATGGCCGGCGAGCGCGCTCGCGGCCCTCTTTCGCGGCGAGGAGGCGCGCGCGCTGCTCGCGGGCCTCGCCGCCCACTCGATGCGTCCGCTGCAGGCCCCGCTGACCGGTGGCTACGGCCTGCTGCTGGGGACGCTCGCACACGCGGTCGGCTGGCCGGTCGTGCAGGGCGGCAGCGGAGAGATCGCCCGCGCGCTTAGGGGCGAGCTCGAGCGCCGCGGCGGCACCGTCAGGACCGCCTGCCCCGTGGCAGACCTCGGCGAGCTGCCGCCGGCGCGCGCGAGGCTGCTCGACGTGACCCCGCGCCAGCTGCTGTCGATCGCGGGCGACCGCCTGCCGGCCCGCTACGCCAGGGCGCTGCGCCGCTACCGCTACGGCCCGGGCGTCTGCAAGGTCGACTGGACGCTCTCGGCGCCCGTGCCCTGGGCGGCCGCCGCGTGCGCGCGTACCGCGACCGTGCACCTCGGCGGGAGCTTCGAGGAGATCGCGGCGGCCGAGGCGCAGGTCTGGGCCGGGCGCCACCCCGAGCGCCCGTTCTGCATCGTCGTGCAGCCGACGCTGCTCGATCCGGAGCGAGCGCCCGGTGGACGCCAGACCCTGTACGCCTACTGTCACGTGCCGGCCTGGTCGAGCTTCGACATGACGGCGCGCATCGAGGCCCAGATCGAGCGCTTCGCGCCCGGGTTCGGCGAGCTGGTCCTCGCGCGGGCGAGCGCCACCGCGACGCAGACCGCGGCCGCGCAACCCGAACTACCTCGGTGGGGACATCAACGGCGGCGCGGCGACGATGCGCCAGCAGCTGTTCCGCCCGACCGCTGCGCCGCGCCCCTACCGCACGCCGCTCGCGGGCACCTACCTGTGCTCGTCGGCGACGCCTCCGGGCGGCGGGGTGCACGGCATGTGCGGGCTGGGGGCGGCGCGCGCCGCGCTGCGCGACCTCGGCGAGGGGTGAGCCCTCAGCGCGGCGGCCAGGGGCTCGGGATCTCGACCCACGGCTCCCGGCGCCACTCGGCGTAGGCCTCGGCGGGCTCGTCGGTCGCGGTCTGCACCGAGGCGCCGTAACGGGCGGCCGTCTCGTTGACCGGGTAGTGGGCCTCGTCGCGGCGGCGCGAGCCGATCATCAGGACGGCGCACGGCCCCTCGCCCGCGCCGACGAACACGTGGTCGATGCCGGCCGGGCAGTGGAACAGGTCCCATTGGCGCAGCGGCCGCTCGGCGCCGTCGACGATCGCGATGCACTCCCCGTAGAGGACGATGAAGTCCTCCTGCACGGGCTCGTGGTGGTACATGCAGTTGGGCTGCCCCGGCTGCATGATCTGCACGTTGACGCCGGTGTCCGGCCACGGCGCGTGCTCGGGCTCCGGGTCGATCACTGTGGCCCGGCGCGGATGGCTGCGCGCGGGCGCGTCGGCGAGATTGACGATCAGGACCTCGTCCACGCGGACGACGGTACTACTCGGCCCCGGCTCGCGCGGGCGGGCGGGCGCGCCCCAACGCCGCGCGCGCGCCGTTGGCGCGCGGCGGCTCGGGGCCGTCGTCGTCGGCGCTTGCTCCCGCCAGCTCCCAGACGCGCGCGGCGGCGCTCGAGCGGTCGCTCACACCGAGCTTGCGGAACCCGCGCTCGAGGTGCTTGCCGACGGTGCGGTGCGAGATGCCGAGCGCGTCGGCGACGTGGTGGTTCGAGCGGCCGAGCGCCACCAGCCGCAGCGTCTGGGCCTCGCGGCGTGTGAGCCCCGCGGCCAGCAGCGCCTCGGTCAGCGGCGTCGCGGACACCGAGGCGGCGGTCACGCGCGCGGCCTGGAAGGCGAGGGCGTTCAGATAGGCCTGGATCAGGAACGGGCGCGCGCGGTCGGCGAAGTCGCGCTCACGGTCGCTGTAGTCGCGCTCGCTGCGGCTCAGCGCGATCGCGAGCGTGCGACGCGGGCCGGCCGGCAGCGTGAACGCGAGCTGGTGCTCGACGCCCATCGGGCGGTAGACCTCGCGATAGAGGTCGAGCGCATGGAGCTCCTCGGTAGTGCAGACGTCCGAGAAGCGGATCGCTTTGCCGGTCTGCGTGCGCTGGTAGAACTGCAGCAGCGGGTTCTCGTGGGCGTAGAGGATCCACAGCTCGTACAGGTCGGGCGGCCCGTCCGGGCGCATCAGCGCGACCACGTCGCGCGGCCCCGGCCCGATGTCGTTCAGCGAGATGTAGTCCGAGGGCAGCGCGCGGTGCAGGGCGTCGAGCAGCCCATGGCGAAGCTCGTCGAGATCGAGCAGGCCGCAGACGTCTCCGACCAGCTCGAGCAGCTCGCCGTCGTCGCCGCCGTCGGCCCCCCGACCGTCGGTCGCTACGTTGTCCTTCATTTGAAGTAGGGACGTATACATGGTCGCGCCCGTGCCCGCGGCCCGGCTCGACGCCTGTGGGTGCGCCCACCGCCGCACAGGCAGCGCCTATGCTGCCCGGGCGTGGACTTCCTGATCTCGACGAGCGACCTGCGCGAGACGCGCAGCGAGGCGGCAGATCCGCCCGAGCCGGGCCCGGGGCAGGCGCTGCTGCGCGTCGAGCGCTTCGGGCTGACGGCCAACAACATCACGTACGCGGCGTTCGGCGAGGCGATGTCCTACTGGCGCTTCTTCCCGGCCGAGGACGGGTGGGGGCGGATGCCGGTGTGGGGCTTTGCGAGCGTGATCGCCGGGGCGGTCGAGGGCCTGCCCGAGGGGACGCGCGTGTACGGCTACCTGCCGCCGTCGAGCGTGCTGCTCGTCGAGCCCTCCCGTGTCGGGCCCTACGGCTTCATCGACGCGAGCGCGCATCGCGGGCCGCTGCCTGCGGCATACAACAGCTACGCGCGCACCGACGCGGACCCCGTCTACGAGGCCGGGCGCGAGAACCAGCAGATGCTGCTGAGGCCGCTGTTCTTCACCTCCTGGCTGATCGACGATTTCCTGCGCGAGGCGGACATGTTCGGCGCCGAGACGGTCGTGCTCTCGAGCGCCTCCAGCAAGACGGCCAGCGCGCTCGCGTTCCTGCTCGCGCGTGAGGACGGGCCCGAGGTGCTCGGCCTGACCTCGGCGCGCAGCGTGCCCTACGCGCGCGGGCTCGGCGTGTACGACGCGGTCCTCTCCTACGACGAGCTCGGAGCGCTGCCGGCCGGACGCACCGTGTACGTCGACATGGCGGGCGACGCCGAGGTGCGCGCCGGCGTGCACGAGCACTTCGCCGAGGACCTCGCCCACTCGGCGGTCGTCGGGGCGACCCACCACGAGCGCATCGGCGCCGTGCCCGATGGCCTGCCGGGCCCGCGGCCGACGTTCTTCTTCGCCCCGGACCGGGTCGCGAAGCGCAGCGGCGAATGGGGCGGCCGGCGCTCGAGCAGCGCCTGGCCGACGCCTGGGGGCCCTACGTGGAGTGGACCGACGGCTGGCTGCGCGTGATCGAGGGTGAGGGCCCCGATGCGCTGCGCGACGCCTACCTGGAGCTGCTCGACGGCCGCGTCGACCCGTCGACCGCGCACGTCCTGTCGCTGCCCGAATGATCGTTTGAAGCGGCAGCCGCGAGCGGCGGCGCCTTCACCGTGACGCTGCCGAGGGGCTGAGGCTGCGCGGGCCTCCGACCCGTGAGAGGATTGCCCGCGCCGTCCGCGCCCTCCCGCCGCGCCGAGGGGCGCGGCCAGACCACCGGACCGAAGGAGCCAGCCACATGCCAGACATCGAGTTCCCGACCAGCTCCGGCAGCGCGCCGGGGTACCTGGCCGTTCCCGAGGGGGAGAGCGGCCCCGCGACGATCGTCCTGCAGGAGTGGTGGGGCGTCGACGGCCACATCCGCTCGATCTGCGACCGCTTCGCGGCCGAGGGCTTCTTCGCGCTCGCGCCCGACCTCTACCGCGGCGAGACGACCGACCAGCCGAGCGAGGCCCAGCAGAAGATGATGGCGATGTCGATGGATGACGCCGAGAAGGACATGTGCGGCGCCGCGGCGTACCTGCGCTCGCAACCGGGCGTCCAGGGCACCGGCGTCGGCGCCGTCGGCTTCTGCCTCGGCGGCGGCCTGGCCGTGTGGGCGGCTGCCACGTGCCCCGAGATCGACGCCGCGGTCACCTTCTACTACGTGATGCCGCACGGCAAGCCTGACTTCGGTGGGATCCGCGGGCCGGTGCTGGGCCACTTCGGCACGGCCGACGAATTCGTGCCGGTCGAGGACGCCCGCAGCTCGAGGGGAGCTGCGCGACGCGGGCGTGGACGTCGACTTCGAGTTCTACGAGGGCGCCGGCCACGCGTTCTTCAACGACACGAACCGGCTCGGGACCTTCGACGCGGACGCGCGCGACCTCGCGTGGCGCCGCACGGTCGACTTCCTGCGGGCCCCCCTGTCCTCCTGATCCGCTCGGCCGCGATCGTCCTGGCCGCGGCGGCCGCGGCCGGGGGCGCGCTCGCCGGGGGCGCGGTGCCCCGCGCACGGCCGGCCGCGCCCGCGCGCGCCGCAGATGCCCCCTGGTCGGAGCCGGCGGCGCTCGGCTCGTGTCCGGTCGTGGGGTCGCCGCGGGTGCTGTTCCCCGCCGACGCACCCGACCATCCGACCGGCCCGGGGGCGATCGTCTGGTCCGCCGGCGCGGCGTGCCCCGGCGGGGCGGGCGCGCGGGTCGACGCGCTCGGCGCGGGCGAGCAGGCGGGTGCCCCCGCGCGGCCCTCCCCGGCGCCCGTAGGCGCGCTGACGGCGGCCGCCGCCCCCGCCGGGCTGATCGCGATCGCCGGCGCCGACGCGCGCGACGGCGCGGGCGAGCTGCTCGTGCAGGGCTCCCCGGGCGGGAGCCTTCGCACGCTGGGCGCCTGGCGCCCGCCGCTCGCGCTCTCGACCGGCTACCTCGGCGACCTCGCCGCCGCGGGGCTCGCGCGGGGGCGCCGCGGCTCCGAGCAGCTGCTGCTGAGGGTCGAGCGCCACTACGCGCGGCGGCTGGGCGCGGGCGCCGGCGCGGCCGGCGGCGGCGGGATCACCGCGGTCGCGGCGGCGATGGACTACCGCAGCGACGTGCTGCTCGCCTGGGCGAGGGGTGGGTCCCTCTACGCCCGCTACCTGCCGGCCTCCGGCGCCCCGCTGCCCGCGCGCCGCCTCGGCCCGGCCGGCGGCGATCCTCGCATCGCGCTGATGCTGAGCGACGACGGGCGCGGGATCGCGATGTGGAGCGCCCAGGGGGCGCGCGGCAGCGACCTGTACCTCGACCAGTCGGCGCCCGGGCTGCGCTTCGGCGCCCCCCGCTGCTCGAACGCCAGACGCCGCCCCCCGGACCGGCCCCCGAAGGCTCGCCCGAGCTGATCCGGCTCAGCTCAGAGAGCGTTCTCGCCGCCTGGGGCTCGGCGGCGGGCGGCCGCTGGTCGGTGCGGGTCGCGCCGATCGACCAGCACGGCCTGCGCACCATCAGCGTGCTGCCTGCGCCGGCCGGCGGCGCGCTGCTCGACGCGATCGCGCCGGGGCCGCGCGGCGAGGCCGTCGTGCTGTGGACGGCGATCGCCTCGACGCCGCCGGCAGCTCCCTCCGCCCTCGCGATGGCCGCGAGGGGCCTTGCGCAGCCGGGCGGCGTGATGGCCTTCGGCGCGCCGGAGACGCTCGGGCCGGCCGCGCCGGCCGCGGCCGGCTCGCTCGCCGTCGGCCCCGGCGACGACCGCGCCGTGGCGGCATGGCGCGCACCGGACGGGACGCTCGAGTACGCCGTTCGCGCGCCCGGAACGGGCGGCTGACGGGCGCCTCGGAGGCGGGCAGCAGACGCGAGGCGGCGTCTTTAGGAGAGGATTGAGCGCGGATGGACCGGGACTACGAGCTTCAGACGCACCGCGCCGAGGACCGCCACTGGTGGTACCGCGGCCGGCGCCGGTGCATCGAGCGTGTCATCGCCGCCTCGGCCTGCCCGCCGGCGCGCGCATCCTCGACGCCGGCTGCGGCAGCGGCCGCAACATGGTCGAGCTCGCCCGCTACGGCAGCGTGACGGGCGTCGAGCTCTCGCCGGCGACCGCCGAGGTGGCCCGCGCAGCGCGGCGTGGGCGAGGTCGTGGAGGGCTCGATCCTCGCCATGCCGTTCGCACGACGACAGCTTCGACCTCGCCGTCTCCCTCGACGTGATCGAGCACCTCGAGGACGACCGCGCGGCGCTGCGCGAGCTGCGGCGCGTGGTCGCGCCGGGCGGCGCGCTGCTCGTGACCGTGCCCGCCTATCAGTGGCTGTGGAGCAGCCACGACGAGATCAACCAGCACCACCGCCGCTACACGCGCCGCTCGCTGCTGACGCGTCGCCGCGCTCGCCGGCTGGGAGCTGGTGCGCATCACCTACTTCAACTCGCTGCTGCTGCCGGTCGCGATCGCGCTGCGCGTCCTCGAGCGCTTCGCCCGCAGACGTCCGAGTCGAGCCTCGACCTCTGGATCCCGCCGGCGCCGCTGAACCGGCTGCTCGAGCAGCCGCTGCACGCTCGAGGCGGCGATCATCGGCCGCAACGGCCCGCGATCCCGGCCGGGCCTCTCGCTGCTCGCGGTCCTCCGCTAGGCGGAGGCGGGCGCTCGGCCGACCGGTCGGCGGCGCGCGGAACGTCCACGCGCGGTTGGCGAAGAAGGTCGGCACGCACGACGACACGATCGCGAGCGCCTGCGCCGACGAGCTTGTCGATCCCGGGTCGTTCACGCACACGTAGAGCAGCAGCAGGTCGAGCGCCGAGGCCGCACCCTCTGCACGACCGCCCAGCGCACGGGCGTGAAGCGTCTCCGACATGGCCCGGGAAGGTCCAGCGGCGGTTCAGCAGGAAGCCGTTGATGGCGCCGACGACGAAGCCGATCGCCGAGGCCACCAGGTACCAGACGCCGAAGACCTTGAACAGCAGCGTGTAGACGAGGAACGCGAGCACGTGTTGGAGACGCCGACGATCGCGAACTTCACGAACTGCACGACCACGACCGGTGCCGTGCGTTCGCCGCGCCAGCGGCCGCTACGCCGGAGGCTCGGCTCGTGTGTGGTGCGATCGCACTGCTGAGGCTCATCCGCAGCACAGGATGCACGCATAGATTCGAGCATCGGCTAAGGATCCGCGTCGAGCATGGATGCCGGCGCGCGCGTCGGCCCAGCGCTCCGGACCGCGAACATGGACAGCATGTCGGACACACCTCCCCGCACCCCCGCGCTGCTCAGCGTCGTCGCGCCGGTCTACAACGAGGAGGAGCTGATCGAGACGTTCGTGCAGCGCGACCGCCGCGCTCGCCGACTACGACTTCGAGCTGATCCTCGTCAACGACGGCAGCAACGACGGCACGCCCGAGCTGCTCGACCGCCTCGCGCGACGCCGACCCGCGCCTGCGCGTCGTCCACCTCTCGCGCAACTTCGGCCACCAGGCCGCGCTCACCGCCGGCCTCGAGCACGCCCTCGGCGACGTGGTCGCGATGATCGACGCCGACCTGCAGGACCCGCCCGAGCTGATCCCAGAGATGGTCGAGCAGTGGAGCCAGGGCTCCGACGTCGTCTACGCGGTGCGCAGCAGCGCGAGGGCGAGACCGCCTTCAAGCTCGCCACCGCCTCGTGGTTCTACAAGCTCTTCGACAAGCTCGCCCAGGTCGACCTCGAGCCCAACTCGGGCGACTTCCGGCTGCTCGACCGCCGCGCGCTCGACGCGCTGCTCTCGATGACCGAGCGCTCGCGCTTCCTGCGCGGCATGACCGTCTGGGTCGGCTTCACCCAGACCGCCGTCCCCTACGAGCGCGACGCGCGCTACGCCGGCGAGACGAAGTACACGCTGCGCAAGATGCTGCGCTTCTCGCTCGACGCGATCGCCTCCTTCTCGCACCTGCCGCTGCAGCTGGCCACCTACGCCGGCCTGCTCTCCGCCGGCGTCGCCTTCATCGCGATCCCGGTCGTGATCGCGCTGCGCATCGCCGGCTCCTACCTGCCGGGCTTCGGCTCGATCACGATCGCGATCCTGCTGCTCGGCGGCATCCAGCTGATCGCGCTCGGCGTGATCGGCGAGTACGTGGGGCGCATCTACGACGAGGTCAAGCACCGCCCGCTGTACATCGTGCGCGAGGAGCGCAACCGCCCCGCCCGCCTCGGGCCGCGCCGCGATCGTCCCGGTCGCACGCGCCGGACTCCCCGCCCGGGCGCCCGAGCGGATCCTCGAGCTCGGACGCTCGCGCCACAGGCGCGAGCTCCCGAGCGACCCCGTAACCCGCTCGTCGCCACCACGCGAACCCGGTTTGACCGGATCGCAATATCCACCGCCGCTTCTCGGACGTCGCCGGCGCACAGCTCGGCGAGCGGGTGGCGGGCTACGACCTCGCGCACCTGCGGCAGCTCGGCATCTGAGCGCACGGCGCTCGGGCGTCCGTCCGCCGTGGCCGGCCCGGGCACCCGCCGCGCCCCGGGCGCGCGCGACCGCGACAAACCCGGCCCGAGCTGTTGTGATGGGTCGATGTCGGCCCCGCTGCGCTCTCGCCTGCGGCTGACCGCGCTCGCGCTTGCGGCCGGTCTCCTCGCCGCCTGGCTCGGTCCCCCCGCCGCCGGCGCGGAAGCCTGCCCGGGTACGGGCCCAGGCGCCTGCCCCTACACCGGAGCGCTGCAGATCATGGCGCCGCGCCGAGGGCGTGCTGCGCTTCCCCGAGGCGGTCGCGCTCGGCCCGCAGGGCGACGTGTACGTGGCCGACCAGCTCAGCTACGTCGTGCAGCGCTTCAGCCCGGCCGGCGCGTTCGAAACCGAGTGGGGATCGTTCGGTGGCGGCCACGGCCAGTTCGGACCGATCGGCGGCCTCGCGACCGACGCCGCCGGCGACGTGTACGTGGTCGACTCGAGCCACGACCGGATCGAGAAGTTCGACCCCAGCGGCAACTACATCACCTCCTGGGGGCGCCAGGGCACCGAAGTCGGCCGCTTCAACTTCGGCTCCTCGCAGAACTCGAGCCAGCCGCCCGGCGGCGGGATCGCAGTCGAGGGCCCGTACGTGTTCGTCGCCGACTCCGGCAACGACCGCATCGAGCGCTTCAACCTGTCGGGCGGCGAAGCGATGGCGTGGGGCACCAGAGGCAGCGAACCCGGGCAGTTCCTCTACCCGCGCGCCGTCGCGGCGAACGCCGGCGAGGTGGTCGTCTCAGACGACGACAACCATCGCCTGCAGGTGTTCAGCACCGAAGGCGCCTACGAGACGCAGACCGGCAGCGAAGGCAGCGGGCCGGGGCAGTTCGGCTTCCCCTACGGCGTCGCGCTCGACGCGGCCGGCGACGTGTTCGTGGCCGACGACAGCAACCACCGCGTCGTGAAGCTCACGCCGCAGCTGCAGTTCGCGGGCGCGTGGGGCGGCTTCGGGGGCAAACCGGGCCAGCTCGCCTACCCGCGCGCGCTCGCAAGCGACGCGCTCGGCGACACCTACGTGGCCGACACGGCCAATGACCGCGTCGAGGTGTTCGGCCCGGAAGGCGGCTATCAGCGCACGATCGGGCTCTCGGCGCGCGGGCCGGCCGAGCTGACCGCGCCGCTCGGGCTCGCGGTCGATCCGAGCGGCCGCCTGCTGGCCGCCGACGCAGACGACGGGCGCGTGCAGCTGTTCGCGCCGGGCAGCGACGTGTGGGCCGGACAGTGGACGAGCTTCGGAGGCGCCTCCGGGCTGATCGGCTCGGTCGCCGGGGTGGCCGTCGACCCTGGCGGCTCGGTGCTCGTCTCCGACCGGGCCAACCAGCGCCTCGTGCGGCTGTGGGGCGACGGCACCTATCTCGGGGAAATCGGGGGCCCCGCAGACGCCGGCGGCGCGGCGCTCAGCGGCGCCGAAGCGGTCGCGATCTCGCCCGCCACCCACCAGGCGTTCGTCGCCGACACGGGCCACAACCGCATCCTCGTCTACGGGCCCGAAGGCGCGCTGCAGGCGAAATGGGGCGCCGGCGAAGGCGACGGCGCGGCCGGCAGCGCGCCGGGTGCGTTCGCGCGCCCGCAGGGGATCGCGCTCGACGGCGCCGGCGACGTCTACGTCGCCGACAGCGGCAACAACCGCATCGTCAAGCTGAGCGCGGCGGGCTCGGTGCTGGCCGAATGGGGCGGCCGCGGCACGGGAGACGGCCGCCTGCGCTCGCCCGCGGGCATCGGCATCGACGCGGCCGGCCGCGTGTACGTCGTCGACTCCGAAAACGACCGCGTCGAGGTGTTCGACGAGAGCGGGCGCTTCCTGGGCCGGTGGGGGACGCGCGGGCTCGGCCTCGGGCAGTTCTCCCAGCCGAGCGGGCTGGCCGTCGGCTGCGAAGGCGACGTGTACGTCGCCGACACGAACAACAACCGCCTCGAGCGCTTCGAACCGGCCGGGCGCACCGGCGTCGGCTGCCTTGAGTCCTCGGCGTGGCCGCCGCCGCTCGACGTGGCGCCGGTCCTGAGCGTGCGCCTGGCGCGCGCGCTGCGCGTGCTCGCGCACGGCGGCCTGACGCTCGCGCTCTCCTGCCAGCGCCCCTGCTCGGTGCTCGCGAGCGCCACCCTCGCGCCCGCGGCTCACCCCCGCCGCGCCGTGGCGCTGCTCACCGCCTCGCGGCGCCTGCCGGCGCGGCTGACCGGGCATCTGCGCCTGCGCGTGAGCGCGCTCGGGCTCGCTCGCCTGCGGCGCGCGCTCGGCACGCGCGCGGAGCCTCGTCGCGCAGTGTGACCGTGACCGCGACCGGCCAGACGGGCCGCCGAACGCTCATCCATCGCACCTATCGCGTGACCCGTTGAGCGGCGACCCCCGATAATGGGGGACCCGATGTCCGAGCCGAGCGAGCAGAGCAACGTCGAACACCGCCGCGAGCGGGTCAGGATCGAGACCGAGCGCCACCGCATCGAGGGCGTGATCACGCTCGCGCGCGACGGCTACCGCAGCCGCGTCTCGGACGTGCTCAACGCCGCCGAGCGCGACTTCATCACGCTCACCGACGTGACCGTCGCCCCGCTGGAGGGGGGCCCGGTCGAGCTTCATCCCTACCTCACCCTCGCCCGCCGCCACATCGTCTTCGCGGTCGCCGCGCCCGGGACTCCCGAAGCCTGAAAGGATGCGCTGCTGATGGCGACGGTTCGCGAGGCGACGCTCGAGCTGCTGCGGGCGCATGGCATGACGACGATCTTCGGCAACCCGGGCTCGACGGAGCTGCCGATGCTCGCCGAGCTGCCGTCCGACTTCCGCTACGTGCTCGGGCTGCAGGAGCTGGCCGTCGTCGGGATGGCCGACGGCTACGCGCAGGCGACGGGCGAAGACCACGCACGTCAACCTGCACACCGCGCCCGGCGTCGGCAACGCGGTCGGCGGCATCTTCAACGCGCAGTCGAACAAGTCGCCGCTGCTGATCACCGCGGGCCAGCAGGTACGCGCCCAGATCACGATGGAGGCGAACCTCACCAACCGCGAACGCCACCTACGGGCCGCAGCCCTACGTGAAGTGGAGCCACGAGCCGCCGCGCGCGCAGGACGTGCCGGCCGCGATCGCGCGCGCGATCCACCACGCATCGCTGCCCCCGCGCGGGCCCGCCTTCGTCTCGATCCCGATGGACGACTGGGCCAAGGAGGCCGACGCCGAGACGCTGGTGCACACGCTCGCGCGCTCGGTCGACGGCCGCACGGTGCCCGACCCGGCGAGGATCGCCGCGCTCGCAGAGCGCCTGGCGGCGGCGCGCAGGCCGGTGATGATCGCCGGCCCGGACATCGAAGCCGCCGGCGGCTGGGACGACGCCGTCGCGCTCGCCGAGCGCCAGCGGCTGGCGGTCCTGGCGACGCCGGCGACCGGCGGCGGGCGGCTCGGCTTCCCCGAGAACCACCCCAACTTCCAGGGCCTGCTCGCGCCCGCGATCGGCCCGGTCGGGATGCAGCTCGCCGAGTACGACCTCGTGCTGGTGGTCGGCTCCTCGGTGTTCCCGTACTACCCCTACATCCCCGGGCCGCTGCTCGGCGAGGACACGCAGCTGGTGCAGATCACCTGCGATCCCGCGGAGGCGGCGCGCGCGCCGATGGGCGAAGCGATGCTCGGCGACGTCGCGCTCGCGCTGCGGGCGCTCAACGACGCGCTCGGCGACTCAGAGCGCGAGCAGCCGCCGGCGCGCCCGGAGCCCGGCCCCCCGGCCGAGGCCGAGCCGCTGAGCGGCTCGCAGGCGATGCAGGCGCTCGCCGTGGCCTGGCCGCAGGACGGCATCGCGGTCGTCGAGACGCCCTCGAGCACCGCCGCGCTGCGCAACCGCCTGCGCCTCTCGCAGCCCGGCAGCTACTACTTCAGCTCCAGCGGCGGCCTCGGCTTCGGCATCTCGGCGGCCGTCGGCGTGCAGCTCGCTGAGCCCTCGCGCCCGGTCGTGTGCGTGCTCGGCGAGGGCTCCGCGCAGTACGGCATCACCGCGCTGTGGACGGCGGTCGCCTACAAGCTCCCGGTCACGTTCCTCGTGCTGCGCAACGAGGAGTACATGATCCTCAAGTGGTTCGCCGAATTCGAGCAGGAGCGGGGCCTGCCGGGTCTCGACCTCCCGGGCCTCGACGTCGCCGCGGTCGCGAGCGGCTACGGCGTCCCCTCGCGCGAGGTGCACGGCGCCGAGGAGCTGATCGACGCGCTGTCGGATGCGATCGCCGCGCAGGACGGCCCGCGCCTCGTGCAGGTGCCGTGCGCGAGCGGCATGTGGCTGGAGTGAGATGGCGCCGGGCGCGGCAACGCTCAGACGCCTCGCGCCCGGGCCTCCGGGGGAGCACCCGGTCCCGCGCCCCGCGCCCGACGCCGCGCCCGACTGGGTCGCTTCGGGCACGCCCCCGGAGCTCGCGGCTGCGCTGACCGCGGCGCTCGGCGCCGAGCAGGTCGGCACGCGCGCGCTCGACCTGATCCGCTACGCCTCCGACGCGAGCCCGTACCGCACGATCCCGCAGGCGGTCGCGATGCCGCGCGACCTCGCCGACGTCGCGGCCGCGATGGAGGTCGCGCGGCGCACGCGCACGCCGATCATCTTCCGCGCCGGCGGCACGAGCCTCAACGGCCAGTCGCAGACCGAGGGGATCCTGCTCGACAGCCGCCGCCACTTCCAGCGCGTAGAGGTCGAAGACGGCGGCGCGCGCGTGCGTGTGCAGCCCGGCGCGGTCCTCGGCCGCGTCAACCGCCTGCTGGCCCGGCACGGCCGCCGCCTCGGCCCCGACCCGGCCAGCACAGAGATCGCCTGCGTCGGCGGCGTGCTCGCGAACAACTCCGGCGGGATGCGCTGCGGCGTGCACGCCGACTCCTACCGCACCGTCTCGGTCGCTGCGCTTCCTGCTCGCCGACGGGACCGAGATCGACACCGCGGCGCCCGGCGCCGCCGAGCGCTTCGCGAGCGCCGCGCCGGCGCTCGCGCGGGGCATCGCCGAGATCCGCGACGAGCTGCGCGCCGACACCGAGCTCGCCGAGCGCGTGGCGCGCAAGTTCGAGATCAAGAACACGACCGGCTACCGGCTGTGCGCGTTCCTGGACGCCGACGAGCCGCTGGAAATATTCCGCCGCCTGCTGATCGGCTCGGAGGGCACGCTCGCGTTCATCGGCGAGGCGGTGTTCGAGACGGTCCCGCTGGGCCGCCACACGACGCTGTCGCTGGCCTTCTTCGAGGACGTCGACGCGGCCGTCGCGGCGGTGCCGGAGCTGGTCGCCGCGGGCGCGAGCGCGACCGAGCTGATGGTGGCGCCGACGCTGATCGCCGCCGCCTGGAACATGCCCGGCACGCCGGAGCGCTGGAAGGAGCTGCCGCTCGACCTCGGCCGCTCTGCTGGTCGAGTTCCGCGCCGAAGACGCGGGCGCGCTCGACGAGCCGGAGCGACGGGCGCTCGAGCTGCTGCGCGAGCATGACCCGATCGACGAGGTGCGCTTCACCCGCGACCGCGAGGAGGTCGAGATGGTGTGGCGCGTGCGCGAGGGCATGCAGGGGCTGATCGCCGCCGTGCGCGGCGCCGGCGTCTCGCTGATCATCGAGGACGTGTGCGTGGCGCCCGCGCAGATCGCGCAGGCCGCGCGCGACCTGCAGGAGCTGCTCGGCAAGCACGGCTTCCTGACGAGCGTCGCCGGGCACGCCTCGGCCGGCAACCTGCACTGCCTGCTCACGCCGAACTTCGGTGAGCCCGCCGACCTCGAGCGCTACGACGCGTTCATGGACGAGCTCGTCGAGCTGATCGTCGAGCGCTACGACGGCTCGCTGAAGGCCGAGCACGGCACCGGCGTGAACATGGCGCCCTATGTCGAACGCGAGTGGGGCGCGAAGGCCACCGAGATGATGTGGCGGATCAAGCGCCTCGCCGATCCCGAGGGCATCCTGGCTCCCGGCGTCGTGCTGAGCACCGAGCCGGGGGCGCACCTGCGCAACCTCAAGTCGGCGCCGCAGATAGAGCCGGTCGCCAACCAGTGCATCGAGTGCGGCTTCTGCGAGCCGGTCTGCCCGAGCCGCGACCTGACCACGACGCCACGCCAGCGGATCGTGCTGCGCCGCGAGATGGCCCGCCAGCGCGAGGACTCGCCGGTCCTGCAGGCGCTGCTCGAGCAGTACCCCTATGACGCGATGGAGACCTGCGCGGCCGACGGGATGTGCTCGCTGTCCTGCCCGGTCGGGATCGACACCGGCAAGCTCGTCAAGGACCTGCGCGCGAGCCGGCACGAGCCCGCCGCACGGCGCGCCGCGCTGCAGGCTGCACGCCACTGGGGGGCGGTCGAACGCGGCGCGCGGGCGGGGCTGCGCGCCGGACACGCGCTCGGCGACGGGGCCGCCGCGGCGCTGACCGGGGTCGCGCGCGCGGCCGTCGGCCACGAGCTGGTCCCGGCGTGGGGCGGTGAGGCGATGCCCGAGCCCGCGCCGCCGGTGCCCTGGACCGCACGCGAGGGCGCCGCCGCCGTCTACTTCCCGGCCTGCGTGAATCGCATCTTCGGCAACCCGCGCGAGCTGCCCGCGCGCCCCTCGGTGCCCGAGGCGCTGCTGTCGGTCTCGGCACGCGCCGGCAAGCCGCTGTGGATCCCCCCGGCGCTCGGCGGGCTGTGCTGCGGCACGCCGTGGAGCTCGAAGGGGTTCACCGACGGCCACCGGGAGATGGCCACGCGGATCGCCTCGGCGATAGTCGAGTGGACGGGCGGCGGCGAGCTGCCGATCGTCCTCGACGCGAGCTCGTGCACCCACGGGCTGCTCGCGGAGGTCCCGGAGGCGCTCGAGGACGGGTTGCGCGAGCGCTTCGCGGCGGTGAGGGTCCTCGACTCGGTGTCCTGGGTGCACGACGAGCTGCTCGACGCGCTGCACGTGGGCGAGCAGCTCGAGTCCGCGGCCGTGCACGCCTCCTGCGCCGTCAGCCACATGGGCCTCGCCCCGAAGCTCACCGCGATCGTTGCGGCGCTCGCCGAGCACGTCGTCGTGCCCTCCGCGCCGAGCTGCTGCGGGACCGCCGGAGACCGCGGCCTCTTGCATCCCGAGCTGCCGGCGGCTGCGGCGCGCAGCGACGAGATCGAGCTGCAGCCGTCCCCCGCCCGGGTGCGCGTGTCCAGCAACCGCACGTGCGAGATCGGCCTCACGCAGGCGACCGGGAGCGCACACGGGCCGTTCGTGCTGCTGCTCGAGGAGCTGACGCGGCCGGGAGCCGGCCACTCCCAATAGGATCGGCTGCAAAGCGCTAACGCCCGCGGGCGGTGAGGAGGGAGTGCAGATGAGTGAGCAGAACCGGCGCCTGGTCCTGGCCGAGCGTCCCTCCGGCATGGTGGACGAGGCCACGACGCGCCTGGAGGAGACCGAGCTCGAGCCGCTGAACGACGGCGAGGCGCTCGTGAAGGTGCGCTACCTGTCGATCGATCCCACGATCCGAACCTGGATGGACGATGCCCCCGGCTACCTGCCGCCGATCCAGATCGACGAAGTGATCCGGGCGGGCGGGATCGGCGAGGTGGTCGAGAGCCGCTCGGATGCCTACCCCGTCGGGCAGATGCTGTTCGGGATCACCGGCTGGCAGGAATACGTGATCGCCGACAGCGCCGAGCGCGCGATGCAGGCGATCCCGGACGGCGTTCCCGCGACGATCGCGCTCGGGGTGCTCGGCCTGACCGGCGTGACCGCCTACTTCGGGATGATGGACGTCGGGCGCCTCCAGGAGGGCGACGTGGTGGTGGTGTCCGGGGCGGCCGGCGCGACCGGTTCCACGGCCGGCCAGATCGCAAAGATCAAGGGCGCGAAGAAGGTCGTCGGGATCGCCGGCGGACCCGAGAAGTGCGCCTACATCGTCGATGAGCTGGGCTTCGACGAGGCGATCGACTACAAGAACGAGAACGTCGCCGCGCGGCTGCACGAAGCCTGCCCGGATGGGATCGACCTCTACTTCGACAACGTCGGCGGATCGATCCTCAACGACTGCCTCGGCAACCTCGCGATGCGCGGCCGCGTCGTCCTGTGCGGGGCGATCTCCGGCTACAACGACGACGGTCCGCCGCCGGGCCCGGCCAACTACATCAACCTGCTGATCAGGCGGGGGCGCATGGAAGGCTTCATCGTGCTCGACTTCTTCCCCCGTCTCCCAGAGGCGCAGGGAGCGCTCGCCGGGTGGCTCGGCGAAGGGCGCCTGCGGTCATCCGAGCACATCGTCGAAGGGCTCGAGCGCGCGCCCGAGGCGCTCAACCTGCTGTTCACCGGCGGCAACACCGGCAAGGTGATGGTCAAGGTCTGAACGTACGTCGCTGATACGTAGGACGAGCGGCCGCCGGATTGGCGCGCGCCCGTAGAATCGACGCCATTCCAAGGAGGGCTCCGGCGCGCGCGCCGAACCCGGCACGAGCAGCAGGAGGTCGCGAACATGGGGCGCAGCAGAACCGGCCACAGGCACGCCTACGCAGCGGCGGCGGCGATCGCAGCGCTCTTTCTGGCCGCCGCGCCTGCCGCGGGCGCCAAGGGCTTCACGGTCAAGGCCAAGAGCGGCACGATCACGCTCTCCTTCTCCGCCGAAGCGCTGAAGACGATCGACAGCGGCTCCTCGACGGTGGGCACGATCACGACGCCGATCGCCCCCGCAACCGATGCGGTGCCCGGGACGTTCGTGTTCCCGATCTCCCACGGCACGCTGAACTCGGCCAGCGGCAAGGGGAGCGTCAGCGCGCACGGCGGCCTGCAGATCGAAAGCCACCTGAAGCTCTCGGGGCTCCTCGAAAGCACGACCAGCGCGAGCGCGAGCAACCCGAGCGCCGTGATCGGCGGCAGCTCGACGCTGTCGCTGACCTCGCCCAACTTCACTCCCTCGACGGTCGCGCTGTTCACGCTCGGCACGGCGCACCCGAAGGTCTCGGGCAGCCGCCACGCTGTCACGGTCAGCCGCGTGCCGGCGCATCTGACGGCCGCGGGCGCGCAGTTCTTCGGCGGCTCCTTCAAGGCCGGCCAGCAGATCGCGACGCTCACGATCCAGGCCAAGGGCTGAGCCTCACAGCGGCGGCGTCGGCGCCCCCGCGAGCAGGAAGAACCACAGCAGGAAGCAGATCACCGCGAGGTAGACGCTGATCATCACGATGCGCTCGAGCGCCGTGATGCCCGCGCCGTAGCCGGGCTCCTCGATGCCCTCCTCGCCGCGCACGCTGCGCATCCACGGCAGCCGCTGTTCGCCCGGTTCGCGGCCGCTGAGCCGGTCGTAGGAGGCGCTCAGCCACGCGAGCGCGACCGACATCGAGAACACGAGCACCGCGAGCACCGCTACGACCACGAACACGGCGCCCATGCTGAGCACACTGCTCCCGACGACCTGCGATCCGACCCACAACGCGACCAGCGGCGCGCCGGTCCACAGGTTGATCGCGAGGAACGCCGTCGCCGCGACCATCGCGACCCGCTTGGCGACGATCAGACGCGGCCCGGGCGGCGAGCTCATGGCAGCAGCAGGAACTCCATCGTGCGCCACGCCGGGCGGAAACCGAGCCGCGCGTACAGATGCTTGGGCCGGTCTTCGTCGTCGGCGACGATCCACAGATCGCGCGGCGCGCCCGCGGCGAGGATCGCCGCGCGCGTCATCGCAGTGCCGCGCCCGGCGCCGCGGCGGTCGGGGTGCACGTAAACCTGCGTGATCTCGGCTCCGTCACCGACCTGCTCCAGCTGCGCGAACGCCACCGGCGAACCGTCCTCGCGCACCGCGAGCACGCGCACGCCGCGCGCCCTTGCCACCTCCTTCGCCGCGCGCCGGTAGGACTCATACTCATAGGCTCCGAAGTCCTCGCGGTGCCAGCTCAGGCGGAGCTCCTCGACCTCGTCGTAGTCCACCTCCTCAACCGCGACGTCGGGCGCGGGCGGGGGCGGGTGCTCGTGGCGCATCCACAGCAGGCGGGAGGCTTTCCAGCCGCGCGTGACGAGCTCCGCGCGGCGCTCCTGCGCCGGCCCCAGCAGCTCGAAGTCGAGCCGGCGGTGCTCGAGGCCGGCGAGCGCCGCGTCGGCGAAGGCGGCCAGCTCGGCGGTGCTCATGCCGGGCTCCTCCTCGACACGGACGACGTTGAAGTTGTAGTAGGTCGGATAGCGCGTGGCACGCGCAACGGTGCCGTGCGCCCACGGCTCGAGCACGTCGCAGACGGCCGCCTGCCCGGCGTGGTGCCAGGCGCGCGCACGGGCCCCCGTACCCTGCAGCTCTGCGCTGGTGCTGCTCATGCGCGAAGGCTACGCCGTCCGGCGCTCGCGACCGGCGCCCGAAGTATTCCTCACTGAATGAGTAAGCTTTGTGGCGCGGTCGGCTCGCCCCGGCGCCTTGACCGTGTGCGAGAGGATTGAGAGTGCGAGGCACCGCGCGCGGCGCTAGGCGCGAGCGAGCAGCCCCTCGAACAGCACCCAGCGGAAGACGTGCATGATCTCGCCGAAGCCGGCGCCCTGCAGCATCGCTTCGTTCTCGACGCTCGACTGCGGTTGCAGGACGCCGCGGATCGAGCGCGACTTGGCGGCGATCTCGCCGTCGTCGAAGCCCTGACGCCGCTTCCAGTCGGCGTAGGCGCCGGTCGCGGTCTCCTGGTTGCGGGCGCTCGAGGCGAGCACCTTCTCGAACAGCGCGAAGCTCCCGCCGGGCGCGAGCGCGTCGTGGATCCGCGAGACGATCTCGGCGCGCGAGCGCAGCGGCACGAACTGCAGCGTGTAATAGGAGACGACCATGTCCGCCGGCTCGAGCTCGAGCTCGAGCAGTGAGGCGGTCTCGAAGCGCACCGAGGCGAGGTCCGCGCAGCGCTCGCGCGCACGCTCGACCATGCCCGGCTCGCGGTCGACGCCGATCACCTCCACGCGCCGCGGCGCGAGCCGTTCGGCGAGCTGGGCGGTCAGCGTGCCGGTCGAGCACCCGAGGTCGTAGATGCGCCCGCCCTGCGGCACGAGCTGGTCGGCGATGTCTGCGAGGAGCTCCTGGCCCGCCGAGTACGCGGGGACCGAGCGCGCGACGTGGCTGTCGAACGCGGCGGGCACGTCCCCCCCGAAGGCCCAGCTCCCGGCCGCCGTCGTGATGCCGTCCCCCACCTGCGGCGTGTGGAGCTGACCAGACAGCCGACGATCGGTGTCAACCTCACCAGCCACGGACAGAAGTCTACGCACCGCCGGCGAGGGGGGCGAGCGGCGCGGACCGCGGCGCCGACGGGTGCCGAGCTACGATCGGGCGCACTTGGCCGGGCCGATGGATGCCACCAACAGGAGCGTCTGGCGCAGCGCGCCGGTGATCGACATCATCGCCCGCCGCAGCGGCTTCACCGACGCCGGCGAGGAGCGTGCGATCGCGCTCGTCGCCGAGCGGGCGCGGGGCCGGCGGATCCTCGACATCGGAGTGGGCGGAGGCCGGACGGTGCCGATCCTGCGCTCGCTCAGCGAGGACTACGTGGCGGTCGACTACCTGCCCGAGATGGTCGAGCTCACCCGCTCGAACCACCCCGGTGTGCGCGTCGAGCACGCCGACGCCCGCGACCTCGGCAGCTTCCGCGACGGCGAGTTCGCGCTGGTCGTCTTCAGCCTCAACGGCATCGACGGCCTCGCCCACGAGGATCGCGCCCGCGTGTTCGGCGCCGCCAGGCGCGTGCTCGCCCCCGGCGGGATCTTCCTGTACTCGACGCACAACCTCGAACATCCGCTCGCCGGCCGTCCGCCGTGGGCGCGGCAGCGGCTGCCGGGACGGATCACGCCGCGATCGCTCGCCGGCTGGGCGCTGCGACTGCCAAGACGCAGCCTCTCCTACCGTCGGCTGCGGCGGCTGGTGACGCGCGGGCAGGGCTGGGCGATCCTCGTAGGCGCCTCCTACGAATTCGGGATCGTCGGCCACTACGTCACGCTCCGCGAGGCGCTGCGCGAGCCGGCCGCGTGCGGCTACGCGCCGGGGGTGCGGGTCTACGGCAGCTCGGGCGAGGAGCTCGAGCCCGGCACCGACACGCGCGACTCCGAATGGTTCCACCTGATCGCGCGCGCGCCCGGCGGCTGAGGCCGGCGAGGTGGAATACTCAGCCCGTGCCGTACGACGCAGCGCTCGGCCCCTCCCGCTACGAGCCGCTTGAGGACCGCTACGCGAGCATGCCCTATCGCCGCTGCGGGCGCAGCGGGCTCTCGCTGCCCGCGATCTCGCTCGGCCTGTGGCAGAACTTCGGCGACGACCGCCCGCTCGCGAACAGCCGGGCGATCCTGCGGCGAGCATTCGACCTCGGCATCACCCACTTCGACCTGGCCAACAACTACGGCCCGCCGTACGGCAGCGCCGAGATCAACTTCGGCCGCATCTACGACGAGGACCTGCGCCCGTTCCGCGACGAGCTCGTGATCTCGACCAAGGCCGGCTACGACATGTGGCCCGGGCCCTACGGCGAGTGGGGCTCGCGCAAGTACCTGCTGGCGAGCCTCGAGCAGAGCCTGCGGCGGATGCGCCTCGACCACGTCGACATCTTCTACTCGCACCGCTTCGATCCGCGCACGCCGCTCGAGGAGACGATGGGCGCGCTGCACGACGCCGTGCGACGAGGACTGACGAGCTACGTCGGGATCTCCTCATATGACCCCGCGCAGACCCGCGAGGCAGCGGAGATCCTGCGTGGCATGGGAACGCCGCTGCTCATCCACCAGCCCTCGTACTCGCTGCTGAACCGCTGGATCGAGGGCGGCCTGCTCGACGTGCTCGCCGACGAGGGCGTCGGCGCGATCGTGTTCTCCCCCTGGCACAGGGCCTGCTGACCGACCGGTACCTGAACGGCGTGCCAGAGGACTCGCGCGTGCGGATCGGCAACTACTTCTCCACGGAGCTGCTGAGCGAGCAGAACATGGCGCACGTGCGGGCGCTGAACGAGATCGCGGCCGGGCGCGGACAGTCGCTCGCTCAGCTGGCGATCGCCTGGGTGCTGCGCGATGAGCGCGTCACCTCGGCGCTGCTCGGTGCAAGCAGCGCCGCGCAACTCGAGCAGAACGTGGCGGCGCTCGCGCGGCTCGACTTCGGCCAGGACGAACTGGACGAGATCGACCGCCACGCGCAGGAGGGGGGCATCAACCTCTGGGCCCCCTCCAGCGGCGGCTGAGCCCCGCGCGGGCGGGCTCCGAGCCGATCCTGCGGGCACCCCGGTGGCCACGCGGCTGCAAGACCGCTTGCACGCCCGCTCTGCACGCGTAAAGCAGCGGCTCCAGACGGCCGATGCCGCCGCCGAGGGCACAGGGAGTGTCCCATGTATACGACGGACACAGGGAGTGTCCAGAAGGGGGCCCGACGTGAGAAAGATCGGGATGCGAAAGATAGGCGGCCGCAGGCGGAACCTCGTCGGGCTGCTCGCGATCATCGCCGCGTGCGTGATCGCGGCGAGCGCGTACGCGTTCACCGCCAGCAACGAAGTCGCCGCACACTCGGCCGGCGCCGGTGCCGCGACGGTCAGCGGCTACGAAGTGAAATCGCCGACCAACTACACGTTCGACGAATCCGGCGAACACATGACGAAAGTCTCGTTCGAACTGAACAAGGCTGCGTCGGACGTCGCGGTCGCGCTGAGCAAAGCCGTGCCCGGGACGGCCGACTGGTCCGACTGCGGCGCCTCTGAAGCGTCCGCGCCGTACCTCGTCAAATGCACCTTCGCGGCGCCCGTTCCGGACGCCGAAGGTCTGAAGCTGTCCGTCGCTGCGGTCAGCAGCGGCACGGTGACGATCGAATAACACCGAACGGAATTGCGGTACGGGAGCGGCCGGCATGCCGGCCGCTCCCTCGTCCGTTCTAGAGACCATGCGAACTCACCGGACCAGGAAGCTGCTCTCCGTCGCGCTGACCCTGGCCCTGCTGGGGGTCGCCTGGCACTACTTCGCGCCTTCGGCCGTCGGCGGCACCACGACTTACGTGGTCACCGACGGCATCAGCATGCAGCCGCGCTTCCACTCCGGCGACCTGGCGCTGGTCCACAGCGAACCGAACTACCGCGTCGGCCAGATCGTCGCCTACCACAGCCACCTGCTGCACACGGTGGTGCTGCACCGGATCATCGCGATCGAGGGCGAACGCTACGTCTTCAAGGGCGACAACAACCACTTCATCGACTTCGAACACCCGCGCCGCAGCCAGCTGATCGGCTCGCTGTGGCTGCACGTGCCCGGCGCCGGCGCCGACCTGCGCTCGCTGCGCTCGCCGTTCTTGATCGCCGGGCTGATCTTCGTCGGGGCGCTGCTGCTGATGGGCGCCGCGTTCGTCAACCGGCGCCGCCGCCGCGGGCGCCGCCGCCGCGCGGAGGCCCCGGCGCACCGCCCCGCGCTCGCGCGCCCGAGCCTGCAGGCGGGTGGCGCGACGCCGCTCGCGCTCGCGGCGCTGATCCTGCTCGTGCCGGTGCTGACGCTCGCGCTGCTGGCGTTCACGCGCCCGGCGCGGACCTCCCAGCACGCTCGCATCCACTACGTGCAGCGCGGCGTGCTGTCCTACTCGGCCTCCGCGCCGGCGGGTCCGACATACCCGAGCGGCAGCGTGCACACCGGCGAACCGCTGTTCACCCACGTGCTCTCGACGGTCGCCTTCCACTACCGCTACGCGTTCCACACAAACGCGGCCCACCGCGTCGCCGGGCGCGCGTCGCTGCAGGCTCTGCTCATCTCGACCAACGGCTGGCAGACGACGCTCCCGCTCAGCGCCGCGCAGCCGTTCCGGGGCGACACCGTGACCGTCGAGGGGACGCTCGACCTGGGCGCGGTGAACTCGCTCGTGCACCGGGTCGAAACGACGACCTCGACGACCGGCACGACGACGCTGACGGTGATCGCGCACGTGCAGACGCGCGGCAGCATCGGCTCGGTGCCTGTGCATGCCGCCTTCGCCGCGAGCGTCCCGTTCCAGCTCGGCGCCGGCGAGCTGCGCACGACTCCGGCCGCGGGCACTCCTGCGCCGAGCACCACCACCCCGCCGCCGAGCCTGTACGAGCACCAGGTGTCGGGCTCGGCCGCCGGGAGCCGCTACCAGGCCGCCAAGCTGACGCTCGGCCCGCTGTCACTGCCCGTGTCGCTCGCTCGATGGATCGCGCTTGGCGGGATCCTGCTGCTGGCGGCCGGCATCGCGTTCGCGCTGACCCGTATGCGGCCGCGGCGCCGGACCGAGTCCGAGTCCATCCGGGCCCGCTTCGGCTACCTGATCGTCCCCGTGGCGCGCGTGTGGCAGCAGCCCGGCGTGCCGGTGATCGACGTCCAGGACATCGACTCGCTCGTGCGGATCGCCGAACATTACGAGCGCTCGATCCTGTACGAGCTCGCGGAGTACGGCGACGCATACTGGGTCACCGACGAGAGCGGGCAGTTCCGCTATGTCGCCGACCTGAACTTCGGCCCCGCGGTCGAGCAGCCGACGATCGAGCAGCCGGTGCCGGCCGTCGCGGCCGCCGCCGAGCAGCTCCCCACCTTTGAGCCTGCGCCCGAGCCGCCGGAGGAGGTGTACGACGCGGAGGCCGCCGCGCGGTACGGATACGAGCCCGCGGCCGGGGAACAGCTACCGGCTCAGGCGCCGTACGGGGAACCGCACGGCTACGACGCGCCTGCGCCCCAGCAGCCCCTCCCCACCTACGAGCCCGCCGCGGCCGTGCACTACGGATACGAGCCGGCACCCGCCGAACAGCTCCCCGCTCACGCGCCGGCAGCCGTCCGCACCCTACGCATACGCGCCCGCGCCCGAGCAGCCGATCGCGGCACAGCAGCCGACACCCGCCGCACCGTACGCGCACGAAACCGCGCCCCAGCAGCCGATCACCCCCCAGGAGCCGGCAGCCGCCGCACCCTACGCATACGCGCCCGCGCCCGAGCAGCCGATCGCGGCACAGCAGCCGACACCCGCCGCACCGTACGCGCACGAAACCGCGCCCCAGCAGCCGATCATCCCCCAGGAGCCGACACCCGCCGCACCCTACGCTCGCGAGACCGCACCCCAGCAGCCGCCGGCGGACGACCCCGCCGCGGCGCCCGCCGTGCCCGAGCAGCCGCCCGCCTACGAGACGCTGCCGGCCTACGAGCCGCCGCCGGAGCAGCCCCCCGCGCCCGCCCCCGAGGCCCCGCGCAGCACCTGGCCTGCGCCCGAGACCTACGCAGGCCGCCAGGCGCTGGCCTGAGAGCCGCTACGGCCGCGGGTGCCTCGCACCTCCGGCCTCCTGCCGGTCGACACACGGAAGCGGAGAGGGCGGGATTCGAACCCGCGATGGAGTTTGAGCCCCATACTCGCTTAGCAGGCGAGTGCCTTCAGCCACTCGGCCACCTCTCCCGAGGGTCCTGCCAGTGTAGAGAGTGGCGACGGCGCGCGAGAGGGGGGTCGTCTAGGCGTGCTCGCGGGCACGCACGGCCACCTCGCGCGGGCGCAGGCGGGCCAGCACCGCGCGGTCGCCCTCGAACTCGGCTCCGCCCCGCCGCGCCTCGGCGAGCGTGAACGCGCCGCTCAGCAGGCCGAGGATCGGATGCGCGGGCCCGCTCAGCACCGCGTCGGGCTCAGCCGCCGGGCCGGGGCGTGTGAGGATCTCGCCGCCCTCGGCGCGCACGATCACCGATTCGCCGCCCGTGCGCAGCTCGAGCTCGACCGGCGGCGCCGAGGGGCTGGCGTCGAGCAGGAAGCTCTCGGCCGGCCAGGCCATCCAGCGGCCGCGGAACTCATCGCCCTCGGCGGGGCCCTCGGCCATGTAGGGGACGCCCCACACGCCGATCTCGTGCAGCAGCGGCCGCAGCTGCTCGCCGCGCTCGGTGAGGCTGAACAGGGTCGAGGCCACCGGCGGCGGTACCTGCTCGCGGCGCACGACGCCGGCGGCCTCGAGGTCGCGCAGCCGCTCAGAGAGAAGGTTGGTCGCGATCCCCGGGAGCCCGTTGCGGAGGTCGGTGTAGCGGCTCGGGCCGCCGAGCATCAGCTCGCGCACGATCAGCAGCGTCCAGCGGTCCCCGAGCACGTCGAGGGCCTTCGCCACCGCGCAGTACTGGCCGTATGAGCGCATGACCACATACTAGCCGACCTGATTTGAGAAAGTCATGCTATAACTTGATTTTCTTGTCTAGTCGCTTGAGAAAGGGATGTCGATGCAGAAACGAGCCCTGATCCTTCCCTCCCTGCTGCTGGCCGCGTTCGCGATCAACCTCGACACGACGATCGTCAACGTCGCGCTGCCGACGCTCGTGCGCGAACTGCACTCCTCCAACAGCCAGCTGCAGTGGATCGTCGACGCCTACAACCTCGTGTTCGCCGCGTTCCTGCTCGCCTCCGGCGCGCTCTCTGACCGCGTCGGGCGCAAGGGCATGCTGCTCGGCGGGCTCGCCCTGTTCGGCGCCGCGAGCGCGGTCGGCGGCCTGACCGACTCGAGCGGCCAGCTGATCGCCGCGCGCTGCGTGATGGGCCTCGGCGCGGCGATGGTGTTCCCCGCGACGCTGTCGCTGATCTCCAACATCTTCACCGGCCGCGCCGAGCGGGCGCGCGCCATCGGGCTGTGGGGGGCGACCGCCGGCATGGCCATCGCACTCGGGCCGATCGCCGGCGGCTGGCTGCTGGAACGCTTCTCGTGGAGCAGCATCTTCTTCGCGATGACGCCTGTCGCGGTACTCGCGGGGGTGCTCGTCGCGCGTGCCGTGCCGACCTCTCGCGACCCCTCGGCGCCGCCGCTCGACGGTCCCGGGTTCGGGATATCCTCGGCGGCCGTCGCGCTGCTCGTGTTCACGATCATCGAGGCGCCCGAACATGGCTGGTCGAGCGCGCGCACGCTGATCGGGTTCGCGCTCGCGGGCCTGCTGGTGGCCGCGTTCATCGCCTGGGAGCGGCGCACCGAGCACCCGATGCTCGACGTGAGGCTGTTCGCCAACCCCCGCTTCTCGGCCGCGAGCGGCGCCGTGACGGTCGCGTTCTTCTCTCTGTTCGGGTTCATCTTCCTGATCACCCAGTACTTCCAGTTCATCAAGCGCTACGGCCCGCTCTCGGCGGGCGTGCACCTGTTGCCGGTTGCGATCTCGGTCGGCGTCGCATCGGTGCTCGGCACGCGCATGGCCGTCAGGTTCGGGACCAAGTTGGTCGTCAGCGGCGGGCTCGTCCTCGTAGCGGCGTTCTACGCCTGGACGGCGACATCCTCGGCGAGCACGAGCTACAGCACGATCGCCGCCCAGATGATCGTCTACGGAATCGGCATGGGGCTCACGAGCGCGCCGGCGACGGAGGCGATCATGGGGGCCGTGCCGATCGCCCGCGCGGGCGTCGGCTCGGCGGTCAACGACACGACCAGGCTGCTCGGCGGGACGCTCGGAGTGGCGGTGATCGGCAGCGTGTTCGCCTCGCTGTACGGGAGCCGGCTCGCCGCCACGCTTCCCGCCCGCCTGCCCGCCGCGCTCGCGCACGCCGCGCACAGCTCGGTCGGGGCCGCGCTCGGCGTCGCCGGGCGACTGGCCGCCGCCGGACACGGGGCGGCCGCAAGCGATCTAGCGTCGGCGGCGACGGGCGCGTTCGTCCACGGCCTGTCGGTCGGCTGCCTGGTCGCGGGCGGCGTGGCTGCCGCGGGCGCGGTGATGGCGGCGCTGGCGCTGCCCGCCTTCCCGCCCGGCGAAGACGCACAGGACCGCGAGCTCGCGGACGTCGGGCCGGCGCGCGAGGCGCTGGCGCTCGGCGGCCTGGAGTGATCTAGGTGTAAGACCCGAGCAGGTTGTTCAGGCGGTTGATGGGTGTTTGTCGCCCGATTGCTTGGTGTGGGCGTCGATGGTTGTAGGTCCATAGCCAGCCGTCAAGGGCGGCTGTGCGCTCTTTGCTGTTGCGGTAGATGGCGCCGTAGGCCCAGCCTGAGAGCAGGGTGCGGATGAATGGCTCTGCCTTGCCGTTGGTCTGGGGCCGGTGAGGCCGGGTGCGCAGGTGGCGGATCCCGAGCGCTCGGCAGGCGATCGCGTGCACGGTGGAGCGGTAAGCGGAGCCGTTGTCGGTGAGCAGCTCTTGGACGCGCATGCCGTGGCGCTTGAAGAACGCCAGGGCTCGTCTCAGGAACGCGATCGCGGTAGCGGCTTTCTCGTCGGGGAGCACCTCGGCGTAGGCGAGCCTGGTGGCGTCGTCGATCGCGATGTGCACGCACTCCCAGCCGGTGATCCGCCGTTCGATGCCGTCCCGGTCAGTGCGGCTGCGCTTCGGGTTGCGCTTGACCGAGGTGATGCGCTTTCCGGCGCCGCCCTGGATCCGTCCGAGCTTCTTGACGTCGATGTGGATCAGCTCGCCCGGGACCGCCCGTTCGTAGCGCTCGGCGGGCCCGAGCCCCAGCCGGCCGAGCCGGCCCATCCCGATCCTGGTCAGGATCCCCGAGACAGTCGAGACCGGCCGTCCCAGCACCTCGGCAATCTCGGGGCCGGTGAAGCGCAGCCGGCGCAACGCGGCGATCGCCGCGACCAACTGCTCACTGCTGCGATTAGCCACCACCAGCGGCGCCGAGGAACGATCCCAAAGACCGGCCTGGCCTTCCGCTCTGAACCGGCGCACCCACTTGCCGGCCGTGCGAGCGCTGACCTCCGCCGCCTCAGCGGCCTCCTTGACCAGCCAACCCTCATCGACAACACGACGCACCATCCGCTCGCGCTGCCTAAATGACAACGCAGCATTAGCGTGCAGCTTCATCCGGCTCCTCCTTCTGAGACTGGGGCTTCGACAACCACCAGCCTCAAAGGAGGACCGGATGAACAACCTCCTCAGGAACTACACCTAGGAGCCCCCCTCCCCCGCGCGGCGGGCCGTTCGCCCCGGTCCGGCGTCGCGGGTGGCCCGACGCCCGGCTGCATCGACGACGCGCGCGGCGGCGCGAGGGCCGGGCCGTCGCTCCTCGCCCCCACGAGTCCCTAGCATGGCCACGGGAAGGGTGGCAGAGCGGTTGAATGCGGCGGTCTTGAAAACCGTTAGGCGGGGAGACCCGTCTCGGGGGTTCGAATCCCTCCCCTTCCGTTTACGCGGAGCCAGATCCCGCGAGATTGCGGCGTTTCCGGGCGGCGACGCCCCCGCCCATCCCTGCGAGGGAACGCCTTTGGAAGCCACTGGGCACCCCCTGACCGCGCGGAAGACTGTCGTGATCGAACCGTGGCAGGACGCACAACGGCCGCCCGGTCTGCGTCTCACCGAACTGCTCCGCGACCGGAAAACGCATCGGACGCCTGAGCGAGCGAGCCTTTTGCTGCCCGTAGCACCATCTCCGCCTTGAGCGCGGCATCATCTTGTTTCCGCGCTGACAAAATATCCGCACTTTGCGGCAAATTTGCGGCAGGGAGCGCAGCTCACTGCCGGCGGCGGATTTCCATGGCGCTGTAGGATCGCGCTTGGTTAGGGGGCGCGCCCATCCTCGGGCGCGAAGTTCGTGGGCGCATCAAGGAGAGGCGTACGCCCACCAGCGAACTAAACACTTGTCAACCCTCTGGGCCGACAACTCGCGGTGACCCGCGGCGATACACCTCAGACAAACTCAGATCGGAGGCGACAATGAAGCGCGTCACACTACTTGGGCTCTGTCTCGCGGCCGCCCTGTCGTTTGGTGCGGTTGCGACGACGGCGGCCGAGGCAGCGGAAGAAGGGGGCGGGTTCAACTGGACTGTGAATGGAAAGCCACTCGCACTCAAAGCGACCGTGAAGGTCAAAGTCACCTCGCTGACCCCAATCCAGATCATAGTCCCCGAAGTCTTCACGATCGTGTGTCAGAAGTTCTCCGCGAGTGGCACGATAGAAGGCGGCGTAAACGAACCAGTCAACCCCGGCGAAGGCGGCGGGATGACACTCAACCGCCCAAAACTATCTTCTTGTGGAGTAAAGGGCGAAACAGGCATCCACGTCAAGGTGTCAGTGCCGCCCACATACATAGTCAAAGGTGAATCGGACGGCCACTGGTACAACCCGCTGTCCTGGACCCATAAATTCTGTATTGAGGAACCGGGAGAAGCCGGCGTTTGGCAGGAAGGCCCTTGGTTGGGGATCGCCGTCAAGCGTGGCGGACACGCCGGCGAATACCAGGGAGTGGGGATGTTCGACTCGCAGGTGACTGAACATGGCGAACTGGATTTCCCCGAAGAACCACTTCCCTCCAACTCGTTCGTAGTCGACGGGCACCCAGCTGTCTTCGCGGGTAACCTGAAGCTGACGCTCCCGAAAAAAGCCTCTCTCGGCGGTTACAGCGGAGGAACGACTTAGAGACGACAGCCAACTCGTTACTGCCTCGCACGAGCAGCTGAGGCCGCGCAGTGCTCGGGTGGTGATCCGCATGGACCACCACCCGGCACGCCGCCGCTGTCGCGCGTGGCTGTTGTCACAACTCATTGGCCGGGCGGCTTTGCGGTCGGAAGAGGCGAGGCGGCCGTGCCGCTGGCGAGGGTGAGGCGACGAATGTGGAAGGCACCGACGCACACCGCATGTCGTCCGGGAACTCCGCAGGCCCGAATCAGTAGCGTTTGTTGGCCATCCTGGCGTCTGCCGGCCATACCGTCAAGGTTCCGCTCGTCTTGAAAACCGTTAGGCGGGGAGACCCGTCTCGGGGGTTCGAATCCCTCCCCTTCCGCTCGATCGGCCGGATCCGCCGCGCGTCGCGGGGTCGCGTAGCTCCGAGCGGTCGACCGGCACCGGCGGTCGAGCGCGGGCGTGTGTCACTTGCGATGCTGCGGACACGCCCGCGCTCGGATCGGCTCGGCTCAGCAGAACACGTTGCCGCCGATCGAGATGTCATCCCCGCCTTTGAACCCGTACACCTTCCATTTCGCCGAACCATCGACTTTGTGATGCCCCGGTGTCAGGCTGAGCGGGACGGTGTTGGAACCGCTCGAACCGTCGAAGACGAAGATCCCGCTGTAGACGGTTTTCCCATCGACTCGGACCTTCTCGGCCACGCGGTTGCGCGGAAGGTCCGGGAAACCGGTGAAGGTGAAGGTGACGCTCGGGCACGTGAATTCGTCCGTGTTGCCGGGGTTCGGCAGGTTCACCACGACCGGATTCGAGGTCGTGGTCAGGGGTTCCCCTTCCGGAGGATCACCGGTCACAGTCGCGGTGTTCGTCACCGAGCCGGCCGTGAGATCGGCTTCGGTCAGGACGTGGCTGCAGAAGTAGGTCGTGGATTGCGCGTATTCGAGCGGTTTCGCCCCCGGGCCACCCGTGAGCGTGCCCGCATCGCAGTAGGAGTCTGCGATTTCGACCAAAGTGAGCGGCACGTTGCCGGTGTTCGTGACGAAGATCTCGTAGTCGACCGTCTCGCCGACGTGTCCGAGCAGCAGGGTCACGGCCGAGTATTTGTTGCTGCTGGCGTACTTCTGCAGCTTCTGGACGGCCAGGCCATATTCCGGCCCGCAGGTGATGTGCCCGCCTTTGGAGATGTCGCGGCCTCCACGGACGCCGTTCGTCCTCCAGCTCACCTCGGCGTCGAGGCGGTCAGCTCCCTGCGGGGCGCTGATTTTGACGGTGTTCGAGCCGGTCGGCCCGTTGAACTGGAATATGCGGGTCGCGATGATCGTGTTGTTGGCCCGGATGACCTCCTTGACCGTGTTGTTGGGCATGTTCGGAAAGCCCGTGAAGCTGTAGGTCACCGCCGAGCACGTGAAGTTCGCTTCGGCGTTGGCTTCTTCTGCATGTGCGACCGAGGCGCAGTACCCCACCGCGAGTAGTACCAGCGACAGCGTCAGCGTCAGGGTCGCCCCGTGACGGCGCACGCCCCTCCTCCGTCGAGGGACCGCATCCGCACGGTGGACCCGTGGATTGAATCCGCTTCTGAACATCGGCTTCCCCCCTTGGGGCCGATAAGAGTCTCCGCGGCGCCGCAAGCCCGCGGCTATTGCGCGCAGTCTATGCCGATCCGCGGCGGCCTTGTGTGCCGAGGGACACGACGACTGCGATCAGCGACACCGTAGCCGCGACGGCGCGGTGCTGCGTGAAGATCCTGCGACCTGTCAGTCCTGCGAGATCGCCGCCCGCCGGGCGATCAGCTCCGCCGCGTCGGGCAGCTCCTCGCGCGAGCGGTCGACCAGCACGGGCGCGTCGAGCGCTCCTGAGAGCGCGCCCGCCGTGGCCTCGTCCGGCGAGTCGAGCGCGTGCACGAGCACCTCGGCGAACGCGTCGGGCCGGTCGTTCTGCAGATAGTGGTTGGCGCCCGGGACCAGATAGAGGGCGTTCCGGCCCGGCTTGAACATCAGGTGCTCGTGCCACACGTGGGTCGCGACGCGAACCGGCGCGATCGTGTCGTAGATGCCCCAGACGACGGTCGTCGGCAGCGCGGTGGCGGCCAGCGAGCGCAGCCAGCGCTCCTCGTCGAGCGAGCGTTCGACGAGGTACTGGACGGTCTCGTGCAGCACGCCCACGCCGCCGTCGTGTGCGAAGGTCGCCGCCAGCGCGGCGACCTCGGGGTCCTCCGGGCCGCGCGGCGGCGTGAACGTGACGGCGCCCATGCCGGCGGCCAGCAGCTCCGGCGTCAGCTGCTCGAGCAGCTGCGGCTGGTGGAGCATCATCCGCTGCGCGTCGGTGAGGCTCGACAACGGCAGGAAGATGTTCGCGTTCGAGAGCAGCAGGTGCTCGAGCTCCACGCGCGCCTGCCCGTGCGCCATGTTGGCGGCGTGGATCAGCGCGACGCTGTCGCCCCGGTCGTGTGCGGCCATCACGACCGACTCGGCGCCCAGGACCTCCCCCAGGTAGTGATCGAGCAGCTCTGCGTCGCGCCGCAGGCTGTAGCCCCAGCCGCGCGGCTTCTCGGAGAAACCGTAGCCCGGGAAGTCGATCGCGCAAACGCGAAACCGCGCGCTCAGACGCTCGGCGACCTCGAACCAGTCGATGCTGCAGGTCGGAAAGCCGTGCACGAGCGCGAGCACCGGAGCGTCCGGCTCGCCGAGCTCGACGTGGAAGATCTGCACGGGCGCGGCCGCCGCGTCCGAGGGCATCCAGGTGAAGTGCGCGCCGCGGGCGCGCCATTGCTCGGCGCGCGCACTGCTCGGATCCGCCATCGGCAGACCCTATTCGACGGCGTCGCCACCGGGCCGCGGCGCGGGGCGCCCGCGGTCCCGCGGGCCTCTCTGGGCACGGCGTGCCGCTCTCAGCCGCGCCCGGTGCGCCGGCGGCGGGCCGCCTGAGCGCCCGCCGACTGCGAGAGCCCGCCCTCGGACACGCTCGCCGACTGCGCGAGCGGGTGGCCGGAGGCGTCCAGCGGCTGCACCGCCAGGAAGGGTCCGGTGACGCCGGCCGGCAGCCCGATCGCGGTCTCGAACCCGCTGCGCGGCTCCGAGGCGACCGCCGCCATCCCGCTCTGCGAGGCGCCGGCGAGCACCCGCCATGAGGCAACCTGGGTGGCCCCGTTCCAGCTCGCGTAGACCGTCCCCGAACCCGAGCCGCCGGGCTGCAGGACGAACACTGGCCCGTGGGAGGGCGTGCCGACCCACGGGAAGCGGTAGCTGCGGTAGGACTGCGTGTGCGGCGGGAAGTGCGCGTCGAACAGCACCTTGCCGGCCGGGCTCAGCTCCGAGAAGTAGGGCTCCTGCCCCCAACCCAGGAACCAGTCGCCGTTCGGCAGCGCCTGCAGGTTGCCCTGGCTTTCGACCACCAGGCGCGGGGTGTGGACGAGCTGCGTGACCAGTGTCGCCGTACCCGTCTGCTGGTTGAGCCGGACCACGATCCCGCGCGACTGCGAGTGCACCGTCGGCGAGGAGCCGTTGTCGAAGATGCTGATCTGCCCGCCGGGCAGTTCGCGCGGGTCGTGCTGCCAGGCCGTTGCGGTGCCGGGGCCGAGCGCGAAGCTGCTGCGCCTGCCGCCCAGGCGCCAGCGGATCTGCCCGCTGGCCGGCACGACGTCGTACACGGCCCACGTGTTGCGGGCCGAGACCATCACGCTTCCGTCGCGGTCGAGGTTCAGCGAGTTGACGTGGAAGAAGTCGTACGGGTTTTCGGCGTCTGCGCCAGCGGGATGGTTGTAGGAGTCGCTCAGCGGAACGTGGTCGAGGCTCGTCCATTCGTACATCACGAGCCCGGTCCGCACGTCGATCTCCTGGAACAGCCCGTCGGTGAGGCCCGAGTAGGAGGAGCCCCCGATCGAGCTCAGGTTGCAGAGCACCGGGAAGTAGGAGGTCACGAGCGCGGTGCCCTGGGGGGTGAGCTGGAGGTCGTGCAGGTCGGGGCGGTGTCCGTTGCCGCCCCGGATGTGGGCGATGTCGGTGTAGGTGGCGTCCGCGATCACGTCTTCGCCGACCCCGAACCCGTGCACCGTGATGTCGCCCTGCCACCAGCTGAGCACGGGCCTGCCCGCGTATTCCTGCACGCGCAGGTCGGTCGCGAACTGATCGCGCGGCAGCGGCTTGAACCACAGCAGCCCACCCTTGGGGTCGAGGATCATCGGCCCGGCCTGGCCCGGCCCGGTGTAGGGGGCGACGAACTCGTCTCCCGGTGCGAGCCCCGGCGAGTCGGTCGTGACCGCGACGGTCGGCGGCCGCAGGTCCGGGCGCGAGCGGAAGCGCTGTTCGTCTGACGGTCCGCCGGGGTGGATCGTCTCCGGCGTCGAGCTGATCTGATCCGCATGCGCGATCTCGAAGACGTCCACGATCGGGCGCGCCGAGCGCCCGGCGCGCACGCGCGCGTGGACGGTGACCAGCTCGCCTTCGCGGAACGGCACGCTCGGCACGAAGCTCGCGCCGTCGCCCTGCGAATAGGCCTCGAGGCGGCCCACGTGGGCGCCGCTGCTCGACCCCACCACGCTCTGGACGCTGAGCGCGGACGCCGGGGCGCCCAGAAAGCTGATCTGCGTCCCGGCTGATGCGTCCCTGCTGCCCGCCAGGGGCGATACTGTTATGGCGCCGGCCTGCAGAGCGGAGTTATCGAGGCTCGCGGGGACGCACGACGGCGCTGATTGCGCCGCGGCGGTGGCGGTCAGGCCGGCAAACCCCAGACCAAGGGCCGCCAACGGCCCCAGGACGAGAGCTCCCATACGAGGCATGGATCCGCACGAGGATACGAGAGTCGATCGCCGTACGTTGCTGAAGCGCACGGCCATCGTCGGCGGCGCCGCGGTCGGCGCAGGGCTCGGGATCCGCGCGCTCAGCCAGGCCGACGGCGACAGCCCGGCGAGGCCCTCGCCCTCCCCGGCGAGCGCAGCGGCCAAGCCGAAGATCAACAAGCGGCCGAACATCCTCGTGATCGTCGTCGACCAGCTGCGCTTCCCGCAGTGGTTCTCCGCCAACGGCATCACGATGGCGCTGCCGCCGAACATCGGGCGCATCCGCGAAGGCGGTGTCAGCTTCGCGCGCCACTACACGGCCTCGAACGACTGCACGCCGGCGCGCGCGACGATGCTGACCGGCCTCTACACGCACCAGACGGGCTGCATGATCACCGGCGGCAGCACGCTCGACCCCGGCTTCCCGACCTGGGGCTCGATGCTGCGCGAACACGGCTATCACACGCGCTGGCTGGGCAAGTGGCACCTGACCCACCACGACAACCACTGGAACCAGCTCACGGGCGAAGCGGCGCTCGAGCAGTACGGCTTCGCAGGAGGGGTCTACCCCTCGCCGGACGGGGCGCCGGGTCAGGGCTCGCGGGTCGATCCTCACATCCTCAAGCAGTTCGGCTCGTGGTTCCACGAAGAGGCCGGCGCCGAGCCGTGGTGCACGACCGTCTCGTTCGTGAACCCGCACGACATCGCCTGGTGGTACGTGTGGAGCGATCGCGTCCCGCAGGAGGCGGACGCGTCGCGGACGGTTCGGCGGCTGCCGCCGAACTTCGAGACGCCGGAACTGCTGGATGCGCGGCGCAAGCCGCGCCTGCAGCGCTCGCTGCAGGACACGGCCGCGGCGTCGTTCGGACCGGTGCCTTTCGAAGGGCCCGACGTGCGGCCTGTGTGGCTCGACTTCCTCGATCTCTACACGAAGCTGCAGCGCGAGGTCGACCGCCAGGTCGGCCACGTGCTGAACACGCTCGAAAGCCGCCCCGAGGTGGCCGCCAACACCGTGATCGTGTTCACCTCCGACCACGGCGAGTACGGCGCCTCGCACGGCCTGCGCGGCAAGGGCGCCGGCGCCTACGACGAGGCGATCCGCGTGCCGCTGATCGTCAAGGACCCGCGCGGGACGCTGACGAGCAGCCCTGAAACGGTCCGCACGCAGCTGACCTCGAGCGTCGACCTCGCGCCGCTGCTGCTGACGATCGGCAGCGGGTCCTCGGAGTGGCGCCGCGAAGAGCACTACTCGCACATCGCCCGGCGCGCTGACCTCGCGGCGATCCTCTCGAACCCCTCCGCGCCCGGTCGCCCGTACGTGCTGCACGCGACCGACGAGTACGTGACCGAGTTCGCGATCGAGCCCTACGTGGCCAGCGCGCCGCTGCACGTGGTCGCGCTGCGCACGCCGACGGGGAAGTACGCGACCTACTCGCACTGGCCCGAAGAAGGCATCGACCCGCTGTCCGAAGGACAGGAATCGGAGCTCTACGACTACCGCACCCAGAGTGGGCGGCTCGAGCTCCACAACAGCGCCGGCGAAAGCGCGCTCGAGCAGCAGATGCACGGCCGGCTCGAGCAGGCGTTCGCCGAGGAGCTGCGCCATCCGCTGCCGCAGCGACTGCAGGCCGCCCACGGCCGCGGCTACGCCGACTACTTCTCGACCGCCCGCCGTGCGGCCGAACATTCGACCATGCGCAGGCGCGAAGAATCCGAAAAGGTGATCGGTCCGCTCGGCCCCGGGGAAGTGGAATCCGGCTCCTCCCACCAGCGCGGCGCCTCACCGAGCGCGCGCGAACGCCGGCGCGAGGCACGGCGCGCCAAACGGCGCGCCGAACGCGGCGTGCCCTAGCCCTTGACGACCGGAGAGGCGGCGAGCACCGCGCCGGAGGCGTCGAGCGCCTGGAGCTGCAGATACGGCGCCGCGGCCGTCGTGATCGTGGTCTGAAAGCCCGTGCGCGCCGCCGAGGAGGCGGGCGCGAGCGCTCCGGCGGAGGCGCCCGCCAGCACACGCCAGGAGGCGACTTCGGTGGCGCCGTTCCAGCTCGCGTAGACCGACAGCGATCCGCCCGAGCCGGGTTTGACGGCTACCGACGGCCCGCCGGACGGGCGCCCGCTCCACGGCGAGAGGTATGTGCGGAAGTCCTGCACGTTCTTGCCGAGCGTGCCGTCGAGCAGCACGTTCCCCGCCGCGTCGAACTCGGTGAAGTCGGGCAGACCGCCGTAGCCGAGCAGCCAGTTGCCGCCCGGGACAGTCAGGACGTTGCCCTGACTGGTTGCCAGCAGTGTGCGCGAAGGGTTCACGAACGCCTTGTGCAGCGAGACGCGATGGGCGCTGCTGTCGAGTTCGAGCAGCAGCCCGCGCGACTGCTTCTCCTCGGGCGGGTCCGAGCCGTTGTCGAACACCGAGATCAGACCGCCCTGCTGCCACTCCGCGTCGTGCTGCCAGTAGAAGCGCGTGCCGCTCGAGCCGGTGAAGCTGCTGTGCGAGCCTCCGAGGCGCCAGCGGATCGCGCCGCTGTGCACCTCGACGTCGTAGATCGTCCACGTGTTGCGCGCCGAGAGCAGCACGTCGCCCGAGCTGCCGGGGTCGACCGAGTTCACATGCACGTAGTCCCACGGCCACTGGCTCTTTGAGATTTCTTTGCGCGATTCGGAGATCGGCACGTGCCCGAGCGCATGCCACTCCCACATCACGAGGCCCGTCTTGATGTCGATCTCCTGCACGACCGAGTCGGTGATCACGCCGTTGGCGAGACCGTGCACCGAGGAGAGGTTCATGCCGATCGGGTCGAACATGTCGATCCACGCCGTCCCTTCCGGGGTGAGCCTGATCTCGTGCAGGTCGGCGCGGTAGCCGTTGCCGGCCCGCACGCGCGCGATCTGGTGGTAGGTGTCGTCGTAGATCACGTCTTCGCCCTGCCCGAAGCCGACTTCGAGGATCCGCCCCTGCCACCAGGTCAGCACCGGTCTGCCCTCGTACTGCTGCACCTGGAAGTTGGTCGCCGACTCGCCGCTCGGCAGCGGGTGGAACCAGATCATGTTCCCGGCCTGGTCGCTGATCATCGGCCCGGGCGTGCCCATGCCCTGGTACGGCGCCAGGAACAGGTCGCCCGGAGCCGCGCCGGGCTTCGGCGCGGTGTAGATGTGCACCGTCGAGGGCGTGAGGCCGGGAGCCGACACGTAGTGCTGCACCTGGTTTCGGTTGCCCGGGTTGTTCGGGAACTCTTTCTGGCTCGGTGAGACCTGATGGGCGATCGTGAAGCTGGTCGCGACGGTGCCGGAGTTCGGGCCCGCGATCACGCGCGCGTGCACGCTGACGCGCTCCCCGGGCGCGAACGGGTGCGACGGGATGAAGCTTTCGCCGGTGCCCGTCGAGTAGGCGCGCAGGACGCCGGAGTGGTGCCCGCTGCTCGAGCCGGTGACGGTCACTTCGCCGACCTTGGTGCCCGCGCCGCCGAGGAAGCTGATCTGGGTGTTCGGGGAGGCGTCGGGCGTGCCGGGCTCCGGCGAGACGGCAACCGGGTTGGCGCTCGCGAGCGCCGCATCCCGTTCGACTGCGGGCGGTTCCTGGGCCGAGGACGAAGCGCTCCCGCAGGAGGCGAGCGCGGTGGCGGCGGCGAGTAGGGCGAGGGGTGGCAGGGCGCGGCGCAGAAGGGTCAAGGCCGCGACCCTACAACGTGGAGGGGCGGGAGACCCCCAGTACGCGGCCGCCCGCGTCGAGCGCCTGCACCTCGAAGCGCGCGTAGCCGGCAGGCACCGCGATGGCGGTCTCGAAGCCGGTCCGTGCCGCGTTCGTGACGGGCTCGAGACGCCCGCCCGTGCGCGCCGCGAGCACCCGCCAGGAGACGACCTTGGTGGCGCCGTTCCAGCTCGCGTACACGGTCGTGCCCCCGTCGTCGCGCGCTCGCACGGCGGCCGCCGGCGCCGTCAGCGGTTCGCCGACCCACGAATCGGACAGGCGCGGTAGCTGACGTCCGGTTCGGGCAGGACCCCTTCGAGCAGCAGGCGTCCGCCCGGGCCGTACTCGGAGAAGTAGCGTTCCGAGCCCCAGCCGACGAACGTGTTGCCGCCGAGCAGCGGCTGCGTGTCCCCCATGTATTCGGATTCGAAGCCTTCCCGCCCGCCGTACTGCGCAGCGAGCGTGGCGATGCGGCTGTCCTCGTCGAGGTGAAGGATCAGCCCGCGCGAGGGCACCGAGGAGGCGACCGAGGTCCCCCCGCCGGTGAGCTGGCAGCAGTGGTCGTCGAACATGCTGACCGTCGAGGCCGAGCGGAGCCTGACGTCGTGCTGCCAGCGGAATTCGGCCTGCGGCCCGAAGCGGAAGCTCGAGTGCCTGCCGCCGAGCGTCCACCGGATCTGCCCGGTCGATGCGTTCACGAGGTAGGCGGCCCAGGTGTTGCGCATCGAGACCAGGAACGTGTTCGGCCCCACGAGCTGGATCGAGTTGATGTGGTAGGCGTCCCACGGAAAGCCGTTGGTGGGGACCGTCGACTGCGACTGGCCGAGCGGGATGTGCTGGAGCGCATCCCAGCTGCGGAGCAGCCTGCCGGTGCGAAGGTTGTACTCCTGCACGGCGGCGTCGATCAGCGCTCCGTTGTAGGCACCGCCCCAGCCGGAGAGGTTCTTGGGGACGTTCTTGTTGACTGTCACCCACGCGTCTTCGCCGCTGACGATGAACTCGTGGATCGTCAGCACCCAGCCACCGGTGGCACGCAGGCGCGCGACCTGGCGGTAGTGCTGGTCGACGACCACGTCTTCGCCGGCTTCCGTCGCGCCCGTGTTCGTGACCTTGCCCTGCCACCACGACAGCGCCGGCTTCCCCTTCCAGGTCTGCGGCTCGAGGTTGCTCGCGACGACGCTTTCCGGCACCGGCTGGAACCACACCGGGCGCAGCCCGCGGTCGAGTATCAGCGGGCCGCTCTGACCGACGATCGGCGGCTTGTTGAGGTCGAAGAAGTTGGCCGTGAGGATGTAGCCGGGCGCCAGCTGCGAGCTCGGCACGTGCTGTTTGGCGGCGACGATCGGCGGGTGCAGCCCCGGCGCCGAGACGAACCTGTAGGCGCCGTGGGTCGTGTAGGCGCCCAGCGGCGCGGCTTTCGAGCCTTCGAAGGCGAAGCTCAGGCCGACGAACAGCGCGATCGCGGCACCCACGACGCCCACCAGGCGACGGCCGGAGTGGCTCTCGCCGCGCGGCAGGGTCACGAACGTGAGCAACGCGGCCAGCGCGCACAGCCCGGCGGCGATCAGGTAGGCGAGCCGGAAGCCCTTCGTCAGCGCTTCGGCCACCTGCTCGCCGGAGCCGATCAGGCTGCTCGAGCGCTGGGTGGCGAGCGTGATCAGGATCGCGATGCCGAGGCCGCCGCCGACCTGGCGCGAGGTGTTGACCAGCCCCGATGCGAGCCCGGCCTGGCCCTCCTTGGCGCCCTGCGTGGCGGCGATCGTCGAGGGCACGATCGACATCGCGATCCCGGCGGCGGTCAGGACGCCCGGGATCACCACGTAGACGATCGGGCTGCCGCTCGAGTTGATGCGCGTGAACAGCAGTAGCCCGAAGGTCATCATCAGCAGGCCGCAGCCGAGCACGGTGCGCACGCCGAAGGCCGTGACGAGCTTGCCGGCGCGGGTCGCGAGCAGCCCGATCGCGACCGTCATCGGAAGGAACACGAGCCCGATGTGAAGCGGCGGGATGCCGAGCACCTGACCCATGTACAGCGAGCTGATGAACCACATCGGGAACAGCGCCGCGCTGAACAGGATCACGATCCTGTTCGCGTTCTGCAGCGGCACGGTCAGGTCGCGGAAGGGGATCAGCGGCGCCTCGGCCAGCCGCGACTCGATCACCACGAACGCGACCAGCGTCGCGATGCCGATGCAGATCGGCACGAGCGCGGCCGCCGAGCCCCAGCCCGAGAGCCCGGCTTCGACTACGCCGAAGACGAGCACCATCTGGCCGAGCGTCAGCGTCAGCGCGCCCGCTATGTCGAATCGCGCCGTGCGGGCACGGCGCCGTTCGCGGACCACGCCGTAGGCGATCGCCGCGCACGCGAGCCCGATCGGCGGGTTGATCAGGAGGATCCAGCGCCAGCTCAGCAGTTCGGTGATGACCCCGCTGAGCAGCACGCCGGCAGCCCCGCCGAGGCCGTTCATCGAGGCCCAGGTGCCGATCGCGCGGTGCAGCGGGGGACCCGGCGGGAACGAGGCGGTGATGATCGCGAGCGAGGAGGCGGCCATCAGCGCGCCGGCCACGCCCTGTATGGCGCGCGCCGCGACCAGCACCTCCTGCGACGGGGCCAGCCCGCCGGCCAGTGAGGCCAGCGAGAACAGCACGAGGCCTGCGACGAAGATGCGGCGCTGACCGAAGTAGTCCGCGAGCCGGCCCCCGAGCATCAGGAAGCCCGCGAACGTGATCGTGTACGCGTCGACCACCCACTGCAACGACGGCGAGGAGAAGCCGAGGTCCGACTGGATCGACGGCAGCGCGACGTTGACGATGCTCAGGTCGAGGATGACCATGAACTGCGCCACGCAGCACACCGCGAGCAGCAGCCCGAGGCGCTGGTCCTTCGCGCCCCCGGAGGCCTCCAGCGAGGGCGCCTGCGCGGGCGCGGTCTCGGTGCTCACCGACCCCTCCCCCTCCAGGGAGCCGTGAGGAACGGCTGTTAGTGTGGCCGGTCGAGTCCCTGTTGGAGAATTGGAGCCCGGCCGATGAAGAGAGCGCCACTGACCGCCATGCTAGCCCTCCTCGCGATCCTCGCGAGCACCGTGGCGATCGCCGGCTGCGGCGGGAAATCGAGCGGCTCGTCGAGCACCTCGACGACCACCACGCACGGCCACAAGTCAAAGCCCGCCTACTAGGCGAGCAGTCGCGGACGGTGCCCGCCGTCCCCCTCATTCCAAGCCCCCCCGGGAGCGCGGCGGCGTAGCTGACCACACCCACCGTGGGCGAGCTCGCGAGCACGTGCCCGGCCGGGTCGAGCGCCTGCACGGCGGCGTAGCGGTACTTGACCGGCAGCGTGGTGGAGACCTCGAAGGCGTCGGCCGGAAGGGTCGCGCGGGGGGCGAGCTTCCCCTTCTCGCTCCCGGCGAGCACGCGCCAGGACGCGACCCCGGTCGCCCCGTTCCAGCTCGCGTGCACGATCGTCTCTTCGCCGGTGTTGTTGAGGCTCGCGAGCACCGCCGGCGGGCTCGCCGGCTGCCCGCTCCACGGGTAGCGGAAAGCGCGGTAGAAGGACATGTCGTAGGGCAGGTGGGCGTCGAACCGCAGCGTTCCATCGGGCGCGAACTCGCTGACCGCGGGCACGCCGCCGAAGCCGACGACCGTGTTGCCGTCCGAGAGGGTCTGCGCGTTGCCCTGGCTGGCGGCGAGCAGCGGCGGGTCGGAGTGCGTGAACGCGGACACGAGCGTCGCTTCGTGGGCGGTGGTGTCGAGCCTGACCCGGATCGCACGCGACTGCGCGTGGATCGGGGGGTTCGAGCCGTCGTCGAAGAAGGTCAGCTCGCCGTCGGGGAGCATGCGCCCGTCGTGCTGCCAAGCCATCTTCGTGCCCGGTCCCATCTTGAACGAGCTGTTGTTGCCCCCCAGTCGCCACAGCACGCGCCCGCTGCCGCCTTCGAGCTCGTAGGCGGCCCAGGTGCTGCGCGCGGAGATCAGGATCCTGCCCCCGGCGAGTGGCTCGATCGAGTTGAGGTGGAAGTAGTCCCACGGCGTCGGTTCGCTCGGCACGGAGACTTCCGATTCGTGCGGCCCGACGTGGTCGAGCGAGTGCCATTCCCAGCGCACGAGCCCGGTGTGCATGTCGATCTCCTGCATCGCCGTGTCGATGATCGCGCCGTCGGCCGACCCGCCCACCGGCTCCAGGTCGCAGCGGATCGGGTTGAAGGCGGTGATGAACGCGACGGCGCCGGGCTCGAGGCGGAAGTCGTGCAGGTCGGCGCGCAGACCGTTGCCGGCGCCGATCGTCACGATCGTCCGGTAGCTCGAGTCCATCACCACGTCTTCGCCCTGGCCGAAGCCGAGTTCGAGCACGCGCCCCTTCCACCAGGTCAGCACCGGCCGGCCTTCGTAGCTCTGCTCGTTGAGGTTCTCGGCGGTGTCGCCTCCGGTCAGCCGCTGGAACCACACGAGCTGCCCGGACGGGGCGTAGATCAGCGGCCCGTACTGGCCGGGGCCGGGCCCGTTGGTCGTCAGCACGTCGCCCGCGGCCGGGTCGCCGTCGGCGGTGGTGACGCTCATCACCGGCGGGCGCGCGCCTGGCAGCGTGTAGAAGCTCTGCTCGTCGGCCGGCGAGGCCTGCGGGTTCGGGAACGACGGCACGGATCCCGTCGGGTAGGGGGTGTCGACGCGAAAGCGAACGAGACGGCGTGGCCCGCGCCGGGGCCGAGCGTGGCGTGGACGCTCACGCGCTCGCCGGCCTTGAACGGGTGGTCGGGCGCGAAGCTCGCGCCGTCTCCCTGCGAGTAGGGGGCCAGCCGTCCGGCGTGCGCGCCGCTGCTGGCACCCGAGACGCTCACGCCTCGGATCTGAGCGGCCGGCGCGCCGAGGAAGCTGATCTGCGTGTCCGGGTTGGCGGTCCCGCTTTCCGGTGCCGGGGAGACGTCGACGCTCGTCCCGGCGAGCGCGGCCGAGTGTTGGAGCGTGTCGGGCAGGCAGGCGGGCGAGGCGGCCGAGGCGCTCGCGCCTGACAGCAGCGTGAGGCTCGGCGAGCCGAGCGCGATCGCGAGCACGGCCCACGTGAGCACGACGAGCGCAAGGGCGATGTATCCGATCCTTCTCATGTGTGACTGAGGTCCGGCACGCACCGGAGGGGGGCGGCCCGCGGAGAACGGCGCCGACGTCGCCCCGCCGGGCGCCGCGCGGTCGAATCCGCGAACGCGGACCTCCGGAGCAGCGCAGACAATAACCCCGCCCCCGGGCCGATCGGGGCGCTCGGACGGCCAGACTTACCAACTTCTTCGGGCCCGGCGTGCGGGATCGCGTGATCGCTTAGGCTCCCGGCATGGGCGGAGCGGAGAGGACCCTGCGGCTGCGCCGGTGCTCGGCCGGCGCACTGGCGGCGTGCGCACTCGCAGTCTGCGCGAGCACCGCGGCAGCCAGCGACTCCTCGACGACCGACGCCTACCTGCGCGCCAACTACGCGCTCGTCAAGGCCGGCGACCAGCACCTCGGCACCTCGATCGCGGATTACCGCGGCGTGCTCTCCAAGGTGCGCGGCGAATGCCCGCGTGGCGCGGCCCGCTCGCCGCAGAACCCGGAATCGACGCAGCTCAGCAACGAGGCGATCGGCGCGATGGTGCTCAGCGCCGGCATCCCCGACCGCCCGGCGATCCACGCCTTCCTGAGCGCGGCGGCCGGGCTGCGCTGGAGCAGCGCCCGCGTGACCCACGAGGTCTCGGCCTACGTCACCTCGCTGCGCAAGCTCTATGCCCTGTCGGTGCCGAACCTGTGTGGCGACATCGCGAGCTGGGCCGGGACGCACTTCAGCTCGCTGCCGTCGAGCACGGTCTCCTTCGATCGCGTCTTCTACCCGAACTGGGTCGCGCTCGGGCTCGTGCCGCCCGGGATCTCACGCTTCGAGGACGGCGAAGGACAGCGCCTGGCGAAGTCCGCCGAACGGATCGAATACGTGCTCACCAACGCCGAAGCCGAAGCGGTCGAATGGTGGGAGAAGATCATGAACGAGCTCGAACTGAACCCGTGAGGCTCACGCGACCGCGCGCAGGTGCCGGTAGGGCACCCCGCGCAGCTCACGCACGAGCGCGTCGACGATCGCCTCCTCGCCGTCCTGGCGCCCGTCGGTGACAGCGTCGATCACGCCGCGCTTGCGCTCCAGCAGCGTCGCGATCGTCTCATCGACGGTGCCGGCTGCGAGCAGGTAATAGGCGGTCACCGCGTCGCGCTGGCCGATCCGGTGGCAGCGGTCCTCGGCCTGGTCGTGGCGGGCGGGCGTCCAGTCGAGCTCGAGGAAGGCGACGTTCGAGGCGCGCGTCAGCGTGATCCCCTGGCCGGCGACCTCGATCGAGCACACGATCAGCTGGTTGTCGGGCGCGTCCGGCGCCTGGAAGCACTCGAGCGCGCGCTGGCGCTCGGCGGGCCGGTCCTCGCCGAGCATGTGCAGCGCCGCCGGGAAGCGCTCGATCACGGCGCGCTGGACCTCGCGGTGGCGCGCGAACACGATCAGGCGCTCGCCCGAGGAGAGGAAGTCGTGGATCCAGGCGAGCGCGGCGCGCAGCTTGCCGCGCGCGGCGAGCAGCTTCAGCGCGTTCAGGCGCACGAGCCGTTCGGCCCGCAGCGCCGCGGCGAGCTTCGCGTCGAGCTCGCGCAGGTCGAGCGGCTGGGTGCGCAGCCACGCCAGCAGGTCGCTCTCGGCGAGCCGGTACTCGCCCTCGTTGGAGAGCTCAACCGGCACTACGGCGCGCGTCTTGGCCGGGAGCTGCGGGAGCACGTCGCGCTTCAGCCGCCGCGCGAAGCAGCGCGCGCGCAGGTGCCAGTGCAGGCGCTGGTGGGCATCCGGGCCCCGGAATCGCTCGCCGAAGCTCGCGCCCGAGCCGAAGTCCTGCAGGCGTCCCACGATCCGCAGCTGCGGGATCAGCTCGGCGGGCCGGTTGACGATCGGCGTGCCGCTCAGCGCCAGCACGAGACCATCCTCCTCCACGCCCGCGGCCAGCTCCTGGACGGCGCGCGTGCGCTTGGCACGCTGGTTCTTGCAGTAGTGGACCTCGTCGATCACGAGCGCACGCGGGCGCCGGTCCAGCAGCTCGGCCAGGCGCGCGCCGACGATCTCGTAGTTGACGACCGTCACGTCGGCGGCGTCCGCCGGGTCGGCCAGCAATCCGTTCAGGGCGACCGCGGTGCGCCCCGGCAGCCACGTCTCGAGCTCGCGCATCCAGTTGAGCTTCAGGTTCGCCGGGCACACGACCACGGCCGGGAACGCGCCGGCGGCCTGCAGCGCCGCGAGCGCCTGGATCGTCTTTCCGAGCCCCTGCTCGTCGGCCAGGAACGCCCGCCGGCGCTCGAGCAGGTAGGCGACACCCGCCCGCTGGAAGGGCTTCAGCCGCCCGCCGAGGCCGGCCACCTCCAGCGGCGCCTCGTGCGCGGCCGAGAGCTCGACAAGGCCGGCCGCACGGGCGTGTTCCTGGCGGATCTCCTGCAGCACGGGCAGCGCCCGCTCGTCGACCCAGGCGCCGCTCTGCGCCAGGAACTCGTCGAGGTCGGGGACGCAGAACGGGTCGGCGCGGATCGCCGGCAGGCGCGCGTGCTCTCGCGCTCCGGCCGCAGGTCCTGCGCCCGCCGAGCGCAGCGCGCCCGCCGCCGGGCCGCCGGCGCCGTCGATCGCGGCGAACGCGCCCGGCAGGCGCTCGTCGTGGCCCGGCGCGAGCACGAACGTCGGCTGCTCGTGCGCGCTCGAGAGCTCGAGCACCGCCGGAGGCGCGGGACGCCCCTGCTCGAGCGCGGCCACGCAACGGCGCGCCGCCGGCGCGAGGAAGCCGTCGAGCCGCTCGATCGCGCACCAGGAGCCGAGCGTGAGCGGCAGGCGGGCGGTGTCGTCCTTGACCTCGGCGAGCGCGCGGACCGCGGGCGGCAGGCGCTCGGCTTCGCCCACGAGCACGAACGAGCCCGGCTCGCCGGGCTCACGCGGTCCGGCCACCTCGACGCTCCCGCGCCAGCTCGTCGCCCGGGCCAGCCACGCCTCGACGCGCGGGTCCAGGTCGGCGTCCTCGAGCACGCCGAGCACCTCGGCGATCACCCGCGCGTCGGCCTCGCGCGCCTCCAACCCGAGCGTGCCGCGCGGCCCCTCGGCCGGGCGCAGCCCGCGGCGCGCGGCGAGCACGCGCGCGAGCGCGGCAAGGCGCCCGTCGAGCAGCACCCAGTGCCGGCCGCGGCGGTCGCGGCGGAACTCGACCTCGTGCCGTGGCGCGGGCGCTCGCGCGGGCTCGCGCTCGGGTTGTGCGCGCTGCTGCAGCGCCCCCTGTGCCGCCGCGCTCAGGCACAGGCCGCAGGCGGCGCCGCGCAGCTCGCGCACGATCTCCTGGGCGCGCTCGTCGAGTGGCACGAGCGCGCGCCCGATCTGCTCGAGCTCGAGCGCGCGCGGGTGCTCGAGCAGCGCCCGCACGGGCCGCGGCGCTCCGTCGGTCGCGAACCCGAGCCACCAGTCGGAGTCGGGGCGTACGAGGTCGAGCAGGCACTCCCCGCGCCGGCGCCGCGCACGGCGGCGGGACAGCGCGCGCGCCAGCTCGCTCTCGACGCGCGCGGCGGGGCCGAGCCGCTCGAGCAGGCGGCCGAGCGCCTCGGCCTGCTCGCCGCCGAGCGGCAGCCGCCAGCTGCGGTCCAGCGGGTCCCAGCGGCGGCCGGGGATCGCGCGCAGCAGCTGTCGCAGCTCCTCGTCGTAGGGGAACCGCAGGACCGCCTCCTCGCCGGCCAGCGAGGCGCTGAGTGCTTCGGCGCGCATGGAAGGGCACGATAGGCGCCGCGGGGGATGCCGCGGCGCACCCGTGCCCCTCAGGCGTCGCGCTCGACCTTCTCCAGCGAGCGCTCGATCGAGCGCGTCAGCGACGCCTTCACGACGGGGGCGAGCCCGGGGATCGCAGAGGCGATGCGGATGTCGTAGTGAAAGCGGGTGCCGCCGCCCTCGGCCGGGTCGAACGTCATCACGCCGACGTGCCCACGCAGGGGGCCGCCCTTTGTGATCCGGTAGACGATCCGGCGCGGGGGCTCGAACTCGGTGACGGTCTCCTCGAACGGCGGCATCGGACCGACTTTCAGGCGGCGCACCGATCCGACGCCGTTGCGCTCGCCCTCCCCGTCGCGCAGGCGTGTGATCTTGGCGCCGAACACGTCGGCCAGGTTCTCGTGCTCGGCCAGGTAGGCGAAGACGCGCTCGGGGGGCTTGGCGAAGGCATGGTCGACGACGACGTGGTGGGCTCGCATGCCCCCACCCTATTGGCCGGGGATAATGCGCGCGTGGACGAGCTCGAGCGCTGGTGGTCCTCCGGTGAGCGCGTCGCGCTCGAGCTCTCGGGCCGCGAGCGTCAGGTGTTCCGCGCGGTGCTGGGCTCGGGGCCGGCGACGACGCTCGTACACGGCTTCCCGAGCTCCTCGCACGACTGGGCCCGCCTCGCGCCCGCGCTGGCCGAGGGCAGGCGGCTGCTGATGCCCGACCTGCTCGGGTTCGGCGCCTCGGAGAAGCCCGCCGAGCACCGCTACTCGCTGCACGAACAGGCCGATCTGATCGAGGCCCTCTGGGCGCTCGAGGGCGTCGAGCGGACCGACCTCGTCGCCCACGACTACGGCGTGTCGGTCGCCCAGGAGCTGCTCGCGCGGCGGGAGGAGGGCGCGCTGGCGGTCGAGCTCGGCTCGGTGTGGCTGCTGAACGGCGGCCTCTACCCCGAGCTGCACCGCCCGCAGCCGATGCAGACGGCGCTGCTCGACCCCGAGCAGGGGCCGCGCATCTCTGAGCTCGTCAACCGCGAGCTGTTCGTGGCCGGGCTGCGCCCGACGTTCGCCGAGGACTACGTGCGTGCCGAGGAGGACAGCGAGGTGATCTGGCGCGCGATGAGCCGCGAGGACGGGCACCGGATCGGCCACCTGCTGATCCGCTACATCGAGGACCGGCGCGAGCACGCCGAGCGCTGGACCGGCGCCCTGGAGCGCGCCGATCTGCCGCTCGGGTTCGCGTGGGGCATGCTCGACCCGGTGTCCGGCGCTCACATGGCCGAACGCATCCGCGAGCGCCTGCCGCGGGCGGCGTTCGCCGAGCTCGCCGACGTCGCCCACTGGCCGCCGCTGGAAGCGCCCGAGCGGGTTGCCCGGGCGCTCCTCGGGGCCTGAGCGGGCTCAGCCTTCGTAGGTGAACTGCGTTTCGGGCGTTTCGTGCGTCGTGCCTTCGGGCGTCGAGACCGTCACCGGGACGGTGCCTTCGGAGCCGGGCGGGCTGACCGCGCTCACTTCGGTCGGCGAGAGCACTTCGACCTTCGACGCTTTTCTGGCGCCGAACTTGACGGCGGTCACCTTGCTCGCTTCCGGGCCGGTCAGCAGCACTTCGGTCCCACCCGAGGTGGCGCCCGCGTTCGGGGTCAGGGCGAGGCCGAGGATTTTGACGCTGATCGGTGACGCCTGCTGAGCCGAGCCGCGCGCGTTTGTCGCGGTCACGACCACCCGGACGGTCACCCCGAGCAGGAAGCCGAGTTCCAGCTTCAGGATCTTTTCGATCGCGCCTCCGATGTTCGTACATTCGCTTTCTTTGCCCAGGCCGCACGTCTGCCATTGGAAGGTGTATGAGATCGGGGCGCTGCCGGTCCAAGTCCCCGTCAGCGCTTCGAGCGTCTGCCCGATCTGCAGCGTGCCTTTGATCGACGGCTTCAGGGTGTTGAGGGGCAGGATCGCGAGGATCGCGCTCGTCGGGGCCGAGTAGGCGGTCGCCGAGCCACGGGAGTTGGTCCCCTTCACGGCCAGCCTCACGGTGTCGCCGATCTCGCTCGTCAGCAGCCCGAGCGTCGTGCCGATGGCCCCTTCGATCGCTTTGCACGATTCGCCTTTGCCGTTGCACAGTTCCCACTGCTTTTCGAAGCTGATCGGTTCGCTGCCTTTCCAGGAGCCGAGCGCCCCGGTGAGCGTCTTTCCGTCTTCGGCTTCGCCCGTGATCGACGGCAACGTCCCGATCGACGGCAGGATCGCGAGGATCGAGCTCGTCGGCGAGGAGTAGGCCGTCGTCGAGCCGGCGGCGTTGGACGCCTTCACCGCCAGGCGCACCGTGTCGCCGATCTCGCCCGTCAGCAGCCCGAGCGTCGTGCCGATGGCCCCTTCGATCGCTTTGCACGATTCGCCTTTGCCGTTGCACAGTTCCCACTGCTTTTCGAAGCTGATCGGTTCGCTGCCTTTCCAGGAGCCGAGCGCTCCGGTCAGCGTCTTTCCGTCTTCGGCTTCGCCCGTGATCGACGGCAACGTCCCGATCGACGGCAGCAGCGCGCCGATCGCGCTGGTCGGCGTCGAGTAGGCGGTGCTCGAGCCGCGCGCGTTGGACGCCTTCACCGCCAGGCGGACGGTATCCCCGATCATGCTCGTCACGAGACCGAGGGTCGTGCCGGCGGCGCCTTCGATCGCTTTGCACGATTCGCCTTTGCCGTTGCACAGTTCCCACTGCTTTTCGAAACTCAGCGGTTCACTGCCGCTCCACGAGCCGAGCGCGGCTGTCAGCGTCTTGGTATCGACCAGTTCGCCCGCGATGCTCGGCAGTTTCGTGTTCGACGGCAGCAGCGCCAGGATCGCGCTCGTCGGTTCGGAGTAGGCCGTCGTCGAGCCGCCCGAGTTGGACGCCTTCACCGCCAGCCGCACGGTGTCCCCGATCATGCTCGTGACAAGACCGAGTGTGGAGCCGACGGCGCCTTCGATCGCCTTGCACGATTCGCCTTTGCCGTTGCACAGTTCCCACTGCCTTTCGAAACTCAGTGGTTCACTGCCGCTCCACGAGCCGAGCAGGCCGGTCAGCGTTCCCCCGTCTTCCAGCAGCCCGGTTATCGAGGGCAGCTTCGATGCCGACGGCAGCAGCGCGAGGACCGGGCTGGTCGGTTCGGAGTAGGCCGTCGTCGAGCCGGCTGAGTTGGTCGCCGTCACCGCCAGGCGCACCGTGCTGCCGATCTCGCTCGTGAGGAGCCCGAGCGTCGTGCCGAGCGCACCTTGGATCGCTTTGCAGCCTTCGCCGGCGGCGTCGCAGAGTTCCCAGACCTCTTTGAACGACGCTTCGCTGCCGGTCCAGGAGCCGAGCAGGCCGGTGAGGGTTGCGCCGTCTTCGAGCAGCCCGGTTATCGACGGCAGTTTCGTGTTCGACGGCAGCAGCGCACCGATCAGGCTGGTCGGTTCGGAGGTCGCACTGGTCGAGCCGGCGGGGTTGGTCGCCGTGACGACGACCCGCACGGTGTCGCCGATCATGCTCGAGACGAGCGCGAACGTCGAGCCGAGCGCGCCTTCGACTTCGTGGCATTCGCCGCCACCGGCGTCGCAGAGCAGCCATTTGTAGGCGAAGCCCAGCGGTTCGGTGCCTCCCCACGCACCGTTCAGGACCGACAGCACACCGCCGTCTTCCAGCAGCCCGGTGATGCTCGGCAGCTGCAGGTTTTCGGGCAGCAGCGCCGGGATCAGCCCGCTCGGCGCGGAGCTAGCGGACGCCGAGCCGAGCGAGTTGGTGGCCTTTACCTCGACCTCGATCGTGTCGAGGGCCTGGAGCGGCTGCACGGTGTAGGTGGGTTCGTTGGCACCGGCTATCACGGCGCATCCGAGCACCGGGTTGCAGGCGCTCCACACGTAGGAGTACGTGAACGGGCCCGTGCCCGCCCAGGTCCCGACTTCGGCGGTCAGCTTCTGGCCGACGAGCGCCAGCCCCGCGACCTTCGGCGGCGCGACGTTGACCGGCGGGCCGGGCGCGACAACGGCCGTTTTCCTCGAGTTCGCGATCCCCGAGCCGCCCTGGTTGGTGGCTGTCACCTTGACCTGGAGCTTCGCGCCGAGCTGTTCGCTCGCCACGCGGTAGGTCTGGCTCTGCGCGCCCGCGATCGGCGCACACGAGCCGCTCTTGCACGACAGCCACTGGTAGGCGAAGCTGAACGGCGGGGTCCCCTTCCACGTGCCGGGTTCGGCGCTCAGGAGGTGCCCGTCCTGAACGGTCCCGCTGATCGTCGGCGCGCCGTGCTTGTGCGGCGGGGCGGGCCCGATCTTCGACGAGGGTGCGGAGGTTTCGCCGGCCGAGCCTTCGCCGTTGGTCGCCTTCACGGTCGCGCGCAGGGTCGAGCCGACGTCCCGCGAGGTCGCCGTGTACGAAGAGCCCGTCGCGCCTTCGATCGCGTGGCATTCGCCGCCCGCGGCATTGCAGCGTTCCCACGCGTAGGAGTAGGAGATCGGCCGTGCGCCAGACCAGGAGCCGGCGGTGATTTTCAGGCGCTTGCCGTCGAGGGGTTTGCCCTTCACGACGGGCGGCGAGACGCTGACCGGCGCGCCGCTCAGCGCGAGCGCCTGACCGGAGGCGACGCCGCCGAGCGCAAACGTGCCTGCGCCTGCCGCGATCGCCGTTGCCGAGACTGCGATCAGCAGACGGCGCGCGCGCGAGCGCATCCCACCGAGCGCACGGGAGCTCACCGGCCGACTCGAATCCTTCGCGCATGGCCGGCGCGAACCTTGCCCATCCCTGTTTGGCACGGATCCTCCTCCGTGTCTCTGCACGGCCCCTCCACCCGTGCGGGCGGAATCGTGCCAGAGGGTTATCCAGCTGTCAACCCTGCGGGCACGGCAGGAGCGTGCTGTCACCGCGCGCGGCCGGCGCGAGCACGGGTCCGAGCTCGGCCAGCGTCATCACCACCCGCGCCCCGGCGAGCTCGAGCGCGCGCGGCTCGCTATCGGCGGCGTAGCCGTACACGGCCATCTCCGCGCGTACGGCGGCGAGCACGCCCGAGGGCGTGTCCTCGACGACCGCGCACTCCCCCGGGGAGGCGCCCATCGCGCGAGCCGCGTGGAGGAACAGGTCGGGGTGCGGCTTGCCGCGCGGGACCTGCTCGGCCGAGAAGCGGGCGGCCGGCGCGAACAGGTGCTCGAGCCCGGTGATCGACAGTGACGCGTCGGTCTTGCGCAGGCGGCCCTGGGAGGCCACGCACACCGCCACGCCGGCGGCAAGGAGCGACTCGACCAGCTCGGCGGCCCCCGGCACCGGCTGCAGCCGCTCGGCGAACACGGCCGCGCGGCGCTCGACGAACTCCTGGAGCCAGGCCTCGGGGAGCGGGTGCCCGACACGCCGCTCGGCCTTCGCGAGCACCTGCTCCAGCAGCAGCCCCTGGAAGCTCGCGCGCGCCTCATCGACGGTCATCGACAGGCCCTGCTCCGAGAGCATCTCGGCGAGCACTCCGTTGGACAGCGGCTCCGAGTCCACCAAGACCCCGTCGCAGTCGAAGATCACGAGCCGCGGAGCGCCCCCGCGTGCGGCGGGGCTCACAGCTCGCGCTCCATCCACACGTGCGGGATGCCTGCTTCCTCGAATACGTCCGAGCAGACCGCGAACCCGTGCTGCTCGTAGAGCCCGACGACCGCGACCTGCGAGCCGAGCCGGGCGCGGGTGCAGCCGCGCTCGCGGGCTCGCTCGAGCGCGAGCCCGAGCATCCGCCCGGCGATCCCGCGGCCGCGCCAGGGCCGGTCGACCGCGACGCGCCCGACTTTGACGAGCTCGCCGTCGAACAGCAGCCGCAGCGTGCCGATCACCCCCTCTTCCGGGGCGAGGGCGACGAGGTGCGTGGCTTCGCCGTCGCGGCCGTCGATCTCCTCCTGCACCGGGACCCCCTGCTCGACGCAGAAGACGCGCTCGCGCAGGGCGATCGCGCCGCGCACGTCCTCGCCGCCGCTGGCCCAACGGATCGCCGGCTCGGCCGCGCCCACCGCGCTCAATGGTGGCGGCGCGCGCGGGCGGTGGTGAACGAGAACGAGTCGGCGACCGGCCAGCTGCGGCTGAGGCCGCACATCGCGAGCTGGGTCGCGAAGTTCTCGATGCACGTCGTCGAGGGCGGCTGGCCGCACGCGACTGTCCCGTCGGGCTGCTCCTGGCACCCCGGGAGTGCTTCTTCGACACTCGTGCCGGGCGTCACGCCGGTCACCGTGCCCGACACCTGCACGTGGTAGGCGGTGCCAGGCCGCAGCGGAGCCGCCGGGACCAGGATCGCGCCGGTGGGCGCGAGCAGGTCAGAGGAGCTGTCGTCGAGCCAGCGCAGCGGCACCGAGCCGTGTGCCCAGGTCATCGTGGCGGAGGAGATCAGCGCGCGGGAGCCGTTGTTCCACGGCCCGTCGAAGTAGACGAACATGTTCGGCCCGGTCGCCCCGGTGCCGAGGCCGAGCGACTGCGCCGGCGATTCGGGGCGCTCGCGCGCGCTCTGGGAGGCCGGGATCCCGGTGCGGTGGTTGCCGGGGTAGCTGTAGGCGACGATCGAGGACGGCGCGGCGCGCTGGGTGCCGAGCTCGATCTCGACGCAGCCGAAGCCTTCCGAGTCGGCGGCGCCGACCGCGCTGATGCGCGGGTTGAGCAGGTCGAACAGGTGATAGGGCGCGTTGTCGTAGGGGTCGCCGCTCGCCGAGGCGACGCCTGCGGGGGTGGGCGGGCCCCAATAGACGCCCTGGGCGAGCACCGAGGTCTGCGCGATCCGGTTCCCCTGCGTCGTGAAGCCGGGCTTGCCTTCGGTCTCGCCCTGACCGAAGACGTTGTTTCGCTTCTCGTAGGCGTTGTGCAGTTCGCACGCCTTCGTCCATGTGGCGTTCGCTGTGATCCCGGCGGGGATCCGGTTCTGCGCGCGCTGGGCGTTCAGCAGCGTGACGATGCGGCTCGGCGAGGCCGCCACGGCGCCGGGCGCGAGCAGCGCGGCGAGCACGAGCGCCGACGCGAGCGCGAGCGCCGCGCGCGCACGCGCGCTAGGCGGCGCCGGCCGGCGTCGTTTCGAGCAGCTCGATTCGGTTGCCCCACGGGTCACTCGTGTAAAACCTCCGTGAACGGTCGAGGGAGTCGTCCCAATCTAGCTTCGCGCCGGCCGCCGTGAGCCGGTCGGCGAGCGCGTCGAGCGTTCCGGAGGCCACGATCAGCGCCGGATGCGCCTTGCGGGCGGGCTCGTAGGGATCCTGAACGCCGACGTGCAACTGCTGCGCGCCGCACCGGAACCACGCCCCGCCTCGCGTGCGCAGCGCCGCGGGCTTCTCGACCTCGGGCAGACCGAGCAGCTCCCCGTAGAAGCCCCGCGCCTGCTCCTCGCAGCCCGGCGGCGCGGCCACCTGGACGTGGTCGAGCCCGGTGACCGGCACCATCTAAGCGGTCGTCGGCTGGTCCTCGCCGGCGCGGGAGTCGATCGCGCGCACGAGCTCGAGCGAGGTGGCGTCGCGCTCCTGGCGCGCGTCGGTGAGCGGGTTCAGCACGCCGCGCAGAACCGACATCACGGCCCAGCGCCGCGGGCGGATCACGCGCGGGCGGCGCTGCTCGATGCCCTCCACGATCGCCTCGCCGGCGGCCGACGGCGGCAGCCGCTTGTGCAGCGGCGCGGGCAACGAGGCGAGCATGCGGTCCGCGAGCGGGTCGGCGTCGATCGCGCGGTGGACCATCTCGGTGTCGATGAAGCCGAAGTAGGCGACGGTCGCGCTGGCGCCGTAGGGAGCCAGCTCGACGCGCAGCGCGCGCCCGAACTGCTCGACGCCGGCCTTCGCGATCGCGTAGGGGCTCGCGCCGACGCCGTTCGTGAACGCGTAGATCGACGAGATCACGACCACGTGGCCGCGCCGCGCGACGATCTGCGGGAGCGCCGCCTCGACGGTGCGGTGCACGCCGTGCAGGTTGACGTCGATAACGCGTTCGAAGTTCTCGCCCGACATCGCGCGGAAGGTCGCCACGCGGCTCGCGATGCCCGCGTTGGCGACCACCACGTCCAGCCCGCCGAAGCGCTCGACCGTCCTCGCGACCGCGCGCTGCAGGGCGCCGCGGTCGGTGACGTCGGCGGCGAGCCCGAGCGCGCGCTCGTCGTGCAGTTCGCCGGCAGCACGTGTGGCAGCGCCCTCGTCGAGGTCGACGAGCACGACCGAGGCGCCGCGCGCGAGGAGCGCGCGGCAGGTCGCAAAGCCGATCCCGCGCGCACCGCCGGTGACGAGCGCGACCTTTCCGCTGAGCTCGAAGCGGGCCACGCGCGGAAGTCTCGCACGCGCCCGCGGCCCGCGCGCGGCGGGCGGGCTCAACGGCGGCGGAAGCGTGCGCCCTGCACGCGGCGGCGCGGCGGGCGCGGCGGCGGGTCGGCCGGCTCTTGCTCGGCGCGGCGCCGCGCGATCCCGTAGCGGGCGCGCGCCACGAAGCCGACGGCGAGCGCCGCCCACACGGCGGACACGGCCCAGTCGCCTTTGAAGCCTGCGAGCACCGCGACCAGCAGCGAGGCGGCGGCGGCGCAGAGCGAGAAGGCGATGTTCGCCGTCATGCCGAGCGCCGCCGCGCCGGCCTCAGCCGGTCGGGACCTCGAACACGCGCGTGCCCCAGTCGCGCTTGCCGTCGACCGTCTGACTCGACGGCGGCGGCACGTACTCGGTCGCGAGCCAGACCGCCTTCTGGTTCGGTGCCATTACCGCCCACGAGTAGTCGCCCCAGCGTTCGGCCTTCGGGTCGTAGTTGCTCGTCCCTTCGGCGGCCACCTGGATCGCCCCCCATCCCGGGCCCGGCGAGAACAGCGAGTAGGCGGCGCTCGGATAGCGCTTGGTCCCGCTGAGGGTCCCGACCATCGCACCCTTGCCCGACGGGGTCATCTGCAGCGCGGGGTAGATGAAGTCTTCACCGGGCGCCGTGACGTAACCCTGGGCGAGGATCTTGGTCGCGGGGGAGATTTCCGCTTTGTGCAGCGACGGTTCGACCTCGAAGTAGGCGGCGCCGTCGTGGAGCTTCTTTTCGCCCGGCGGCACGACGCTCGTGCTGAGCTCGCCCCACAGCTTCCCGCCGATGAACTGCGTCTGCTGCATGCGATCGTCGTCGGCTTCGAGCTTCGCGTGGGTCCCCTTCTGGGTCGCCGGCAGCGGCATCACGAAGCGCTCGGAGGACAGCACGAGGCTCGACAGCGTCGGCGCGGCGCCTTTGGCGACCCCTCTGGCGCCGGTCAGCGCCCACACGCCCACTGTGCTGCCTTCGGTTTCGGTCGGGTCGATCGAGTCCATGAAGTACTCGGCCGGCGCTTCGCCGGTCGTGATCGCCGGCTGGATCGAGCTCGCGGGTTCGCCCGAGATCTTCAGGTTCGCGAGATGGGCGAAGTGCACTTCCGGGGCGTGCGCGACGAGGTCCTTCAGCGCAAACGCGTACAGCTGGTCGCCGTTGAACGCCGGGCCGAGGATCGAGAACTGGTCGGTCGTGACGTAGAGGTTGTAAGCATCGATGCCGAGCTTCGGCTGGTCACCGAAGCACGGGCAGTCGTTGCCGTGCGGGTCGGTCGTGTTCAGCTTGTAGGCAGTCCACAGCGTGCGGGGGTCGCCCGACGTGTTGACCGCGATGTCGAGGCTCGAGGATTCTTCGGTCGGGCCGATCGCGAGGATGATCGCGAACCAGGTGTGGTCGGCCGCGTCGTAGTAACAGCGCGGGTCGCTCGTGAATTCGCGCAGTCCTTCGTTGAACGGACCGTTGACGTTGAACGGCCCGGCGAGCGCGTGGCCGGCTTCGTCGTAGACCGTGTATGCCGAGTTGACCGGCTCCAGCACGAAGCCGTTGCCGACGCACAGACCCTGGTCGGGCGGCTCGAACTCCTGGCCGAAGTTGGTTTCGGCGCTGTCGCGGCTGCTGACGCCGTTGAAGTTCACGAGCGGCGCCGCGCCGGGCGCCGCGGCCGGCGCGGCGCTCGGAGGCGTCGAGGCTTCGATGGACGAGAGGGCCTTGCGGCCATGCGGCCTGCGCGCGCCACGCGGGCGCGCCGTAAGGCCGAGCGAGGCGAGCGGGGCAGCGGTGGGCGGGCCGCCCTCTACCCGCGGGACGAGGCCCGTTTCAGCGCTCGGCTGCGCAGCGGGCGCCGCGGCGGGTAGCGCGCCGATCGCGACGAGCGCGAGGCCAAGCGAGAGAACCGGTCGTGGCGTGCGAATCATGGGGACTCCTTCCCGCTCGTTGGCATCGCCCAGCAGGGCGAGGATACGCCCTGCCGCTCCGGCGCGCCCGGGATCAGCCGCGATCGCCGGGCCCGCGCGCGCTGACGCGGAAGCGCACGGTCGCCGCGGGCTCGGTGCCGAGCGCGACCATGTGCACGTGCAGGTGCGCGACGCTGCCTCCGTTGAAGCGCATGTCGCCGCTGCGCTCGACGGTCGCGTAGGCGACGGCCCCCTCGCGCGCGCTCAGCTCGCGGCGGATCTCCCACAGCTCGGCGCCGGCCGCCGGCGGCAGCTCCGCGAACGCCTCGACGTGGCGGCGCGCGACGATCAGCCAGTGGTGCTCCGCGCCCTCGTAGGGGAAGTCGTTGCGGGTCACGTACCAGTGCTCTCCGAGCAGCTCGGGCGCCGGCCGGCGAAGCTCCTGTGCGTGCTCGAGGCAGAAGATGCACAGCCCTTCGCGCTCCAGCCGGCGCATGCGCTCGAGCTGCGCGGCGCCGCGGGCCGCGTCGAGGTTATAGAGCGGCCCGTGCGCGCTCATAGACCCGGAAGCTGAACCCCAGGTCGTTCTCGAACAGCGGCGTGCCGGGGTCGACGCAGCGCCACTCCGAGGGCTCGATCGAGGGGAAGTACGCGTCGCCGTCGACCTCGGTGTCGATCTCGGTCGCGTACACGCGCGCGCACAGCGGCAGCGCCCCGCGGTAGGTGACCTCGCCGCCGATCACGAAGCAGTCTCCCTCGCACGCCGCGAGCGCGTCCTGGAGCCCGGCGAAGCGCTCGGCGCCGCGGGGGCGGTAGCCGGGATCGGCGCTCAGCACGAGGTTGCGGCGCTCCGGCAGCGGCCGGTAGCGCTCGGGCAGCGAGTCGAACGTGCGGCGCCCCATCAGCACCGTGTGGCCGCTCGTCAGCTCGCGGAACCGGCGCAGGTCGCTCGGCAGCCGCCACGGCAGCCCGCCCCCGCGGCCGATCACGCGGTTGCGCGTGTGCGCGACGACGATCGAGATCACGTCGCCACCGGTATCCCGCCGATCGCCGGGTGCGGCTCGTAGTCGAGCAGCTCGAAGTGCTCGGCGCGGAAGTCGTGGATGTCGGCGATCCGGCGGCCCGCCTCGGTCAGCGCCAGCGTCGGCAGCCGGCGCGGCTCGCGGGCGAGCATCTCGTCGACCGCGGGCAGCTGGTCGACGTATATGTGCGCGTACTGGATCCAGTGCACGTACTCGACGAACCGGTAGCCGGTCAGCTGCTCGAGCATCAGCCCGAGCGCCGTGTACTGGGCCATGTTCGACGGCACGCCGATCGGCGTGTCGCCCGAGCGCTGATTGTGGATCAGGTGGAGCTCGTCGTTCAGCACGAGCGCGTGGACCCAGCCGTGGCACGGGGCGATCGTGTTGCGCGAGCGCACCCCGGCCTCACGGTGATTGGCGCTCGGGATCCACGGGCTGACGACGGCGGTGCGGTCCAGCGGCAGGTCCCGCAGCTTGCGCACGAGGTGCGCGAACTGATCGAAGCCGGGGTCGCCGTCGTCGAGGTTGGTCGTGAAGTTGCGAAAGGCGTGCCCATAGGAGCCGGGACCGAGGTCGCCGGGCGCGAGGCCGCGGGCGCGGCACTTCTCCTCGCTCGCCCAGGCGTCCCACCAGTCGCAGCCGAACGCGGCCAGCTCCTCGAGCGTGCGCGCGCCGTTGATGAACGCGCACAGCTCGCCGATCGCCTTGCCGGCGAAGCCCTTGATCGAGCGCTCGGTGATCACCGCCGCTCCGTGGGGCATCTGGAACCGCATGCTGTGTCCCGCCAGCGCAAGCGCGTCCGCGCCCTGCTTGGTTTGCACGCGCGTGCCCCCCTCGCGGATCGCAGCGAGCATGTCGCGGTAGGCGGTGCTCGGGGTGCGCTCTGCGAAGGGAAGGTAGTCGGGCATCGGCGGCTCGTACGCGTTCGTGGGCGAGCCAGTCTGAGCGCTCGCCCGGACGCGTGGCGCCGATCGTCGCCGCAAACACTTATATGGTGGGCCGAGGGCCCCACCGGAGCCCGGAAAGTGCGGACAAACCTTGGCGGCGAGCACCGGCATCCTCAGCCCGTATGTGAACTTCCAGGAGCGGCTGATCCCGTCCCTCCAGGAGATGACGCGCACCGTCACCCATCTGAAGGGCCTCGGGTACGCGGTCGTGCTGACCTCGGGCTCCTTCGACCTGATCCACCTCGGGCACGTCAAGTACCTGGAACGCGCGAAGGGGCTCGGCGACGTGCTGGTGGTCGGCGTCGACAGCGACGAGAAGATCCGCCGCCGCAAGGGCGAGGACCGCCCGATGGTGCCCGAGATGGAGCGCTTGGAGCTGCTCGCCTTCCAGCGCCCGGTCGACCTGATCTACAAGAAGGAGGACGGCGAAACACGCTGGGCCCTGATCGAGGCGGTGGGGCCGGACGTGCTCGTGCTCACCGAGGACCACTCCTACAGCGCCGAGGACCTCGCAGGCCTCCAGAAGATCGTCGGGCGGATCGAGGTGCTCCCGCGCCAGGCCTCGGTGACGACCAGCGAGCGCATCCGCCAGATGTACATGAACCTCGGCGAGCGGCTCGGCCCGAAGCTGGCCGAGGTGCTGCCCGGGCTGATCGAGAGCATCATCAGACGCCCATGAGCGAGGCGGTGCTCGCCTACGTGCCGGTGCTCCACGAGGGCTACCGAAGGTTCCTGCGCTCGCACGGCGCCGGCCGGCCCCTGTACCTGATCGGCCCCGAGCTGCACGAGGAGCTGCGCCCGCTCGCGAAGGACATCCGCGCGCTCCCGGCCGAGGACGCGGCGGCGGCGATCGGCGCGTGGGCGATCTGCGACTCGGTCGAGGTGCTCGACGTCGCGGGCGCGAAGCGGCTCGCGGGCCGCGCGCCGTCGCTGATCGCGCCGGCCGAGGACGTCAGCTACGACGTGGTCGAGCGCTTCTTCGCGCGCTGCGAGGTGCGCTACGACACGGTGTTCCTGCGCTGGGACAAGACCCGCACGGCCGCGCTGATGCGCCCCGCCGCGCCCCACCCCTCCGCTCCCGACCCCGAGCTCGCCGAGCTGGCTGAGGCGGCCGAGCGCGAGGCGGCGCAGAGCATCGACTTCTGGCGGCGCGTCGGCGCCGCGATCCGCTTCTCCGACGGGACCGTGCAGGCGACGCACAACGAGCACCTGCCGCACCCGCTGGCCGCCTACGCGGCCGGCGACCCGCGCGCGAACTTCCACAAAGGCGTGGCGCTCGAGCTGTCCACGGCGCATCACGCCGAGGCGCGGCTGATCGCCTCGGCCGCGCGCCGGGGGCAGAGCACCGAGGGCGCGCTCATGTACGTGACCGACTTCCCGTGCCCGCCGTGCGCGAAGCTGATCGCGGCCGCCGGCGTGGCGCGGCTCGGGTTCCGCGAGGGCTACGCGGTGCTGGACGGCGAGGACGTGCTGCGGGCGGCGGGCGTCGAGCTGCTGCAGATCGCCTGAGATGGCGGCCGGCGCGACACGCGCCCAACTCGCGGTGCGCGAGACGATGGTCGCCGCCGGCGGCTACTGGCGCCCGCTGGCGGCGTGCGCGCGGCTGCTGGAGGAGCTGGGCGAGTGCAGCGAGCAGGCCGGCGGCGAGGAGCTCCCGGGAGAGCTGGCCGACCTTTGGATCATCACGACGGCGCTGGCCGATCAGTTCCTGGCGGTGGTCGCCGAGCCCGGCGCGGCGACCGGGAGCAGCAGCGCGGAGGCGTCGCTGCCGGCGCTGGTCGCGGCCGCGGCCCGATCGCGCGCGTGGTCAACCACTACGACGGCCCGAAGGTCCCGCGCGCGGGCGCGCCGCTGCCATCGCTCGCGGGAGCGGTCGAGCGCTTCCAGGAGGTGCTGGGCGTGTTCGCGCGCGCCCATGAGGTCGACCTCGCGGCCGCGGTGCACGAGAAGCTCGCCCACGTCCACGCGCGCGGCGACCTCGAGCGCTTCGGGCGCGAGGGGTTCGATCCGAGCACCGCCGCCGGTGCTCGCCCAAGCGCCGGCCGAGGGGCGGCGACTATGGGGAGCGCCGGACGCCGGCCCGCAGGCGAGCGCCGAGCAGCGCGCGGCGCTCGCGCGCGAGCCGCTCGAGATGTTCGCGAAGGCGGCGCGTGCCGAGGCGCTCGATGGGTTCCTGATCGCCGGGCCCGCCGCGGGGGCGCAGGCCGGCGAGGGGGCGTGGCTCGGGGAGCTCGTGGCGGAGCTCGACCCCGACGGGGACGCCGAGGCGTTCGAAGTCGCTGCCGTGGCACTGCGCGCCGAGCCGCTCGTGTCAGACGCCGGCCGCGAGTTCGCCCTCGTTCGCCCTCTGGGCTAGGCCGAGCGCTTCGCGCGCGGGGCGCGCGGCGAGGCCGCGCCGAGCCCGCGGTCGAACAGCGCGATCAGCGCCTCGAAGCTCTCGTCGAGCGGCAGCGGCAGCCCGAAGCCTTCCTCGGCTTCGAGCGCGACGAAGCCGTGCAGCGCCGAGCGCAGCGCGCGCGTCTGGTGCAGCGCGGGCTCCCCTTCGAGGCCGTAGCCGCGCAGCACGGCCAGCACGACCTCGACGACGCGGCGGGCGGCGGCATCGGCGTCGGGATCGGGCTCCGCGCCCGCCGGGCGCGCGCGCTGCAGGGCGGCGTAGGTGCCCGGGTGCTCGCGCGCGTAGGCGCGGTAGGCGTGCGCGACGGCGGCGAGCGCGTCCGCGCGCGAGCGGCCGGCGGCGGCCTGCTGCAGGCGCTCGCCGAGCTGCTCGGCCCCGCGCGCCGCGAGGCGGCGGCGCAGGTCCGGGAGGCCCCCGACGTGTGCGTAGAGCGACGGCGCCCGCACTCCGAGCCGCGCGGCGAGCGCAGCGAGGGTGACGCCTTCGAGCCCGCGCTCGTCGGCGAGCTCGGCGGCGGCGGCGACGACGACGTCGGGGCTGAGGCCCGCACGCGGCATCAGCCGGCGTCTCCGCCGGCGGCGTCGCCGAGCGCGCGCGCGGAGCGCTCGATCGCCGCGTCCATCGCCGCGGCCGGGCTCTCCGTGACGGGGCCGTGTCCGGGCGCCAGCCGCGCGGGCGCGAGGTCGCGCAGCTCGCGCGCGGAGCGCAGGTCCTGCGGACGGTCGCCGGTCGCGCCGTAGGCGAGCGGGAAGCGCCAGTAGAAGTGGTTCGAGACCTGGACGCGGCCGTAGGCGGTGAACACGTCGCCGCAGAGCAGCGAGCCCTCGCGCGTGTCGAGGAACGCCATGTGGCCGGGGGTGTGGCCGGGCGAGGGGACGGCTTCGAGACTGCCGATGCGCTCGCCGCCGGTGAGGCGCACATCGGGGGCGGTGGCGACGTCGCGCCACATGCCGGGCAGCTTGCCCTCCCATTCGCCGGCCAGGTAGCGGGCGTCGGGCTCGCCGAGGTAGACCTGCACCGCCTCGCCGAGCCGCCGCTTGATCGCGTCGAGTCCGCCGGCGTGGTCGCCGTGTCCGTGCGTGAGCGCGATGCGGCGGATCTCCCCGCCGGCTGCCTGCGCGGCGCCGATCAGGTCGCCCGCGGCGCCTTTGCCCATCGTCGTGTCGATCAGCGTGAACCCGTCCGGCTCGCGCACCAGGTAGGCGTTCACGAAACCGAGCCTCGTCAGCTGGATCACCTCGGAGGTGATGTGCCGTGTCTTCATGTCGCGTCGTCCCTTTCGCTCGCGGATCATATCCTAATATAAATAGGATGTTACCTAATGAGCGTAGGTTTATCAAGGAGCACGTCCCCCGCTACCGCGCGGGGGGCTCGGACACCGGCGGCGGGACCGGGCTGCTCGGCGGCCGCTATGGTCGGCCAGCGTGATCCGCGATGCGCGCCCGGGCGATGAGCTGGAGGTGGCCGGGGTGCACGTGCGCTCCTGGCAGGTCGGCTACCGCGGGCTGTTCCCCGGCGAGTTCCTCGACGCGCTGCGCCCCGAGGACCGCGCCGGGGGCTACACGTTCGGTGCCGGCGAGCCCGGCGCGCCGCGCACGCTGCTGGCGCTCGCCGGCGGGCGCATCGCGGGCTTCGCGACGATCGGCGCCTCGCGCGACGAGGACGTGCCGGCGGCCGGCGAGCTCTACGCGCTCTACGTCGACCCCGCGCACTGGGGCCGCGGCGTCGGCCGCGCGCTGCTGCTGGAGTCCCGCGCGCGCCTGAGCAGCGCCGGGCACCGGTTCGCGGTGCTGTGGGTGCTCGAGGGCAACGCCGGCGCCGAGCGCATGTACGCCGCCGACGGCTGGGCGCGCGACGGCGCGCACCGCAGCGAGGACCCGTGGGGGATCGTGGCCGAGGTCAACCGCTTCCGCAGGCAGCTGCCGTGAGCGCCGGAGCGCTCTCCGGCGTGCGCGTGCTCGACCTCTCGCGCGTGCTCGCGGGGCCGTTCGCGACGATGATGCTCGCCGACCTCGGCGCGGCCGTCACGAAGGTCGAGCGCCCGGGCACGGGCGATGAGACGCGCGCCTGGGGGCCGCCCTTCGACGCCGCCGGCAACGCGACCTACTTCCAGGCCGTCAACCGCAACAAGCAGAGCATCGCGCTCGACCTGCACGAGCCCGGGGACCTCGACAGGCTGCATGCGCTCGCGCGCGAGAGCGACGTGCTGGTCGAGAAGTTCAGGCCCGGGCTGCTCGACGGCCTCGGGCTCGGATACGAGGCGCTCGCGGTCGAGAACCCGCGCCTCGTCTACTGCTCGATCACCGGCTTCGGGCGCGGAGGGGGCGCCGCGCTGCCGGGCTATGACCTGCTCGTGCAGGCGCTCGGCGGCCTGATGTCGATCACCGGCGAGCCCGGCGGCGAGCCGCAGAAGGTCGGCGTCGCGCTCGTGGACGTGCTCGCCGGGCTGTTCGCGACCGCGGGGATCCTCGCCGCGCTGCGCGAGCGCGACTCGAGCGGCGAGGGGCAGCGCGTCGAGGTCGACCTGCTGAGCTCGCTGCTCGCCGGGCTCGTGAACCAGGCGGCGGGCTACACGATCGCGGGCGTCGTGCCGGCGCGGATGGGCAATCGCCACCCGAGCGTCGCCCCCTACGAACCGATCGCCTGCGCCGACGGCGAGCTCGTGCTGGCGGTCGGCAACGACCGGCAGTTCGAGGCGCTCTGCCGTGTGATCGGGCGGCCCGAGCTGGCCGCCGACGCGCGCTTTGCGGCCAACGCCGCGCGGGTCGCCAACCGCGATGCGCTGAGCGCGATCCTGGCCGAGGCGTTCGCGACCCGCCGCTCCGGCGAGCTCGCAGAGCAGCTCGGCGCCGAGCGCGTGCCGGCGGGGATCGTCAACGACCTCGCCGGGGCGTTCGCGCTCGCCGAGCGGCTCGGCCTCGGGCCGGTCGTCGAGGTGGCGGGGCCCGGCGGCGGGGCGCCGGTGCGGCTCGTGCGCAACCCGATCGGGCTCTCGCGCACGCCTGCGAGCTATCGCAGCGCGCCCCCGCCGCTGCCCGGCGAGTGAGCCCGCGCGTCACGGACGCGATCGTTCCGCACCCACAATGGGATGGGCGCCCTATTCCGTGCGCCGTGGCAACGTCAACGCCCCGAGCAGGATCGCGCCGAGCGCGAACGCGAGCACGATCGCGAGGTCGCCGAGCGCCGCGCCGAGACGCCCGGTTCGGAGGCGACGTGCCGTACCCCGTCCACCGCGTATGACATCGGCAGCACGTCGGAGATCGCGTGCAGCACGGGCCCCATGCTCGCGCGTGGCACAAGCAGGCCGCAGAGCAGCAGCTGAGGCAGGATCGTCGCCGGGAAGAACTGCACGACTTGGAACTCGCTGCGCGCGAACGCGCTCGCGAGCAGCCCGAGGCCGAGCCCGAGCAGCGCGACCGAGGCGGCGAAGGCCACGAGCAGCAGTTCGCTGCCGGCGACTTCGAGGCCCAGCGGGCCGAGGCTCAGCCCCGTCACGAGACCTGACTGCAGGATCGCCAGCATCGTGAACGCCGACGCGTAGCCCGCCAGCAGCGAGGGCCGGCGCAGCGGCGTCGTCATCAGGCGCTCGAGCGTGCCGCGTCATGCGCTCGCGCAGCAGCGAGACCGAGGACACCAGGAACATCGTGATCAGCGGGAACAGGACCATCAACGCGGGGCCGACGTGTTGGAAGGCGGGCAGCTCGTTCGTGTAGACGAGCCTGAACAGGGTCATCAGCGCAGCGGGCACCAGCAGCAGCAGCGCGACGGTGCGCGGGTCGTGGCGCAGCTGGCGCAGCACGCGCAGCGCGGTCGCGCGGGCGTCGCTCATGCGTCCCGCTCGACGAGGGCGAGGAACGCCCGATCGAGATCCTCTGCGCCGGTGCTTGCGATCAGCTCGGCCGGGGCGGCCTGCGCGAGCAGGCGCCCGTCGCGCACGAGCAGCACGTCCTCGCAGCGCCCGGCCTCGTCCATCACATGGCTCGAGACGAGCAGCGTGCAGCCGTCGTCTCGCAGCTCGCGAAACAGCGTCCAGAGCTCGTCGCGCAGCACGGGGTCGAGCCCGACCGTCGGCTCGTCGAGCACCAGCAGCTCGGGCCGCCCGAGCAGCGCCGTGGCGAGCGAAACCCGCGAGCGCTGCCCGCCCGAGAGCGAGCGCACCTGCTGCCCGGCGGCGTCCTCGAGCCCGACCCGCGCGAGCAGCTCACGCGGCTGCCCGTCGGACGCGCCCGCGAGCGCGGCGAAGTAGTCCAGGTTCTCGCTCGACCGTCAGCTCCTCGTAGACCGCAGGCGCTTGCGTCACGTAGCCGACGCGCCGACGCACCGCCGGCGAGCCCGGAGCCTGCCCGAGCACGAGCAGCTCGCCGCTGACCCGCCGCTGCACGCCGACGAGCGCCCGCATCAGGGTCGTCTTGCCGCCGCCGCTCGGCCCGATCAGTCCGCTGATGCGGCCGACGGGTATCTCGAAGTCGAGCCCGTGCAGCACCTCGCGCTGGCCGCGCGCGACCCGCAGACCGCGGGCCACGACCGCCGGGGAGGAGCTCATCGGCCCGAGGTTATGCGACGCGGCGGTGCCGTCGGAGGTGCCGCGCGCCGCCGGGTGCCTAGGACGGGCCCTCGGGCTCGTTCGGGTCGGGCTCGGCGCCCTTCGGCGCTTCGGCCTCGAGCAGCTGCCTGACCTCGAGCAGCTCGCGGCGCTGGTCCTCGCCGACGCTCGGAAAGCGCGGATCGAGGTCGATCAGCGCCTGCGCGATCACGGCCGCGGCGGCGGTGCGCTCGAACCACTTGCGGTCGGCCGGGATCACGTGCCAGGGCGCCCACTCGGTGCTCGTGTGCGAGAGCATCTTCGAGATCGCCTCCTGATAGTCGTCCCAGCGAGCGCGCTCGGCGACGTCCGCATGCGAGAACTTCCAGTTGTGGTCGGGGAGATCGATGCGGCGCAGCAGCCGCACGCGCTGCTCCTCCTTCGAGAGGTTGAGGAACAGCTTCACGACCCTGATCCCGTTCTCGGTCAGGTAGCGCTCCCATTCGTTGATCTCGCGGAAGCGGCGCTGCCAGACGTCGCCGTCGGCGACGTCTGCCGGAAGCCGCTCGCGATCGAGGTTCTCGGGGTGCACGCGGACGACCAGCACCTCCTCGTAGTGCGAGCGGTTGAAGATCGTGATCTGCCCGCGCGCGGGCAGCCGCTGGCCGTAGCGCCACAGGTAGTCGTGCGCGAGCTCCTCGGCGGAGGGGACCTTGAAGCTGTGCACGACCACGCCCTGCGGGTTGACCCCGCTCATCACGTGGCGGATCGTGCCGTCCTTGCCGGCCGTGTCGAGCGCCTGCAGCACGACCAGCACCCCCCAGGTGTCCTGCGCGGCCAGCCGCGACTGGTACTCGGCCAGCAGCTCGACGCCGCGCTCAAGGATCTCGCGGCCTTCGCTCTTCTTCTCGATGCCCCCCTTGTAGGCGGGGTCGAAATCGCGCGCGAGGTGCACGGTGCGCCCGGGCGGCACGCGCAGCGGCGTGACGAACTGCTCGAGCCGCTTGCGCTCCTCGTGGCTCAGCTCGGGCACCTCGGGCTCCTTCCTCGCGTGGTCGGGACACTCATGATCGCGCGTCGTGCCCCCTCGCGCCCGCGCCGATCGCCTCGAGCGCCGCGTCGAGCGTCGGGTAGAGGTGGTCGCGGTCGAGCGTGTCCATCAGGCCGTAGCGCAGGATCAGCTCCTGCAGCCGTCCGCGCAGCTCGGCGAACGCGAGGTGCACCCCGCCGGCGTTCAGCTCGCGGTCGAGCTGCTCGAGCATCTCGGCGGCCGTCACGTCGACGTCGGTGATCGCCTCGCACTGCAGCACGATCCAGTCGGGCCGGCGCTCGCGAGCGATCCGGCGCACCTGCTCGCGGAACGCGCCGGAGTTCGCGAAGAACAGCGGCGCCTCCCAGCGGAATACGACGATCCCCGGCAGCTGCCGGGCGTCCGGGTTGCCCTCGACGTCGTGCCAGCCCTCGAGCTCGCCGACGCGCCCGAGCACGGCTCCGTGCGGCCACCAGCTGCGCCGGAAGAACAGCAGGATCGCGAGCGCGACCGCCACCAGGATCCCCTGCAGCACGCCGAGCAGCATCACGCCGGCGCTCGCCACCAGCGAGATCCCGAGCGCGCTCGGGCGCACCGCGCGGTAACGGCGCAGCTCGCCGAGGTCGGTCAGCGACATCGCCGCGACGATCACGATCGCCGCCAGCGCGGTCTGCGGCAGGTCGGCCAGCAGCGAGTTGGCGAACAGCAGCAGCACCGCGACGACGCCCGCCCCGACCACACCGGCGAGGCGGCTGCGCGCACCGGACTGCTCGGCCACGGCCGTGCGCGAGCCGCTGGTGGAGATCGCGAAGCCCTGGAACAGCCCGGCGGCGATGTTGGCGGCCCCGATCCCGATCATCTCCTGATCGGGATCGACCTCTTCCCCGCGGCGCGCCGCGAAGCTGGTCGCGGTCGCGATCGTGTCGGTCAGCGAGACGAGCGTGATGCCGAAGGCGGCGATCAGCAGCGGCACCACGTCGGAGGCCTTCGTCCACGGGATCGAGGGCGCGGGCACCCCCTGCGGGAGCGCGCCGACCGTGGCGACGCCGTGCTTGGAGAGTTCGAGCGCCGCGGATATCGCGGTCGCGCCGACGACCGCGATCAGGATCGCTGGCAGCCGGCGGTTCACGCGCGGCAGCACGAGCAGCACCGCCAGGACTGCCAGCCCGACGATCAGCGTCGTCGAGCTCGTGTTCTCGAGGCCGTTGAAGAACGCCTTGAGCTCGCCGAGGAAGTTGTCCGAGTCGGTCGAGAAGCCGAACAGCTTCGGCAGCTGCCCGACGATGATCGTGACCGCCAGGCCGTTCATGTAGCCGACCTGGATCTCCTTGGAGAGCAGGTCGGCGACGAAGCCCAGCTTGCCGAGCCCGAGCCCGATCTCGGTCAGCCCGACCAGCAGCGCGAGCATCCCAGCCAGCGCGATCGCGGTCGACGGATCCCCGCCCGCGACCAGCAGCGGCGTGATCGCGGCCAGGATCAGCGGCGAGATCGAGGAGTCCGGGCCGAGCACGAGCACCCGCGAGGGCCCGAACAGCGCGTAGCCGACCAGGCAGAAGATCGTCGTGTAGAGCCCGGTGACCGCCGGCAGGCCGGCGAGCTGCGCGTAGGCCATCCCCTGCGGGACGAGGATCGCGCCGAGCACGAGGCCGGCGATCAGGTCCGGGCGCAGCCACGCCCGGTCGTAGGTGCGCGCCGCGCGCACGCCGGGCAGCCAGCGTTCCAGCGCCGACTGCGGCGGCGCCTCGGCCGGACTGCTGTCGAATGATGTTCCGATCGCTGCCCGCCTCGACGTGCGCCGTCCCGGAGCGGGAGCGGCGGTGGGGTGCAAAGCTACTCGCGGGCGCCCTCGCGCCGATCCCCCGATTCGGGTGATGTCCGCCCACCGGGCCGCTCCTATGTTGGCGGCGAAGGCGCGAATCGCCCGAGGGCCTGCCGCCGCGGCGAGCGGGCGCCGGCCAGCCAACGCACGAAAGCAGGGAGACTGAGATGAGCCAGAGCAGCGACGACGGGCGGGCGTTCGGCCCGGTCGACCTCGTGGTGATCGGCTACCCGGCCGACGCCCCCCATGACCGGCGCGGCGATCCCGAAGTTCCTCGACCTCGTCGACAGCGGAATCATCACCGTGCTCGACGTGCGTGGCGTGCTCCGCGACTCCGACGGCACCTTCTCGGCCTTCGACGTCGGCGCCATGTCGCGGCGACGGCTCCCCGACCTGATGGCCTTCGAGGGCGCATCAGACCGGGCTGATCGCCGACGAGGATCTCCGCGTCGCAGTCGAGGCCATGGATCCCGGCTCCGCCGCGTCATGATCTGTTCGAGAACAGCTGGGCTGCGCCCTTCGTGACCGCCGTCCACCGCAACGGCGGGCGCGTGATCGGCTACGAGCGCGTGGCCGCGCAGGACCTGCTCGACGCGATCGAGGCGCTCGAGCCGCCTAGGTGGCGGCCGACAAGGAGGGACACGAGCAATGCCACTTCTCAGAGGTATCGCCCGCACGGCGGTATCGCCGGCACCGCCACCCACGTCTCCAACACGTCAGCCGACGTCAGGGCGAACGTTGGCAGCGCAAGGAAATGCGAGCAGCGCGGGCTACCCCAGGCGCCGCCGAACCGGCACCGGCCGCGCCACCGGCCGCGGCGGCCGATCCCGTGGAGCGCCTGAAGGAGCTCGCCTCCCTGCGCGACCAGGGAATCCTCACGGAAGAAGAGTTCTCCGCCCAGAAGTCGAGGATCCTGGCCTCGATGTGAGCCGCGCGCGGCGCCGCACGGCGCCGGCCGGCGGAGGCGAGACGGCCGGCGGCGCGCGCCGCCGGCCGCCGCTCGCCACGAGCGCGCGTGCCGCGGCGCGGACTGCGCGCGAGCGCGCAGGCACACGGACCGGGCGCGCTCACGCTCCGCTGAGCAGAGACGATGCCGCCCGAAGCGATCTCGCTCGGCGCTCGCCGCGTCGATCTACCCCCCTGCGCTGGCCGCCGTGATCGCTCTCGGCCGCGGACAGGACGTGAGCCTGCGCGTCGTGCTGTTCGTCGCCGGCGCATTCCTGACCGTATTCGTCACCGGCTCGCTGATGCTGTTGCTCTTCGCGAAGGCACACGCCTCCAAGATCGCTCGTTCACACTCCGAGCGCGGCCCTCTACATAGCCGGCGGCGTGGTCGCACTTCTCCTCGCCGTGCGGGTGCGCCGCAGTCCCCCGACGCCGAAGACGGTGGCGACCGAAAAGTCATCGTCGAAATTGGACCGCTACCTCGAAGGCAAGTGGCTCGTGCTGTTGCTCGGCGTGATCCTGTACGTGATTCCCTCGCCGATCTTCATCGGCGGCGTGAAGGCGATCGCCGACACCCACGCGTCGACGAGCACGCAGGTCACCTGGCTTGTCGAGATGCTGCTCATCATGCTCTGGCTCATCGAGGTCCCGATGCTCCTGTTGATCGTGCTCCCCGCGCGGCACGCGATCTGCTCGTTCGATCAACGGCTGGTTCGCCGCGCACGGCCGCCGGCTGCTGGTGCTCGTGTGCGCGGCGGCGGGCGCCTACCTGCTCGCGGTCGGGGCTGTCGAACTGCTCGGGTGAGGCCCCTCACCCGAGCCGGGCGATGGGGCGAGGACAGCTAGGCGCCGAAGGCGAGCGGCTCGACGGCGCTGCTGCCGGGTCGATCAGGATCTTCGCGTGGACACTCGGGATCGCCGAGCGCGGCGAACGCCGCGCCGACGCCGTCGAGCCCGACCGTCCCGGTGATCAGCGGCCGGGGGTCGACCTCGCCCTCGGCGAGCATGTGCAGCGTGTCGCGGAACTCCAGCGGCGTGTAGCCCACCACGAAGCGCAGGTCGATCTCCTTGTTGATCGCCATCGCCGGGGTGATTGGTCGACGCCCACGCACACCCCGACGACGACCACGCGCGAGAACATCGGCGCACCCTCGATGATGCTGTCGATCACGCCCGGCACGCCGACGCACTCGAAGATGACCGGGTGCTTGGGCGCGGCGCCGAGCGCTCTCGCCGAGCCGCCACGCGTGCCACCAGCCGAACGGCAGCCGCTCCAGTTTCTCGCGCGTGCCGACGGCCAGCTCGAGCACCGACGGGATGTCGGCGAGGTGCCCGCGCCGCTCGCGCGGCGTCGAACGGCGAGTCCACGGCGGGGTCGAGCACCACGTCCGCCCCGCACGCCGATGCCAGCGCGCGCCGGCCGGCGAGTAGTCGCTGGCGACGACCGTGCGCACGCCTCTGGCCTTCAGCAGCAGGATCACCGCCAGCCCGATCGGCCCGCAGCCGATCACGATCGCGACCGTGCGCTTGCCCACCTCGCCGCGGCGCACGGCGTGCCAGCCCACCGCCATCGGCTCGGTCAGCGCGGCCACCTCGGAGGGCAGGCCGTTTGGGACCGGCATCATCATCGACTCCTGGACGAGCATCTGCTCGGCGTAGCGCGCCGGGGGCGTGCAGCCGACAGGCCGACCGTGTCGACGCCGCCGCTGCCGCGCAGCAGTGGCAGCGCGACCACGGCGTGCCGGTCGGCGAGCTCCTGCGGCACTTGGGACCGTGCTCGGCGACCTCGCCGCAGAACTCGTGGCCGAAGACGATCTCCTGATCGGAGCGCGCGAAGCGCGTCATAGCCCGCGCGGGCGGCCATCTCGGCCCACGCGTCGCAGCCGTGGCGGGCGTGCAGGTCCGAGCCGCAGATCCCGCAGCGCAGCACCTCGATGCGCACCTGCCCGGGCCCCGGCACGGGCTCGGGCGCTCGCGCACGTCGAGCTGCGCGTCGGTGCAGACGACCGCCCTCACGATGCTCGAACCCTCACCCGGGGCAGTATGGCCCGCGCGCCGTGCGGGTGTCGGGCGGGTGCTGCGAGACTGGCCGCGTGCCGACCGAGCTCCCCGAGCTGCTCGTCCCCGACGCCCCGGCCTGGCGCGCGTGGCTCGACGAGCACCACGGCCGGCCCGACGGCGTCTGGCTCGTGCTCGCCAAGAAGGGCGTCAGCGAGCCGACCAGCCTCAGCTACGTGGAGGCCCTCGATGAGGCGCTCTGCTTCGGCTGGATCGACGGGCAGGTCAAACGCAGAGACGAGCGCACCTTCCGCCAGCGCTTCACCCCGCGGCGGGCGCGCAGCCAGTGGTCGCGCCGCAACGTCGAGCACATCGAGCGACTGCTCGGCGAAGGCAGGATGCACGCCGCCGGCCTGGCGGCGGTGGAGAGCGCGAAGGCGGACGGGCGCTGGGAGGACGCCTACCACGGGCCGGCGAGCATCGAGGTGCCGGACGACCTGACGGCCGCGCTCGCCGCCGAGCCGCGCGCGCAGGCGATGTTCGAGATCCTCACGAGCCAGAACCGCTACGCGATCCTCTACCGGATCGGGAACGCGAAGCGGGGGGACACACGTGCGCGGCCGTCGAGCACTTCGTGGCGATGCTCGCGCGCGGCGAGACGCCTACCCGCAGCGGCGCAGGCCCGAGGAGGCCTGAGCCGCCGGGCGCGCCACCCGCGCGCTCAGGACGCAGCCCAGCCCGACCAACGCTCGACGTCGATCGCCAGCACCGGGCCGGCGGCGCGCTGCTGCTGGATAGCGCGCGACCAGCAGCCCTACGGCGCGCGCGCGCCTCGGGCTCGGACGAGGTTCGAGCACCCGCGCGGCGCCGTCGGCGCGCACCCACCACAGCGCGCTCCAGTCGCTCGCGTCGTAGTGGTCGACGAGCACCGAAGCGCGGGGGTTGGCCCTGACGTTGCGCAGGCGCTGCAGCTCGCTGCGTGCGCTTCGGCTTCGCGTCCACGACGCTGTAGATCGTCTCGTCCTGCGAGCGCGAACACGATCGGCACGAGATGCGGGCGCCCGCGCGGCGTCGACCGTCGCCAGGCGCGCCACCTCGGCCGCCGGCGAAGCGCCGTCGCGCCTCCGCGCGCGGTCACTCGCCGTGGAGCTCGGCGACCGCGCCCTCCCAGCGCTCGAGCGCGCGCTCGACGGGCGCAAGCCCCGCCGAGGGAATCCAGCGCACGACCCGCCGCACGCCGGCCTTCTCGAAGCTCCTCGAGCACTGCCGGTTTGGCCGGCGCGCCCATCACCATCACGTCGATCGGCGCTCGGCGCGCGCCCACAGCTCGCGCGCGCGCGCGAGCAGGTCTCGGGTCGCCGATGTAGTTGGGCAGCCACGCGTCGCCGAAGCGCAGGACGCGGTCGAGCACGGTCGGGCCGTTGCCACCGACGAGCACCGGCGGGTGCGGGCGCTGCAGCCGGCTTGGGCCATGACCAGATGCGCTCGAAGTCGACGTGCTCGCCGTGGTAGCTCGCCTCGTCCTGGGTCCAGATCGCCTTCATCGCCTCGATCCGCTCGGCCATGATCGCCATCCGCACGCGCGGATCGGTGCCGTGGTTGAGCATCTCCTCGCGGTTCCAGCCGGCGCCGACGCCGAACTCCAGGCGCCCGCCGGAGAGGTGGTCGACGCTCGCGACCTCCTTGGCGGTCGTGATCGGGTCGCGCTCGATCACCAGGCAGATGCCGCTGCCGACGCGCAGCTTCGAGGTCGCCGCCGCGGCCGTGCTGAGGGCCACGAACAGGTCGTAGGTGTGGAAGTATTTTCGCGGCAGCTCGCCGCCGGCCGGGATAGGGGGTCTCGCGGCTCGCCGGGATGTGCGTGTGCTCGGGGAAGAACAGCGACTCGTGCCCGCGCTCCTCGACCAGCCGCGCGAGCGTCGCCGGGGCCGACGCCGTCGTGGGTCGGGAAGTAGCCGACGCCGAACTCCACGGCGCGCAGTCTAGTCGCGCGCGAGAGCTGCCGCCCGGGCCGCGGTCACAGCAGTTCAACGACTCCGTCACATCCGCGCAACCGTGTGAACGCCCGCCGGGGAGAACCTGCACCCAAGGAAGCTGTTCCTCAACCCCGCGACGGGAGAGCGCCGGGGCTAGCCGCAGGACGCGGAGGAGGGGCGGGCCGGACGCCCGCGACAAGAGGGGCCCGCGGCCGGGCGACGCCGCGGGCCCCTTGCACGTCCAGGGCCGCGGACCGCGGCCGAGCCTAACTTCGCGGGGCGCCCGGCAGCGAAGGTGTCACGGGATCGCAAAATGCGGCGGACGGGCACACCAGCGCCGACCCGCGCGCGTCCGGGCAGCGCATAATCACGGCATGACTCGCGTCGGGGGAACGCTGCGGCAGTGGACACTCGGGGTCTCGGCCGCGCTCGCGGCCTCGACCCTCTGCGCTGCGGCCGCCGCCGCACCGAGTGCGATCGAAGCGCCGGGATGCTGCGGCTCGGCGACGCTCGCCGTATACGGAGGATGGGCCGCCTGGAGCCGCCTCGATGAGGCGACCAGGCAGTACCAGCTCGTGCTGCGCTCCCCCGGCGGGACGGTATCGGCGCCGGCGCTGCCCGAGCGCGCGCGGCCGTTCGACGTGCAGCTCGGGCCGACGGCGGGCGGCCCCGTGGCCGTGTTCTCGCGCTGCGCGGACCTGGCGACGCTCGAGGGCTGCGGCCTGCGCGAGCTCGCGCTCGGCTCCCCCGGCGTGGAAAAGTCGCTGTCGCCGCCGCTCGGCGGCTCGCTCCACGAGCCGGCGATCTGGGATGGTGAGCTCGTGTTCCTGCGCCGCCGAAGCGGCGACGAGAACCCCGAACGCCCCGGCGCGAGGCCCGACGACCTCTACGCCTGGCGGATCGGAGCCGGGCGCGCGAGCGCCCAGCAGCTGGCTTCCTCCAAGGGCTCGCACGGCGACGTCGCCTGGCCGCGCGGGCTGACGGGCGTCATCAGCGGGCTGACAGTCGACTCCGGCTGGATCGCCTACGTGACCGACACCGCCGCGAGCGGCACGCCGTTCGCGCTCTCGACGCTGTGGGCGCAGAAGCTCGGCCAGGGGCCGCGCCTGATCGACCAGGTCACCGGCGCGGCCGGCAACGTATGCCCGCCCCAGTTCCTGGGTCCGTCGCTCGCCTCCTCGACGCTGACCGACTACCTGCACGCTTGCGCCCCGACGAACTCCGACCTCGATCGCCTGACGCGTTACAGCCTGACCAGCCGCCAGGCCGAGCGCGCGAGCTACCGCTTCACCGGCGCGCCGGACGAAGCGATCTACTCGGTGCTCCCCTACGGCAAGGGGGCGATCTGGAGCAACGGGGGAATCCTCATCGAAAACCGACTGACGTGGAAGCCGATCGCGCGTCCGGCGCCGGAAAGCTTCTGTGGCCACGATGACCTGATCTGCTGAGCCCGGGATCGTGGCCTACACCTATCTCGAGGCGGCCGCCGGCCGCGAGCTCTACGCCGAAGACTCAGCCGCTTCGCGAACCGTGCGGCGCGAGCTTGAAGAACCCGGTCAGGAAGTCCTGGTTGCACGTCATCGTCGCCCGCGTCGCGGTGCATGACAGCGCTTTCGGGAACACGATGCTCACGTTCCCGGCGGGCAGTCGTTCACCGCGGCGCGGCAGCGTCGCGCTGATCGCCCTGGCCCTGCCGGTCGGGCGCAGCCGGTAGCCGCGGCGCGAGGAGGCGAGCACGCATTCGACCGCCTGCGAGGCGGGCGTCCAGCGGCAGTGGATGTTCCCGCTCGGGGTCGAGAAGTAGCACGGCCGATGCGCGCTGCCGGCGCTCGAGCAGGGCACGTGCGGCGCGGCGCCGGCGCTGCCCGCCGGTGAGGCCAGGCAGGCGAGCGCGAGGAGCGCCGCGACTGCGATCGGCGCCCTGCGGCGCGGGTCGGTGCTGCGGGAAGCTCGCACGTCTCGATCCTAACGGCGGAGCGCGCTCCAGCGCGGCAGACACCTCAGCCGCGCGGCTCGATCTCCTCATAGCGCGACCAGCGGCGCTCGGCGAGCAGCGGCACGATCGTGCCCTCCACGTAGCGGCGGAAGTGCGGGGTCGCGCGGTGCGCCTCGAACGCGGCCCGGTCGACGTACTGCTCATAGAGCAGGAAGCTCTCCGGCTCCTCTGACTCCCTGTAGGCGACGAACTGCACGCAGCCGGGCTCGGCGCGGGTCGCAGCCACGTGCTCGGCGAGCACGTCCGCGATCTCCTCGGCGTGGCCGGGCAGCGCTCGGTATCGGCCGATCACCGTGACCACGCGGCGAGGCTAGACGCACCGCCGCGTGGTCATGCAGGCGTCAGGAACCGTTGTTCACGAACGGCTCGTAGGCACGGCAGGGCTCGTTGCGCAGGCCCGGGCACGGCGGCAGCCCGGTGGGCACGCTGACCCCGGGCACGATCGGGAGCGTGAGGCTCGGCGGGCATGCTGGGCCCGAACGCGATCGACACGTTGTCGGTGTCGCCTTCTGGCTGCGGTCTGGCCGAACGACCACACGGGCTGGGTCCCGTTCGGCGCGGAGATCGTGACCCTGATGCGCGAGCCCGCCCGGTAGGCGTGCCCCTCGAAGTACAGCGGGATCGTGACCGGGACGAATTCGCCGGCCGGCATCGGCTGCAGATCGGATGCGAGGAAGGTCGGGATCGGCTGGAGTGGCGTGGTGTCCTGCTCGAACATGTTTGTCGAGGTCGTGGCGAGCTTGCGCTCGCTGGCGCGGAGCCAGCCGTTCTGGACGAAGGTCTCGTTGCCGTCCGGGCGCACTTCGCTGACCGTCGCCTGGAGATCGACGTTCGGAGTGGCCGACTTCACCCACAGGTGCACGGCGCCTCCACCGATCACGGTCGTGTCGCTGCTGAGCGGCGCCGAGACGTAGGACGACCGCGTCGCCCGCTGGCGGCTGCACCCAGTTCCATTCCCACTGCGAGGCGTCGCCCCACAGCCCGCCCGGGCCCGCGCTGCTCGATGTAGTCCGTCAGCGGCGTGGCGCTCGCGTCGGAGGTGTAGGAGTCGACCCCTTCGGCCGCCGCCGGCGCTTCGGTCGAGCGTGCCTTCCGGCCCGAGGTACCACGAGCGGGCCGTCGTGCCCGGGATCGGGAACGACGAGAACGACTTTTCGAACGCCGGATACGGGTTGCCCGGCGTGGTCGTTGCCTTCGGCGAGGCTCCCGCACCGTTGTCGAACAGCACCCGGACCTCCGGCAGCGCTTCGAACGCCGCCAGCGCCTTCGAGTACTTCGGCTGTTCCTGGATCGGGTCGGCCGGCAGCGTGACTTCGTCGCCTTTCGGGACAGCCCGAAGCGCCGCCGCATAGACCTGCGGCGCGAGCCAGTCGACGATCCCCGCTTCGTTGTCGGCGCCTGGTGCGCGACGTACAGCTCCAAGAAGTCGTACAGACGGTCGAAGGTGGCGGGATCGAGCGAGTCGATGTGGGCGCCGTTGGTGAAGGTGAACCACTTCTGCTCGGTGCCGGTGAAGTGCTCGGCCAGGTCGGCGCAGTGGCCGCCCGTCTGCTCGTCCTCCCACTGGCACGCCATGAACGTCGGCACGTCGATGTTGTGGACGAACGTGATCGGGTCGAGCGGGTCGGCCACGGGCGGGTTGTAGGTCGCGTTTTCTTTGATTTCTGCGAGCAGGTTGGTCGCCTCTTCGTGCATGTCCTGGTTGCCCGCGCAGGTCGTGTCGCCTTTCGATCTGTTCGTGGCCCAGCGCTCGCCGTGGCCCGGGCTCGCCGGTTCGGCGTTCTGCTGGCGCTCTTCGGCCCACGGCAGCGCGAAGCCGGTGTTGAGCACGCCGCCTGGGTACAGCGTCGTCGCGGTCGCGTCGACCACCGACAGCGGGGCGATCGCCGAGAGCGCCGGCGGGCGCTCCTGGGCGGCGAACAGCTGGCTGATGCCGCCGTAGGAGATGCCGAACATGCCGACTTTGTGGTGGAGCACCCACGACTGGTGGGCGATCGTCTGGATCACGTCGTAGGCGTCGAGGCTCTGCAGCGGTTCGAAGTAGTTGAAGGCGCCGCCGGAGCAGCCGGTCCCGCGCATGTTGACGTCGACCACGGCGAAGCCCATCAGGTTGGCGAGCGCGGCGAGGCCGCTTTCCGGGACCCGCAGGGTTCGCGTAGCCGTAGCCGGCGTATTCGATCAGCGTCGGGTAGACGCCCGTTGTTGCGCCGACGCTGGCCGTCGGCAGGTGGACGTCGATCGCAAGCTGGGTGCCGTCGCGCGTCGTCAGGTACTGGTATCCGCTGTTGGCGATCGACTGGTGGTAGACGCTCTTGTCCCACGGCACCGGCGCCTGGTTGTGGACGGTGATGGGGCCCGATTCTTCGCTGGGCGAGAGCAGCCGGACGCGGTAGCGCCGGCCCGGGCGCGACGTTGCGGAACAGCAGCCCGCCGAGCGAGTCGGCGCTCTTGGTGGCGAGCGTTTCACCGCCCGGCGCGAGCAGCGACACCTGGGCGCCCGGCGTCAGGCCACTGACCCAGACCTGTTCCACGCTCCCGTGCGCGGTGAACGCGGAGGCTCCCGCGGCAGCCGACAGGCACGCGACGAGCGCGACCAGCGCCGCCACGACGGTCCTGGCGGCTCGACTGCGCAGCCCCGAGCCCTCGATCAAGCGACGCCCGCCTGCTGCGCGGTCCGTCGCGGGACGATCCTTGCCACCATGATCAGCACGCACCGGCACCCCTCCCTCATAGCCGATTGCCTCCCTCTGAGGGAATAGTAAACACGAATTCGGGGCCGTGTGTGATTCGGGGGAGCGACGGGCGTTGGGGTGGCCCGGTGCCACACGTCCTGATCGAGGTGCGCCGCGAGTACTCGCAGGCCGAGGAGGTGGCGCTGATGGAGGCGGTCCACGGAGCGCTCCGGGACGCGTTTCTGCGAGAGGTCCCGACCGAGAACTGGGGCATCCGCGGCGGCAACGCCGCGAGCGACGTCGACCTCGGGTTCGAGATCAACGTCTGAGGACTCAGGCGACCCGGGCGAGAATCAGCAGCGCGATCACCGCGACGAACAGGAGCTTGGTCAGGAACAAGCCCTTCCACTCGAGGTCGCAGCCCGCCTGCAGGGTCTTGAGTTCGCCGGCGCGCGGGAACGGCCACATCCTGCCGAGGCGCTCGGTGAGGCCCTTCGGCGGGGGCGGGGACTTGCCCCGCAGCCCGTCCTCGAGCTTGATCATCGCCGCGTACCAGTCGCCGGCGCTCCGGGCTTCTTCCGGCTTCGGCTCGGCGGTCTCGAGCGCGTGGTCGCGGAGCTTCCGGTAGGGACGCAGGACGCTGTAGAGCATCGATACGACCACCATCGCCAGGAACACGGCGAGCGCGGCGATCGCGAGACCTTTGTCGAGGTGCGCTTTCCCGTCGACCGAGAACCCGCTGACCAGGCCCGCGACGATCGCCGCCGAGATCGGCAGCGGCCCGAGCTGGCTCGTGATCCCGGCGCGGGCGTCGCGCAGCCGCTCGTTCTCGCGGCGCAGGTCCTCGTAGCGCAGCCGCAGCGCCGCCACCTGATCGCTCTCCTCCGGCACAGACCCCCTTTTTGCTTTCGAATATGTTGACCCGGAGGGCGGATGAACCGCCGCGGCGCGGGGCCTGTGTCGTGAGAAGGCCCGAGGCGCGCCCGGCGTCCGCTCACCTCGGGGGCTGCCGGGCCCTGACGAGTGAGAGCCCGGCGACGATCACCCACCCGACACCGAGCGGCAGGGCACCGGCGAGGAGGAACAGGATGCCGAGCGCCAGGAAGCAGACGGCGAGCACGGCGAACACCCAGGGCTTCGCCGTGCGCATGCGACAGAGGCTAGCGGCGCCGCCAGTGCCGGCCCGCGGCGCCGTCGGCGGCTGTAACGTCGTCGTGCGCTTCCCGGACTATCAGGGCGGGCCGTGCCGGCGAACCGGCGGCGGGACATCCGACACCGACACGAGGGGGACGTGAGTGGCGCTACCAGCGGGCATTCAGAGCTTTATCGAGCAGCAGGCCGGCGATGCGCCCACCCACTACGCGGACCTGCGCGCGGTGGTGTTCAACGGCACGACCAAGCGCTCGCCCGAGCCGAGCAACACGGACGGGCTGCTGGCTATCGTCCAGCGCGATCTTCGAGCGTGTCGGTGTGCGACTCGACGAGGTGCGCACCGCCGATCGCAAGATCCCCGCCGGGCCTCTGGCCCGACATGCGCGAGCATGGCTATGACCATGACGAGTTCCCTGGATCTACCGGGAGCTCGTCGAGCCCGCGGACATCCTGATTGATCGCCGGCCCGATCTGGCTCGGCGACCAGAGCTCGCACACGCGCAAGATCATCGAGCGCCTGTACGCCTACTCCGTCGGAGGTCAACGACGCGGGCCAATGGGCCTACTACGGCAAGGTCGGGGCGCGCTGACGACCGGCAACGACGATGGCGGCAAGCACGTCAACGCACAGGTCCTCTACGCGCTGCAGCACATCGGGCTCACGATCCCGCCGCAGTCCGACACCTACTGGACCGGGGAGGCCGGCCCGGGCCCGTCCTATCTCGACACGGAGGGCGGCGGCCAGCAGAACGCCTGGACGACGCGAAACACGGTGTTCCTCTCCTGGAACGTGCTTCACCTCGCGCGCATGCTGAAAGACGCGGGCGGCATCCCCGCGTACGGCAACTCCACCCGTGACTGGGACCTCGGGCACCCCGAGCACCCCAACCCCGAGCACCGAAGCTGAGACGCGTCAGACCTGGCGCGGAACGTTGCCGCTCAAGGTCAGCGCGAGTCGCATCGCCTTGTGGCCGATGTCGGCGGTGGGACCGAACATGCAGGGGCAGCCTCCGTCGATCACCGAGATGCCGTGGGCACGGCCGAAGGAGGCCGCCTGCGGCGAGACGCTCCCGGCCCCGGGGCCACGGTGCATCCAGACGTGCTCTATCCCGAGCTCGGCGCATTCGCGCATCGTCTCCTCGGCGTGTTGCGGGCTCGTGGCGATCACAACGGCCTCGACTCCTCCCGGGATCGAGGACAGATCGACATAGCTGCGATCTCCCTCGACGATCTCGGTGTTCGGGTTGACCGCGAAGACCTCATAGCCACGGTCCCGAAGCCGCTTGTAGACGACGTTGCTCCCATGGTCTTTGGGCGCCCGCGAGACACCGGTCACGGCGATACGCCTGCGGGACAGGAATTCCGATGCGGCATCCTTGATCTTCATCCGTCTGCCTTTCACTCGAGACCCGCAAGCCGGCGGTTACCGCGCACGCGACCGGTCACGACGCTATGGCGCCGCGAGCGGAGGTCCATCGGTGGGCTCCACCGATCCACAGGTGGCGGATTACGCAGCTTGTTATCTGTTCGTGACCGGGCCCAACGTGTGCGCTTCGCCGCCGACCGAAGCCGAGGCACGCACCGTGCGCGACTACCTGCACTGGATCGTCAACATCGAACCCGGCGGCGGGCAGCTGGTGATCGGCGCGGCCGGAACCGACGGCGGCAAACTTCCGGCGGCCGTGTTCAACGTCGCAAGGCCGGGCACGGAACTGATCGAATACTGATCCTCGGCCGAGGCCGCGCAGCGCGCGACGGCTAGATGAAGTCGTGGCCGGTGAGGACGTACAGGAACGGGACGAACGGGACGACCGAGGCGATCGCCCAGGCGAGCCGCGCGATGAACCCCATGTCTTTCCTCGAGAACAGCAGGTTGATCCAGATCAGGACCACCGCCACGGGGTGCAGGATGCAGAGCAGCAACTCGATCAGTTTCTTGAACATCGGCCAATGATCGCACGCGCGCCCGAACGGCGGGCGGCGCGCCACGTGGCGGCGTCCTCCCGTCACCGAGCCGAACCGCTACCGCCGGTCGGCGTCTTGGGCTAGCTTGTGCCGCCGTGACCACGCACAGAAGCATCCACGGTGAGCTCTAGGAGCCGTCCGCACCGGTCTCGCAGCCCGCTCGGTGCCGCTCTGCGGCGCGAGGACGGCCGGCTGCCCGTGCTCGGGAGCTTGTTCCCGTCGCCGCTGGCTTCGAAGGTCCCCGAGGTCATCGCCCTCTTCTGGGTCGTGAAGATCCTGACCACGGCCGGCGGAGAGGCCACCTCCGACTACCTGAAGACCTACGGCAACTTCGGCGCGGGGAGCATCGAGATCGCGCTGATCGTGCTCGGGTTCGTGGTGCAGTTCTCGGTCCGCCGCTACCAGGCCTTCGCGTACTGGTTCTTCGCCTACGCGATCGCCACCACCGGCACCGGCGTCGCGGACTTCATGCACCTCGACCTCCACATCCCCTACGCGGGCACCACGATCCTGTGGGCGCTCGTGCTGGCGGCGGTCTTCTGGGGCTGGCAGCGCAGCGAGGGGACGCTCTCGATCCACAGCATCACGCTGCAGCGCCGCGAGGCCTTCTACTGGGCGACGGTGTTCGCGACCTTCGCGCTCGGCACCGCCCTCGGGGACCTGACTGCGATCACGTTCGGCATGGGCTACCTGGCCTCGGGGATCTTCTTCACGGTGATCATCCTGCTGCCATGGCTGGCGAGGGTGCAGTTCGGCCTCGGCAGCATCGCCGCGTTCTGGATGTCCTACGTCGTGACCCGCCCGCTCGGCGCGTCGTTCGCCGACTACATCAGCAAGCCGAAGAGCGCGACCGGGCTCGGGTTCGGCGACGGGCCGACCGCCGTGCTGTTCGCGATCGCGATCGTCGCGTTCGTGTCCTACCTGGCGGTTGTGCAGCCCGACATCCAGGAGGAGGCCGGGACGGCGGCGTACGGCATGGCCGAGGCGCGCGGGTACGTCACGGCGCGGGTCGAGCCCGAGGTCGAGTAGGGCCTCGAGGACACCGGCGGGGATGGGGTGGCGGGCGCGTGCCGGAGCCCGTGGGCCGCCTCGGCGCCTCCGGCCCGCGCGTACCTGCGCCCCGCGCCGCCGAAGATGGGGGTGCCTATCTGGAGACCGGCGAGGGCTCCTCGTGACTGAGCGCCAGCAGCTCCTCGTCTGTGATCTCCCGGGCGATCGAGGGATGATTGGACTCCATGTGCTCCCGCGCGCCGCGCACGAGCTCGGAGTCCTCCTCGCCCCGCACGATCGTCCCGCACTCGCAAACGATGATCCTCGCCACGGAAGTAGTGTGGCACGCCGATGCCCGAGCTCGAGCCCTCCCGCATCCAGCTGTGCGGGCCTCTCGTCGCCCGCCTGAACGGTTCCGACGTCGCCGCGTCGATACGTGGCACGCAGGGGCGAACCGTCTTCGCCTACCTGGTCCTCAACCGCACCCGGCAGGTGAGCCGCGAGGAGCTGCTCGACGTGCTCTGGGGACCCGCACCGCCACCCGAGCCTGCCGTGGCCATCCGTGCGCTGGTGTCCAAGCTGCGGACGGCCTTGGACGCCACGGGCGTCGCGAGCCTTCCGAGTGGAGACCTGCTGCGGATTCACCTTCCGGCCGACACCCATGTCGATGTGGAGCGGGCCGTCCAGGCACTGCACGACGCCCAGTCCGCGGTCTCCCGCGATGAAGACACACGCGCCTGGATCGCAGCGCACATCGCGCTGAACGTCAGCAGCCGCACCTTCCTCGAGGGAGACCACGGCTCATGGATCGGCGCCCGGCGCGCAGCCATCGAGGAGCTGCGCCTGAGGGCTCTCGAGGCGCTGTCCAGGTGCGCGCTGCGGCTCGGGGGCCCGGAGCTCGACACCGCGATTCGCTGCTCGCGCGAGCTGATCCGCCTCGCGCCGTTTCGCGAGACCGGTCACGCGCAACTGATGAGGGCTCTGGCCGCGCAGGGAAATCCCGCCGAGGCGATTCTCGTCTACGACCAGCTCCGCCACCTGCTGCGCGAGGAGCTCGGCATGAACCCGGCGCCCGAGCTCCAGGCGCTCCACACCGAGCTCCTCAGCCGGCCAGGATCAGGCACGTAGAGGTGGCGTGCGCGAGCAGCGCCCCCGACGGGTCGCTCAGGCTGGCCTCGGCCGTCGCCACACGTCCGCCACGGTGGATGACACGTCCGCTGGCAGTCATCTCGCCGGTCTCCGGCGTGATGACCCGCACGAGGTTCACCTTTGTCTCGAGGGTCGCGTACGCGGCGCCGGGCGGAAGCGTCGTGTGAACCGCGGCGCCGCAGGCGGAGTCCAGCAAGGTCATCGCGATACCACCGTGCACCGCTCCCAGCGGATTGAGCATCGCCGCCGTGGGAGTGCAGGTGAACGTCGCACGCCCCTCGCCCACCTCGCTCAACCGGAAGCCGAGCAGCCCCTGGACGGGCGCCGGCGGAGCCGACCCGTCGACGATCGACTCCATCTGCTCGAGCCCGCTCGCGCTCTCGTCATTCGACATCGTGCCTCCTCTCTCTGCTGATGCGTATGCGCCTTCGTCACGCGGCGCCCCGATGATGCGGCGCCCGTCTGGGAGCGGGCTCCCGCCCCGAGACGACACCGGACGCGACGTTACGCCGCGGACGTTGGCGCATCGTTGACGGCAGCGAGCGCGTGACCCGGCGCCAACGCCCGGCCAACGCGAGCGGCCTACAGTCGATCGGGATGGACATCTACACGATCGGGTTCACCCAGACCACGGCTCAGCGCTTCTTCGAGCGGCTGGCCGACGCGAAGATCAAGCGCGTGCTCGACGTGCGGCTCAACAACAGCTCGCAGCTCGCCGGCTTCGCCAAGGCCGGCGACCTCGAGTACTTCCTGAGCGCGATCCTCCGAGCCTCCTATGAGCACGATCCGCGGCTCGCGCCGACGCCCGAGCTGCTCACCGCCGGCCGGAAGGCGCGAACCGCGGCGGAGTGGCACGACTTCGAACGGCGGTTTCGGGAGCTCATGAACGAGCGAGAGATACACACGCACCTCGATCGCGCGTCGTTCCGCACGCGAACCGCACTGCTGTGCAGCGAGGCCACAGCCGAGCACTGCCATCGAAGGCTGATCGGCGAGCACCTCGGGCAGCACTGGCCGGAGGTCTCGATCGTCGAGTTGTGAGGCGCCAGCAGCCTCCGGTCAGCAGCCTCCGGCGGCGGCGAGACGCCGCCTGTAGACGTTCATGTCCGCGTGGTCGAAGTCGGAGTGGGTCTGGGTGCGCAGCGATGGCACGTCCTCGCGGTGGTACGGGCTCGACAGGCTCTCGTTGTGCCCGATCACGTTGCGAATCTGGATGTCGTAGGTGCAGCGCAACCATCGGACGAGCCTGAGGCTCGCGCGCATCTGGGCCGGGTCATCGAGGATTTCCTGGTCGCTGTAGCCGACGTGCTCGATGCCGATCGCGGTCCAGTTCAGGCCTACGGTGTGCCGGCACATGATGTCGAGGGGGACGAGCTGGTGGATCCCGCCGGCTTTGTCGATCACGAAGTGCGCGCAGGTGTTGGGTAGCTCGTGCAGCTCGGGGTCGGGAGTGTCCGGAGCGAACGTGTTGAAGGTGGACTGGAAGGTCGGCGTCTCGGTGTAGTGGATGACGATCACATGCGGATGGAGCAGCTTGTACGTCGGGCGCATGAAGCTGCCGTAGTGGCGGCGGACGTAGGCGACCATCTGCGCCTTGCGTTCGGGGCCGAACGGGATCGGGTCCCAGACGATGTGCGGCTTGGGGACGGGGGACGCGAGCGGCGGAGCGCTCGGCGTGGTCGTACCGGGGGCCGGACTCGCCGTTGAGGTGCTTGCGCGAACGCCGGCGCCGGCGGTGGATCGCGGCGTCGCGGGGGTTCTCGCCGCCGTTGCCGTGATCGCCGTCCCGCTCTCGGTGCCGCACGCCGTGAGTGCGCCGGCGGTGCCGAGGAGCACGAGGCCGAGAACAGCGGCTCGGGCGCCCAGCGTCCAATGCCAGAGTCCCGGCCGGATCTCGCGCATGCCCGAGCACGTTATCGGCCACGCGCCGAGCGCTCCGCGTGGCGGGAGGCCGACCCCCGCGAGCGGGAAGCGTCAGAGCGCGCTGTCTTCGGGGTGAGCCCGAGATCGAGCTTCGAGGGTGCGCCCTCATACACCTTGGGTCCATTCCGGCAGCCCTGCTCGGCGTCGAGGATCAGTGCAGCGGGCATCGGCTCGCGAACGGCAAACACCTCACCAAGGAGAGCAACGATGCGAAGCCCACTCAAACCCGGCCGTGCGGCAGAACCGGCAGACCGCGCGAGCGACTCAGGCAAGAAACGAGCAGGCCTGCGTTCAGGCGCAGCGCTGATCGCGGCGGCGGCTCTGCTGGCTGCAGCCGCGCCGGCGGCGCTGGCGCTGCCCGAATGGACGCCGCCGTTTCCGAAAGCGATGGGCATCACCAGCGGAGCGACGACGCTCGAATCGGTCTCCGGCGAAAAGATCCAGTGCGTGGCGGACTCGGGGACCGGCGAAGTCACCTCGCCCGTCACCGGCACGGCCAAAGTCATCCTGACCGGGTGCGAGCGCGTGCTTCCCACCGGGAAGATCCCGTGCAACACGCCCGGCCTGCCGCCCGAACAGATTGCGATCACAGGCGCCACCCAGCTCGGCTACATCGTCCACACACCCGTCAAAACGTCGGTCGGGCTGGACCTCCTGAACGGCAACCTGCTGACGACCTTCGTGTGCGGCGAAACCCGAGTGCTGCTGAAGGGGTCGGTCATCGGCAAGCTGACGCCGCTCAACAAACCGGTGAAAGCCGGGAAACCGTTCACCCTCAAATACACGCAATCCAAAGGCCACCAGAAACCTGTCGGCTTCGAAGGCGAACCGCCCGACTTCCCCGAAGTCTCCTTCGGCGGGCCGTTCGAATCTGCCGGCCTGGCCTCGGTGGAGAAGCTCACCTTCGCCGAACCGGTCGAGGTGCTCGGCTGAGTCCGGTGTGCGGTCGCGGGGGCGGGTGCCCCCGCGGCCGCCGCGCCGGCTGGCCCCAGCCGGCAGGGCGCCTGCCTCCAGCCTGGTGGCGCCGGACCACCCTCGGTTGCGTCATCCGCCTCATCCACACGGATGATCTTCGCGGCCGGATCGCGACTGCCCGTCTGCCCAGGGGTATGTTGCCCGGCTCGAATTTGACCGTTCACGGAGGGGAGAAACGTTGTCTCGTAAATGCAAGTCTGCTGCGGTCGCCGCTGCCTCGGCGGCGCTGATCCTGGGGACAGCAGGTTCGTCGCTGGCAGCCGCCGCACCACACACGCCGGCCCGCGCAGCGCACGCCGGCAGGGCGGCCGCGCCCAAGACCGAAGCCGGCGTCTTCCAGGTCGGCACCTCGGTGGTCGACATCACGCCCCACGAACCGATGGCCGACGGTGGCTATGGCTCGGACTACATCGTCACCGGGGGAGCGCACGATCCGCTACAGGTGCGTGCGTTCTTCGTCGGCCACGGCAAGCAGGCTGTCGCGTTCGTGACGGTCGACTCGCAGGGCTGGTTCGCCGCATACCAGTCGCCGAACGTGGGCGACGGCGGCGACGACGCGCGCAGGGAAGCGGCCGCCGCGCTGGCCGGCCGCGGCTACGAAGTCACCGCGGCGAACATCGTTCTCTCCACCACACACGACCACGCAGCGCCGACGCTCATGGGCCTCTGGGGCCACACCGATCCGGGGTATCTGCGCCGGGTAAAGCAGGCGGCTGTCCGGGCTGTCATCAAGGCGGCGTCGCACACGCAGGAGGCGGAACTCTGGTCGGCCACGGGCACGATCCGGGGTCTGGTCTCGCAGCTCCAGGGGACCGACCAGACGGCAGGTTTCTCCGTCGACACCCAACTGCCGATCCTGTGGGCGCGCCAGCCCGGGAAAGGCGCGACGATCGCCACGTACGCCTCCGTGCCGGTCCACGCCGACGAATACAACCCGACCGTGGCCGGCAACAACCAGTGGAGCGCCGACTACCCAGGGTGGGTCAGGAACCGTCTCGCCACGGTGCTCGGCGGTAGGGCTGTCGTGGCGGTCGGCACGGTCGGCAGGCAGGAGACGATCGGCAATGAACCTCACTACAACGAGGTCGAAAAGCAGGGCCGTTTCGTCACGAATGCGATCACGAGCGCACTCGCCCACGCGCAGCCGATCACGGACACCACGCTGGCGGCCGACAACACGCCGTTCGCGACGGAAGTCGAAAACACGGGTCTGCTGGAGGCCATGTCCTGCAACCATCGCGGTGGCCCGATCGGGTGTCCGGGCCCGCTCTATGAGCCCAAGAGCAACCACCACAGCGGCACTTGGAACTGGGAAGAAGTCGGCGGGATCTTCACGATCAACCGTTCGGTGGAAGCGCCCTACTTCAACGTGGACAATTTCACTGTCGGGTCCTCGGCTACCGTCGCCCGCATCGGCGATCAGGTGTACGCAACCGTCCCGGGCGAGGGGTTCCCGGAGGTCACCGAAGCGATCGAGCGCGCCTTCGCCGCGTCGCCCGGAATCGACGCCGCACACGTCGTAGACGAGGGCAGCGACACGCTCGGCTACTTCGGGGACTACGGCGCCTACCCGCCGGGCCAGATGCAGGGCGACCTGGAAGCGAACAACGTCGGTCCGAACGTGGGTGACGACACGCTGGGCGCCATCGAGCAGGACGGCGCGGACCTCGGGCTCAACCCTGCCCCCGAGCACGTGACCGCGGACATCACCAACCCGCAGGCGTTCTCCGAGCCCGGGATCCAGTTCTACCCCGACCAGGTCGAGACACAAGAACCGACGGTGAGCTTCTATGCGTCGGCTCACGCGGCGAACTCGGCGTCCCACTCCGCATCGACCACGATCGGCTCGAGCGCCGGTACTCAGGGCGACGGCTTGATCAGCTGGACCTTCGGCGACGGCACGACCGAAGTCCGACCCGGGGCGCGATTCAGCCACACGTTCCCGGGGCCGGGCCTCTACTCGGTCACCGCCAGCATCACGGACAACCTCGGCAACACCTACAGCTGGACCCAGCAGGTGAGGATCGACACGCCGCTGAGCGCATCCGTGACCCAAACGCCCGGATCCGGCAGGAGCGTCGTTCTCGGCGCCTCGGCCGAAGGCGGCGAGGGGAACCTGATCGCGGCCCAATGGACCTTCTCCAACGGGAGGACCGCCCACGGCACGACGATCACGCTGCCCCACGGAAAGCAGGACGTGGCGGTGACGATCACCGACGGGGCAGGCAACACGGCGACGAGGAGCGTGCACGTCAACTGAGGATCGCCCTGAACGGCCGGTGGCCACCTGGTGGCCGCCGGCCGGTTCGTGTTCGAGCTATGGCGCCAGGCTAGGCCGAGAGCCGTTCGAGCACCGTCTCGTGCACCGCATCGTCGGTGCACAGGACTATTGCGACGAGCTGGGCTCGCGTGTGAGCACCCAGCTTGACCATCGCGTTGCGCACATGAGTGCGCACGGTCGTCGGAGAGATGTGGAGCGCCCGCGCGATCTGATCGGTCTCGTCGCCGACGGCGACATGGGTGATGATCTCCCGCTCGCGGGCGGTCAACAGAATCTGGCCCGAAAGGGCGGAAGACCGCGTCGGCTCGGAGCGCGGGCCCGGCAGCGCGACGTATATCGCCACCCGCTTCCCTCGGATGTGCGCCAGCCGTGCGGCGAAGTCGATCTGGACCTCGGAGCCGTTCGCTCGCACGAGGGCCCGCCTTCCGAAGTATTCGCCGGAGGCACGGAAGACCTGCCAGTTCCTGAGGGCCTCGTCTCGGTCGGCACTTCGCATCGTCCCGAGCATCGACGTGCCCAGGAGATCCTCTCGCGAGCGACCGAGGAGCGAGAGCGCAGCCTGGTTCACCGCGACGATACGTCTTTGGTCGTCGAGGACGAAGATCGCGTTCGACGTTCGCTCGAAGACCAGCCAGAAGAGCTCCTCCCACCCCGACGTCTCGGCGTCCGTCTCGCCGTTCCGGTGCGGGCTCGCGTCCATGGTGGCGACACTAGGAGCGGAGCATCACCCCGTCAAGCGCGACGACCTAGCCGCGGCAGCGTTCGCTGACCGGGACTTCGGGGCCGGCGTGGGGGACGGCCGGTTCATCGACCTTGCACCAGACGAGGCGCCGGGTACGTTCGTCGGCGACCGCGAGGAAGGGGTAGGACAGTCCCGCGCTCCGGACCGCACAGTGATAGGGCGTTCGGCCGGATTCGCTGCCGGAGCCGGCCGTGCACACCACGCTGTGCACAGACCCGGTCAGCTGGCCGTTTTCGATGCGGGCGTGGACGTCACCACCGATCGCCTGCTCGAGGGCGGTTGCGGCCGGAAGGCCCTGTGGGAACGCCGCGGAGTGCGGCGCCTGATCTTCGGAGATGGCGATGTCGGCGATGCGGTTGGTTTCGGCTTCGACCTGCGCTTCGGAGGTCGAGCCTTCGGGGCCCGCGCGGTGCACGGCCACCACCAGAGCGACCAGCAGCGAAACCGCGATCGCCGCAGCCAGGAGCCAGCGCCGCCATATCCGGTCAGGTCGGGCCGGAGGCGCAGAGCCTGGGTGGGTCTCATGCGGGGTCATCAGGCGCTTTCACAGCGGGCGGACGCAATATAGGCCGGGAGCGGGGACCGACGGACGGCGAGCACGCACGGCATACGCGCGATCGTTTGGACCGCGGGTGGGCGCCGCTCGGACACGAGTCCACAGAGGGTGCCCGTTCGTACACCTTGGGTCGCCCCCGTGGGGGCGCTCGGCGCGGAAGATCAGAGCGCGGGCAACGGACTCGCACCAATCGACGACGACAGAGGTGATCACATGTTGGGACCAGGTCAGCGACTCACGGCAATCGTCGCGAGAGACGGGCTCACCAAGCAGGTGAGAACACGGGTGAGAACCAGGGCGGCGGCGCTCGCCGGGATCCTCGCGGCGGGCGCACTGATGGCCGCAGGCTGCGGCGGCGGCTCGAGCGCCACCACCACAAGCACGCCCGCTTCCACCACGCCGGCCACAACCGCAACCACGACGACCGCGGCCTCGACCGCGGAAAGCGGTCTCTCGGGCCAGTGGAACGGCCAGTACAGCGGCGCGTACAACGGCACGTTCGTTCTTCATTGGCAGCAGTCGGGGTCCAGCCTCAGCGGGAAAATCACGATCTCATCCCCATCCTCCACGCTCGACGTCAACGGCACGTTGCACGGCAGCGCGATCACGTTCGGCACTGTCGGGTCGCTGGCCATCACCTACACCGGGACCGTGTCAGGCAGCTCGATGTCGGGCAGCTACTCGACGCCCGGCGGCGGGGGGACTTGGAGCGCGAGCAAGGGCTGACGAGGGCGCAGGCGCGGGCCGGCTCCGGGTGGCCCGCCAGGCCGCTGACGGCGGCTTGGCCGGGGAGTGAGGACCGGACCGTCGACGGGGCGCAGGCCGTGTCGCCTGCGCCCCGTCGATTGGTCCAGAAGCCCTCGTCTGCGGGCGCGTCGCCGGGTATGTTCGCGCCCAATGGGACGCTCGCGACTCAAGCAGGCGACGCGGTGGGCACCGCTGGCGCTTGTCCTGTTTCTCGCGATCCCCGGTCACGCGGGTGCGTACTCGCCGGGTTGCGGGCAGATCCCGATCGTGCCGGGGATCCCTCCGTGGGGCTTCCATACGGGCTCACCCGACTTCGGGCAGGCGGGGAGCTTCGCGCGCGGCCACGGCGAAATCGACCTCGCGGCCAACACGGTCTCGGGAGTCATCTGCCAGGAACGCCGCTTCGGCGGGCCGACACGGGCGATCACGATGACCGTCGCGCACCGTCTCGACTACCACTCCCACTACGCGGTGATGTGGGGGTTCCCCGGGAACGTGATGAAGATCCACATCCGCGTCGTCGCGAGCAGCGACCCGCGGTGCAAGGTGGGGACCGTCGGGCGTGCCACCCTGTTCGCGAGCTACAACGGCGTGCGCAGCGACAGCGTCCAATTCTTCTTCCCGAAGGCCTGCGCCCGGCAGAGCCACCTCTACCACGGCACGCAGGTCAACAACCAGGTGCCGCCGCTGTAGGCCGTGGCTCGGTGGCGGTTCGATGCCTGATCGCCACGCGCGACACAGCGGGGAAGAGCCCGGTTGCCCGCACCGGGCCGCGAGCGGCTAGGTTCTGCCCATGCGTGCCTGGCGACGGTTGGGAGTGCCGGCGGCGCTTGTGTTCGCGGTATCGGCCGTACCGGCCGCAGCCGCCCCGCTGACCGTCCACGTCCAGAAGTACCCGACCGTCCGCAGCACCATCCACCTGCATTTCAGCGCGCCGTCGCTGCCGGGAGGCGGCTACTACTACGCGGTCGTCGTGCTGCGCCGATACCGCCGCTACACGCGCAACTCACCGCCGCACTGCTCCACCTCGAGCGACATGCAGCGCACCGACTACGGCTACCCGGCCAGCAACGGGGTGGTCGGGCTGGCGCTGACGCCCTCCCGCTCCGCCACGCATCACTGGTGCCGCGGCGGAACCTACGAAGGCGCGATCTACGCCGTCCCTCACGCGCCGCCGTGCGAAAGCAGCTACCCCTGTGAAGCCGAAGCGTACAAACGGCCGTGTGCCGGCGTCGCGCCCGGCTGCGTCGAGGGCGTGGTCGCGAAGCCCGGCGTGTGGGAGTACCCCGAGCCGCTCCCCTCCCCGAAAGCCGAAGGCACCACCATCGACGCGCGCTTCACGCTCACGCTCGAGCACTGAGCCCAGTCGGGCGCCAAGGGGCGCCGGCGCGCTTGCGAGTGAGAGCGCCGGGCTCGAGCTTGGTGGTGGTCTTTGACTAGGCTGCTCTCGATGGGTGGGGATGTGGCCGAGGCAGCAGCCGAAGCTCTCGTTGCAAGCTGGCAGCACCTCCAGGCTGCGCTCCCTGACGGCTGGTCGCGCACCGAGTCAGGCGCTATCGCGATGGTGACGGGCGTGGCGCTACCGACGCTGAACGGCGTCTGGGTCTCCTCCCGCGACGCCCGCCCCGAGGTTGTCGCCGACCTGCTCGATCAGGTGGCCGCGACGGGACTGCCGCACTGTCTGCAGGCCCGGCCGGGCGTCGCAGAGCGAGTGCACGACCAGGCATCCGCCCGGGGCATGGAGGCTGAGGAGCACATTCCGCTGATGGTGCTCGAGGATCCGCGAGAGCTCGTCACGAGCACAGCCGCCGCTGCGCTGTCAATCCGTGAGCTACGGCCAGCCGAGGCCGCCGCGCACGCTCGACTGGCGGCGGCCGGGTTCGAGGCGCCGGCCGAGCCGTTTCTTCAATTGATGACCTCATCCGTACTGGCGTCGCCGGGGATCCGCTGCTATCTCGGTGAAGTCGATGGTGAGCCGGTGACGACCGGTCTTGGACTGACCCTGGGGCCCTTCGTGGGGATATTCAACGTCGCGACGCTGCCGGAGCACCAGCGCCGGGGGTACGGTGGGGCGGTGACCGCCCGCGCTGTCGCCGACGGTGTGGCCGCCGGCGCGGACTGGGCGTGGCTGCAATCCAGCGCTGTCGGCTACCCGGTCTATGAGCGCCTCGGTTTCCGCACCGTAGAGGATTGGCGGTGCTGGCTATGAGCAGCCCTTGCCCTCCGTCGAAAGGGAAGGCTCGGTGGGTTGGCGTGGACGTTGGCGGCGAGCGCAAGGGGTTCGACGCCGCCGTCATCGACGAGCGGCAGCTTCTCGCACTTGACGACCACCTCGACGTCGCCGGTGTCATGCGGCTCGTCGCAGAGCATGAACCGGTCGTGGTCGCGATCGACAGCCCCAGATGCTTCGCGCCGGACGGCCAGACCAGCCGGGACGGGGAGCGGCTGCTGGCCCGGGCCATCTGCGGGATCCGCTGGACACCCGACCGAGCACAGTGCGACGGCGACTACTACGCATGGATTCACGAGGGCCTCGCCCTCTACCAAGCCCTCGACGGAACGGGACCCGACGTGATCGAGGTGTTCCCGACCGCCTCATGGACGAGGTGGCTCGGCAAGCGTGGCAAACGGCCCCGCGCGGACTGGACCATCGAAGGGCTCGCCCAGGTCGACCTCGACGGCCTGCCGAAGCGCTCCAACCAGGACCAGCGGGACGCGATCGCGGCCGCGCTCACAGCCCGTGAACAGACCGCCGGTAACACCGAAGCACTTGGCGAGCTCGTCGTGCCGAAGAGCCGAGAGGTTCGGGCGCCACGCGAACCCTCGGCGCCGCCAGCCGGCGACGCGGTGCCCCGCCTCCCGGTGTCCGCCGGCGCGCTGATCTACGACGCCCGCGGACGGCTGCTGATCCTGAAGCCCACCTACAAGAAGGGTTGGACGATCCCGGGCGGCCAGCTCGAGGAGAACGGGGAGACACCGTGGGAGGGCTGCCAGCGCGAGGTCCAGGAGGAGTGCGGCCTGACGATCGAGCGCGGACGGCTCGTGTGCGTGGACTTCAAACGACCCCGTCCCGGCAAACCGGGAGGACTACGGCTGCTGTTCGAATGCGGCCAGCTCCCCGACGGCGAGCTGGCCGGGCTCGTCCTCGACCAAGGCGAGATCGCCGAGCACCGCTTCGCAGACGCGGGCACCGCAGCAGAACTGCTCAGCGGCCCGGTGAGCAGACGCGTCGGTGCGGCGACCGGGAGCGAGACCTGCGTGTACTTGGAGGAGGGTCGACCCGTAGCCCAGGTCGGCTGACGCCGACGTCAGAACAGCGCACCTTCTTGTTAGGGAACCGGCTACTGCCACTCGAGCTCGCCCCGGTCTCCCAGGTGGGCGTCCACGAGGAGCTGACACCGAGGGTACGCGGGCCTGGCGTCAGCTCAGGCGTCTGCTGGGTCGCTGGCCGAAGCACGTCCCGCTCCGCGGCGTGGATGCGGTGCTTCGGGTTCCGCGTCCGGAGTTAGGGGCCAAAGGGACCGCGAAACCCCGACGGGCTATTCGTAGGTGTAGCGGTCGGTGGCGGGGCTCTTCTTGCTTTTGGCTTTTCCGACCGCCGCGATGATGTCTACGGTTGTGGGCTTGGTCGCGGCCGGGGCGACCGCGGTGCAACTGGTTGTCGACGCGCATTCCGTGTGGGCGGAGAAGGTCTTCCCGAACTTGAAGCTGGTTGTGTTCGTGCCGGGGGCAAAGCCCGAGCCCGTGACGGTGACGGTGGTACCGCCACCGAGCGGGCCTGAGCTCGGGCCCACCCCGGTGACCGTCGGCTTGCCGTACTTGAAGACGCTCTTCGACGTCGCGACGCTGGTCCCCCCAATGTCGTGACCGTCACGGCGACGTCTCCGGTCCCGGGCGGCGCCACGGCGGTGATCGAGTTCGCTTCAGGCTCAGAGGGGATTTCGTTCACCGTCACACTGGTCGCGCTGGCTGCGCCGAAGTGGACGGCGACGCTCCCGCCAAAGAAGCCGCTCCCAGTGATGAATACGCTCGTTCCGCCAGCGGCGGGCCCGTTTGTGGGTACCATTCGCTTGACCGTGGGTAGCGGAAACGCGGCGATGTAGTGGAATGCTTTTCCGGGCAGCACCGGGGTCGTGCCGGCTGGAGTGGTCACGGTCACGGGAACGACGCCCGTCGTCTCGGGCGGCGTCACCGCCGTGATCGAGCTTTCGGAGTTGACGGTGAAGCTCGGGGCGCTGACCGACCCGAAATGCACCGCCGTGGCTTCGGAGAGTTCCGTCCCGGTGATCGTCACCGATTCGCCGCCTTCATCCAATCCAACCGTCGGATAGATGCGAGCGACGGTCGGAAGCGGCGGGCCAAAGGCGAGGTTAGAGCGGTAGCCGGCCGAGATGAGCTTCATGAGCCCGAGTTCCCCCGGCAGTGCTTCCGGGATGAACGGGAAATCAATCGGCTCACACCCGAAACTGCCGCCGTAGCAATCGTTGCCCCACCCGACGTTACTCGCTTCGAGCACCGCCATCTCATAGCCCGAGCCGGCCGAGATCGCACTGGCGCCGCTCAGGAACGGACCGGCGTGGCACAGAAGCACTGGGTCCACGCCGACGGCGCAGACCTGGACGGGCACGTTGCTGAATGCGAGCATTTCGTGGGGGAAGTTGATTTCTTCCCGCCCACCGATGCCGAGCTGTCCGCCTCCGTTGGCGCCCCACGACATGACCGTGCCGTCGCTCAGCAGGGCCAGGCTGCTGGCTTCACCGGCCGCGACGGCCGATACCCCGCCGAGACCGCTCACGTACACCGGTACGTCGCTACCTTTGGTGCTGCCATCGCCGAGCTGGCCTTCACCGTTGGCGCCCCACGCCATGACCGCGCCGCTGCTCAGCAGCGCCAGACTGTGGGAGCCGCCCGTCGCGGCCGCGATCGCGGTGACGACCCCGCCCAGCCCGCTCACGGGTACGGGCACGTCGCTGTTGTCGGTGGTCCCGTCACCCAACTGCCCGGATTCGTTGTCGCCCCATGCCATCACCGTGCCATCGTTCAACAGGGCCAAGCTGTACGCGCCGCCAGCAGCGATGGCCGTCACGTGGCTCAGCCCAGGCACGGCGACGGGCACGTCGCTGCTCGTGTGGCTTTTATCGCCCAGTTGCCCCTTGCTGTTGGCGCCCCACGCCATGACAGTGCCGTCGCTCAGCAGGGCCAGGCTGTGCGCGCCGCCAGCCGCGGTCGCGGTTACGCCGCTGAGCCCGCTCACGGCGACTGGAGTTGGGCTGCACGGCTTGGTGTCCACGCGTTCGACTTCGACGCGGCCTTTCAGCCCGCAGGTGCCCGGGCCGGTGTAAGTGCCGTCGCCGAGCTGCCCCAATTCATTTTCACCCCACGCGACGACCGTGCCGTCGCTCAGCAGGGCAAGGCTGTGAGCATCGCCGGCAGAGATCGCGGTGACTCCTTCGAGAAACGGTCCGGTCGGACACGGGCCTTCGGTGCCGGCTGCGCAGACCCCGGCGGGGGACGCGACGACTTCCGAGCCTTCGATGACTAGATCGACACCGTTGCCCAGCTGGCCCCAGTCGCCGTTGCCCCAAGCCCAAGCGTGATCGGAGGCCGACGCCGGCGCAGTCCCTGCCGCCATCGACGTCGTAACCACGATAGCCGCGAGAACCAGAACCAGCCGCAGGCGACGAACAGCTCCCGCTGCATCGCGATCCCCTCGAAAGCACATCTCGCGTCCCCTCCGGGCACTCCAACGCGCCCTCTCGATCTCCCCGACCCAGCCAGGCACTCACAGATTACTCCCGCAACCCCGGAAACCGCATAGATTCGGGCATATCGGCGCGAGTCGCCGCCGCAAAAGGTCGCATCTAGCTGCAAGAACGTGCCGGCGGTCCGAACTCCCCCCGCCACTGTGACCTCTGTGACGCTGGTTACAGAACCACTACCGAGGAGTGCCGTCGTGAGCGACGACGTGTTCGTCATCGTCGAGCTCGAACTGAGCCCGCAGCAGGGCGACGAACTCCAGGCCGTGCTGCAGGAGATGGCCGACCGGACGCGCGCCGATGAGCCCGGGACGCTCGAGTATCAGTGGTTCCTGAACGCGGAGGCCGACGCCTGCTACATCTTCGAGCGCTACGCCGACGCCGATGCAGCAGTCGTGCACTCGCGCACCTTCCCTCCGGAGCTGGAAGAGCGGGCGCGTGCGTTCCGTCCGACCAGGCTGACCGCGTTCGGCGATCTCACGCCGGCGATAGAGGAGCAGCGGATCAAGCCGCTGCTGGCGGCGGCCCCTGCGATCAGCTACGTGAGCGTGGAGCCGCGGGGCGGCTTCGTCCGTTGACTCGCTGGCCGCTGCGTACAGCCGGTGGCTCCTGGTCGGACGCCGCCTCCTTCCACCGCCACCCGTGTCCCTGGGCCGGGCTGGGTGTGACGGAGGCCCCCCGGGCCGATAGTCGGGGCGGGTTCGCCGTAGGCTTCCGGGTTGATGGGGCACGCCGAGCGCACATTCCCGGGCGGGCGGTCGCAAGGGGTGGCGATCGTCACCGATAGCACCACATACCTGCCACGCGCGCTGATCGATCGGTGGTCGATCACGCCGGTCAGCCTCTACGTTGGCTGGGGCGGCGACCTGCGCCCCGAGCATGAGTACGTCGACCTCGACGCCTTCTACGCGCGGCTACGCGACTCGCCGCAACTGCCAAAGACATCCCAGCCATCGGTGGGCGACTTCCTCGCGGTTTACAGGCCGCTGCTCGAGCAGGGCCGCGATGTCGTCTCCCTGCACCTTGCCGCAGCACTCTCGGGCACCTCCCAGAGCGCGAGCGAAGCCGCGGGGATGCTCGCCGCCGAGGGGTTCGGGAGGCGGGTCAGCGTGCACGACGCGCAGACGGGCGCGGGCGGGCTCGGCGTCCTCGTCTTGGTCGCCGCCGAACTGGCTCAACGTGGCCGCAGCGCCGAAGCGATCCTCGAGGGAGTGATGCAGGCGCGCGCGTCGCTCGGCATGTGGTTCTGTCTGGACACGCTCGAGTATCTGAGGCGCGGCGGGCGGATCGGAGCCGCGCAGGCCGCGGTCGGAAGCGCGCTGAAGGTCAAGCCGATCCTCACGTTCGGAAGCGAGATCGCACCCGTGGGGCGCGTTCGCACCCATCGCCGAGCGCTCGAGCGGATGACCGAGTATCTGCGGGAGCTGCGCGACGGTGGGGCCGGCGCGTGGATCGTGCAGCACGCACAGTCGCCCGATGACGCGGACCGGCTCGTGCAGGCCGGGCAGAAGCTGTTCGGGTTCGACCCGCTCTTCTGTTCGGAGGTCGGGCCGGTGCTCGGGGCGCACCTCGGGGCGGGGGTGCTCGTCGGCGGGTTCTCGCCGCCCGCGTGAGGCCCGTGCTCGACGCAACGCTCGTGCAGAGGAGCGTTCATGCGCCGCTTGTCCTATCGTCCAAGCGGTAGACCTCGACCTTCGCTCGCAGCCCGCGAAGGTGGTGGCTGCCAAGCGACGTCCACGCGTCAGCAGTGCCTGCGCGATCGATGGCCTCGCGTGTCGCCAGCAACTCGCCACTGCCGGCGAGCGCCAGTAGCCGTGCAGCCAGGTTGACGGTCCCGCCGAAGTAGTCACCCTCCCGCCGTACGACCAACCCCTGGTGCATGCTGCCGTGGAGCGCCGGCGCTCCAGGCTCGTCCATCGTGGCCCGGAACCGGCGCCAGGCCGCGACCGCGTCGGCGGCGTTCGGGTAGACGAGCATGGCACCGTCGCCGAGATCCTTCACCACGCGTCCGCGCTCACCGCGCTCCTCAGCCATCACGTGTGCGAAATGGCTCGCGGCCGCGGTCGCTACAGCGTCGCCGTGCCGTTCGGCGAACTTGGTGAAGTCCTTGAGATCGCAGAACAACAGGCACACTTCGATCGTCCCTGGGATCGCTCCCGGCGCGTGCTCCTCGGCTTCGCTTACGGCGTACTGGGTCAGCTCATGGTCCACCCAACGCCGATGGATCCCCACGAGCAGCGGGTCGGCGAGCGGTAGCAACTCCGCGAGCGCCCGTTGCGTCGTCGCCAGCGCCGCGGCCGGAGTGAGCGTGCCGCCGCGGACCCGCGGCTCGGTCTCGAAACGGAAGTGGTAGACCTCGGCCGCCGCAATTCGCGCCAGAGCTTGGCCCCAGACGCGTGAGACCTCCATCTGCACCTCGACCGGCCACCACTCCTGGCGCGCAGCCCCTGCGATCAGCGCATCGGCCTCATCCCTGGTGAAGTAGGGGTCGTCGGCCAGGGGGCTCGGGAAGCCGAACGCGGATACCATCGCGAGTGTGACCGAGACCGGCCAGCCGCCGTTGTCCTCGATCTCGCGCGCGGAGACGGTGCGCGAAACCCGGTCGGGGTCGAGCACCATGTCGAAGATGGCATCCTGCAGATGCCCGCGAGCCTGAGCGCGCTCCATCGCCTCGACCGACACCCCGAGTTCGAGCAAGGCAGCTACCAGATCGTGCTGATCCGCCTCGAGCCCGAGTCGCCCGCAAACCTCCGTCGCAGCGTCAACGCGCGTGCTCTCCTCGCCCACGCGTCGCAGTCTAGACCCGTGATGCTCGGCTCAAACGGGAGTCAGGTGAGGCGGGGCGTTCGGCCTGTTCGAGATGCTTTGGAGCTCGGCTTGCTGGACGCTGCAGTCTGCGAGTCAGCGTCCTGGATGAACGCGCTCTTCGCCTTGGTGTATCCCTCCCGGTCCTCTCGGAAGCGCGCGGCCAGCGCCCGCTTGAGCGTCGCGTAGTCGGCGGCGAGCCTGGAGTCCCCGCGAAGGCTGTCGCGGAAGCGGAGGCACCGCTCGAGGTCCTCCCGCGCATCGACCAGGTGCAGATGGTGAGTGCGGTAGGAGGAACTGGGGTAGGACAGGAAGCGCCTGTGCACGAGGTTTGCGTTGAAGCGGGGGGATAGGCGGTAGCCGGCCCGCATGACGGTCGTGATGCCCTGCTCGAGGTCATCGACAAGCGCGATCATGTCGATCACCGGCTTGGCCGCAAGGCCCGGAACCGCGGTCGAGCCGATGTGGTAGATCCGGATACCAGGCAACAGCGGGGCCAAGCGTTCACGCTCAGCGGCGAAGGAGGCCGGCCACGATGGCTCGTAGTCCACAATCTCGATAGGCCCATCGCCGGCGCCTCTAAGGGCATCCTCTCGAGCCGGGGAGGGACGGCGCGACCGAGGGGGCACATGCCCATGATCTCACGGCCGGCGTTGGTGGGCCGGCCGCGCGAACAGAACCTCGGCGCAGGGAGCAGACAAGCAGCCGGTGACCCCTGCTCGGAACAAGACGACAAAGCACAGACTTTCAACACGAGCGCGCTTCGGGATCAGCGCGCGATTTCCGGGCGTCTTACGGGAGGCAGGACGGTGCGCGCCCCGCCAATGAACCGTACGCTTCGCTCGTGATCCTCGTCACCGGAGCTACCGGCAACATCGGCGGGGAACTCGTCACGCAGCTTTCCGCCGCGGGGCGCAGCGACGTGGGCGGACTCGTCCGAGCAGGGAACGCGAGGCTACCGCCCGGCGTGCAGCCGGTCTTGGGAGATCTGAACAATCCTGAAACCTTCGCGCCGGCGCTCGACGGCGTGGAGAGTCTGTTCCTGCTTCCGGGTTATGAAGGGGCAGAGCAGCTGCTTTCCCTCGCGCGCGATGCGGGCGCGCGCAGAGTTGTGCAGCTCTCGGGCAGCTCGGCCGATGCGAGCCCTTCCGACAACGTGATCTCGCGGTACATGATCGCCGCCGAGGACGCCGTGCACCGCTCGGGGATCGAGTGGACCATCCTGCGACCCTGCGCGTTCATGTCAAACGCGCTGCAGTGGGTGTCGCAGCTTCGCCGAGGGGATGTCCTCGAGCTCCCGTTCGCAGACGTCGCGAAGGCCGTGATCGACCCCTACGACATCGCAAGGGTCGCCAAGACAGCGTTGCTCTGCGACGGGCATGCCGGGAAGACCTATCGACTGTCGGGCCCCGAGTCGCTGCTGCCCCGCGACCAGGTCCGGGTACTCGCCGAGACGTTCGGACGAAAGATCCAGTTTCAGGCGCAGAGCAACGAGGAGGCGCGCGTCGAGATGAGCGCAGAAATGCCCGCCGAGTATGTGGAAGCATTCATGAGCTTCCACGCCGAAGGCGCGATCGACGAGTCCAAGGTGCAGCCGACCGTGATGGAGGTCACCGGAACCGGGCCACGCACGTTCGCCGAATGGGCCAGCGACCACGCGGACGCGTTCGCCTGAACCACCGCCACGATCAGCTACCGAGCACGCGTCCCATGCGCTGCCACAACACGGCGTGCAGCCGCCCCGAGCCGATGATCGATGCCCTGGTGCAGCCGCGGATCGCGTCACAGGATCCTCACGATCGCATCCACTCTGATGGGCTAGCCTCACCGTTGTAAGTCCTCTGCGCAGTTGGGGCAGCGTCGGGCGGCGCTCGGGGGACCGCCGTCCACCAGCGTGATAGCTGATCCCCCCACGCAAAACGAAGGAGGAGCTCTGATGAGGAAGCTCATGTTCTTGCTCGCCATGGGCGTCGCCGCGCTTGTCTGCGGGCCGGCCGCGGCTCAGGCCGCGGGTCCGCCGCTGTGGTTGAGTGACGGGGTCGCGATTCCCGCTGGGGTGGTCGAGCCGGTGCACACGAGCGGGTCGCTGACCTTCACGTTGCGGGCGGCCACCGGCGGGCCGATCGGCTCGATCAAATGCAAGGTCACGGATCTCGAGAACATTCAGAACGGACCCAACGGCGGCATCGACGAAATGCTCGAAATCGGCTTCACGGGATGCAAAGTCAAAGGCAAGCCGCCAGCCTGCCCGGCCGGCACCGTCCCTGAAGTCAAGGCGCTCGGCACCCCGTGGCGCTCGCAGCTGATCCCTGGGCCGCCGATCCGGGACGAATTCCCTGGGGCGGTGCTCGAAGTCGCATGCAGCGGCGTCCCGATCGGGGTCTACGCAGGCGCGCTGACCCCCGAAGTCGGCGCGAGCGTGCTCGTGTTCGGCGCCGGGTCCGGTGTGCTCTCCGGAGGGGCCGGAACGCTCGAAATAACAGGCAAGGACAAACTCAAAGGGCCGAAAGGCGACACGAAGATCACCGCGGCGTAAGCCGAGAAGCCCGCGGCAGCCCGCCCGGCGACGGGCGACAGGGTGCGCGGGGCCTCGGGCCCCGCGCACCTGAGCCGCCGACGACTGGGAGCCATGAGGCGCAATGTCAGCGGTGGTGAGCTCTGCCCGAGGGTCCAGCGGCGAAGGGGTGTGCCGTCCCGCGTCCTGCGAGGTGGGACGGGTCGTTCGTGTGGCGGTCCGCCCGAGCGGGGAGCAGCGCTTCCGATGAAACCCCCTGCGCCGCTCCCGTCATCTCCTGTGGAGGAAGATCGGCAGGGCTGGGTCACGGTCAACGGGCGGGCGCATGCTCAGCCGCGTCGCCGAAGACTCGCGACCCTCGCAAGCAGCGCGTTGTAGTAGCTGTAGCCGTCGGGGCGCCCGGCGAGCAGGCCGTACAGCCGGTGCTCCGGAGGCTCCGCGTCCCGCCCGGGGGGCTCCTCGGGGACCTCGACGCCGAGCGCGCGCAGCCGCGGCGCGGCGATCAGGACCAGCAGCGACGCCTCGCTAACTCGCCCGGCCCGCAGGTCCGCGACACCGGCGACACAAGCTCTGATTCCGGCAGCTCCGCGGAGAGAACGCTCGCTCCCACGATCGTAGTTGCTTCAATGACGAACCCGCCGACCCGCACCACTGGGCGTCCCGACCCTGACGCCGGCGCGGCCCTAGCCGGTACGCTGCGAGCGATGGCAAGCCGCCGCGTCTTTTCCCAGGAGACGGCCCCTGTGGATGTGATGACGACTTTGGCCGAGCATCGCGAGCTACCGCTGATCGAGCTATGGCGGTGGAGGATCGCCCAGCATCATCGTGATCGCTACGCCGGCGTGCCGATTTCGAAGTTCCCGGAGGACCTCCGAACCTACGAGCAGATCATCTGGGAGCGCCGTCCGCAGGTCGTGGTCGAGGTGGGGGTCCAGTACGGCGGCAGCACGCTCTGGCTTCGGGATCGGCTATTCGAGGCTTCGCGGATCGCCTCCGCGGCCCTGTCATGAGCCTCGATGAAGGCCGTACCCGCGTTGCGCAGGCGCCGCTCGATCTCGGTGTCGGGCATCGCCTACTCCGCGTCGTGTCGAAGCTCGGTGTCCTCGTCCACCGGCTCATCGTCACGGTGGGGACCCGTCTCCATGATCGACCGCAGCGCCGTCTCTGGGTTCAGGTCGATCTTGATCGGCTCGTCCATGTCCTTCTTGGAAGGCTTCGGCTGATCGGGCATTGCCTCTCACGGTAGCGGCGGGATATAGGGTCGCTCCGTGACCTGCGAGCAGGCTCGGCGGCAAGAAGCAGAGTTCCACGCCGAACGCGACGCATGTACCACGCCACCGGCCGGTACTTCATCGCCTTCTCCGTCGTGGTCGGGACGATGCGCCGGGCGCTCGGGCGCACCCTTGAACGACCGGAGCAGTCGATGCTGGTGGAGTCGCTGTTCAGCGATCTGATGGCGATGAACATGGCGCGCGCGTTCTTCGCGGCGTGCCTGATGATGGCCGACCCCAAGCACGACGACACTGAGAAGAAAATCGGGAAACGCCTCAACGCCATCGTCAAGGCTGCCATCGAAGATCGAAACGAGCTGGCCCACGGCGACTGGGTGCTACTGCAAGGCTTCGAGCCAGACGCGGGCCTTCAGCCGCGCCTCTCACGGTTCCATCTCACCTCGGGCGATCCACGGCCCGAACTGGTGGATGTCTCGCCCCCAACGCTCAACAAGCGGAGCGACGCCCTAGAGCGCCTCCAGTCCCTCGTTAGCGAGTACGGCGCGATATGTCTGCCCGGACGAGGCGAGACAGCCGCATACCGCCTCCGCGAGGCGTTCGCGGTCGAGGACGAGCGGCTCGTCCGTATCGGCTGGCCCGACGGCTACGCGTCGCAGTCCGAGTTCCGCTCGTAAACCTCGGCCATCTCTTCCTGCTCGACTTCGAGTAGACGCCGTTCCTCCCGCTCCAGAGCGTCAGTCTCGTCGTCGTCGGTTGGGTTTGTCAGAGCACACATTGCCGAAGAACGCTACCGCAGACAGTCGTCTGAGGAGACGGATTCAGGCAACTGGAATGATCGTCGCCCACGGCTGACGGCTTCCCGGTGGGATCGCCGTTCTCATCGTGTCCGAGACAGGGGCCGGACCCGGAGCTACCGGGCCTCTGCGCCGAGGACGATGCGAGCGAGGACCTGGGATGATCGCGACGTGCCGCTCTACGCGCTCAACCTGTTCGACCTTGCCGACAACGATGACTACCGCGCCTACTCGCGCCGCTCGCTCGACGCGGTGCAGGCGCACGAGGGCAGGGTGATCGCCCTCGGCCGGCACAAGCCGCACCCTGCGGAGACGGGGCCCGACGAGCCGCGGCAGGCGCTCGTGCTGGTCGAGTGGGCCAGCCGCGAGGCGTTCGACGGGTTCCTGGCTGACCCGGAGCTCGCCGACCTGCACCCGCTGCGCGAGAACGGGACGCGACGCTACATCTGGTGGACGTTCGAGCGACTCGAGGACCTGCGCCCGCTGCTCGCGTCGCGCGGCAGCTGAGGACCAGGTCCGGTACGAAGCGCACCCATTGCGTAGCGGCGAGGGGTTGGGTCGAGTGGAGGCCCGTGCGCGTCGACGCCGCCATCGCCTGCTATCGCCTGCACGTATCCAGGCAGCGTGACGCGAGTACCGATTCAGCCCCAACCGTGCATCGCCGCCTGGTCGTCGTTGGTTTGCGGTGGCCCGTGCTGCGACGCATGGGCCACCGTTCCGGCTCCGGCTCGCTCTATAGACCAGGCAGCAAGCCCAGTTCCGTTTCCTCGACCCACCACGCTTCGCCAGCGATCACAGAGAGATAAGCATTGGCCGCATTGTCCCTGCCACCGTCGACCACTGAGCCGCCGCCGCTGGCTGTGTTTTCGTAGCCACCGCTCACCGAAGAGTTGTCGCCGCTTGCCGCATTGTGGGCTCCTCCACTCGCGGAAGCGGTGCCACCGCTGGCGGTGTTGCGCACTCCGCCGCTCACCGAACTCCCCGACCCCGTGGCGAGCCCGCCCTCACCGCCGCTGACGGAGGCAACAAGACCGGTAACCAGGTTCCCGCTACCGCCGCTCACCGAGGCGAATTCGCCCCGAGTCCAGTCCGCCTTCCCGGCACTCACCGAAGAGCCTTCGCCGGTGGCTCTGTTTTCGCCGCCGCCGCTCACCGAGGCGTCCACGCCGCCCGCTGTGTTGTTCTCCCCAGCGGTGGCTGAAGCCGCCGTGCCACTCGCCTGGTTGTGTGTCCCGCCCGTGACTGATGGGAACAGTCCGCTGAGGCTGCACAACCCGTTAAGCGGCGCTGCACCTTCACCGGCGAGGTTGCTGCAACCACCCGTGACCGTAGAGTCACCCGCGTTCGCAGTATTGGAGTAGCCCCCTGCAACGGATGCTTCGCGGCCGCTGGCCGTGTTCGCCCCACCGCCACTCACGGAGGAGGACTGTCCGATCGCCTGGTTGGACTGTCCGCCGGAAACGGAGGCGTAGCTACCGTTGGCGGTGTTGCCGTTGCCACCCGCTACGGAGCCGAACGGCCCCGTGACGGTGCTTCCCCACCCCGCTACCAGCCCGCCGTAGCTTGTGAATTCCTGTTCTTCGCCAAGGATCAGGTTATGCGAGCCGGTCTGTTGCATCCCGCTGTTCTCGTCATAGCCGACCACCACGTTGCCCGTGCCATCGGTCGTGTCGGTTTTCCCTTTACCGTTGACGACCTGAACATTGACCCCGGAGAACTGGACCGTCGGCTTGCCCCCCACTCCGGACGGGATCAGCTTCACGTAGGGCAGGATGGCCTTCAGCGCTTCGAGCTCTTCCGCGGTGAGCCCGTTATCGCCGCCGTCTTTGCCCGTCGCGCCTTCCCTGCCTTCCGGGCCTTGTTTGCCTTCCGGGCCTTCTTTCCCCGGCGCGCCATCTTCGCCGGCCGGCCCTTCCTTGCCTTCAGCGCCGAGCACCGTCTTTGTGTACCCCGACCTGCAGGCCCCGCCCTTGAGCGTGACAATCGGTTTGCCTTCCTTCGACGGCACACAGACTTCCATCGCCATCGCCCCGCTCGCCGTCATCGCCAGCACAGCCCCTGCGGCACACGCCGCCACGAGCACCTCCCGAAGGGCCCAGTACATCCGCATCACACAACCTCCCCCGAATCGAGCATGCGGACAACGACGGGCGTCGCCCGCGAGTAACCGCGACCCTACCGGCGATCAACCCCCCGCGTACACGGCTTGGCGCCAGGCCACGGAATCGTCACATCGCCGAAAGAAGCGAAGGACTCGACCGGCGCGGTGGCGAGGCTAGGCGGGTCCGCAACGTGATGACCGCGAGGGTTGCCAGTGTGGGTGTACAACGACAAAGGCGACTGCTTCGGCCGCTCCTGGGCCGGCGAGTCGGAGGCCCATTTCAGCTCGCCGCTGCATAGCGGACCCCGCTGAACACGTTGATCGAGTTCATCGCCGGCGCCGCCGGGGCCAGGGCAGCCGCGAGCGTGCACGCTACGAAGACCGCGCATGCCCTCCCCTCCAGATTCGCCTCACCGGAACAGCATTCGCGGCAGGGCGCGGCACGAACGACCGCGGCACCGAGGGGTGCGTGGGCCGGCGTTCCGTTCGAGCGCTCCCGGGCTGCTCGTGGGCGTCGGCACGCTGATCGACACGGCCGGAAGACTCCGCGGCGAGAACAGCATCCGGTGGTCCACGCTCCTCGTCGCCGCCGTGATCACGATCGTGCTCGCGGTCGGTGCACGCCGCGCCGCCCACCGCGCCCGTTGAGAACGAAGCCTTCGAGGATCACTGCTGACTGATGGTCGCAGCGGAGGGTGCGGGTTCAGTCAAGGCCGCCCACGGCGCTCTTGACGGGTTCAGCACCCGGAGCCACGCCGCGAGGCACATGGACCTCCGGGCCGGACCGTGCCACCCGAGGTGCCGGTTAGGCTGCACGCCGTGCGGATTCGAGCCCTCGGACTCGCCGGCGTCGCATCTGCGGCGCTCCTTATCGCTGCGGTCGGAGCTGTCGCGGCTTCCTCGGTGCCGATCGCCCCACGGTCGCTCGTGCTCCCGCGATCCGCCCTGCCCGGGTTCGCCAACGCGAAGGTCAAACTCGAGTCGACCGCGTCGGCCGTCGACTGGACCACCAGAATCCTCGAAGACGAACCGATGAACGCCGCCCAAGAACAAACAAGGCTCGGCGAAGAGGGGTACCGCGAGGGCGTGCGCGAGATCCTCGTGAGCCACGGCAACGAAGGCTTCACCGCCGCACTGCTGCTCGGCTCGCACGCCGCCGCCCAGCGCGAGACGCTCTACAAAGCAAGCGAAGAACAAGCCGAACTAGGCCCCGGCGCCACCCACGCCGCCGCAAGAGCGATCCCGGGCGGCCTGCTCGTCGAGCAGCCCCACCTGGCGGACTCGGTGTTCCCCGGCCACTACCTCGTCTCCGTCGTGTTCTCCGAGGGCGACTGCACCGCTGCCGCCGGCGCAGGACTACGCGACCTCGCCGCCGCCCGCCACACCGCGATCACCGGCGCCATCGCCCTCGAGCACAAGCTCAAACACCCCTGCGGCTAACGGCGCACAGCTATGGCACCGAGGGATGCGTGGGGTCCCCAGAGCTAGGCATCACCAGTGCCGGGGGTCATCCTCAGCGTAAGGTTCCTACGCGTTGCCGATCTCGCCGTCGTAGGCCCACTGCCCGTTGATCGAGCTCCGCGAGAACGCGACGAGCGTGCCCGCCGGGGTGAGCGCGACCAGTTCGAAGTCGAACCCGAGGCTGCCCTGCACCAGCCCGAGGACCTCACTGATCTCGTAAGCCTCGCCGAAGGTGTCGAGGAGATGCCATTCCGCATTGGTTTCGTTGTCACGCTGCCAATGCTGGATGCCACCACCGTCGATCGCGACGCACAGCTCGAAGTTGCCGATCGCGCTCTCGTTGACCGAGCCGTAAGGGCCTTCGATCATGACGGCGCCTGATGCGATGTTCGCCCCGAACACCACCCCTTCGTTCCATGGGCCACCCGAATCGTTTTCCCGGAAGAAATGCTGCATCGAGCCGTCCTCCAGCGTCGCGACGAGCTCGAAGTTGCCCTTCGTCCCGTATCGGCTTTGCAGCAGCGTCGACCCGGCGAAAAGCACGTCGGCACCGAATTCGTGGGCTTCCCACCACAGGTCCGCCCCGTCGCTCGGCCACGGCAGGCCGAGCGACCGAGTCCAGTGGCTGAGCGAGCCATTGTCAGTCGCGACTACCGCCTCTAGGTTACCGGGCATCCCGTAGTTGCTCTGGATGAAGCCGATCCGTCCCCTACAGTTCGACGGGCCGAACGTGGTGCCGCCCTCCCATTGGCCGGTCGCCTGCTCGAGGTAGACGTGGCGCAGTTCGTGTGATGCCGTGAGGTAAACACACTCGAAATTGCGGTTGTAGGTCGAGGACAGCAGAGATGGGAATACCCTGCTGTCCACGCTGCTGGCGAACCGGCCGTTGACGGCGCTCCACGCCAAGCTGGTGCCGTCCCGGGAGTAGTGCTGAAGTTCATCGGGCGCACCACCGCTCGCGGCCGTCGTCGAAACGAGCTCCAGGTTGCGGTGCGCCTCTCCGTTGCCGCTCTCGAGCAGCCCGCCGGCGTGCAGCCGCCGCTTGGTCCATGGATCTGGGTTGGTCCCGTACAGCGCGTTGTTCCCGCCCCCTGAGGCAGCCGCGCCGTATTCGAGATAGAAGTAACCGTCACCATTCCAGCCGGCGCCCCACGAGTTCTTACAGATCCATGCGGACTTTGAGTCGTCGTAGCCGACAGCGACAACGAAATGGTCCGGCCCGGCGCCCGGCAGCCCCTGGAACACGCCGCTTCCCATCGCGCCGAGCCCGGCGGCGGCGAAGAAGATTATGAACGGGCCGTTCAGGTCGAGCCACGCCTTCTGCATCGCATAGTTCGGGTTGGTGCCTGCGGACTCGGACGGCAGGAAGACATTGCCCGCCTGCGAGTACCGCACGCTTCTCCCGCTGAAGTCAGGGCTCGGGGGCTGCGGGGCGTTGCTTTGGGCGTAAGGCTCGCAGCCCTCGTCGCAGAGCCCGTATTTCACCGAGTATTCGATCGGGCCCATCGGGCCGCCGCCGTCCGCGCACGGCACCCGCGTGAATTCCGGATTCTGGCCGGGGTTCCAGCCCCAGCGCACCTCAAACTCCGACCCCTTGAACCACGCGCAGTGCTCGATGCGAACCATCGACTCCATCAGCGCCGTGGCGGAGAAGCACCAGCAGTCCTCACAGAGTTGTCCTTGGACGGTCGTGATCCAGGGCCAGCCGAACCGTTGACGCCAGTCCACACTCGCCGGCGTCGCCGGCAAGTTCGAAGGAAGCGGCCCCGGGTCCGCGCCCCCTGGGACCATCCGTGTATGGAGATGTCCCGGGAGTGACTCGGACGTCATGAGGCCCTGTGCAAGTCGTCGCTGGATCAGAAACGGGTTGACGGTCGGTTGGCTTGTGATGGAACGGAAGTCATCCCAGCTCAGCGGGTTGAGACGGGGCGGGAACATGCTCGGATCGCCGCCAGTCGGGAATCGCGGGATCGGGTCTGAGTCGTTGAACCTGCCATCGACCTCCCAGGTAGCGTCCGTCTCGGACAGGTAGCTGCGGAGTTCTGCGATCGTGTCCATCTGGCTCTCCAGTCTGTGAGTTGGCCAACCACCACGTCGACCATCTATCGGAGCTGATCCGGCGCTATCGGGCCCCTTGCTCCCGCGGGCCCTTCGGGCCGCCGACGATGGAACGAAGCGCCCGGAGCTTGTCGGGGTCGGTCATCGCAAGCTGCTCGCTAGCGAGCCCACCCGTCGGGAACTTCGGAATCGGATCGGAGTCCGCGTAGGACGGATCGACCTGCCAGGTCGCGTTCGTCTCTCGAAGAAATGCGCGAAGTTCGCCGATCGTTTCCATCCTGCTTTGATCCTTACTCTCGAGCGCGTCAGACGACTCGAAGCCGCCCCGCAGGACCGTGCCTCCTTACCCCTCGCTCGTCGACGGCTGGAACGCCACTGACACTACGCCGTTGTTCGGCGCCGGTCTGTGTCGATTGACACTCTGTCTGAGCCATCCAGGAGCTTTGGGCCCCATCAACGTCACTAATGCATTACAAGTGTGACGCTGGTTACAGACACGCGGCGCCAGCGGAGTTAGCCTCCTCGATACTCGCCAGGTGCCTCCGGGGTTACCTGCGCTTCAAGCACTGGGGGGTGCTCGTCATGAGACTCACAGCGTTGCTCGCCTTCTCGGCGGTCGTGGCCTTGATCCTGACAAGCGTCGGTTTATCGCCGGCCTCGGCCGCCCGCTATCGCGCCTACGCCACCGACGGGTTGAGCAGCGGCATGCTGACCCCGGTCGAACTGGCGACGAACACGGCCGGCACCCCGATCACCGTCGGCACAGACCCAATCGGGGTCGCGATCACACCGAACGGGAAGACCGCGTACGTCACCAACGCGGCTAGCGGCACGGTGACGCCGATCGAACTGGCGACGAACACGGCCGGCACCCCGATCACCGTCGGCACGGACCCAATCGGGGTCGCGATCACACCGAACGGGAAGACCGCGTACGTCACCGAGGAAAACGGAGTGATGCCGATCGAAGTCGCGACCAACAAAGCCGGCACCCCGATCCCGGTCGGCCACAACCCGTACGGGATCGCGATCACGCCCGACGGCAAGACCGCCTACGTCACCCAGACCAACGCCGCCGACACGGTGACGCCGGTCGACCTGACGACACACACGGCCGGCACCCCGATCGCGGTCGGCGCACCGTCGGTCGAGGTCGCGATCACGCCCGACGGCAAGACCGCGTACGTCACCACCGAGGGGCTCCCGGGCGCCGTGACGCCGATCGAACTGGCGACCAACATAGCCGGCACCCCGATCACCGTGGGCGCCGAGCCCGAGGGGGTCGCGATCACGCCGGACGGGGCGACCGCCTACGTCGCCAACGGTGACAGCAGCACTGTGACGCCGATCGCATTGGCGACCAACAAAGCCGGCACCCCGATCGCCGTCGGCCTACACCCGTACTGGCTTGCGATCACCCCGGACGGGAGGACCGCCTACGTCACCACGTTTGACCCGGGCACGCTAACGCCGATCGAAGTCGCCACCGACAAAGTCGGTACCCCGATTCCCCTCGGTAGCGCCTACACAGGCGGGGTGGCCATCACTCGTTTCGAACCGACCTTCAAAAAGTGTGAACACGTCCCCGTCGGCAGCGGGGAATTCGGCGACAGCTCTTGTCGCACGCTCGGCGGGCACGAGAACCACGAACTCGTCTCCGCGCAGAGCTCCACGATCAAGTCGAGCTCGGGCACCGTCAGGTTCGAAGCCCCGGGTCTCGGTGCGCTCGTCACCTGCGCAAAGAGCAAAGACGTCGGCACGATCACGAGCGAAACGACAAACGAAGACCAGGTGACCCTCTCAAAATGCGAATCGGTCGGGAACCCCTGCACCGCCTCCGCCGTCGTCGGAACGATCGAATCATTCCCGCTGATCAGCTCTCTTCGTGAACCAACCCCAGGACTCGTTGAAGAGGTCTACAGCGGCACCGGGCCAGGCGGCACAAGCTACGCGTTCGGTTGCGGCGGCCTCGAATACAAGATACGCGGCTCGGTGGGCGGCATCGTCAGCCTGAACCTGAACACGGTCCTCAAGGAGGGCGAAGTGACGTTCTCCAGGCGGGCGGACTGTCCCTGGAAATCGTCGGATACGGGAGCGGCCCAGTCACCGAGACCGCGACCGTGGTGAACAAGTACAGGCCGTCGGTGGGGATCTTCGCGAGCGCAGTCAGGTGATCAGCTGAGTCCCGTCATTGGAGCACCGGGCGGCGCCACAGGCGCGCCTATCGCGAACGGCTGCGCCGACCCGACAGCCAGGCCCCCGTTACCCGAGCGCTACTTCGATACGCCGAGGTCACCTGCGAATCATCCCAGGCGACTGGTGCGCGCCCAGCGCTACTCACCGCGCTTGTCGCATGGCTGCTGATCTCCGTAGCGTCGCTTGCCCTCGCTCTCAGCCCGTGCTACGAGTCAGCGTCTGTACCTGCACGGCGGAGATATCGGCGTTGGAGGCTTCGGCTGCCAGTCCTTGGTCATTGCACGCGAGCGCAACGTTCCCGGTGGTGGAGAACGTGTGGCTCAGCAGGAGCGAGAGAGTCTCGGTCTCGCCAGGGGTACCAGTTTCCCCCAGGTATGCCGCTGCTTGATCGGAATCGGTACCCGCGGTGAGCGTGCAGACGGCACGAAAAGTGCCCACGCCCTTGTTCCTCACGCTGACCTTGGCGGAGAGGATGTAGCTTCCAGCCGGAACGTTGGCGAGCGTCGCGATCGTCTGGTCGCCGGCTTCCGTTTTGAGGTTGAAGGGGCCTTCGTGGGCGTCGTATAGCCCAGCGCTCGCGCCAGCCTTGCCTTCGGCGCCTTCTTTGCCTTCCTTGCCGGTGGCTCCTTCTTTGCCGGAGGCGCCCTCCTTGCCCTGAGGCCCCGCCGGTCCTGTGGCCCCTCGCTGGCCCTTCAGGGCCTTTCGCACCTTCGGGGAGATCTGGCCGGTTTTCGTGATCACGTAGTGCGACGCCGCCAGCGCCCCTCCGCTCATTGCGAAGACGAGCGCCAACGTCGCCGCCACGTTCGCGTAGCTCAGCTGCCTGCGAATCATGCTCGAGCCCCCCTCTCGGAGCGGGCGAACCCTGGTGTCGCCCGCTGGTCACAGCGACGCTACAGCACCGCCGTCCACGGCGGCGAGGAGGGCGCGCCGGCTCCCAACGCGGGATTGCGAGCTGCTGCCAGACGAGAAGCGGCCGTCTCGGGCGCCGGCTACGCGGGCGCCACCGTAGCGCCGCATGCACCAGATAGTCATCCCGCGCGCGCAGCTGGGCCCGCAGATGGCGCAATCTCTGTCCGGGTCAAGCCCCTCCTGACAGGACGCCCCGAAGGGCGCCGCTGGCTGGGCTTTACGCGACCCGGCCGCCCTGCCAGCACACGCGTCCTCACCCACGAGCACCCGCGAGCCGCTAGGACTGCCGCATCCACGTTGGGGGTACTCCAAGTTCCGGCGCGTACGTCCGACGACCCAGAAGCAGCCATAGCGATCTCGGGCGGATCGCCCGGGGCCCCCATGCCATCTCATCGGCCACACGCAGGTAGGGATGAACATGTCGGGCCGCCGGGTCAGCTGCCGGCCGTGCCGGGCGCGCCTTGCGAGCGCGGGCGGGACGACACGGGGCGGCGCGCGAGTGCTGCCAACGCGCCGGCTGAGGCGATGAGTCCGAGGACCGGGACTGCGAGACGGGCTGCGCGCGGGGAGAGCACCAGCTCGAACAGCGGCACGGGGTCGCCGGCCTTCGCCTGCAGAGGGGCCGAGCGGACAGTCCCCGCCGTCGGCCGCCACCGCCGCCCCCTCTACGGCGAGCAGAGCGATCGCGACGTCGAGCCGCCTGCCGCGGCGGGCGGTGAGAGCGCACCACCACACATAGGCGATCGCGTACAGGAACCCGACCGCGACCGCCGCATGCAGAGCACGAAGCACCGCGGCGGCCGGTGGAAGCTCACGAGCCAGGTCGAAGCGATGGGTTGAGGTTGAGCTTGACGCCGATCGCTTCGGAGATTTCGGCGGGCAGTTCGAACGGTGGTTCGAGGTCCGGTTGGCCGTGCCCGTCGAGGTCGAGTTGCACGCCGCTCGCGCACGGGCCGCCGCCTCGTCGCGGGCGACCGCGACAGGAGGCCCGCGGCGGCTTCGGTAGAAGGCGAGGCGCAAGAAGACTTCTGCGAGCGGCGGCGCGCACGATGGTGCCGGGCCGCTGCGCGGCTGCACGAGCGGCAGCCGGTTCAGCAATGTCGCGACGCGTTCGATCCGCGCCGGGTTAGTGACGATCACCGTCGCGCAAAAGCAGGGCAACCGGGGCATGCGCACGCAGGCTTCGTGCCCAGGCGCTGATCACCAGACGTCACATGCCCGCCGGGATCGCCGCGCTCACAGGCCGGGGATGTAGCCAGAACCCTTCGGCGATCAGCAGCATCCCGGTCTGCCCTTTCGGGAGACCGATCACCCTCGCTGTCACGCTTCTCGGCCGCGCACCCAGGCGACTTCCGGCCAGCCGAAGGCGACCCAGCTTGAAACCGGCGCCGAGGGACCGAAATCCTCGACCGACGCCGGCCCCGCCCCCGCCGGCGGATGCGCCTTGACCCATGCGATCGCCCCTTCAAGGCTGCCCGGGATCACCCACCAGCCGTAGGCCAGTTCCTCCTGTCGCGACTGGTAGGGCGGCGCGAGCTCGCCGGCCGGAGCCGGATCGCTCGCCGACGGGACGGCGCCCGGCGGCGACACGAAGCCCGTGAACGCGTTCTGGACGTCGAGCTGGACGAGCGCCTGGCTTTCGGCTTCTGAGAGCTGCGGCGGCACCCCGGCTCCCCAGCTTCAACGGCCCCGACGAGCAGCAGCAGGGCGATCAGCAGCGTCACGCGCAGCGCTCGCTTCACGTCGTGGATCGTCATCGCTTGTGGGACCGCGCCCGTGGCGGTGCGAGGTTGAGCTTGACGCCGATCGTTTCGGAGATCAGGCTCGGGAGTTCGCCTTCTTCTTGGAGTGGCGGTTCTCCGTGGCCGTTCAGCTCGAGTTCGATGTCGCCGCACGGCACGCGGTTGTCGCGCACCACGGCCGCCGGCGAGCGGTCGTGTGGATCCCGGTAGAAAGCCAGGCGAAGCACGACCCCGAACGGTGCCGGGCAAGGGAGCGGGCCGGTCGGCTGGCTGACGGGCAGCGCGTTCAGCAACGTGGCGACGCGTTCGACCAGCCGCGGGTCGATTACTGTGACCGGCCGCTGAGCGGTCTTGATTTCACGCCCGGACCCCGCCAGGCGATACGGAAACACGGTGATCCGCAGCCGTCGCATCCCCGCCGGGATCGCCTCGCTCGCTGGCCGCGGGGTGAGCCAGAAGCCGTGCGCGAGTATGCGCATCGCCGTCGGACCGGTCGTCAGCCTCTCGGCCGAGGCTTCAAGGGCGAGCGGTCCCGCGTGCTCGCGGCACCGCCGGCCATTCAAACCCGACCGCCGTGGGAAGGCTCGGGAGCGGTGTGACTTTCGGGCTGTTTTCGAAGTTAGCGCTAAACGTCTCCCGGGACCCGGCCGGTGGGTGAGCTTTGACGTATGCGATCGCTTCCCCGGCGAGCCTGGCACCGGCCACCAGCGGGCGACCGTGATCACGTTCGCGAGCCCGAACTGCACCGACGGCCGCAATCCGGGCGGTTCGCCCGGCAACGCGGTCGCCCCCGGCGAAGGGGCGAACCCAGCCAGTGCCGCTTCCGCGCCGACACGCGCGACGGTCTCGCTTTCAGCTTCCGAGAGCTGCGGCGGTACCCCGCCGGCCCCGGAGCCCTGCGCGGCGGCAAGCAGGACGACGACGACCAGCGGCAACACTCGAACGGCGCTCTTCATGGCCCCATCGTAACCGTCGCTCCGCTTCCGGAGGTTAGGATCGCGCCGATGCCGCGTTTCCGATCTGTCGCCTTGATTGGCTTCAGGCTCCCCATCACGGGCTGTGGCAGCTCAGGGCTCCCGGCGGCACAGAAGCAGGCCCGGATCGAGAAGGCGCTGCGTCTACTTCGCTACGAAGACGAACAGGACCGCCGCAAGTTGGAGCGCGACAGCAAGCCGGGCGAAGAAACCCTCGGGTCGATCACGCTTTACTCGAAGAAACCTCCGCCAGGCATCGGCGCCGCCGAATGGAACGCCGCGATCCACCTCGACGAAACACGACAGCACGGCGGGCACGAACGCTGACACAGCCCGGGGGAGGCCTCAGAGGGTGCCGATGTGGCCGCAGTCGTCGGTGGAGAATCCGGCCGCAACCCGAAGGTGCGAGCGAGGAGAGGTCACCGGATGCCTGACGTGTTGAGCAGCACCAGCCGCGAGATAGAGCGACGCCTGGCGGAGCTCCGCCCGGTGATCGCTGAATACGAGCGGCTCCAGGCCGCCGCCGCTGCGCTGGCAGGGATCGACCGCGCACCCGCCACGCGTCGTCGTGGGCCGGGCCGCCCGAAAGCACGCAAAGCTCGCATGGCGACCACATCGGCGGCCGCGAAAGCTGCCGCAGCGAAACCCGCGAGGACGGCAGCGCGCAAAACGACGAAACGGCGCGGCCGGCGCAAAGGCACCGGCGGCCGTCCCGCCCAAGCGCTCGAGCTGGTCAAGGGTCAGCCGGGGATCACGATCCCCGAGCTCGCCAACAAAATGGGCATCAGCCCCAACTACCTGTACCGAGTCCTCCCCGGCCTGCAGAAGGAACGCAAGATCCGCAAGCACGGCAAAGGCTGGCAGCCGGCCTGAGGCTCCATGGGGGAGCCTCCCGGCGGCAACCAAGTTGCCGCCGGGTTCATGCCTTATCTCTTCGTGGAGGTCTATTCTCCTCACAAGTACCTCGTTGATCGTGGGGATCCGGGGGGCGTCGATCCACGCCCCCCGAAGCCCTTATATCTCCGACCCGGTGTAGACGGCGACCTGGGTCGCGGGCGCGACTTGCAGAGCTTGGTCGCGCCCGTGACCTGGCCTGGTGTCCAGCCCCTGCCTGCTTGGGGTCGCTGTCTAGAGCGAGCACGCCGCGAAGAGTCCAACCCCGGGCCGGCAACGGCAGGAGTGACACGACTGTGATCGTCAACACACTTGCGTCGTGCGCCAACCCATAAGCTCGCGCGTGGGGAGTCCACACGGAGCTCCCAAGAATCGTTACTAGGGGGGCAGAGCATTGTTTTCATCCATGAGGTCCGTGCGCGTCAGCGCCACGGGTGTGACTACGCGCGCGGCGATTCTTCGCGGATCGGCTCGGCGCGGCCCGCATCGCCGTGGTCCGGGCGTATCGCGGATTAACCACCTTCTCATCGTGCCGCTCACGCTCGGGCTTTTCATCCTGATCGTGGCTTCAGCCGGGGCATGCCTGACGCTGCCGGCCAACAGCCGGTGGGAAGGTCGCTACATAGACGAGTTCGGGTACTCCGGGGTCTGGTCGGCCCAGGTCACGGCGACAGAAACCAGCCCCGGCGTGTGGCTCACCGAAGGTGACGGCCAAGTGAGTGTGCCGTACTACGGAACGGCCCCGGGGCACCTCGAAGCGACGCTGACATGCACGGGTCCGACGACCGACAGCCAGACGGGCCACTGGACGGACGACTTCGGCGACAACGTCACCACCGGGGGGACGCTCTCTATAGGCTCGACAGTCGCGCTGGAGACCGGGACATGGGGGGGCGTCACGATTGCCAGCTATTCCGACACAGGCGGCTGGGAAGGCGAATTTCATCCCACGGACGGGTCGGGCGGCACCGTGCCAGGGACGGTTGAAGTGGAAAGCTCGCCAGGGTCGCTCATCACGTATCTGCAGACCGAGGTCTCCACGAGCCTGCCGCTGCTTCCGAGTCCGGAAGACATCGCGCCGGTTGGCGGCGTCTCGTTCGCGGCCAATCTGCCGGTCGGTGCGACGATCAAAGTGAAACTGATCCTGCCGCCGGGGAGCCACCCGACCAGCCTGTTCAAGCTCGTGAACGGCGCCTATGTCGAAGTGCCGGCGACGATCGCCGGAGAAACGGTCGAATTCGCGATCACCGACGGCGGCACGTTCGACGAAGACCACGTGGCGAATGGAGAAGTCATCGACCCTGTGATTCCGGTGAGCAAGGGTCTGCAGGTGCGGAGCGCCCGGCTGCCGGCGGCTACTCGGGGAAGCGCATACAGCGTTCAGCTTGCCGCCTCCGGCGGCACTGCTCCTTATCGATGGGGCAAGGTGGGCAAACTGCCCAAAGGACTGAAAGTGACGAAAGGCGGGGTCATCGAGGGCACTCCGAGCGCCAAACTCGCCCCGGGCTCCTATCCGGTCCAGGTGAAGGTGGCCGATGCGGCGAAACCAAAACACTTGAGCGGCGCGAGCTTCACCCTGACGGTCAACTGAGCAGCAACGCACGCCTCGGCCCTACCTGAACGCGCGAAGCGCCGCCAGGAAGGTCCGAGGCAGGGCGCGAGGATCGCCGTGAGTGGGGCGGGGCCGCGGCCCCGCCCCATTCTGTAGCAAGCCAAGCTGGACAGTGGCTCCATGCCCGGTGGAAACGGCGACCCGCTTGTGCTTTGGCTGCCCTAGCGAGCGCCTCACCCGCCTCGCCCGGTCTGCCTCCTTCGGACAAAGACCAGCCGTCCTTTGGCCTGCTAGAGCAATTCGGTGTAGAGCGCTCCGGTCGGACCATAGCCTCGCACCAGGCCAGGATCGGTGATCTCGAGTTCTTCGCAGCCCGGTGTTGAGGCCAACGCAGGCCAGCCACGCCCGCCGCTTTCCAAGTACATCGTGAGCGGGCCTCCGAACGACGAAATGCCCAAGTCCAGCTTGCCAAAGTAGGTGCACTTCGAAGGGAGGCCGGAGACGCCCGCGAGAGTCACTTCGAGTGTGCCGCTCTTCCCCGGTCCGGAGCCGCCGACCAGCGAGAGCGTCTTCGGAAAGCCGCTCATCGTTACTATCGCGTAGCCGTAAGAGTCGCACGGGCCGTGTGGCCCGATGACCGCGCCGGTTAGCTTGATCTTGTCCTTGGGCAGGTTGTTCTTGGTCAGTTCGCCCGTGAGGTAGCCCGGACACGCCGCCACAGTCGAGAAGCTTCCGGGCGTGTGCCCCACGAGGAAAAACATGCCCGTGAGCAGGCCTGGGTTTTCTTCGGCCGCTTCGAGCCTGACAGGCAAAGGGAGCGTCGGTTCGCTGTTGCCGGGTTCGTAGATGTGAAGCGGCACCGGTTTGGGCTTCTTAGCCGCTGCGACCCCCGTACCCACCAAACCCGTGATCAGTGCAACGAGCAGGCAGACACAAAGCCGCGTCCTGACACGCATCATCTGGCGATCCCCCCCTAATTCCGTTGTCCGGGCCATCGCCGAGCCGGGGCACCACCGAGCAGTTAGACAAACGCCCCACCCTCTCGACCACCTAACCCGATGTCGCCCGGAGAGTACCACGGAACCCGCCGAGGAAGCCGGGCTCTCCCGTGTGTTACCCACCCCCAACCCGCACTGGCCAGACTCGGCGGCTTTGGAGTGCGGGCGGCGAAGGCCTGCTGCGGCCCTCGAGGTCCGCCACCACAGGCGAGGTAACCGCAGGTCGCATTCAGCCCGATGATGGCGATACACCGGGGCATTCGCCCCGCGCTGCGCAGCGTGCCCGTTGCCGTGAGATTACTCGCGGCGGGGACGCCGAGCGCCTTGCGGTTGCGGCACATCTCGCGCCGAATGGATCAGCTCTACGGTGCGCCGCTAGGCAGTTGGCTCGACGTGCTCGCTGGGAGATACGGCTGCACGACACTCGTCGGTACCTCGCGCGGGTTTCAGGACCGGCCCGAGGGTCTGGCGGGGGAGGACGTGCGCTTTGTCGGTCCGCTTCGCGCGGCGAGCGCGCCGGCCGACCGACACGAGCCCGCGCTGGCCGGGGTCGGCGAGGGCGAGGAGCTCGTGTATGTCTCGCTCGGGACGATGTTTGAGAGCCGTCCCGCGTTCTTTCACGATGCAGCGCGTGCGCTCGCCCGCCCGGGACGAAGAGTCGTTCTCTCGGTCGGACGGATCCCACCAGAGGAGCTCGGAGAGCTCCCAGCAGGCGTCACGGCCCACCCTCACGTCGATCAGCTCGCGGTGCTCGCCCGATCTAGCTTGTTCATCAGCCACGGCGGGGTCAACGGCGTACAAGAGGCACTCATCGCCGGGGTTCCGATGCTGCTCTTTCCCCAGATGGAGGAGCAGGCCCGCAACACGGCTCGCGTCTGTGAGCTCGGCGCTGGACTTTGCCTGCGCCTCGCGGCACCTGGACAGATCAGTGCTAAGAGCGATCTGATCCTCACTGACCCTCGGTTCCGGAACGCCGCGGTGCGCGCCGGGACCGAGCTTCGCCGCGCCGTGGACCTGGCTGGCGCCCTGACGGCAGCGCTCAGCGCCACGGAGGCGCATCGCTAGCGCCTGTCTTAGAACCCAACGCGCAATCCGGGAAGAGACCGTCGGACGAAGACCAAGCGTACGGGCGGGTACCCCGCACTCAACGTTAGGCGTTTACGCAGCTGTAGTACTTGATCAGCGCCTTCTCGTACGCCAGGATGGCCTCTTGGTTCTTCGTGTAGGCCGCTTCCATTGCCTTTTCGTCCTTTGTGATGGTCGCGCTCGGAGCACCTTCCTTCAACGCTTCTGCCAGAGTTCCGACGGCTATTCCCCATGCCGCAAAGTCTGCCCATTCCCTGGCTTTGGCCTTTTCGACCGGCTTATAGCTGCATTTCTTTGGCTTGGCGGCCTGCGCGGCGCCGGTCGTGACCGGAGCGCAGCACGCGAAGCACGCTGCTACCGCGACGAGCTTGCTGATCGTGCCCCTGTGTTGCATCCCTGATTCCTCCTCGGTAGATGCTGCTTTCCGGCCCACCCGGAGAACATATCCCGGCGACGGAAGGGCTCGAAGTGTCTCTGGTCACACTACGCCAGCAGGGCGATCAGCCCAGCAGCAAGCTTCAACCCCCTCCCCAGCACGCTTGGGAGCGTACAAGCTTCTCGAACAATCAGGCCCACCGGATCCCCAGCTCCCGAGTCTTCGAGCCTCGCCGATTCGGCCCTCGTGTAGTCTGCGCGGACTGTGAGAGGGGGCCGTTGCAGATCGCTGTTCGCGTTGCTGCTCGTCGGCGGCGCGTTGGCGGCGGCGAGCACCGCGCACGCCGAAGGAGAACTGCCCCCTGCGGGGGTCGAAGGCCCACCTGTCGTACTCACCGGTGCTGCGAACGCGACCGCAACGACGGCGACGCTCGAAGGGTCGGTGCAAATCGAAGGCGCAATCGTCGACTGCCACTTTGAATGGGGAGAAGGCGAAGTCTTCACCGCCAGCGCCCCGTGCATCGACGGCACCGCGTCGGCCGGATACCTGCCGGTCAGCGCAATCGCCACCGGGCTGTCTCCTGGACATCTCTACCACTGGCGGCTCGTGGCAGGCAACGAAGCAGGGACAGGCTACGGCGAGGTCGAGGTCTTCGAGACCGATCTGCAGGAACCCGTCAAGCCCTCAACACACAAGACATCCTCGCCGCCGAAGCGCAAACGCCACCACGCCAACCCGCTCGACAAAGGACTCTACGTCGCCTCCTGCCCGTCCTCCGCCGCAAGTGCGCGCGTCCCGCTCGCTCGCCTGGCGATCGCCAGTCATGCGGGCTGGCCGCCCGAGGAATGCCTGAAGATGGACAAGGGCACGTACGGCCGCTCGCACACGTTGGTCGGCGCGCGCAACGCGCACAACTGGCTGCTCGGCGGTTACGGCAACGACACTATCTGGGCCGGCAACAAGGGCGACGTGCTGTGGGGCGACTACCAGCCCTCCGGCCAGTCCGAATCAGAGCACGACATCATCCACGGCGGCGCCGGAGCGGATTGGATCTACTCGAGCCACGGCCACAACGAAATCTGGACCGGCGCTGGCAACGACCACCTCGCCCTCGTCTACGGCTACGGGACCATCCACTGCAACGGCGCCGGCCTCAAGACGCTGGTCATGCGCGCCCTTCCCCAGAACCGACACTGGGCGCTGCTCGGCTGCAGCCACATCAAGATCCAGCCGTACAAAGCATGACTGCACGGCTTCGACACCCGAGGACGCTTGGTCTCATCGCCGCAGCCGCCGGAGCTCTCGCCGCGATCGCGGGCGGCGACACCCGGGCTGACGCCTACTCAGCGGGCTGTGGCAGCGTTCCGATCGTCTACGGGATCCCGCCGTGGGGGTTCCATACCGGAACCGGTCCCGACGCGACCGGAGCGTTCGCCCGCGGCCACGGTGAAATCAACCTTGAAGCGAACAGCGTGTCGGGCGTGATCTGCCAGGAACGCCGGTTCGCCGGCGGACCGACACGGTCGATCACCATGACCGTTGCCCACCACCTCGACTACCACTCCCACTACGCCGTCATGTGGGGGGTTCCCGGGAACATCATGAAGATCCACGTCCGCGTGGTCGCGAGCAGCGACCCTCGATGCAAGGTCGGCACCGTCGGGCGCGCCACCCTCTTTGCGAGCTACAACGGTGTGCGCAGTGACAGCGTCCAGTTCTTCTTCCCGCGGACATGCGGGCGGCAAAGCCACCTTTACCACGGCACCCAGGTCAACAACCAGGTACCGCCGCTCTAGCCCTTACATCCCTATCCCCGACCCGGTGTAGACGGCGACCTGGGTCGCGGGCGCGACTTGCAGAGCTCGGTCGCGCCCGTGACCTGGTCGATACAACGGCTGGCGGCGTCCGGTCTATGAGTAGGCTCTCCGGAGTCCCGGGCGCTGCCACAAGGTTCGCACGGACACGCGAAACTCCTGCGGCGTCTCGACACACGGACGAGGCTGCCGTTGAAGCTCGCGAGCTGGCTCTCCTTAGCGCCAGCAGGCCCGGGACGACGGAGCGCCGAGGGGTGCGTCCGCCGGCGCCCAGCTCGAGCCTCCCGGGGTCGCGAACACCGCCTTTTGCAGGCGGTTCGCGAAGCCGACGGGGAGACTCGAACTCCCGACCCCTTCATTACGAGAGGCCCCTTGGCAGGCCCGTTTGGCTCTGTAGAGCCGAATACCGTCCGGTGATTCGGTCCCGGCAGGGGTTGCGCGTGGGCGACATACGTGTAGCGGTCACCCGGGCTCGTAGCGCTCGCGCCGCCGGCGTGCAGTTCAGACGCTCGCTCAGCCGCGAGAGCGGGCGCGATGCGCCTCCCCTCCTCGGCGATTGTTCTGAGCGTTCAGTCGACGGGTAAGCGGAGCCGCTCGACGACGCTACGCACTTTCGGCGTGGCTAGCGCCTGCGCCTTCCAGGTACAGGCCAGGCCCACGGCGACGACCTGTCCGGTGTCGAGGACGCGTCCGATTGCCGCAGCGACTTGCTCGAGGCTCGGACCCGACGCGACCGGGTAAAGAAGGTCCCCGGCCACGTCTGGGTCGATCACGTCGACATCGACATGCAGGTAGATGGGGCCGGGCGGAATTGTGTCTGAGCCGACCTCCGGGATCGATGCGCGTTTCACCGCGCTCGAAGCGAGCAGCTCGCCCTCCTCAACGTCGAGGTCCCGCACGCCCGCGAGAAGCACGCACCGCTCGTCAACGGCGGTCAAGCCGAGACCCGCACCGAGATCGCGTGCGTCGTGGCCAACGGCGACCGCGAGAGGCATCCCGCCGAGATAGCCAGATCGGGTCGTAGCGGGGGTATTGAAGTCACCGTGTGCGTCAAGCCAAACGACGCCCGGAGACAGACCTGAACGCTGGAGTCCGGCGAGAACTCCGAGGGAAGTCATGCAGTCGGCCGCCACGACCGTCACCAGCGCACCACTCTCCGCGCTAATCGCGACGAGATTCGCGACTTCCGTGTACACAGTGACTAGACGTATGGCGAGGTCGGCGTCCGGAAGATCGGGGGTCAAGGCGCGCCCCGCCACGGGCAAGCCGGGCACCCGTTCATCGAGATGGTGAGGGGAAACGACTACGGCCACGCTCGGTCAGGCTAGCTGCTAGCTGTCCTCTCCGACCGCGATACGTCACGCCCACTTGGGTCGCACAGCCAGACGACTGCTCCTCGTCCGGTCCCAGCGCGTCGCATCGTTTGGGTCGCTGGCTACTGCTTCGTCCCCAATTGCGAGCGCGTCCGCGTCAGCGGCGGCGCCACTCCCAGGGTGGCGCAAGGCCGCCCAGTGGGCGCGAGACGAATGCCCTGCTTTCGCCCCCGCGAGGGGTATTCGTGCCGAACCCGAGCTGAGGCCCGGAACGCGCGGAAAGCAGGCGCGGCCGCCGAGCCAGCGAGACGCCTGAGTTGGACGACGTTCGACAGCCCAGCTCGAACGACCCCAGACTTCCGCTTTGCCCCGGAGGAAGCGAGCGTCCCGCTGCGCCCGGCCGACGCGCTCGGAGCTCGTCCAATCCGGGTGCCAGCGGCGGCTCGGAGGAGACGGCCCCTTTCACGCGAATGGAGAACTCTGCGGGCTCGCTCGCGAGAGTGTCGCTGTTGGATCAAACCGGAAGCAAGGCCTCCTGATCAAGACCGGCTACACAGCGCCCGCACGGCGCATCGTCCCAACGGAAGCGCCTCGCTGGGAAACTACCTCGTGCTGACGATCAGCACGTCGCAATCCGCATGATGCGAGACATAATTTGGCACCGAGCCTAGAACGCGCCTGGCGCCAGTCATGCCTCGGTTGCCCACGACGATCATTTGGGCGCCTTGCTCGTGCGCAAGCGCCACTAGTGCTCGCCCAGGCTCTTGGTTCGTCAGGTGTGCCTCGCTCTCTACGCCTTGCTCAGCCAGTCGCTCTCGCGCTCGGTCTAGGTGCTGTTGGGCGTGGGCTCGGTCACCCTGTTTCCCGGATCCCACCAGCGGAGTCTTCTCGTCGCTGTAGGCGCTCAGCACGTGGACGGTTGAGCCGAAGGCGCGTCCGATGCCACCAGCTCGGTCCACCGCGCGCTCGGCCGTGTCGGTGCCGTCAGTGCCGACGATGATCGATTCTGCGCCTTGCATCTCCCTTCCCCTTTCCAATCCCCTGGGGCCCCCTGACCGGCCCAGAGCGGCCGGTGCCTGGTCGTGCTAACGGCCTAACCATACCCGCGAGGACTGGGCGACGGGGATTCCATTGTCCGCCCCGTGGACGGCTTACGTTCACGGTCCAGTTCGATGTACCTGAGGAACTCGGCTGCAGCGTCGGCGACCGTCGCGCCGGCCTGGACCATCCCGGGGAGCTCGCCGCGACGCGCTTGGTCGAGCGTCTCGCGCAGCCAGTCCTCGGCCAGCCGCTTGGTGAAATAGCCGACCGGTGGCCGGCCGCGGCCGCTCCAAGCCGGACCGAGGCGCCGCTGGACCTGGCGGCCGTCGGGCACCCGGTACTTGACGTACCAGACACCGCCGCGCTTCCCGTCGCGCCGGAAGACGTGACCGGTCGGCCGATGGGCCGGCGCGGGGTAGGAAGGCATGCCTCCCAATCCGACCGGCGGAACGTCTCGGGACAAATTGGGGACAAACTTCTGTTCCCGAAGCAGCCCAGAAAGCGCGCAACCCGCCGTTTGCAGGCGGTTCGCGAAGCCGACGGGGAGACTCGAACTCCCGACCCCTTCATTACGAGTGAAGTGCTCTACCAGCTGAGCTACGTCGGCGCAGCAGGGATGCTAGCTAGCCGAGCGAGTCGAGTAGCGCCACCACCGACTCGCCGTGCTTCTCGCAGAACGACGGCCCCACGCCGCGCACAGCTAGCAGCTCGCCGCGGGTCCGCGGGCGGCGGTGCAGCAGCTCGCGCAGCGTCGCATCGGTCGCCACCGTGAACGCCGGCTTGCCCTCCGAGCGCTCCATCCGCCAGACCCGCAGCGCCTCGAACTGCTCCTCGGGCACCTCGAACGAGGGTGGCTCGACGGCCGCCGGACCGCCTGCGCCCGCCCCGCGCACCGAGCCGCCGCGCGCCCGGCGCCGCGACCCGCTCGGCGCCGCGAGCATCGCCGCCTCGAGCGCCGGATCGGGGTCGCACACGTCGCAGCAGCGCCCCTCCGCGCGCGTCTCCTCCTCGTCGCCGAAGTGGTCGAGGATCTGCCGGCGGCGGCAGCGCTCGCCGTCTGAGCCGTAGCGCTCGATCGAGCGGTAGGACTCCCATGCGCGGTCGCGCGCCGCGCGGATCGCGGCCGACGCGAGGCGCGGGCTGCCCTGACCGGTCAGCCGCGCCAGCAGCCCCTGCGCGCCGCCCGGCTCGAGCTCGACGGCGCCCGCTCGCTCGGCGATCGACAGCAGCACCCGGTCGCGCTCGCCCAGCGCGCCGTGGGCGATCGCCGCTACGCCGTCCTCGCCGGCGCCCGCGCGCAGCCGCGCGACGAAGGCGCGCACGTCCTGCACGCTCGTCTCGCGCTCTTTGATGAAGCGGATCAGCCGGCCGAGGTCAGAGCGCGAGGAGAGCAGCAGCGCGCGCGCCTGGCGGCCGTCGCGCCCGCCGCGTCCGGCCTCCTGGTAGTAGGCCTCGAGGCTCGTCGGCAGCGCCCAGTGCGCGACCGTGCGGACGTCCGCCTTGTCGACTCCCATCCCGAACGCGTTCGTCGCCACGACCACCTCGGCCTCGCCGGACATGAAGGCCTCCTGCGCCTCGCGGCGGCGCTCGGGCGCAAGGCCTGCGTGGTAGGCGACCGTCGAGCGCCCGGCCGCCGCGATCTCCTCGCACAGCGCCTCGGTGTCGCGCCGCGTCCCCGCGTAGACGATCGCCGGCACCGCAGCGGAGCCCGCGAGCACGTGCATCAGCGCCGCGCGCTTGCGCGCCACCGCGCCCTTGCCCTCGACGCTCGCGACATCGAACGTCAGGTTGGGCCGATCGAACCCGGAGCGCACCTGCACCGGGTCTCTCAGCCCCAGGCGCTGTGAGATCTCGGCCGCCACGCGCGGCGTCGCCGTCGCGGTCGCCGCCATCACCGCCGGGCGGCCGAGCGATGAGATGGCCTCGCCGAGGCGCAGGTAGTCGGGGCGGAAGTCGTGTCCCCACTCCGCCACGCAGTGCGCCTCGTCGACGACGAACAGCCCCACCCGGCGCGAGCCGAGCGCGCGCCGGAAGGCCGCCGAGGCGAACCGCTCGGGCGCCGCCAGCACCAGCTGCGTCTCGCCCGCCTCGATCTCGCGCAGGCTCGACTCGTTGTGCCCGTCGGCCATCCCCGAGGCGAGCATCGCCGCGCGCACGCCGCCCTCCTGCAGCCGCCGCAGCTGGTCGCTCATCAGCGCGATCAGCGGGCTCACGACGACCACCAGGCCGACGTCCGCGAGCGCCGGCAGCTGATAGCAGAGAGACTTGCCCCCGCCGGTCGGCATCACGACCAGCGCGTCGCGCCCCTCGAGCGCGGCCTCGACCGCCTCGCGCTGTCCCGGGCGGAACTCCTGCAGCCCGAAACGGGCCAGCAGCTGCTCGGGGGTCGCGGTGACGCTCATCTCCCTGACGCTACCTAGCGCCGCGGAGGTCGCTCTCGAGGTCCCTTCGCCGGCGCCGCCGGTCCCGCCGCACGCGAACCCATCCCGGCCGCCGGGAGGCGGCCCATCTCAACCCCTCCCCGCGCTCCTTCTGCGCCACACCACCTGCGCGCCCGCCACGGGCACGAGGGTGATCGCGCGGCGGCGGATCATCTCGCCGCTGCGGCGCACGCCGCCGAGCCGGGCGCGCCACCCGCTCGGCAGCTCCGGTTCGAGCTCGGAGAGCACCGTGCGCAGGATCAGCTTCATCTCGAGCAGCGCGAACGAGGCCCCGATGCAGCGCCGGATCCCGCCCCCGAACGGAATCCACGCGAACGTGTCCGGCGCGCCGTCGAGGTAGCGCTCGGGCACGAACTCGTGCGCGCGCTCGTACACGCGCGGGTTGCGGTTCGCCAGGAAGATCGCCGGCGCGACCGTCGTCCCCGGCGGCAGGTCCCAGCCGCCCACCACCATCCCCTGCGGCAGGTGCCGCGCGACGATCGGCACCACCGGGCGCACCCGCAGCGTCTCGTGCACGACCGCAGTTAGGTAATCCTCCCCGCCCGCGTCGATCTCCGCCTGCAGCTTCGCCAGCTTCTCGGGATGGCGCACGAGCCGCTCGACCGCCCAGGCGACCGCCGTCGCGGTCGTCTCGTGCCCTGCCAGCAGCAGCGTCACGAGCTCGTCGCGCAGCTCGAGGTCGGTCATCGGCTCGCCGTCCTCATCGCGCGCGAGCAGCAGCAGCGACAGGATGTCCTTGCGCTGCTCGAGGTCGCTCACCTCCCGGCGCCGCGCGATCTCCTCGTAGATCAGCTCATCGAGCGCGTCGAGCGCCCGTCCGAACGCCCCCGTCGGGCGCTCGTAGGTCGGTCGCCGCAGCGCGATCCGCAGGATCGTCAAGAGGCCCACCGGCGCGAGCAGTTCGCCGATCGCCGCCCGCAGACCCGCGAGGCGCTCGGCGTCGACACCGAACACCGCCCGCAGGATCACCTCGAGCGTGATCGCCCGCGTGCGCGCCTGCAGTCTCATCGGCTCGCCGATCGGCCACCCCGCGATGTCCGCGCGCGTCGCGGCCACGATCACCTCTTCGTACTCGCGCATCCGCTCGCCGTGGAACGGGGGCAGCAGCAGCTTGCGCTGGCGCATGTGCTCGGGCCCCGTCAGCACCACGACCGAGTGCTCGCCCATCACCGGGCGCACCGGCGAGCTCCCGGCCGCCGACGGGGCGAGCTCGGCCGGCGCCGTGAAGATCTCCTTCACCGCCGCCGGGTCGCTCACCAGCACGAACCTGATGCCGCTCGGCGCGAACGTGATCGTGAACATCTCGCCGAGCCGCTCGGTGCAGCGGTCGAGGAACCAGCTCGGTGCGAGCGTCCACGCGAGCGTCTGCAGGATCGCCGGCGCGCGCGGCCCCGGCGGCAGCCCGCGCCGCGGGCCCTCCTCGCGGCTCCCGCCCTCAGCGACCGCCGCTCGCTCCACCACCGCCATGCATCACACGCTAGCGCCCGGCCGCGCACGCGGCCGCGCCCTCAGCGCTCGCCTCTCGCAGGCGCGTCGTCCGCGCCGCGCCGTGCAGTGCGGCGCGCGGCCGGGCCATCGCCCTGGCGCAGGATCCCCCAGCGGTCACTCAGCAGCCGCGGGCGCGGTCGCTGGGCCATCAGCGCCTCGGCCAGCAGCCGGTGCGCCTGGTCGACCTCATCCTCACTGAGTCGCCGCGGCTGCTTCTCCAGATAGCCGAGCAGCATGCGGGCGGGGAGCACGCGCACGCCCTTGCGCCGCCCGCCGGGCCGGTCGACCCACGCGCGGCTGTAGACGATCAGCGGCTCGACCTCGGCGCCCGTGACCCACCCGATCGCCTTGCCCTGCGCCTGCGCCTGCGCGAGCGTCGCGCCGTGCACGCGCCCGACCCGCACGGGGCCCGGGTGGCTCTTCGTCTCGATCGTGAACACGCCCGGCGGGCCGATCGCGATGTGGTCCACGTTCCCGCGCCCGAGGCTCGCGTCGTGGATCACCCGCCAGCGCTCGCGCGGCAGCGCATCCAGCAGCCCGCCGACGTGCTCCTCGGCGAGCGCGCCCCGGTCGCGACGCTCCAGCAGCGGCAGCACGTAGCGCGTGATCACGAACATGCTCACGAGCAGCGCGACCTCGGCGGCCAGGAAGCGCTCGTCGCGCAGGCCGAACGTGCGTCCCAGCAGCGCGGTCGCGACCGCCAGCACGCCGAGCACCACGAGCGTGCGCATCCGCAGCCGGCGCACCGTCGCGCGCGCGTACTGCCCCGGTGTGCGGCCTGTCGGATCTTTCTCGAGCACGAGCTTCGTCATACCTGTCTCCCCCTCTACATCGGCGCCCCGGCGGCGCGCTCTTGAGCCCGATCCCGCACTGGTCGCGAGCGCCCGGAAAGACGTGTAGTGGGGGTGCTTTTTCCCTAAGCAGCAACCCCCCGCTGTCGAATCCACAAGCACACCGCATCCACCCCCTGCACAGACCGTGATTCCGGTCATCCGAACATGGCAGACCCCGCCCAAGCCACCCATCCCCCCGACATATGCCTGCTGCTGCGCGCCCACGCCGAGCAGCACTGGCTGCTCTCCTGCGTGATCCCGGCGCTGCGCGCGCTCGAGCACCCGCCGGTGCTCGACCCCGACGAGATCGGCCCCGCGATCGCCTATCTCGAGGTGCTGTGGCTCGAAGCCGGGCTGCGCGCGGCCGAGACCGACGCGGCCGCCGCCGAGCTCGACCCGCGCGATGAGCGCTGCAGCGCGGTGCTGGTCGAGAAGGCCCGCCGCTACCACGCCGCGGTGCGCCGGCTGCGCCACGCGGTCGACTGCCGCGTCCGCCGGCTGACCGAGCTCGGCGCGGGCCTGCCGGCCGGCGAAACCGCCGTCTAGTGTCCTGAGTCAGAGGTCGGGCGTCGTGTTTGCCGGGCGGATGGGCGTGACTGACGTTCGACGGCGTCCCCGTGCGTGCAGGTGGTACGTGAGGGGACGCCGGTGGGCGTCAGGCGCGGGCAGGCGCCCGGAAACGCCGTCGAACTCCTGACTCAGGACACTGGGGTCCATCGTCGAGCCAGTTCGCATACGCTCCCGGGCCGTGGCGCTCCGCTTCGACCTGCAGTCGCACTCCACGAGCTCCGACGGCGTGCTCGCGCCGGCCGAGGTCGTTGCGCGCGCGGCCGACGCGGGCGTCGAGCTCCTCGCGCTCTCAGACCACGACACCGTCGGCGGGGTGGCAGAGGCGATCGAGGCCGGCGAGCGCCTCGGCGTGCGGATCGTGCCCGCGGTCGAGATCTCGGCCGTCGACGACGGCGCGCCCGAGCCGCCGGCCGGCCACACACGGCGCGAACTGCACATCCTCGGCTACGGCATCGACCACGCCGGCCCCGCGATGTCGGCGCAGCTCGAGGAGTTCCTGGCCGACCGCGAGAAGCGGACGTTGCGCATGCGCGACGCGCTGCGCGAGGTCGGCTTCGAGCTCGACGAAGCCGAGATCCGCGAACGCATCGAGGCCGGCAAACCGATCGGCCGGCCTCACCTCGCGGGCGCCGTGCTGCGCCCCGAGGCCAACGCCGAGCGCCTGCGCGAGGAGAACATCGACGACATCGGCTCGCTGATCCGCGGATACCTGATCGAGGGCCGGCCCGCCTTCCGCCTGCGCGAGACGCCGACCGTCGCGCAGGCGATCGAAGCGATCCACGAAGCCGGCGGCGTCGCTGTGTGGGCGCACCCGTTCTGGGACATCGAAGACCCCGACGAGGTGCTCGCGACCCTCGGACGCTTCCACGCGCTCGGGATCGACGGCGTCGAGGCGTTCTACATCACCCACGACGGGCCGCAGACGCACCTGCTCGCGGAGCGCGCCGCCGAGCTCGGCATGCTCACGACCGGCTCAGCCGACTTCCACGGGCCGGAGAACCGCCAGTTCCACAGCTTCATGGCGTTCGAGACCTACGGGATCGAGCCGAACCTCGGCCCGATCGCGGGCCGAGAGCCGCGACGCCTGCTCCGGCGCCGTCGTTGCTCGCGGGCACGCTGCCCGCTCAGAGCGCCTGGATCCCGTAGGCGAGCGCCTCGAGCGCGAGCTCCTCGTTCACGTTCACTGCCAAGCTGAGCCGCGCCGCGGCGATCATCTCCGCGGCCCGCGCGAGCGCTGGCGGTCGCTCGCCGCCGCGTCCTGTTCGAGCTGCTCGCGCCGGTCCACGGCGTGGATCAGCTCGGGCGCCCCGGCCGCCACGCACAGCGCGTCGCGCATCCACAGCTCGGCGAGCCGCAGCCCGAGGTCGAGCGTCGCCGTGCGCGCGCGGCGCTCGCCGCGGCGCCGTGCCTCGGTCCCTTCGCGCTCGTGGCGGCGGCGCTCCTTCGAGGGCAGGAGCTCGAGCTCCTGCTCGAGGCGCTCGGCGGCGTCCTCGCCGGCGCGCTCGCCCGCGCCCATCGCAGCCGCCAGCAGCTCCGTCCACGGGCGCCCCTCTGTCTCGCCGGCGAGCGCCGCGCGCGCGAACCGCTCCGCGCCGGCGCGCAGCTTCGCGCCCTCCTCCTCGGCCAGCCGCCGTGCCAGCGTCGCGTCGCCCGAGCGCCAGGCGCGCGCACGCGCGCGCGGTCTCCGCCTCCACCGGCACGGCGGCGAGCAGCCCGCGCTCGATCAGCTCGGGCGGCGGCGCGTCGAAGCGCACCCGCTGGCAGCGCGAGACGATCGTCGGCAGCACATCCTGCACGCGCTCGGTCAGCAGCACGACGTGCACGAAGCGCGGCGGCTCCTCGAGCGTCTTCAGCAGCCGGTTGGCCGCCTGGTCGTTCATCGTCTCGGCAGACTCGATCACGAACACGCGCCGGCTCGACTCGAACGGCGTCCGGGTCGCGGCCGCCACGACCGGCTCCTCGATGTCCGCGACCAGCATCTCCGCCGCGCCCGACGGGCGCACCCACGTCAGGTCCGGGTGCGCGTCGCGCGCGACCCGTTCGGCGACCGTCTCCGGATCGGCCGCGCCCTCCGCGAGCAGCGCCGCCGCGAACGCGCGCGCCGTCGCCGCCTTGCCCGCGCCGGCCGGGCCGTGGAACAGATACGCGTGCGAAGGCGGGATCGCCCCCGCCAGCGCGGGGCCGAGCACTGCCGCGCGCGTGCGGGTGGGACTCGAGCGCCGGGACGCTCTCGATCTGCGATGCCCCCATCGGGCGCATCCTAGAGCCGCGTCCGAGCGGGGCCGCTACCGGTAGCGTGCGCCAGGTGCCGCGCGGCGTCCTGATCACGATCGAGGGCCTCGACGGGGCCGGCAAGAGCACTCTCGCCGCCGGCCTGCGCGAGCGTCTGGCCGCGCGCGGCATCGAGGTCGAGCTCGTCCGCGAGCCTGGCGGCGTGGCCGTCTCCGAGCGCATCCGCGCGCTCGTCAAAGAGCCCACCCTGCACGTCGCCCCGCGCGCCGAGGCGCTGCTCTACGCCGCCGCCCGCGCACAGCTGGTCGAGGAGCTCGTCGGTCCCGGCCTGCAGGACGGCGCGCTGCTGTTGCTCGACCGCTTCATCGACTCCTCGCTCGCCTATCAGGGCGCCGCCCGCGGCCTGGGGGTCGAGGAGGTCCGCGCGATCAACGCGTTCGCCGCCGGCGAGGTGGAGCCCGACCGCACCCTGCTGCTCGACGTCCCGCCCGCGGTCGGCCGCGAACGGCTGCGCGCGGCCGGTCGCGCCCCCGACCGACTCGAGCTGGAAGGCGACGGCTTCTTCCGCTCCGTCGCCGACGCCTACCTGCGCCTGGCCCGCGCCGAGCCCGAGCGCATCCGCGTGATCGACGCGACCGCGGCGCCCGAGCAGGTGCTCGACGCGGCCCTGCTCGCGATCGGGGATCTGCTGGACCGCCTCGGGCGCGGCTAGCCTGATGACCATGAAGCCGAGCTCTCGCCCCCGCCCCGCCGCGCTCCTCGCCGCGCTCGCGCTGCTGGCGGCGCCGAGCAGCGCGCTCGCCGGCTCGCCGACGACCGCCGCGACGACGCCGGGGGCCACCGCGCCCGCCGCAACGACGCCGGCGACCGCCGCTCCGCCGGCGACCACTCCGGCGAGCACCGCTCCCTCGAGCACCGTCACGACCGTGACGGTCACCCCGCAGGGCAGCCACCACTCATCCGGCGGCCCGGCCGGCTGGGCGATCGCGCTCGCGGCGCTCGCGGCGGTGCTCGCCCTCGCGTGCCTCGCATGGGCGCTGTTCCGCTTCTCCGCGCTCGAGCCGCACTGGCTGCTCTCGCTGCGCCACTCGCTGGCGGAGGCCCAGTACCGCGCCTCCGCAACGTGGGCGGAATTCGCCGACTGGCTGCGGCTCGGCCATTAGCGCGAAGCTCGCAGGGTGCGGCTCTCGCGCTCTCCCGCACGGTGCGGGAAAGCGCCTGTAAAAGGCCCGCATCGAGCGCCTTCGCGGCCCCGGATCGGCGCGCCGGGACGACTAAAATGAGGGGTGGTTCGAGCCCCCTGCGCGCCCTCGTTTCCGTCCGGTCCGAGCGCGACGATGGTCGACCCGACAAGAGCACTCTGTGGGTCGGTCCCACGCAGGCGCAGCAGAGGAGGAAGGTCCGATGAACGAAGCTCCGCACCCCACGATCTCCACGGAGACGGCCCCCGGCAAGGCGCTGCCGATCAGACGCCTGTTCACGACGCCCGGGACCCATCCATTCGAGTCTGTGGAGTGGGAGCGACGAGACGCCCGCATCGGGCACGGCGACCACGTCGCCTTCGAGCAGCGCGACGTCGAGTTCCCGAAGAGCTGGTCGCAGAACGCGACCAACATCGTGGCCCAGAAGTACTTCCGCGGCCAGCTCGGGGCGCCGACTCGCGAGCACTCGGTCAAGGAGATGATCAGCCGCGTCGCGGGGACGATCACGGGCTGGGGGCGCAGCGGCGGCTACTTCGCCTCCGAAGACGACGCCACCACGTTCAACCACGAGCTGACCCACATCCTGCTGCACCAGATGGCGGCGTTCAACTCGCCCGTCTGGTTCAACGTCGGCTTCGAGGAGCACCCGCAGTGCAGCGCCTGCTTCATCCTCAGCGTCAAGGACACGATGGAGTCGATCCTCGACTGGAACACCAAGGAGGGGATGATCTTCCGCGGCGGCTCCGGGTCGGGCATCAACCTGTCGAACATCCGCGGCTCCGAAGAGCACCTGGCCAAGGGCGGGACCGCCTCCGGCCCGGTCTCGTTCATGCGCGGCGCCGACTCTTGGGCCGGCACGATCAAGTCCGGCGGCAAGACCCGCCGCGCGGCGAAGATGGTCGTGCTCGACGTCGACCACCCCGACATCGAGTCGTTCATCTGGTGCAAGGCGCGCGAGGAGGACAAGGCGCAGGCGCTGCGCGACGCCGGCTTCGACATGTCGATCGACGGCGAGGGCTTCTTCTCGATCCAGTACCAGAACGCCAACAACTCGGTCCGCATCAGCGACGAGTTCATGCGCGCCGTCGAGGAGGACCGCGACTGGGAGCTGACGGCGCGCACCACGGGCAAGACGCTCAAGACGATCCCCGCCCGCCAGCTGATGCAGGAGATAGCCGAAGCCGCCTGGCGCTGCGCGGACCCGGGCGTGCAGTACGACACGACGATCAACGACTGGCACACGTGCCCGGAGAGCGGCCGCATCAACGCGTCGAACCCGTGCAGCGAGTACATGCACGTCGACGACTCGGCCTGCAACCTGGCCTCACTGAACCTGATGAAGTTCCGCCGCCCCGATGGCACGCTCGACGTCGAGACCTTCGAGCACGTGGTCGACGTGGTGCTGCTCGCGCAGGAGATCATCGTCGGCCCCTCGAGCTACCCGACCGAGGAGATCGGCGTCAACGCGCGCGCGTTCCGCCAGCTCGGCCTCGGCTACGCGAACCTCGGCGCCTACCTGATGAGCAACGGCATGCCCTACGACTCCGACGAGGGTCGCGCGGCAGCCGCCGCGATCACCTCGCTGATGACCGGCCGCGCCTACCGTCGCTCGGCCGAGGTCGCCGGCGCGCTCGGCCCGTATGACCGCTACGCGGAGAACCGCGAGGCGCACAACAGCGTGATGCGCAAGCACCGCGACGCGGCCGTCGCGATCGACGAGCGCTGCCCGGACGACGAGCTGCTGGCGGCGGCGCGGCGCTCGTGGGACGAGGCCGTCGAGCTCGGCGAACGCCTCGGCTACCGCAACGCCCAGGCGACCGTGCTCGCGCCGACCGGGACGATCTCGTTCCTGATGGACTGCGACACGACCGGCGTCGAGCCCGACTTCTCGCTCGTCAAGTTCAAGGAGCTGGTCGGCGGCGGGCAGATGACGATCGTCAACCGCACCGTGCCGCTCGCGCTCGCGACGCTCGGCTACTCAGAGCCCCAGGTCGAGCAGATCGAGGCGCACCTGGCCGAGCACGGCACGATCGTCGGCGCGCCCGGGCTGGCCGAGGAGCACCTGCCCGTGTTCGACGTCGCAGTCGGCGAGCGGGCGATCAGCCACATGGGCCACATCCGCATGATGGGCGCGGTGCAGCCGTTCATCTCCGGCGCGATCTCGAAGACCGTCAACATGCCGCAGGAGTCGACCGTCGAGGACATCGCCGACGCCTACATCCAGGCGTGGCGCGAGGGCGTCAAGGCGCTCGCGATCTACCGCGACGGCTCGAAGACCGCGCAGGCGCTGCGCACCGACGCCAAGGACGAGCAGGACGCCTCCGGAACCGTCGACGAGCGCATCGAGCAGGCCGTCGCCAAGGCGCTCGCCGAGGCCGGGCCGCGCCGCAAGCGGATGCCGCGCGAGCGCCAGTCGATCACGCACAAGTTCTCGATCGGCGGGCACGAGGGCTACATCACCGCCGGCATGTACGAGGACGGGTCGGTCGGCGAGATCTTCCTGACCGACATCGGCAAGGAGGGCTCGACGCTGCGCGGGATGATGAACTCGTTCGCGACGGCGATCTCGATCGCGCTGCAGTACGGCGTCCCGCTCGAAACGCTCGTGCAGAAGTTCAGCTACATGCGCTTCGAGCCCGAGGGCATCACCGGCAACCCGGAGATCCCGTTCGCGAAGTCGATGCCCGACTACATCATGCGCTGGCTGGCCTCGCGCTTCCTCGACGCCGACGCGCAGGAGGAGCTCGGGATCCTCACGCCCGAGGTCCGCGCGCGCAAAGCCGCCGAGGACGCGCTCGCCTACGAGGGCGACACGGCCGGTCCCGCCGGCGATGACCCCGTCGCCCCGGCCGGCCGTCCGGCCCCGCCGGTCGTCGCGTTGACCGACACGCCGCCCGTCGTCCCGGCCCGCCTCCAGGGCCTCGACCTCGGCCCCGCGTGCAGTCAGTGCGGCGGGATGATGCAACGGACGGGTTCCTGCTACACGTGCTCATCCTGCGGCAACAACACCGGCTGCGGCTGAGAGCCGATGGCCGGCGCCTGACTGCGTCCTCCCTCCCTCGTGTGCGAAGCACACTTCGGTCGGTGCGTCCTTGTCAGGCTTGGCCCTCGACTCTCAGCACGTAGCGGACCCACGCGGCGCGCCACGCTGCCTGCGTCCTCGAGCTGCTTGCGAAGTTCCCCGGATGGGTAGCGCTTGCGGCTCAGGGGCGTCGTGAGTGCCGTAAGGGCCGCTGCCTGGCGCTCGGCTCTCGACACGTCGCCGCCGGCACGACTGTGGTGGGCAACCCGGCCCGCCCGCTGCGCGCCTGAGCGCCGCTCGGGCGCGCTAGTTGTCGCGCGTTTTCGTCGTTTCGGTCGGGGGGGTTTCCGCCCCGCCCGCCGGGGCTTCGTGGGAGCCCCCGCTGCCGTCCTCAGATCCGCCCGATTCGGTTTCGTGGCCGTCCTCGTGCTCTCCCGGTTTTTCGGGCCCGCTCGGCTGCGTCGTTTCGGGCGGGGGGGTTTCGCCGACCGCCGTGGTGACCTGTCCACCGCCGCCCGATCCGCTCGACGGGCTCGACGCCGCGGTGCTCGCCTGGACCACGGGCGAGGCCGCTTCCGTCTGCGTCTGCTTTTCGGCCGGTTCGGAGCTCCCGTGCGACCCGCCCGTGGACCGGCGGCCGCCCGCCGGGGTCGAGCCTGACGCAGGCGCGCCGCTGGTCGTCTGCCCGGGCACGAGCCGGGTGACCGCCTGGGCACCCCCGGCGCCCGCGGGCGTCGAGGGCCGAGCGCCCGCCGAGGAGGAGCGTGACCCGCCCGCGGTCGTCGCGGCGAGCTCGACAGGTGCGCGCGCCATGCCCGTGCCGCGCGCCGCGACGCGCCCGTGCGCGCCGTCGCGGCGATGAGCGGAGCCGCCCACCAGCCTGTGCAGCGGCCCGACCGTCACGCCTGCCACCAGCGCGAGCGCCGTGGCCGCCGTGGCCGCCCCGCGCACGAGCGTCCCGGTCCCGCTCGCCCCGCCCGGGGCGGCGGCTTCGAGCAGCCGCCCGGCCGGTGCGGCGCCGCGGCGCACCGAGCCGGCGATGATCCGCTCGAGCGGCGCCGGCGTCAGCGCGGCGGCCGCCGCGCGAAGCGTGCTGCGGGCGCGATGCAGCAGCCCCCGCACCGCGCCGGGGCTGACGCCGAGGCGACCGGCGACCTCCTCGTAGGAGAGCCCGTCGACCGCGCTCAGCAGCAGCGCCTCGCGCTGCATCTCGGGCAGCGCCGCGACGTCGGCCAGCGCCTGGCGAAACGCGAGCCGCTCGTGCGGGTCGGCCGCGCGGCCCAGCACCGGAGCCGCGAGCGCCTCCTCGAGCGGCTCGCCCGGACCGCCCGCCTGCGCGCGCAGCACGTTGACCGCCTGGTTGTGAGCGATCCGCGCCAGCCACGGCCGCAGCTCGCGAACCTGATCGCCGCGGCGCAGCGCGAGCCAGGCGCTCAGCAGCGACTGCTGGACCGCGTCCTCGGCGCGGCCCTCGGAGAGGCCGAGGCGGCGGCAGTTGGAGATCAGCACGCGGCGGTGGCGGCGCACGATCAGCTCGAACGCGCGCTCGTCGCCCTGGCGGACGCGCTCGAGCAGGCGCGCGTCCTCCTCGCCCCCCAGCCGCACAGCGTGCAGGCGCGAGATCATGCGGGCTCTCCCGGCCGCGCGCAGCGCGCGGCGCGCCGCCGCTGCGGCCGCCTGCGACACCCCGACGTGACGCGAGACCAGGACATCCCCACCGGGGAGAGTAGTGGGTGCAGCGCCCATAAGATGGCCGCGATGGCCGAATCGCCCCCGCAGCCCTCTCCCCAGGCGCCGGTGCGCGGCCGCTGCCTGTGCGGCGAGGTCACCTTCGAGATCACGGCGCCGTTCGAGTCGGCCGGCTACTGCCACTGCACACACTGCCAGCACCGCACCGGCACCGGCTCCTCCGCCAACGCCCGCGTGCCGCAGGAGGGCTTCACGCTCCTGAGCGGGGCGGAGCGGCTCGTCTCCTACCAGCCGCCGGAGGGCGTGCCGAAGGTGTTCTGCGGCATCTGCGGCTCGGCGCTCTTCAGCGGGCACCCGCTCAGCGACCCCTCGGTGGCGGTGCGCCTCGGCGCGCTCGAGTCAGACCCCGGCATCCGCCCTCAGTACCGCCAGTTCCTCTCGTCCGCCGTGCTCTGGGAGCCGATCCCGGACGACGGGCTGGCGCGCTACGAGCGCTCGCGCGCGGACGGCTGAGGGGCCGGCGCGCGCGCCGGCCCCCGCACCCGTTCTGCCCGCGCGTGCGGGCTAGGAGTGCTGCGCGAGCTCGACGGACTCCCAGACCGCGCCTTCGCCGCCGAGGCGCAGCTCGGCCTCCTTGACGACCGCACCCGGTAGGAGCGCCGCGGTTCCGCAGCTGCCGTCGCCGCCTTCCGGCGCCGGGTAGGAGTGGTAGTCGTCACCGGTGCCGCCCTGGCCGTAGTCACCCGACCCGTCTCCTCCCTGCTGCCACGGCGGGCCGGAGGAGCCTTCGAGGGAGCCTTCGTGGCCGGGACAGCCGCAGTCGATGCGGGTCATTTCCGTGACCTTGCCGGACACGGTCGATTTGTCGGCCAGCGTGATCGTCAGCACGCCGCCTTCGTAGGAGGCGATCGTGCCCGCTGCTTCGCCCCCGCTGGGCGGGGTTTCGCTGCTCGGCGCCGTGGTGGTGCTCGGCCGCGCCGCCGGAGCGAAGGTCACCGTATGCGCGTGGTGGCGGTGGTGCGCGCGTGCGCGCCGGGCGTGGTGGTGGGAGTGGTGGGCCGAAGCGGCCACCGGCGCGGCGAGCGCCAGCAGCGAGGATGCGAACGCCGTGAGCAGGATGCGTCTCATCAGGCAACCTCCTTGGGCCGCCCCGCCTGGGAGCGGCCGTCGTTGATCGGTCACCCCTACGGACACCCGATCCGGGCGCCGCTCACGCGCCGCTGGGCGCTTTCTGGACGTCTATACGAGTAGCGCGGGGCCCGTGCCGAGCTTCAGCGCCGGCCGGCGCTCGCGCTGGCGCCCGCGCAGCTTGGCCGCCCGCTCGCGCAGCCAGAGCAGCGAGCTCGGGCGTCCGCACTGCTCGCGCCAGCCGAGCAGATCGCGCTCGAGGCGCTCGCGGCGGTGCACGCGCGCCAGGACCTCGACGCTGCCGCCGCCTTCGCTGGCGGGCCCGAGCCGCGCCAGGTAAAGCTCACCGGTGGCGAGCACCCACGCGGCGCGGTGCAGCGGGCCGTCGCGCCGCTCGCGCCACCACAGCCCGATGTCCAACTCGCGTGATCCGAGCCGCTCGGGATCGTCGTTGTAGAAATCCGCCAGCGAGGAGTATCGCCGCGCGGTCAGCCTGGTCACGTTCTCGACAGATGCCATCGGGGACCGCCGATCGTCGAAGGGGGAGGGGTCGTTCCGAACCTTCCCGCGCGAGGCTTAACAGGTGGTTACCGAGTGGTAAGGATTCTTAGAGATCCGCGCGACGCCGCGGGACCCGGCCCTCCCGGACCCGAACGGCCGGTTCGGCGCGCGCGACGAGGCTGGCTTTCAGCACAACAACCCCGCCGCACGGCGCCGTGCGGCGGGGCCTGCAGCCGCCCCGCGGTGGCCGGCTGCGTTTCCGGCGCTCAGGGGTTCAGGCGCTTCTTGAGTGCGCTTGCGGCGGAGAATTTCGCCGCCTTCGACGCCGCGATCTGGATCGTCGCGCCTGTGGCGGGGTTGCGCCCGGAGCGGGCAGCCCGCTGGCTGACGCTGAACTTGCCAAAGCCGGCAAGCGCGACCTCACCCCCGCCGGCGAGCTCGTCGGAGATCGAGTCGAGCGCCGCCTCCACCGCCTGGCGTGCCTGGCTGCCCGCCAATCCGGTGCGTGAAGCGACCTGCTCAGCTAGCTCGTTCTTGGTCATGCCACTCCCTTCTCGAGTGTCTTTGGCCGGAGGCTAACCACTCATTCGGACGACGGAACCCGAAAACACGGGGTTTCCGGCGTGCGAAACGCCTAATTTCCGGGGAACTCGAGCGGCGTCGCACCGCGCAGCGAGCCCTCCGCGCGCGCCGCCGGGGCCGCCTCGCGCGCCGGACCGGCCAGCACGCCGGCCGCGCAGGCCGCCCACAGCGTCGTCAGCCAGGCGATCGCGGCCAGCGACACGTGCACCCACACGAGCTCTGTCGGGAGGTGCGTCTTGTACTGGTCGAGGCCCACCGCGCCCTGCAGCGCGAGCAGCCAGCACAGCGCCGTCAGCGGCCGCTGCACGCGCGGGCCGGCCCCGCGCCGGCGCGCGAGCCACCAGATCGCGACCGCGACCAGGCCGAACACGAGCGCGATCTCGCCGTGGCGGTGGATCACGAAGTCCATCGTCCCGCGCCCGTCGAAGGAGAGGCGGTTGATCTTCTGACCGGGCGAGCCGCCGGCGTGCGGCCCGGCGGCGGTCGCGGCCGTGCCGGCGAAGATCGTGAGCGCGCCCCACACGGTCAGGCCGCCGAGCGCGCGGGCGAGCACCCGATCGCGTGGGGTCTCCTGCACGGGCTCTCGAGGCTCGTCGGGCTCCGGGCCGTACTTCGCGCGCCACACGAGCACCACGCCCGCCAGCAGGATCAGCATCGAGAGCGCGAAGTGGCCCATCACCCAGCCGTAGTCGAGCGCGCCCTTGACCGTGAATCCGCCGAGCACCGCCTGCCCGACCACGCCGAGCGGCAGCAGCCCGCCCAGCCACACCAGATCGCGCCGATAGGGCCGCCGGCGCAGCGCCGCGACCCAGGCCGCGCCCGCCGCGATGCAAACCGGCACCGTCACGACGCGGTTTGAGAACTCGATCACCGCGTGCGTGTTCAGCGGCGGGTACACGTTGCCGTAGCACTTCGGCCAGGTCGGGCACCCGAGGCCCGAGCCGGTCAGCCGCACGGCCGCGCCGGTCATCACGATCAGCGTCAGCGCGCCGAGCGCGACCTCCGCGACGAGCACGAACTGGGCGGGCGTGACCGTCCAGCCGTTCGTTCGCTCACGCAGGCGCTCGATCGCGGGGCTCATGCGCCTAAGGATGCCACCGGAACGGCAGTTCGGCCGCGATCTCGGCCAGCCTCGGAGCCGCGGCGTCGCGCTCTGAGACGATCAGCTCGCCGGCCGGCAGCGGCCAGCCGACGCCGATGTCGGGATCGTCGTAGGCGATCCCGCGTTCGACTGCCTGGTCGTAGTAGGCGGTCTGCTTGTAGAGCACGTCGGCGACGTCGCTGAGCACGCAGAACCCATGGGCGAACCCCACCGGGACGTACAGCTCGCGCATGCTCTGCTCGTCGAGCTCCACTCCCTCCCACTCGCCGTACGTGGGCGATCCGGCGCGCAGGTCGACCGCCACGTCGAGGATCTTCCCGCGCGCGCAACGCACGAGCTTGGCGACGCCGTCGCCGACCTGGAAATGCAGCCCGCGCACGACGCCGCGCGCCGAGCGCGAGTGGTTGTCCTGCACGAAGCTCTCGTGCTCGGGGATCCCCGCCTCGGCGTACCAGCTGCGGCGGAAGGTCTCGACGAAGAAGCCGCGCTCGTCGCCGTGCACGTCGGGCTCGATCGCCACGAGGCCTTGGAGTCGCTGGGGCAGCACGCGCACGAGCGCGCAGGTTAGCGTCCGGCGCTCGCCACGGTGCGGCTAGCTGTTCTGCCCACGCTCTTGGTGAACGGTTGAGGGGGCGTCCGGGTCGCTCCTGAGGCTGTGGGTCTTCCAGAACTCGCAGCAGGAGGAGGACCCGGACATGGAGGACGGTAGATGCAGGCTCGGACTCGGCGGTCGTCTTGAGCTGGTGCGGTTGATCGAGCGGGGCTGGTCGCTGAGGGCGGCGGCTCGAGCGTTGAATGTTTCGCCGGCGACGGCGCACCGGTGGTGGCATCGGTGGGAGCAGGCGGGTGAGGCGGAGCGGGCTTCGAGAGCGTGCCTGCGGGCGTTGCCGCCGGTCCTGAGGTCGTGTCCGTGGGGGCTATCGCCGGAGATCGAGCAGCGGATTCTGTTCGCTCGCGAGCGCACGAACCTAGGGCCTGCCCGACTGGCAGGGATCGTCGGCTATCGACGCTCAACGATCTGGAAGGTGCTCAAGCGCCATGGGTGCTCCAAGAGGCGACGCACGCCTGCGCAGCGTTCCGTTCGCCGCTATGAGTGGTCAGAGCCCGGAGCGCTGCTGCACATGGACGCCAAGCAGTTGCCGGTCTTCAGCGAGCCAGGCCACTGGGCGCATGGTGATCGCTCACGCCAGCAGCGTGTCGCGGCGGGTACCCGGCGCTTGCAGTTCGCGCATGTCGTGATCGACGATCACTCGCGCCTGGCCTATGTCGAGGTGCACCGTTACGACCGCGGACAGGTCGCAGCCGGCGTGCTCCTTCGCGCCGCCAGCTGGATGCGGGAGCAGGGCGCCGGCCCTGTCCAGGCCGTGATGACCGACAACGCGCTGGCTTACCGCAACAGCCGCGACTTCAAGGCCGCGCTCGCACAACTCGGCGCGCGCCACATCCTCACCCCGCCCCGTACACCGCGCTGGAACGGCAAGGCCGAGCGGTTTATTCGCACCCTCGACCAAGAGTGGGCACACGCACGAACCTGGACCAGCTCAACCGAACGCAACCGCGCCCTGCCATCCTTCCTCCGCTACTACAACCGGCGAAGGCCCCACACCTCGCTCAGCGACCGCCCACCCACCAGCCGCGTTCACTAAGTCCGTGGGCAGAACAGCTAGCCGTGGCGGCGGCGATGACGCTTGGCGTGGCGGTGCACGCGCGAGCGGCGGCCGCTGTGCGTGCTGTGGCCCGAGGGCTCGTGGAAGATCAGGATGCTCTTTTCGGAGACGTTGCGCTCCCGGTCATAGGCGAGGAACGTCAGCACGTGGCGCCCGAAGGAGATGTGCTTGGCGCCCTGCCATTCGATTTCGCCGGAGAGCACCTTCGGGTAGTCGGCGCCGTCGTAGTTGCGGATCAGGTGGCCGTCGACCCTCAGCGTGATCCGGAACACGCCGTTGCCGCTGCGCGCCCAGACGTGGATCGGCAGCGGCCCCGAGTAGGAGATCCGGTCAGACGGCGAGCCGATTTCGATCTTCGGTCCCGTGAACACCCCACAGGGTTCGGTCAGCTGATCGCCGTCGTGGGCGTACTGCTTCATCGCGGCGTAGGAGGGCTTGTGCGAGCCGTCTTCGCGCTCGAGGCCCGAGGTCACGTTGCCTTCGTCCTGCAGCGGGAACCACAACGCCACCTGCACGTAGGAGTCTTCGTCGAGGCAGTGGTAGGCCTGCTTGAGGAACGTCGCCTGCTGTTCGTCGGAGACGCCGCCGGCCTTCTGCCCGGCCCAGTGGCCTTCCGAGCAGACCGCGCTCGTCGTGCGCCAGCTGAGCTCGGTCATCCAGATCGGCTTGTCGTCGCCGTTGGCGAGCATCACGGCGTGGACTTCGCGGTAGGCCAGGAACGAGTCGGTGATCATGCGGTTGTCGGGGCCGCGCAGGTATTCGTAGGGAGACAGGATGTTGCAGGCGGTGTCGGTGTGGACGGCGACGGCGTCGAAGGAGCCCTTGCCACCGGCGGCGTAGACGCCTTCAAGGAACTGGTAGTCGTTGCCGGTCAGCCCGCCGAGCAGCACGGTCGCGTTCGGTTCGGCTGCCTTGACGGCCGGGTAGGCGGCCTTCAACAGCCCCGCGTAGGCCGCCGGGTCGGGCGCGCCGGTCCACCAGATCGCGGCGTCCTCCTCGTTCCAGATCTCATACGCGCTCACGTGCGAGCCGAAGCGGCGGGCGATGAACGCGAGCATCGAGGCGTAGTCCTCGGGGTTGGCCGGCGGCATGTGGACGTCGGGGGAGCCGGTCTCCCACTGTGGCGAGTCGACCACGTCGAGGATCACTTTGGTGCCACCCGGCAGCGCCTTGAAGGCCGCTTCGTACTGGTGCAGCCAGCCTTCGTCGTAGGCGCCCGGCGCCGGGCTCGATGTCGGGCCAGGTGGCGAACATCCGCACCCAGTGGGTGCCGAGCGCCTTCACGTCGCCCGGCCGGACGGCCGCCGGGCCGGCGAACGCAAGGCCCGCTTCGGCGGCTCCCGCCGGAGCGGCCGCCACCATGCAGAGCAGCGCCGTCATCGCGCACAGCGCGGAGAGCAGGAAACCGGCGGGCGCGCGAAGAGCTCATGCGCGCCGCATCGGGAAGCCTCGCACCCTGCTTTACGGCCTTCCAGCCTGCTCGACGCATCGACGAGCGCGCCGGCGCCGCCCTGCTGCTGAGATGTCTGCACCGTGACCGGCCCCTCGGGCACCTCGATCGATACGCGCTGGCGCGCAGGACCGGCCGACCCGCGGCTGAAGGACGGCTGCGTGCACCTCTGGCGGGCCGACCTCGCCGAGGCGCCCGAGCAGCTGCTCGGACTGCTGGCCGCCGACGAGCGGATCCGCGCCGCGCAGATCGTGCCGCGGGGCCGCGCGCGGAGCTGGCAGTTCGCCCGCGCGGTGCTCCGCGAGCTGCTCGGCCGTTACCTGGAGGTCCCGGGCGAGCTCGTCGAGCTCGCCCTCGAGCCCTCCGGGCGACCGGTGCTGCGCGGTGGCGCGCTCGCCTTCGGGGTCTCGCACGCCGGTGCCGGCGCGCTCTACGCGTTCGCGTCGGGAGGCAGCCTCGGCGTCGACCTCGAGCCGGTGCGCGCGCCGGGAAGCATCGACGAGCCTGCGCTCGCCGGGCGCGCCTGGGGGCCGCAGGCCGCCGCCGAGCTGGCCGCGCTCGAGCCGGGCGCGCGCGCCCGGCGCTTCGCCCGCGCGTGGGTCGCCCACGAGGCGCGCGCGAAGTGCGAAGGGACCGGGATCTGGAGGGACGGGCCACCCGCGGCCGGGCGCGAGCCGTGGCTCGCCGAGCTCGACGCGGGCCCGGGCCTCGCCGCCGCGCTCGCCGTCGCGGAGCCCCCGCGCGCGGTCAGCCTGTGGGACTACCGCCCGCCCGGCAGCAGCCTGCCGAGCAGCCGCAGCAGCGAGGAAAGCGCGCGGCCCGCGCGCGAGTCCTCGCCGATCGTGCCGTAGAGCGCCCCCCGCGCGCGCTGGAAGGTCTGCCAGGTGACCGATTCCTCGACGCGCCTGATGAACGTCTGCGCATCGGCGAGCTCGTGTTCGGTGCGCAGCAGCTTCTCTCCCTTCGCCAGCAGTTCGCGCTCGAGGACCGTGAGCTTTGCGCCGACCGCGAGCACTTCCTCGCGTTTGCGGTCGAGCTCCCGGTGCGCGTCGTTGATGGCGTCGTTCGCCTCGCCGAGCAGCCGGTCGCGCTCGGCCACCGCAACGGCGTGCGCGCGCGCCGTCTCGTGCACCAGCTCGAGCCCGTAGTCGGCCAGCGTCGAGGAGCCGCCGATCGCGGGCAGCGGCGCACGCGAGGCGACCGCGACGCAGAACAGCGGCGCGGGCTCCTCGCGCACCTCGATCCCCTCCTCCGCCGCGCCGACGAGGAAGTCCTCGCCGGTGCCGGCCTGGACGGGCGCGTCGCGCTCGAGCGCGGCCAGGTAGGAGCCGGCGATCGTGCGCTGGCTCCAGACGGCGGCGTGCCCGAAGCGCGTGGCCAGCAGCGCCCGGAACTCGGCCAGCGTGAGCTCGTGCTCGTGGAACTCGTTGACCTGGCCTGTGGCGCGGGTGTAGTGGTCGCGGTCGGGGGTCGAGATCACGAGCAGGCCCTCGCCGGCGAGCACGCGGTCGATCTCGGCGAGCACGCGCTCCTGGTCGCGCACGTGCTCGATCATCTCGAAGGCGACGACCGCGTCGAAGGAGCCCGCGGGCAGCTGACCGAGATCGAGCGCGCTCGCGGTCGCGAAGGACAGGTTCCCGAGCCGGTAGTTGGCCGCCGCGTGCTCGACCGCCCGCTCGTCGACGTCGACGCCGAGCACCTCGCGCGCGTGCGCGGCGAGGATCGCCGAGCCGTAGCCCTCGCCGCAGCCGAGGTCGAGCACCCGCCGCGCGGACACGAGCCGCGCCGCCCACAGGTAGCGGTGATAGTGCTCGTAGAGCATCGCCGCGTCGCCGACCCACGGCACTGCGCGCTCTCCCGTCCACTCGATCAGGCGCGGCCCGTCAGGCACGCGCGCAACATACCGCAGGGGCGGGGGCTCCCAACCTGGCCCGCGGGCGCAACTTGCGCGGGGCCCCGGTGTCCCTACTGGTGCTCGTGCAAAGCCCGAGGGGGAGGCTCGCCGGGCCGTCCGCGACGGGCTCCAGACCAGGGCGATTGCTAGCGTTCAGCGCGCCGTGACGACCACCCTACCCAGACCTGCGCCGGCCTCGGGCACGGCGCGCACGGGCCGTCCGACGGCAGTCTCGATCGACCGCGTGAGCAAGACCTTCCGCCTGCCCCACCGGCAGTACTCCACGCTGAAGGAGCGCGCGCTGCATCCCTTCCGCAGCGTCACCTACGACGAGCTGCACGCCGTCCAGGACGTCTCGATCGAGATCGCCGACGGCGAGTTCTTCGGCATCGTCGGGCGCAACGGCAGCGGCAAGAGCACGCTGCTGAAGTGCCTCGCCGGCATCTATCGCGTCGACGACGGGCGAGATCGCCGTCGCCGGGCGGCTGTCGCCGTTCATCGAGCTCGGCGTCGGCTTCAACCCGGACCTGAACGCGCGCGACAACGTGATCATCAACGCGATCATGCTCGGCCTGACGCGCAAGCAGGCGGTGCGACGCTTCGACGCGTCGTCGCGTTCGCCGAGCTCGAGGGCTTCATGGACCTGCGGCTGAAGAACTACTCCTCGGGGATGCATGGTGCGGCTCGCGTTCGCGACCGCGATCCAGGTCGACGCCGAGATCCTGCTGATCGACGAGGTGCTCGCGGTCGGCGACGCCGCCTTCCAGCAGAAGTGCTTCGACGAGTTCTTCCGGCTCAAGCGCGAGGGCAGGACGATCCTCTTCGTCTCCCACGACATGTACTCGGTCGAGCGCTTCTGCGACCGCGCGATGCTGATGGACCACGGGCGCGATGATCGACATCGGCGACCCGGCCGCGATCGGGCGCGCCTACCACGAGCTGAACTTCGGCCAGCTCGCCCACGAGGCGCCCGCCGGGACGCGACCCGGCCAGCCGCCACGCATGATCGCCGACGCGTGGTTCGAGGACGCGGCGGGCGAGCGGATCGAGCGATCGCCAGCGCAGGAGCACGCGCTGACGCTGTGCTTCGAGGTGCGCCTCGGCGAGGCGCTCGAGCGACCCGATGTTCGCGGTCACGCTGCGCACCGAGATCGGCGCACACGATCATCGTCGCGCGCTCCGACGAGCACGGCGCCTCGACGGGGTCCTTCGACGCCGGCGAGACCGTGGTCGTGCGGTTCGCGATCCCGAACTGGCTGACCGCCGAGCCGTTACACGCTGACGCCGTCGATCGCGCGCGAGGGCACCGGCGAGGACGCGCTCGCGCTGCGTCGCGGACATGGCCTCGATCGTGGTCCACGGCGCCGCGCACGACCGGCGGCATCCTGGAGGTCCCGCGTGCGCTTCGAGGTGCGAGCGCCGGTGAGCGCGGAGCCGATCGGCCTGACTCCGGTCGGGACGCCCGCGCGCCACGGCGTCTACGGCCCGTCCGCGCTCGGCGGCGGCCCGCGGCGCTTCTGGTCGCTGACGTTCATGCTCGCGCGCACCGAATTCAAGCTGCGCTTCTTCGGCTCGATCCTCGGCTACGTCTGGACGCTGATGCGCCCGCTGCTGTTCTTCGGCGTGATCCTGCTGGTCTTCACGAAGCTGCTCAACGTCGGAGCCAGCAAGACGCCCCTACTACGCGCAGTACCTGCTGATGGCGATCATCCTGTGCACCTACTTCCAGGAAGCCACCGGCAGCTGCGTGCAGAGCCTCGTGGCACGGGAGAGCCTGCTGCGCAAGATGCGCTTCCCGCGCCTGGTCGTGCCGCTGTCGGTGTCGCTGTTCTGCCTGTTCAACCTCGGCATGAACCTGATCGTCGTGTTCGCCTTCATCCTCGGCGCCGGCATCAGCCGCGCTGGACCTGGCTCGAGCTGATCCCGCTGATCGCCCTGCTGGTCGTGCTCGCGACCGGCGTCGGGATGCTGCTCTCGGCGCTCTACGTTCGCTTCCGCGACGTGCAGCCGATCTGGGAAGTCTGCCTGCAGCTCCTGTTCTACGGCTCGCCGATCCTCTACACGGTCCAGACCGCCGCGCACAGGCAGCTTCCTCGGCGATCCCCTTCTCGCGCGCTCCTGATGATCAACCCGATCGGCGCGATCCTCACGCAGGCCCGCTACGCGCTGCTCGACCCCGAACGCGCCGATCGGCCGCCGACGCGATCGGCGGCACGGCGCGGCTGCTGATCCCGCTCGGGATCATCGCCGTGCATGTTCGCGCTCGGCCTGTGGTTCTTCAAACGCGAGGCCCCGCGGATCTCGGAGAACCTGTAGATGACAGAGCTGGACGGAGCAGACCGTCGAACCGTCTGGAGCAGCGAGAACGCGCTGCTGCGCGCGCGTCTGGCGGCGCTCGAGGCCGAGCTGGTCGAGGTCCAGGCGCGCGCCAACGCAGCGGTCGCGGCAGCGCAGGAGCGCGCCTACTGGCTCGAGCGCTGGCACCTCGACCTGAACGCGCTGATGCGCAAGCCGGGCGCCGCCGAGCTGCGCGCGGCGCTGCGCGCGATCCGCTCGGTCGGCGCGCTGCTTCCGGCGCGCTCAAGCGCCGCATCGTCGGCTCGTGAGGAGCGTCTCGGTCGTGATCCCCGTCAAGGACGGGGAGCGCTACCTCGCGGAGCTGCTCGCACGCGCTCGCGCGCGAGGGCGTGCGACGAGATCGCTCGTGATCGACTCGGGCTCGCGCGACGGCTCGCTCGAGATCGCCGCGCGCGGCCGGCGTCGAGCTGCTCGAGATCGACCCGCGTCAGTTCGCGCACGGCCGCACGCGCAACCTCGGCGCCGAACGCACCGGCGGCGAGCTGATCTGCTTCCTGACCCAGGACGCGACGCCCTGCCCCGGCTGGCTTGCCGCCTACCGCGAGGCTTTCGACGCTCGATGAGCGGGTCGGCGCCGCCTACGGCCCGCACCTGCCGCGGCCGGACACGAGCCCGATGATCGCGCGCGAGCTGACCGAGTTCTTCGCCGCCTTCACGCCCGACGGCGCTCCGGCGATCCAGCGCGCCGGCCAGGACCCGAGCTTCCTCTCGAACGTCAACGCCTGCTACGCGCGCGAGTGCTGGGAGGAGATCCGCTTCCGCGACGTCGCCTACGCCGGAGGACCAGGCGTTCGGCCGCGACATGCTCGAGGCGGGCTGGTGCAAGGTCTATCACCCGCGCGCGGCCGTGCTGCACGCCCACGACTACGGCGCGATCGAGTTCATGCGCCGCTACTTCGACGAGTACCGCGGCCTGCGCGAGACGACCGGCCACGTCGAGCCGTTGGCGCCGGTGCGGGCGCGCGGCACGTCGTGCGGTCTGTGGCCGCCGACCGCCGCTGGATGGCCGAGCGGGGCATGCGACGCCGGCACACAGGCGCGCTGGACCGCGCGCTCGGCTCGTCCACCACGGCGGCCGGCGCGTGTTCTCGGCGCTCGGCTCGCGCGCCGAGCAGCTGCCGGCGGCGGTGCAGCGGCGGCGATCTCGCTCGAGAGCCGCAGCGACAGCCCCGACGCGGGCACCGGCCGGCAGCGACGGCTGCCCCGGCTGCCGCCCGCCAAGGCGGTGCCGAGCAAGCTCTCGGGCGAGGTCTACGACGTCGTCGCGCGCATCGTGGCGCGACGGGCCCGCGCCGCTGCTGCACCCGGTGCCCGGCATGGCCGAGCGCGAGCGGCTGCGGATCGCGATGCTGATCCCGCACGTTCAGCCGCGGCAGCGGCGGCCACAACATGCTGTTGCAGATCCTGCGCGCGGCTCGAGCGCCGCGGACACACCTGCAGCGTGTGGCTCGTCGACCACTACGGCAACGCCGCCGCGGACTGGCCGGCGGTGCTGCGCGAGGAAATCCGCGAGTTCTTCGCGCCGATCGAGGCGCCGGTGTACAAGGGCTTCGCCGAGTGGCAGGGCGCCGACGTCGTGATCGCGACCGGCTGGCAGACGGTGCACGCGATGCTCGCAGCTCGACCAGTGCCGCGCGCGCGCCTACATCGTCAACGACCACGAGCCGGAGTTCTACTCGACCTCGATCGAGTACGCGCTGAGCGCCGAGACCTACCGCTACGGCATGCACTGCATCGCCGCCAGCCCGTGGCTGCGCGACCTGTTGGTCGACCGCTACGGCGCGAGCGCGGAGTCCTTCGAGCTCGGCGTCGACCACGACGTGTATCGCCCACGGCCGGCCCGGCGCCGCACCGACACGGTCGATCTACTACGCCCGCCACGCGACGCCGCGGCGGGCGGTCCCGGTGGGGCTGATGGCGCTCGCCGAGCTGAAGCGCCGGCGCCCCGAGGTGCGGATCGTCCTGTTCGGCACGCACGACGAGCTGCACGCCTCCTTCCACTACGAGCACGTCGGCGTGCTGAGCCCCGACGCAGCTGTCGTGGCTCTACTCGGAGGCGACCGTCGGACTGTGCCTGTCGATGACCAACTTCTCGCTGATGCCCAAGGAGATGCTCGCGTGCGGGCTGCCGTGCGTCGAGCTCGCCGGCGTCAGCGCCGAGTCGATCTTCGGCGCCGACGGGCCGATCGAGCTCGCGCCGCTGGACTCGAACCGGATCGCCGACGCGATCGAGCGGCCTGCTGGACGACCCCGACGCGCGCGAGCGGCGCTCGCGCGCGGGAGTCGAGTTCGTCGCCGACCACACCTGGGAGCGCGCGACCGACGAAGTCGAAGTCGGCCTGCGCCACGCGCTGCGCGAGCGCGAGCTCGCCGGCGCGGTCTGAGCGCGAGCCGCTAGGCGCCCAGCTCGACCCAGTCGAGCGGCACGCCGCACAGCGTGCGCGCCTGCGCCGCGGGAACGCTCTGCACGGGCGCGAGGCCGGCACCGGCGGGCTCGAGCACGATCCCGTCGATCGCGGTGCTGGCCTGGTCGTCCGGTTTCAGATCGCCGCCGCCGCGCACCAGCGCGACCGTGTGGTGCCCGGCGCCGAGGACCACGTGCGCGACGGAGATCACGGTGCCGTCGTCGCCGCTCTGCTGGGAGGGCGCGCCGAGGAAGCGGCCGTCGACGTACACGCGCATCGGGCGGTCGACGTCGCCGCCCAGCCACAGCTGATAGGCGCCGGGCGCCTTCACGCGCACGCCGGCTTCAAGGCGCCCCGGACCGATGAACCCCCACTGTGGCCGCCCCTCGGCATCGGTCGAGGGCGCGACCAGCGAGGAGTGGCCGGCGGTCGCGAGGTTCGCGACGGCGTTTTCTGCCCGCGGGCTATAGATCAGCCGCTGCCCGGCGCGTGCGCCCCTGCGTCCGAGCGCGAGCAGCGCCGAGCACGGCGGCGTCGTCGAGGCCTGCCAGCCGTCCCCCAGGCCGACGTGCAGCGCCGGCGCGGGCCCCAGCCTGCGCCACACCTGGTAGTAGGACCCCGAGGAGGCGAGCCGGTAGTTGCCGGGCGGGCGGCTCGCAGCGGGCGAGCGGCGCATCACGATCGTCGGGAAGCGCTCGACGCTCGCCAGCGCGAGCGTGTCGAGGTCGTAGCTGTGGCCGTAGGTTTTCCCGATCCCGGGCGAGAACGAGAAGGCACCCGAGTAGGCCGAGCCCGGGCATGTCGACGGCCGCGTTGCGGAGCAGGTAGATCGCGTATTCGTCGAAGTCGGGAGCCAGCGCCGGGCCCTGCCCGGCGTAGCGTTCGCCGATCGAGGCGAGCTCTTCATAGCGCGCCGTCGGGGCGAGGTTCGTGCCGTGGTAGAGGAACGCGTCGGAGGCGAGCACCCCACCGACCAGCACGATCCCGAGGATCGCGCCCTCGAGCGGGCGCGTGCGCGAGAGCCCGAAGGCGCCGAGGCACGCGACCAGCACGACCACCGGCGAGAGGATCATCAGCAGCTTCGCGTCGGTCCACTCGGTGCCGTGACGGCGCAGCAGCTCCCACACGAACAGCGAGATCGCCACGAACGCGAGCACCGACCAGGCGCGGCGGCGCAGCAGGTAGGCGAGTCCGAGCGCCGCACAGACGATCACGACCCCCATCAGCACGTAGGTCTGGTTGACGTACTTCGGTTCGATGCGGTGCGATTCGCCGAGCCAGACGCCGAGCGTCTGCAGGAACTTCAGCGGGCGCAGAAGGTTGCCGGGGTCGGCCACCGCGGCCGCGTTGGAGTTGGAGACGTGTTCGGCGAGGCTGAGCGTCTGGCCGAGCGGGGCGATCGTCGGCAGCCCGAGCACGGCGACCGCCACGCCGAGCCCGACCGCGCCGATCGCCAGCGGACGCCACTGGCGGCGCAGCGGCCCGAGCGGCACCGCGACCAGCAGCCCGCCGAGCGCGAACAGCCCGACCCACGGCGTCGCGGCGATCCCGATCGAGTCGAGCGCCGCGGCGGCCACGACGCCGAACGGGATCACGGCGCGCACGCCCGACTGCGCGCGCAGCTCGCGCGCGCAGATCATCAGCGCGCCCATCGCGGCCAGCATCGGCAGCGCGGTGATCTCCTTGATCGAGCCCATCAGCGCGTACGCGTAGACGAGCGCCGGCAGCGAGGCGGTCGCGCCGGTGACGGCGGCGGTCCCGGCGCCGAGCCCGGCGCGGCGGGCGATGTAGGTCAGCACGAGCGCGAGCAGGCTGAGCTCGACCGCCTGGTAGACGCTGTAGAGCCAGATCAGGTTCTGCCCGCTCAGCCACCCGACCGCGGCCAGCACGCTGTGGCCGCCGGAGGGGTAGGCGTTGCCGAAGTAGGCGGCGAGCGTCGTGCCGTACGCGGGCAGGCCGTTTGAGAACTCGTGCGCGTGGTGCAGCAGCCGCTCGGCGCCCGCGACCTGGATCGCGCCGGTCGTGTCGAGCAGGTAGCCGCTGAAGGTCACGCGCCCCGAGACGATCTCGGGCGCCGCGACGATCACATAGACGGCCAGCATCGCGAGGAGGCCCCACCACCAGCGCCGCTCGCGCGCCGCCCAGCGCTCGGCCACCGAGGCGCGGCCGATCACCGCGCCGGCGATCGCGACCACGAGCAGCACGATCGGTGTCAGCGGCGCGAGGAACGAGACCCAGGTCGTGAACTGCGAGACGACGATCAGCACGCCGAAGCCGACCGGCAGCACGAGCAGCGCCGGCAGGCGCAGACCGGAGATCCGCTCGACGAGCAGCCCGCAGCCGGCCGACAGCAGCCACACGAGCAGCGGAAAGAGGACGACGACCGCCAGGTAGCTCATGCGGGCGCCGCCGGACCCGGCCTAGTCGGAGCGGGTGACGCGGCGCAGGCCGAGGATGCTGAGAAGGAACGACGAGAAGAAGATCTGGATGCCGACGATCAGCACCGCGGCCGCGACGACCGCGAGGCGTTCGTAGGAGAGCGAGCCGAATCCGTGTTCGATCCACGAGATCAGGATCACCGCGCCGAGGCCGATTCCGACGAGCATGAAGGCGCCGCCGAGCAGCAGCCCGTGCTCGAGCCTGAAGCGTGCGCGCATGCGGTCGAACCAGGCGTCCTTCTCGCCCATGAAGTAGGTGCCGTAGGCGTGCGCGCACAGCCCGAGCGCCAGCACCTGCGTGCCGACGATCATCAGCAGCGCGCCGCCGATGATCGCGTGCACGCCCCAGGCGCGGCCGAACAGGTTGACGCCCGCCTCGACGACGAACACGAACAGCGCACCGAGCCCCGCCATCACGGCGCCCGGCAGGATGAACAGGTGGTTGGGGCTGTGCACCAGCAGGAAGCGCAGGTGCCGCCAGCCGTCGCGGAAGCTCGACAGCTTGCACTCGCCGCCGCGGGGGTGGTATTCGATCGGGAACTCGGCGATCCGCAGCTTCTCCTTGGAGGCGCGGATCACCATCTCCGAGGCGAACTCCATGCCGGTCGTGCGCAGGTCAAGGCGCGGCAGCACCTCGCGCCGCAGCGCGCGCATGCCGCAGTGCGCGTCGCTGATGCCGGTCCGGAAGAAGAAGTTCAAGAGCCCCGTCAGGATCGGGTTGCCGATGTAGCTGGTGAAGCCACGGCATCGCGCCCGGCTGGATGTTGTCCATGCGGTCGCCGATCACCATCTCGGCGCCTTCTTCGAGCTCCTCGACGAACCGCGGGATCTCGTTGAAGTCGTAGGTGAGGTCGGCGTCTGCCATCACGATGTAGCGCCCGCGCGAGGCTGCGAAACCGGCCAGGTAGGCGCTGCCGTAGCCGCGGCGGCGCTCGACGATCACGCGCGCGCCCGCCCGCTCGGCCAGCCGCGCCGAGTCGTCCTCGGAGTTGTTGTCGGCGACGACGACCTCGCCGGGAACGCCCATGCGCACGATCGCCTCGAGCGCGGCGCTCACGCACGCCTCGATGTTCTCGGCCTCGTTCAGGCACGGGATCACGACCGAGACCAGCGGCTCGGGCGTGCGCTCGGGCGCCTGGGGCGGGATCGTTCCTATCTGCTCGAGGGTGCTCATGTGCTGACGCCTGGGGCCAGTCGCGAGACGGGCCGGCATCTGTCTAACACGCGATGGGGCGGAAAGTGACGCGTGATCGCGGCAATGATACCCGCCGCCAGAGCGGAGACCGGGCCGCGCAGCCGGATATGCGGAACCGGGGGCGGCGCCGCTTCTGCAAGGCTCTCGCGCGTGCGGATCTGCATCGTCTACGACTGCCTGTTCCCCTACACGGTCGGCGGCGCCGAGCGCTGGTACCGCAATCTCGCGGAGCGGCTCGTGCAGGACGGCCACGATGTCACCTACCTGACGCTGCGCCAGTGGCCGCGCGGCCAGAAGCTCGACCTCGACGAGCGCGTGCGCGTCGTGACGGCCGGCCCGCGCATGGGGCTCTACACGAGCAGCGGTCGCCGGCGGATCCTGCCGCCGCTCGTATTCGGCGCCGGGGTGCTGTGGCACCTGCTGCGCCGCGGGCGCCGCTACGACGTCGGTCCACACCTGCTCGTTTCCGTATTTCTCACTGCTCGCGGCCGCGCTCGTGCGCCCGCTCGGGCGCTTCGAGCTCGTGGTCGACTGGTTCGAGGTCTGGAGCCCGTCCTACTGGCGCGACTACCTCGGCGGCGATCGGAGGCCGTGATCGGCGCGCTCGTGCAGCGCGCCTGCGCGCTCGTTCCCCAGCGCGCCTACTGCTTCTCGGAGCTGCACGCCCAGCGGCTGCGCGAGGAGGGCCTGCGCGGCCCGGTGCGGGTGCTGCGCGGGCTCTACGCGCGAGCACGCCGAGCCGGCGGCGCCGCGGCCGGCCGACCCGGTGGTCGTGTTCGCCGGGCGCCTGATCCCCGAGAAGCAGGCGCCGCTCGGGGCGCGCGCCGTCGGCCTCGCCGCGCGGCGCATCGACGGCCTGCGCGGCGAGTTCCTCGGCGACGGGCCCGAGCGCGGCGCGCTGCACGAGACGATCGCGCGCGACGGGCTGCAGGAGACCGTGCACGAGCGCCGGCTTCACCGACGCGGAGGACGCTCGACGCGCGAGATGCGCCGCGCGCTCTGCGTGCTCCTGCCCTCGCGCCGCGAGGGCTACGGGATGGTCGTCGTCGAGGCGGCCGCGCGCGGCGACGCCGAGCGTCGTCGTCGCCGGCGAGGACAACGCCGCCGCCGAGCTGATCGCCGAGGGCGTCAACGGCACGGTCGCGCCGCGCGCCGACGCGGAGTCGATCGCCGAGGCGATCGTGCGCGTCCACGAGGCCGGCATGGCGATGCGCGAGAGCACGGCGCGCTGGTTCGCCGAGAACGCGCGAGACGCTGTCGCTCGAGTCCTCGCTGAGCGCCGTGCTCGAGGCCTACGCAGGCGGCGGGGCGCCGAGCACGCGGCGCGTAGCGTCTCGAGCGTCAGCTGCGCGCGTGCGCTCCCACGTGAACCCGGCCGCCCGCTGCGCGGCCGCGCTCGCGCAGGCGCGCGGCGAGCTCGCCGGTCGGCTGAGCAGGCGCTCGAGCGCGTCGGCGATCTGCGCTCCGAGTGAGCGGGTCGAACAGCAGCGCGGCCTCGCCCGCCACCTCGGGCAGCGAGCTCGCGTTCGAGCACGCGACCGGCACGCCGCGCGCCATCGCCTCGAGCACCGGCAGCCCGAAGCCCTCGCAGAGCGAGGGGAACACGAACGCGCTCGCGAGCGCCCACAGGCCCTCGAGCTCGGCGCCGCTCGATCCAGCCGATGAAGCGCACGTCGTCGCTCGACCCCCAGCGTCCGCGCGCGTGCCCGCAGCTTCGCCTCGTGCGCGGTCGGGTAGCCGGGCAGCACCAGCAGCGGGCGCCGCTCCGGCGCGAGCAGCGCGAGCGCGCCGATCAGGCGCTCGAGGTTCTTGTGCGGGCGCTTGGCCGACAGCGTCAGCACGATCGCCCGCTCGCCGAGGCCGAGGCGCTCGCGCAGTCCGGCGGCGGGCGCCGGCGTGACGTGCGCGACCGTCCCGAGGCCCTGCGGGACCACGTCGATGCGCTCGGCGGGTACGCCCAGCAGCGCAGATGATGTCCTCGCGCGTGCTGTTCGAGTCGCGATCACGCGCTCGCAGCGGCGCGCGGCGGCCGGCACGAGCAGGCGCATGCCCTTGTCGCGGATTCCGGCGTGGGCCTCCGGGAAGCGCGCGTAGATCAGGTCGTGGATCGTCACGACGCGCTTGAAAGCGTCCCCACACCGGCGCGGTCGAGGCGAGGCTGTGCACGAGGTCGACGCCGGCGCGCGCGGCCAGCGGCGGCAGCAGCGTCTGCTCGCCCGAGCACCCACTGGACGCGGTTGCGCGAGCGCACGGGCACGGTGACGGCGGGCAGCAGCTCGCCCCACGGGCCCGTCCGACGGCGGCGGCCTCGCGGCTCACGAAGGCGGTGAAGCGGGTGCCGGCGGGAGCCTGCGCGATGAGCGCCGGGATCAGCTCGCGCGCGGCGACCTCCATGCCGCCGGTCTCGCCGGGGACGAGGAAGATCAGGTTCAGGCCGATATGGGGGCCGGGCCGGCTCACGCGGGCGAACGCTAGTCGGTCGCGGTCACCACGCTCAATACGATGACGCGCGATGGCGCCAGCGGAATCGACGTGGTGATCGTGGCGTACAACCGCTACGAGCTGACCGACAGCTGCCTGCGCCACCTCGCCGCGCAGAGCGAGCCGCACAACGCTGATCGTGGTCGACAACGGCTCGAGCGACGACACGCGCGAGCGCCTGCGCGCCGAGTGGCCGCACGCGCAGCTCGTCTGCTTCGAGACCAACCGCGGCTTCGCCGAAGCCTGCAACCGCGGGCGTCGCGGCGGGCGAGGCCGAGATCGTCGTGCTGCTCAACAACGACGTCGACTGCCGGCCCGACTTCCTCGAGCGCCTGGTCGCCCCCCTGCGCGCGGACATCTCCCTCGGCGCCGTCGCCGCGCTGATGCTGCAACCCGGCGAGCAGCTGATCGACAGCGCCGGCATGACCGCCGACGTGACGCTCGCGGGCTTCCCGCGCCTGCAGGGGCTGGAGGCCCCCAGGGCGCGCGAGGAGCGCCCGCTGCTGGCCGGGCCGGTCGGGACCGCGGCCGCCTACCGGCGTATCGCCTGGGATCAGCTCGGCGGCCTCGACGAGGGGATCTTCGCCTACATGGAGGACTTCGACCTGACGCTTCGGCTGCGCAGCGCCGGCTGGGGCACGGCGCTCGCGAGCGACGCAGTCGGCGTGCACCTCGGCTCGGCCACGCACGGGCACCGCTCCCCCTTCCAGCGCCGCCAGGGGGGGTTCGGCCGCGGGTACCTGCTGCGCCGCTACGGGCTGCTGCGCGGGCGCCACGCCTTGCGCACGCTCGCGATCGAGCTGGTCGTGGTGCTCGGCGACCTCGCGATCTCACGCGACCTCGCGGCGCTGCGCGGGCGCCTGGCGGGCTGGCGCGCGGCGCGCTCGCTGCCGCGCCGCCCCTATCCGCCGGCGGCCGCAATCGACGCGCGGATCTCATTCATGGACGCGATCGCGCTGCGGCGCGGGGTCTACGGTCGCCGTGCCGCCTGAGCGCCCGCGGGTGCTGTTCATCAGCGCCGACCCGGTCGGGCCCGAGATGGCGGGCGTCGGGATCCGCTACTGGGAGCTCGCGCAGGTGCTCGCGCCGCACGCCGAGGTGACGCTGGCTGCGATCCAGGTCGGCGAGATGCCCGACGCCGGGATCGCGTTCGCCGAGTACGAGCCCCACGACCCGCGTGCGCTGCGGGCGCAGATCGCGCGCGCGGACCTGGTCGTGTGCCAGCCGCAGTGGCCGGTCGTGACGGCGTGGCTTTCGCGCGCGCGCTGCCGCGTCGTCTATGACCTCTATGACCCGGAGGCCTTCGAGACGATCGAGCTGTTCGAGCACCGCAGGCCGGCGCTGCGGAAGCTGATGGTCTCACTGGCGGTCGATCGCCTGGGCGACGCGCTGCGCACCGGGGACCACTTCCTGTGCGCGAGTGAGAAGCAGCGCGACCTGTGGCTCGGGGCGATGTACGGCGGGCGGTTGATAGACGCGCGCAACTACGACCGTGATCCGAGCTTCCGCTCGATCATCGACGTGGTCCCGTTCGGCCTCCCGGCCGAGCCGCCCGCGGCCCCGGCGCAGGACCCGATCCGCCGCGCGATCCCGGCGATCGGCCCCGACGACGAGGTCGTGCTCTGGAACGGAGGCATCTGGAACTGGCTCGACCCGGTGACGGCGGTGCGCGCGTTCGCGCAGTTGATCGCGCGCCGGCCGCGCGCGAAGCTCGTGTTCATGGGCGGCAGCTCGAACCCGGCCGGGCAGCGGGCCAGCGAGGAGGCGCGACGCGCGGCCGAGGAGACGGGGCAGCTCGACCGCACCGTGTTCTTCAACGCGAGCTGGGTCCCCTACGCCGAGCGCGCCGGCTGGCTGCTCGGCGCCGAGTGCTCGCTGTCCACGCACGAGGAGCACCTCGAGACACGCTTCGCGTTCAGGACGCGCCTGCTCGACTGCTTCTGGGCCGGCCTGCCGATCGTCTGCAGCGAAGGCGATGAGCTGGCCGAGCGCGTGCGCCGCGAGGACCTCGGCGAGGCGGTCCCGCCGCGCGATGAGCAGGCGCTCGCCGAGGCTCTCGAGCGCGTGCTCTCACGCGGGCGCGCCTCCTACGGGCAGGCGCTCGCGGCGGTCGCCGCGCAGTATGAGTGGCCGCGCGTGGGCGCACCGCTCGTGCGGATGCTCGAGGAGGGCGACGCGGGCGGGTTGCATGCGGCGGGGACGGTGCGGGCGGGGCTCGAGCACCGGGCGCGCTCGCTCGCCTATCGCGTCAGCCACCGCGCGATCCGCCGCGGGTTCGCGGTGGCTCGGCGGCTCGGGGTGATCTAGGGCGCGGAGAGCCGCTCGCGCCACCACTGCACGGTCTCGGCGATCCCCTGCTCGAGCCCGATCGCGGGGACGAAGCCCGCCTCCTCGCGGAGCACGCGCGCGTCCCCGACGAGCTCCTCGGGCTCCTGCGGCGAGAGCGGGAGCGCGCCGAGGCGCACGAGCTCGGCGTTGCCGGCCGCGGCGGCGATCATCTCGATGATCTCGCGCACGGCCACGCCCGTGCCGGTGGCGATGTTGACGGCGCCGTGAAGGCGGCTGTCGAGCACCGCCGCGAGCGCCGCACCCGCATCCTCGACGTGCATGAAGTCGCGCACCTGCGTGCCCACGGTGGCCTGCGCCTCGCGCCCCGACAGCAGCGCACGCGTGATCTGAGGCACCATCCGGGCCTCCTGCTCGCCCGGGCCATAGAGGAAGAACAGCCGCGCCCAGGCGAGGCGCAGACCGGCCTCCTCGGCGAACGCCGCGGCGATCAGGTGCGCGGCGTGCTTGCATGTCCCGTACAGCGTCGCGGGCGCGACCGGCGTGCTCGCCTCGATCAGCAGCCCGCCCTTCGACCAGTCGTACTCGGCGCAGGTGCCGGCGAGCACCGCGCGCTCGCCGCCGGCCTCGGAGAACTCGCGCAGCAGCGCGAGCGTCGCCGAGACCCAGGCGAGGTTCTGCGGCGAACGCCAGTAGAGGCCGGGCTCGGCGTACCAGGCCAGGTGCAGCAGCGATTGCGGGCGCGACTCCTCGAGCAGCGCCGTCACGGCGCTCGCGTCGAGCAGGTCGGCTTCGTGCCAGACGACGGTGTCCTCGCCCGCGCCGGGCTGGAGCGTGCGCGCGACGGCGTGCACCTCGTGGCCCGCGGCGAGCAGCGGGGCGAGCGTCCGGGAGCCGACGAAGCCGCTCGCGCCGGTGACGAGCACGCGGCTCAAAGCGGACCCGGGCGAGCGCTGGCGGCAGGGCTCATGGCGCCGAGAATACTGCCGTTATCCTGGGCCGCTCGCGGCGCGGCCGCCATCGCATGAAGCTCTCGATCCTCCTCCCGACCCGCAATCGCCTCGAGTTCCTGCGGTACGCGATCGAGACGGTGCTGCGCCAGGAGGACGGCGAGTGGGAGATCGTCGTCTCCGACAACGACTCCGAAGAGGACATCGCCGGCCACGTCGCCGCGCTCGGCGACCCGCGGATCGTCTACCACCGCACCGACCGGTTCGTGCCGGTGACCGAGAACTGGATGGCGGCGCTCGAGCGCTGCAGCGGGGACTACGTGCTGATGCTCGGAGACGACGACGGGCTGATGCCGGGCACGGTCGCGCGCGTGGCGGAGCTCGTGCGCGAGCACGGCGCGCCTGACGTGATCTACGGCTCGGCGCTGCTCCTCACCTACCCGAACGTGCTGAGCGAGGAGCGCGAGGGGTTCCTGAAGCCCTACGGCTACGCGTCGTTCCTGCAGGGCCTGCAGGCACCGCAGATGCTGGACGGCTCCACGGCGCACGAGGCCGCGCGCGCCGCGATGGACATCCGCATGACCTACGGCTACAACGCCCAGTTCGTGACGGTGAGCCGGCGCCTGATCGACGAGCTCGCGCCGCAGGGCGCGTTCTACAAGTCCCCGTTCCCGGACTACTACTCGACCAACGTCATGTTCCTGACGGCGCGCTCGATCCTGCTCGATCCGCGGCCGCTGACGGTGATCGGCGTGACCCCGAAGTCCTACGGCTTCTACCACGCAAACCAGCGCGAGGACGAGGGGCGGGCGTTCCTGGCGGGCGGCGGAGAAGCACCACCAGATCCGGAGCTCGACCGCGTTCTATTGCCCGGCACCAATATCAATATCGGCTGGCTGCTCGCCATGGAGGCGATCGCGCGCGACTACGGCCACCGCTACGGGCTGACGGTGAACCGGGCTCGCTTCCGGCGGCTGCAGGCGGCGCACGTCTACGAGCAGCGCTATCTGCACGGGACCGTCGAGGACGCGCAGCTCGCCGAGCTCGAGCGGCGGCTGTCCCCGCGCGAGCGGCGCCTGTACCGGAGCGCGTTCCGGGCGGCCGCCGCGTGCGCGCCGCTGATCCCCGCGCGGCTCGCCAACTCGATCGAGTACGTCTACCGGCGCTCGCTGCGCCAGTACCCGACCTGGGACCCGCCGCGGATCCCCGGCAGCTTCGCGAACGTGCTCGAGGTGTTCGAGCGCTACGCGCAGGGCTCGCCCACCGGCGGGCGGGCGGCGCGATGAGCGAGGCGGGCGGCGTCTCCGAGCGGATGGCGCTGCTGCGCGTGCGGGCGCAGATCCTGCTGGGGCTGCTGAGCCGGCGCGACTCGAAGTTCGTGAGCGGCTACCTGAAGGGGCTCAAGGGCGTCGAGATCGGCGCCTCGGCGCACAACAACTACTTCCTCGACGCGATCAACATCGACCGCTGGGGCGAGAGCGACACCGAGTACAAGCGCGAGGAGCGGATGCTCGCGCTGCACGCCGCAAAAGTCGACGTGGTCGCCCCGGGCGACGAGCTGCCGCTCGAGGACGACTCGGTCGACTTCGTGTTCAGCTCGCACGTGATCGAGCATTTCCCGGACCCGCTGCGTGCCCTGTACGAGTGGGTCCGGGTCGCGCGCCGCTACGTCGTGGTCGTGGCGCCCCACCGCGACCGCACATTCGACCGCGACCGCGCGCTGACGAGCGTCGCCGAGCTGCTCGCGCGCCATCGCGAGCGGTTCACCTCCGAGGAGGACCGGCACTGGAGCGTCTGGAGCTGCGAGAGCTTCATCGAGATGTGCGACGCCGCCGGGCTGCGGGTCATCGATCACCTCGACCCGGACGACAAGGCGGGCAACGGGTTCGCGGTCGTGATCGACGCGGGGGCGGCGCCCGACCCCGAGCTGCTCGCGCGGCTCTACGGGGAAGGCGCCGACGCGCCCGCCGCCGGTCCTCGCGCGGGCAGGTAGACCTCCTCGACATACCCGCGGCGTACCCAGGACCGATCGCGCCGGACCGGTCTCAGTTCGCCGAGCATCTCGGAGACGACGTTCTGCGAGGTGCCGCCGAACGGCGTCGCCGCCTCGTGGTTGTAGCTGTAGAAGACGCCGTCGCAGCTCCCGAGGATCCACGCGAGGTATCCCCGTGCCGCGTCGGCGTCGATCTCGGGCAGCGAGTCCTTGTTGATCACGGCGGCCACCGGGGTCGCGATCTCCGCGAGCGCGTGCGTTGGGAGCACCGAGACGCGCGATGCCGGCTCTCCGTAGAGGGAGACGGCATCGAACCCGAGCGTCTCAGCGAGAAAGTAGCCCTGGAGCACGTTCACGATCGGGAGATCGACGAGGTGATAGCCGGTGCTCGTCGTCGTGCGCATCAGCCAGTAGGCGAGCCCGCCATATCCGCCGCCGATCTCGGCGATGCCCACGCTCTCCCGGGCGGCCAGGTGCTGGTCGATCGCACCCCGCACTCGGATCGCGGCGTAGGCCTGGTCGAGCGAATCGAAGGTGACGAGTCGGCCGGCGACGTCGAGGCCGTAGTTGGCGCCGACGTCCGGGAAGTCGAGCGATGTCCCGAGCGCTGACTCGATCCGCTCGACGATCTCGCGCAGCCGGCCAGGCGTCAGCGAGTCCTCCTCGGATCGCTGCTCCTGGCTTTCGGCGCGCACCGCTCCCACGGCTTCCCCGAGCGCGACGAGACGGCTCAGCATGAACAGGCACGCCAGACGCTCCAGAGCCCTCGGTTTGCGCTGTGCTCCCATGCTCCCGCCCGCCATGCCGAGCACGAAGTCCGAACGGAACATGGACCCGAGCAGCACCGCGAGCCGGCCCGGGTCCCGCTGCTCGAGCGCCTCGCGCAGCGCCCGCTGGCGGCGCGCGAACACCTCGTCGGTCCACATCCCGGACAGCTCGGCGGCCTCGGCGCTCGCGCGGGCATACGCCCCGATCAGCCGTTCGCACAGCTCGTGGTCCGCGGGCGCCGGCTCGCGGGCGACTCGGTAGACGAGCTCCAGCGGCGGTACCGGGCCGCCGGGCATCAGCCAACCACGGCGATCGACACCGCGAACGACCGTCCAGGCGCCGCGCGTCGTGTCGAGGAAGTCGCGGGCACGAGCGCCTGCGGGCGTCTGGGCGAGTCGGCTCAGCGAGGCGCGGCTCATGCGGGGCGGACAGGATACGAGATCGGAACCCGCCCCCTCCTAAGCCGGCCGCACGAACAGCGAGGTGTAGCTCGCCCCCGCGAGCCCGCGACCCTCGAGGGGGCGCATCCCGAGCTCGATCGCGGCCGCGAGTGAGCGGTAGAGTCGAGGGCCTGCGCGCGGGGTGATCGGGCCGCCGGGGTGCGCTAAGGTCGGCGCCGCCGACCGGCGATCACGAGCCATGCAGGACACGACGACACCGACAGGACAGCTGTGGCGCACGCGCCTGCACATCGTGCTGGGCCTGCTCAGGAGGCGGGACTCGAAGTTCGTGACCCGCTACCTCAAGGGCCTCAAGGGCGTCGAGATCGGCGCCTCCGCGCACAACCGCTACTACCTCGACGCGATCAACGTCGACCGCTGGGGCAGCTCGGACACCGCCTACAAGCAGGAGGAGCGCAAGCTCGCGCTGCACACGGCGAAAGTCGACGTCGTCGCGCCGGGCGACGAGCTGCCGTTCGAGGACGACTCCTACGACTTCGTGTTCAGCTCGCACGTCGTCGAGCACTTCCCCGACCCGATCAAGGCGCTCGACGAGTGGACCCGCGTGGCGCGCCGCTACGTGGTGATCGTCGCCCCCCACCGCGACCGCACGGTCGACGCCGCCCGCCCGCTGACGAGCGTGCAGGAGTTGCTCCAGCGTCACCGGGAGGGGTTCACCTCCGACGAGGAAGTCATGCACTGGAGCGTGTGGACGTGCGAGAGCTTCGTCGGGTTCTGCGAGGCGATCGGGCTGCGGGTGGTCGACCACCTCGACCCCGACGACAAGGTCGGCAACGGGTTCGCGGTCGTGATCGACGCGACCGCACGGCCGGTCATCCCCCCGGCCTGAGCGTCGGACCGGGGCGGGCGAGCCTCAGGCCGAGCGACGCAGCCGCGCGGGCACGAGGTCGTAGGCCTCGGTGGGGATCGCGCGCAGCGCCAGCACGACCGCGATGTAGATCGCGCTCGAGAGCACGAGCCGCACGATCACCGGCAGGCCGGTAGCCAGCATCATCGTCGCGCCGAGCGCCGCGGCCAGGGCGACCTTCGGTACGACAGCCAGGCGCGGGCGCAGGTGCGGGCGGCCCCTGACGAGCAGCAGGCCGCCGGCGATCGCGACGCCGATCTCGACCGCGGCCGTGCCGATCGCGCCGCCGCGCGCACCGTCGACGCTCACGAGCACCGACATCACGACCACCGACACGACCAGAGAGGCGAGGCTGAACAGCAGGATCAGCCGGTGCAGGTGCAGGCTCAGCATCCCGTAGCCCCAGACGGTGCTGACGAACGTCGCGCCCAGCCCGAGCCCCAGGATCGCGAGGATCGTCGTCGCGGGCAGGTAGGCCGAGCCGCCGACGATGTCGATCGCCAGACGCGCGCCGACGGCCAGCGACAGCGACAGCCACACGCCGACGATCAGCGACACCTCGAACACGCGCGAGAGCCCGTAGCCCAGACGCGCGGGATCGTCGCGCGCGGCACGCGCGAAGATCGGGAACGCCGCGCCGACCAGCAGCCCCGGGACCGTGATCAGCACTTCGATCACACGCAGCGAGATGCTGTAGTACCCGACCTGGTGGGCCGGGGCGATCAGGGAGACGAGCACGATCGCCACGCGGAAGTAGAGCGTCGCGGCAGCGACGGCGATCGAGTACGTCACGACCGGCGCCAGCAGCGACCTCCACTCGCCGAAGGAGAACGACGGCCGCAGCGGGATGTCCCCGCGCACGAGCATCGCCGTCGGCACGAGCGCGACGGCGGCTCCGATCGCGGGCGTGGTCAGGAACGGGAGCAGCCCGAGGCCGGCCACGACGAAGGCGATCGTCATCAGCGCCGCTACGACCTGACGCCCGAGTTCGAGCCCCGACACCGAGCCGAGCCGCAGCTCGGACATCAGCGGCACGCTGAGCGTCGACTGCGTGTTGGTGACGAGCACGCCGAGGCCGGCGATCACGACCGCGGCGGTCAGCAGCCCGCCGTAGGCGATCCCGGCGAACACGCTGATCGCGATCACTCCAAGGACCGTCACCGCAAGGCGGATGCCGAGCAGGCTGCGTGCGACGCGCCTGCGCTGCTCGCCCTTGAGCACCGCGAGCTCGCGGATCCCGACCGCGGTCAGCCCGAGGTCGGTGAACCCGGTCACGACGGCGGCCATCGCGACCGCCACGCCGTAGCGGCCGCCTTCGACCGGGCCGAGGTGCCTGTAGAGCGCCGCGGCCGCGAGCACGCTGAGGAGCGACCCGGCGAAGAACGCGCCGATCCGCAGGCTGCCGCCCCGCACGGCCGCCGGGCCGGCCTGCGGCGTGGACAGCAGGTCCTCGGCGTCGGAGGCGAGCTCGGCGACATCCGAGCGAGGCTGCCCCCCGTCGCTCACGGAGCGAAGTCGGGATAGGCGCGATCGCGCTCGGAGATCACGCTCACGGGCAGCGGCCAGCGCACGTCGAAGGCCGGATCGTCCCAGCGAACGCCCCGCTGGGCGTCGGGCACGTACTCATGGCCCATCAGGTACAGAACTTCAGAGTCGTCGCTGAGCGTCTGCAGCCCGTGCGCCACGCCTGTCGGCAGGTACAGCATGAGATCGCTGTCGGCGTCGAGCTCGACGCCGAAGGAGCGGCAGTAGGTCTCGGAGTCCGGGCGCAGGTCAACGCCGACGTCGAAGATCGCCCCGTGCACGCACCTGACCAGCTTGGACTCGCAGTGGGGCTCGGCTTGGTAGTGCATGCCGCGCACGGTCGCGCGCTCGGCGCTGAACGACGCGTTGCACTGCACGACGTGCGGGTTCAGCCCGCGGGCGTCGAACTCCGCCGCGTCGAAGGTGCGCGCAAACCATCCGCGCTCGTCGCCGAGCCGCTCCAGCTCGATCAGCCAGACGCCCGCGAGCGGCGTCTGCTGGAAGCGCATCAGCGGCCTGGCCTCACGGCAGCAGGGTCAGCTCCGGCGTGCGCGCCGCGAAGCGGCCGCCCCAGTCGCGCACGAAGGACAGCTGCTCGACGATCTCGTCCTTGAGGTTCCAGGGCAGGATCAGCACGACGTCGGGACGGTCCTCGCGGATCGCCTCCGGCGGCCTGATCGGGATGTGGCTCCCCGGCAGGTAGCTGCCCTGCTTGTGCGTGTTCAGGTCGCACGTGTACTCGAGGAAGTCGCGGCGCACGCCGCAGTAGTTGAGCAGCGTGTTCCCCTTCGCCGGTGCCCCGTACCCGACCACGCGCAGGCCTTCGTTCTTGAGGCCGATCAGGAAGCTCAGGATCTGGCGCTTGTCGCGCTCGACCCGCGCCCCGTACCCGAGGTATGTGTCGAGCTGCTCGTACCCGGCGACGTGCTCGCGCTCGAGTAGCTCGCGCGCGGCCTCGCTCTGCTCGCGGCCAGCGTCCGCGTGCGCGCCGTAGATCCGCAGCGAGCCGCCGTGCGTGGGGAGCTCTTCGACGTCGAAGAGCGCCAGGCCGTGGGCCTCGAAGACACGGCTCACCGTCAAGAACGAGAAGTACGAGAAGTGCTCGTGGTAGATCGTGTCCCACTGGTTCTCGTCGATCAGCCGCATCAGGTGCGGGAACTCCATCGTGATCACGCCATCGGGCTTCAACAGGATCTTCATGCCGCCCACGAAGTCGTTCAGATCGGGCACATGGGCGAGCACGTTGTTCCCGAGCAGCAGGTCGGCGGCCGACTCCTGGGCCAGCGAAGAGGCCGTCTCGCGGCCGAAGAACTCGACCAGCGTCGGGATCCCCTTCTGCAGGGCGACCTTGGCAACGTTCGCTGCCGGCTCGATCCCGAGCACGGGGATCTGGCGCTCGTGGAAGAACTGCAGCAGGTAACCGTCGTTGGACGCGATCTCGACGACGTGACTGTCCGGGCCGAGGTCGAGCCGCTGCACCATCTCCTCCGCGTAACGGCGGCTGTGCTCGAGCCAGCTTGTCGAGTATGACGAGAAGTAGGCGTAGTCGGAGAAGATCGCCTGCGGCGTCTCGAACTCCTCGAGCTGGACCAAGAAGCAGCGGTCGCACACCAGCGCGCGCAGCGGATAGAACGGCTCCATGCTGTTGGAGCACTCCGGTGGGAGGAACGAGTTCGCCAGCGGTGACATCCCGAGATCCGCGAACACGCTCTCGAGCTTCGCCCCGCAGAAGCGGCATGCGGTGTATGGGCCGTCGTCGCTCAAGGCGCCCCCACCGTAGCGATCGTGCCCGCCGTACCCGCCGCCGGCGGGCCGGTGCGGTCGGTCAGTCGAGCCCCCGCACAACGCGCGCGGGCGCCCCGGCGGCGACCGAGCGCGCGGGTACGTCTTCGCGCACGACCGAGTTCGCCCCGATCACCGCGCCCGCACCGATCGTGACGCCCGGCAGCACGACGACGTTCTGGCCGAGCCACGAGCCGTCGCCGATCGCCACCGGGCGCAGGTCTTCGAGCGGCTGCGTCCGGACGGCCTCGCCGTAGGCGCCGAACCCGTGCCGGTGGTCGGCGACGTGGACGTTGCGCCCGAACAGCACGTCCCGCCCGACCCTCACCGAGACGGCAGCCGACAGAACGCACGAGCCCGACATGCCGGTGCCGTCGCCGATCTCAAGGCGCCCGTCGGGGTCGGAGGTCAGCAGCCACGAGCCCGGGCCGACGTAGACGCGACTGCCGATCGCGATCCGCTCGGCCCCCTGGACCTGGATCGGCAGCGACAGGTGGCTGCCCGCGCCGAAGCGCTCGAAGGAGCCGGAGACGAGCCGCGAGAAGAGACGGTCGCGCCGGTTGCGCAGGACCGTGTAGACGTTGATCGCCTTCACGGGAGCTCGATCTCGGATGCCAGCCCGTGCAGCACCTCGATCTGCCCGAGCGTCACCGCGCGCATGTCCTGGCCGTCGGCAAGCGCCCGGTACCAATCGGCGATGCTCTGCAGGGTCGCCTCGAGCGTCACGAGCGGGCGCCAGCCCAGGCGCGCGCGGGCGAGCGAGGAGTCGAGCTTCAGATAGCGCGCCTCGTGCGGGTGGGGTCCGTCATCGCTCTCGGAGCGCACGCCTCCTGGCCACAGCTCGGCCAGGCGCTCGACGAGCCAGCCGACGGTGCGGGCGTCGTGCTCGGGCGGACCGAAGTTGAACCCCGGCTCGGGCGAGGGCTCGCTCCAGAGCGCCTGCGCGAGCACGAGGTACCCGCTCAGCGGGCTCAGCACGTGCTGCCACGGTCGGATCGAGTTCGGGTTGCGGATCCTCGCCGCCTCGCCGGCGAGCGCCGCGCGCATCACGTCCGGCACGAGCCGATCCTCGCCCCAGTCGCCACCGCCGATCACGTTGCCCGCGCGGGCCGAGGCCAGGCGCGCTCCGTCGGGGTCAGCGAAGAACGAGCGCCGGTAGGCCGCGGCGACGATCTCGGCGGCGCCCTTGGAGCTCGAGTACGGGTCGTGGCCGCCCATCGGCTCGTGCTCGCGATAGCCCCACTCCCACTCGCGGTTCTCGTAGCACTTGTCGGAGGTGACGTTCACGATCACGCGCACCCCCGGCGCGTGCAGGCGCACCGCGTCGAGCACGTTGACCGTGCCCATCACGTTGGTCGCGTAGGTGCCCTGCGGGTCGGCGAAGCTGCGGCGCACGAGCGACTGCGCGGCCATGTGGATCACGACCTCCGGCTCGCACGCCTTCATCGCCTCGGCGAGCCCGTCCGCGATCGCGCACGTCGCCCTCGATCGCCTCCATCCCCTCGCCGACGCGCGCCAGCTCGTACAGCGACGGGTCGGTCGGCACGTCGATCGAGAAGCCGCTCACCTGCGCGCCGAGGGACTGCAGCCACAGCGACAGCCAGGCGCCCTTGAAGCCGGTGTGGCCGGTGACGAGGACGCGCCGGCCACGCCAGAACCCCGGATCGACGGCCGCCGGAGGATGCGCCTCCGCGCTCACGTCCACACCCGCCAGGGCGCGTGCCCGGAGCGCCACAGCTCCTCGAGGTGGTTGCGGTCGCGCAGCGTGTCCATCGCCTGCCAGAACCCCTCGTGTCTGTAGCTCGCGAGCTGGCCCTCCTGGGCGAGCGTGCGCATCGGCTCCTGCTCCCAGACGGTCTGCGGTCGCGTTCAGGTAGCGCCCGACGCCCGGCGAGAGCACGAAGAAGCCGCCGTTGGTCCAGCCGCCGTCGCCGCGCGGCTTCTCCTCGAACTCGCGCACGCGTTCGCCGTCGAGGTCGAGCGCGCCGAAGCGGCCCGGCGGCTGCACCGCGGTCACGGTCGCGAGTGTCCCCTGCTCGCGGTGGAAGGCGATCGTCGCCGCGATGTCGACGTCGGCGAGGCCGTCGCCGTAGGTGAAGCAGAAGTCCTCGCCGTCGACGTACGGGCAGCACGCGCCTCAAGGCGCCCGCCGGTCATGCTCGCCTCGCCGGTGTCCACGAGCGTCACGCGCCACGGCTCGGTTTCCGAGCGGTGGACCTCCATGCTCCCGCGCGCGAGGTCGAAGCGTGACGTCGCACGTGTGCAGGTAGTAGTTGGCGAAGTACTCCTTGATCACGTAGCCCTTGTAGCCGAGGCAGATCACGAAGTCCTCGATCCCGTGGGCGGCGTAGATCTTCATGATGTGCCACAGGATCGGCTTGCCGCCGATCTCGACCATCGGCTTCGGGCGCAGGGTCGTCTCCTCGCTGAGCCGCGAGCCATAGCCGCCGGCGAGGATCACCGCCTTCACGGCGGATCAGGTTATTCGACCGGTCACCCGGCCCGGGACGCCCGCACCGGCGCGCCGCAGAGGGGACGGCGCGCCGGCCACGGACGGGCCCGCTGCGTCCGGCTCAGCGCTCGCGGACCGTCACCCCGGGCGAGTAGCCCGTGGCGAAGGGAAAGGCCGACTCTTGTTCGCAGACGGCGCGGAACACGTAGCTCGCCGGCCCCGGGAACCTGAACCGGTAGGAGGCGCGGAAGCGCCCGCGCGAGTCGGTGCGCGCGACGTGGAACTCGATCCAGGCACCGCGTCCCGAGCGCGCCTCGAGGATCACCGGCACGCCGCCGCGTGGCACCGGGCCGGCACCGAGTGACCCGCGGAAGCGGATCGTCGTTCCGACCGCCGCCGTGCGCGGCGCGATCGACATCGCCACCGGTGCCCGCACGGCGAGCTGCAAGTTCGCCGAGGCGGCCGGAGCCGGTTCTCCGGCGGTCGCGTAGTAGGCGAGGCGCAGCGTGCGCGAGGACAGCCCGCGCGGGAGCACGAGGGAGAAGCGGCCGTCCGCGTCGGTGCGCAGCGGGCGCATCGCGACCGCCGCCGCGCCCGGCTCGGTGTTCGTACTCCACGCGTCGATCCGGGCGCCCGCGATCGGCGCGTCGGCGATCCCGGTCAGTCGACCGACGATCGTCTCGCGCCGCCCGTAGGGGACGGTGAGGGTGGAGTGACGGCTGCCGCGCCAGCCCGCGCTCAGGATCGCGAGCGCTGAGGCGCCGACGCCGTTCGGGGTGCCGGGGGCGAGCGAGCCCGGTGCGCCTGCGGGGCCGGCGTTGGCGACCGTGATCGTGCGGTCGAGGACCGTCGCGGCGTTGCCCGCGGCGTCGATAACGCTGACTATGAGGTGGTGCGGGCCGTCTGACAGGCGCGTCGTGTCGAGCGCGAGATCCCCGCTTGCCGAGGACGGGCACGGCTGCAGGTAGAGAAACGCGGGCCGGCCGTCGGTCGTGCCGCCGACATCGCGGCAGCGGCCGCCCTCTTCGTCGAGAACCGTCGACTGGACGACCCCGCCGTCAACCTGGACCACGGCCTCGTACACCCCGGAGCCCGGGTCGGTGGCGCCGAACGCGACGTCGGCCGTGCCGGTCACCGTGCTCGAGTTCGCGAGCTCGCCTGCAACGCTCGTCACGCTCGGGCCGGCCGCCTGTTCGAGGGTCAGGTCGGCGGCGTAGAGGTAGACGGCGGCGGCGTAGTTGTTCGGGTCGCCGGTGCCGGAGGGGCATTCGTACCTTCGACTTCGCCGACCAGCACGAGGCACGCACTCAGGAGGAGCGTGCCGGAGATGCGCGGCACCGACCGATCGCGGTTTGCCGGCGCAAACGGCCGTGAGAAGTCCCCGGCCAGCGCGCAGTGCGACGCCGCCACGCATTGACCAACACGCATTAGCGGGGTCGTTCTTGTCAGCGGACCCGCGAACCAGTGCCGTAGGTCGCTTCCGCGCGGCCCTCCGTCGGCGTCCCCGGCCCGCCAGAGCGTCGCACCAGCGATCGCGACCGCAGGCGGCGGAGTAAACGCCCACGTCGCGCGTCTGCGTTCGCCGCCGAATCGTTGTCTCGTCCCCGAGCGCCGCGATCAGCGCTCCTCCTTTCGGCGCACGTGTTCTCGGCGTAGTCGTCGTAGGCGCTGCCGGGAGCGTGCTCCCCGCCCACCCATCCACCGGCGCCGGCGCGCCCCCCGGAGTCCTGCAGGAATAAACGTGGTACCGCCCCGCCTCGGCCCCCAAGGGAGCACAGAGCCCGAGTGCGAGGATCGTTGCGGCAATGCTTGATATGAGTTGTGTTCTGGTCATCACACCCACCTGTCGATCCGGGCGGGCAAGTGCCACCCCTCCGAATTGTTCGGTTGGACGGACGATCGGAGCCGTCGTGTCTCTGTTGAAGACAGCCGTCTGCGCCCGCACGAAGGGGCCCGGTCGCCGCGGGCCCGGCCCGGACGGCTCCGGACATCCCGCGCTTACGCGCCGGGGGCGATGGGTACCAGCGACCGAGAGGGGACCATGCCGAGACACCACGGGGGTGGTGTTGGACCGAGGGCGCTCCATATCCGCGTTGGCTCTCCTCGCAACCGCCGGAAGCGTTGGCGGCACGACGCCGACGCACGCCGCCTCGCTCGCGCTACCGACGGCCGGGAAGGCGCCGCTCGCCGGCATCGCCGCCACGCCCCTCGCAGGATCGATTCCGCCCGTGACGAGGCCCCTTCCACCGGTCGCGGTGGCGAGCGCTCCCTCTCTCATCACAGGGCTTCCGGCTCCGGCGCTGCCCGTCCCGCCCGCGCCGGTGCACGTCTCCGTCTCGAGCACCGGCGTCACGGTCACGACGCCGGCCGTGACGATCAAAGCCGCGCCGCCCGTGAGGACTTCGGCGTCGCCGATCACGGTCAAGGTACCCGCCACCCCCTCGCTGCCTGTGAAGGCTCCGGTCACCGGCTCCACCGGCAGGACGAACCCGAGTGTCCCCGTCGGGGTCCCGGATACCGGCGTGTCGATTCCGGGTGTGCCGCGCGGCTCCTCCTCGCCCACGGTTCCGAGGATCGGTCTGCCCCGCCGTGCCCCGCGCGTCGCAACCGCCGCGCCGGCGCCCGTGGGCGCGCTCGCCGGCCTCGACCCGAGGCGCCGCTCCGTGCCGGCGCCGGCCGGCCTGGCATCCCTGACCGAGCCGTTCGGTGCAGGCGGCGCCGGTTTGTCCCCGTACCCAGGCGTCCCGCCCCTCGCCTCCCCCGGACCGGCGCGTCCGCTGCTCGGTGAACTCGCACGCATCCTGAGCGAAGGACGCGGACCGCTCGACACAGGGCGCCTGCGGGCGATCATCGCGCGCCTGCGCGCCTGCCTGCCGCAGCTGCCGCAGCCGATGCAGCGCGTCCTTTGGCTGCGCACCGGCCTCGAGGACCACCGTCCGCTCGACGCGACCGCCACGGGGCGCAGGCTGGGGATCTCGCGGCGGCGCGTCCTGGCCCTGGAACGCGCGGCCGTGCGCAGGCTGGCCGGCGCGATCGCAGCCGGCGGCCGATGCGAACACATCGTGGCCGGGGCGGGCACCGCCGCGCACGGCACGTTCGTCTTCGCCTCCTACGCCCCCGCCGCCGGCGGCGGGGTCGCCAGCGGCTTCTACCTGCGCCCGGCCGGCGGGGCGCCGAGCGTCCCGGGCGCGACCGCGCTCCCGCCCCGCGCGGTTCAGGGCGCAGCGGGGCGCTCGGGCCAGAGCGCCGGCCTGCTGGTCGCAGCCGCCCTCGCCGGCGTGGCCCTGATCGGCGTCCTGATCGCGGAGAGCATGGGGATCCTGCCCGGCTGGCTGCGGCGGGGCCGCCGGCCCTAGCGAAGCCTCATACGCACGGGCAGCGCTTCCAGCCCATAGATCCCCGACACGGTGCCGAACACGGGCTCGCCGTCGAGCTCCAGGCCGCTCAGGCGCTGGGACAGGAACGCGAGGCCCTCCTGCATCTCCAGGCGCGCGAGGTTGGCCCCGAGGCAGTAGTGCACCCCCGCGCCGAAGGTCAACGGCCGCGCGCGGCCGCGGTCGGCCGTGATGTCGAACACGTCTGGATCGCCGCTGGCGTCGTCGAGGTCGCGGTTGCCCGTGAAGGCGCACACCATGACGATCGTGTCGCGCGGGAAGGTCACGTCCCTGTACTCGACGTCCTCGACCATGATCCGTGCCGTGAACGGCGTGATCGGCTCGTAACGCAGCGCCTCCTCGACCGCGCCCGCCGCGAGGCTCGGGTCCTTGGCGAGCGCCGCCCACTGGTCGGGGTGCTCGGCGAGCAGCCGGATCGCGTGCGCGAGCTGGCTCTGCGTCGTGTCGACGCCGCCGGCGAGGATGTTGAAGACGAGGTTGATGCACTCGACGTCCGAGAGCTTGTCCCCTTCCTCTTCGGCCTCGATGAAGCGCGACATCAGATCGTCGCCCGGGCGCTCGCGCCGCGCGCGCAGCAGTCCTTCCGCGTACTCGTAGAACTCCTCGACGGCCTCCGAGATCGCCTCCTGCTCGCTGGCCATGCTGCCCGCGTCGAACTGGCGCTGGATCCAGTTCGACCAGTGGTGCAGCCTCGGCGCGTCCGCGAGCGGCGCGCCCATCACCGAGGCGATGACCTGTGACGGGTAGGGCTTCGCGAACGCCTCGACGAAGTCGCACGACGCACCGTCGCCGTCCGCTCCCTGGCGAGACCTGCTCGAGCAGGCCCTCGAGGAACTCGCGCATCCGCGGGCGGTAGCGCTCGACCGCGCGCGGCGAGAGCGACGGGTTCACGAGGCTGCGAAGGCGCGAGTGGTCGGGGCCGTTGACGTGCAGGATGTTGCGCCGCATCTGCTCGTAGAGCGGCCCTTCGGTGACGCCGAAGATCTCGGCGATCTTCATCCCGGGGAAGATCGCCGAGCGCGTGCGCAGGAAGTGCTCGCCGGCGTCGCGGTCGAGCACCATGAAGCCGAACGGGGCCTGTGCGAGCCACCCCTGCGCACGCACCGCCGCCATCGCCTCGTGGAACCGCTCCCCGCGCAGCGCCGGGTCCGTGTAGTCGAACGCGGGGAGCTCCAGCTCTGAGACCAGCGGCATGGCGTCGCGGCCTACTTCTTCTTCGGGCTGATCGCCTGCTTGAGCCCGGCGCCGGCGGAGAACTTCGGCGCCTTCGAGGCTTTGATTTTCACGCGCTCGCCGGTGCGCGGGTTGACGCCCTGGCGCGCCGCGCGTTTGACGACCGAGAACTTCCCGAAGCCCGTGATGCTGACCTCCTCGCCCTTCTTCAGGGAGCGGGTCACCGTGTCGAGCAGCGACTCGATCGCGCGGGCCGAGTCGGCTTTCGACAGTCCGCTGTCGGAGGCGACGGCGTCGATGAGCTGGGACTTGTTCATCTAGGTCTTCCTCTCTGCAGGTTGCACTGGGGGACCGGGCAGGCTACCGGGCGAGCTTCTTGCCGGGGTTGAGCAGGCCCTTGGGGTCGAATGCGCGCTTGATCTCCTCGTGCAGCTGGACCGCGCGCTCGCCCCACTGCAGCGCGAGGCGGCCCCGCTTCAGCAGGCCGACGCCGTGCTCGCCCGCGATCGAGCCGCCCAGCTCAGCGACGATCGCGAACAGCTGCTCGCCGACCTCCTCGGCCGCTCGCAGCTCGCGCTCGCTTGCCGGGTCGACGAGCACCGTCGCGTGCACGTTCCCCTCGCCTCCGTGCCCCCACGCGCACGAGGTCAGCCCATGCTCGGCGGCGATCGCCTCGAAGCGCTCGAGGCCCTCCTCGATCCGCTCGAGCGGCAGCACGACGTCCTCGCTCACCTTCGCCCCGCGCACGCTCGTCACCGCCGGGTTGATGCCGTCGCGCCAGCGCCACAGCGCCTGCTGCTCGACCGGCTCGTGCGACCGCCACGATGCGCTCCCCGAGCAGCTCGAGCAGCTCGGCTCTTTGCTCGAGCACGCGCGCCTCGGTCCCGTCGAGCTCGAGCGATCAGCGCGAACCCGGCCCCGTCGGGCACCCCCTCGGCCTCGCCCGCGGCTCCGCTGAGCCGCGAGGACGGGTAGGAGCCGCCCGCCAGCCTGAGCGTCTCGCCGTCGGCGAAGTCGAGCACCGACGGCCGCAGCCCGCCCGCGAGCACGTCGAGCATCGCCGCGGCAGCCCTCGGCACGGTCGCGCAGGAACACGACCAGCGGACCCCGCGGCCTCGGGCGCGGGCAGCAGACGCAGCCTGACCGCGGTGATCAGCCCGAGCGTCCCCTCAGAGCCGATCATCAGATCCTTCAAGTCATAACCCGCGACGTCCTTGCGGATCCAGCCGCCGAAGCGGACCAGCTCGCCGGGCGCAAGCACGACCTCGAGGCCCCGTCACCCACGCGCCCGTCACGCCGTACTTGAGCGCGTGCGGCCCGCCCGCGTTCGTCGCGACGTTCCCGCCGAGCTGCGACTGCTCGGCCGGCGCCCGGGTCGGGCCCGAAGAACAGCCCGTTCTCGCGCGCCAGCCGCTGCACGTGCCGGGTCGTGACGCCGGCCTCGGCGCTGCATCCGCCACAGCACCGGGCTCGAGCTCGCGCACGGCGCGCAGCCGCTCCAGCGAGCAGACCACGCCGCCCTCGCGTCGGGACCGCGCCGCCGGCCAGCCCGGTGCCGCCGCCGCGCGGCACGACCGGCACGTCGTGCTCGTAGCACCAGCGCGAGCACCGCGGCCACCTCCTCGGCGCTCCCCGGCATCACGACCGCGTCGGCGCGTCCGCGCAGTCCGCGCCGCCGCCGGTCGCTCGCGTCGGCGTTGTAGGGGGATGCCGCCGGGGACCTCGAGCACGTGCTCGGCCCCGACCAGCCGGCTCAGCTCGCGCTGCGACCACGACCGCGAGGCTAGCGCCACCGGTGCAGCGACGCTCCCGACCGGGTCCGCCCGATCCGCCGGGGATACGATGCTGCCAGCATGGCGACCACCTCCAAGCCCACCACGCCGGCCGCCGAGCCGAGCTTCCGCACGCTCTCGGGCGAGCCGGTGCGCGAGCTCTACACGCCCGCCGACCTGCCCGACGGGATCGGCGGCGCCGAGGACCCGATCGGGCGGCCCGGCTCCTACCCCTACACGCGCGGCATCCACGCATCGATGTACCGCGGCCGGCTCTGGACGATGCGCCAGTTCGCGGGCTTCGGCACCAGCGAGGAGACCAACGAGCGCTTCCACTACCTGCTCGAGCACGGCCAGACCGGGCTCTCGACCGCCTTCGACATGCCCTCGCTGATGGGCCACGACTCCGACCACCCGCGCTCGCTCGGCGAGGTCGGGCGCGAGGGCGTCGCGGTCGACACGCTCGACGACATGCAGACGCTGTTCGGCGGGATCGACCTCGGCGAGGTGTCGGTCTCGATGACGATCAACGCGCCGGCCGCGATCATGCTCGCCTTCTACGTCGCCGCCGCCGAGGCCGATCCCGCGCATCCGGCCGCGCCCGAGCGCCTGTCGGGCACGATCCAGGCCGACATCCTCAAGGAGTACATCGCGCAGAAGGAGTGGTGCTTCCCGATCGACCCGGCGATGCGCCTGTGCGGCGACATGATCGAGTGGTGCACGCAGCGGATGCCGCGCTGGCACCCGATCTCGATCTCCGGCTACCACATCCGCGAGGCCGGCTCGACCGCCCAGCAGGAGCTCGCCTTCACGCTCAAGGACGGCCTCACCTACGTCGAGCAGGCCGTCGCGCGCGGCCTCGACGTCGACGACTTCGCCCCGCGGCTGTCGTTCTTCTTCAACGCCCAGATCGACTTCTTCGAGGAGATCGCCAAGTACCGCGCGGCGCGGCGCATCTGGGCGCGCGAGCTGCGCGAGACCTTCGGCGCGCGCAACCCGCGCTCCTGGCAGATGCGCTTCCACACCCAGACCGCCGGCGTCAGCCTCACCGCCCAGCAGCCGCTCAACAACATCGTGCGCACCGCGATCGAGGCGCTCGCCGCGGTGCTCGGTGGGACCCAGTCGCTGCACACGAACTCCTACGACGAGGCGCTCGCGCTCCCCACGGAGGAGGCGGTCACGATCGCGCTGCGCACCCAGCAGGTGATCGCGCACGAGACCGGCGTGACCAACACGGTCGACCCGCTCGGCGGCTCCTACTTCATCGAGGCGCTGACCGACGAGCATGGAGGAGAGCGCCTATGACTACTTCCGCAAGATCGACGAGCTCGGCGGCATGGTGGAGGCGGTCAAGACGCAACTACCCCCAGCGCGAGATCGCCGACGCCGCGTTCTCGCTGCAGCAGCGAGATCGACGGCGGCGAGCGGATCGTCGTCGGCGTCAACAGCTTCCAGGCCGAGAACGAGGAGCCGATCCCGACGCTGCGCGTGGACCCCGCGCTCGAGCGCAAGCAGGTCGGCCGCCTGCAGGCCGCCGCGCGCACGCCGCGACGGCGCCGCGGTCGAGCGCTCGCTGGCCGAGCTGCGCGAGCACGCCGCCCACCCGGACCGCAACCTGATGGAGCCGCTGCTCGCGTGTGCGCGCGCGCACGCGAGCGAGGGCGAGATCGTCGAGTCGCTGCAGCAGGTGTTCGGCGACTACTCCGAGACACCGGTCTTCTGACCGGCGCTCTTAGCCGGGTCTTAGCGTGCACGCACGTCGCGATCGCAACTTCCTGCGCGTCCGTGGGTATCGACCCATAGCATCCATGCTTCCCGCGGCGGCGCCTCGAAACCCGCCACGGCCCTTCTAGGACCAGTGAGAACCTTCGACCCCGCTCGCCACCGCCGGCTCCTGATGACCGGATCGCTGCTCGTGCTGCTCGCGAGCACCGTCACCCTCGCCTTCGCCCTGCGCCGCATCTCGGCCGAGGACGCCGCCTTCGCTGCGCCCGCCAACGGCCGCTGCACCCCGGCGATCCTCAACCGCTCGGCGGTCCTCCCGGCCACCAACGTGGCGGTCAACCCGATGCCCGGTTCCTATGACGCGCTGTCCTCGACGCAGATCAGCTTCGTCGGCGTGGCCGCCTCGCAGCTGCGCGAGATCACGGTGCGCGGGGCCGCAAGCGGTGGGCACCCGGGCCAGCTGCGCGCCTACTCCCAGGGGGACGGCGCGAGCTTCGTCCCGGCGAGCGCGTTCTACCCGGGCGAGACCGTCGTCGTCAGGGGCGCCGTCGCAAGCGGCTCGCACACACAGCCGTTCCACTTCGAGTTCACGGTCGCGCGCGAAGACGTGCTGCCCCACCCGAGCACCGAACACGAAGTCAGGGACCCGGGCCAGAAGATGCACTTCCACTCGGCGCCCCAGCTCGAACCCCCCTCGATCGTCGTCAGCGCGCACTCCTCGCAGAGCGCGCCCGGCGACATCTTCACCGCGCCCTACAACGCCACCGGGCAGACGGGGCCGATGATCTTCGACGAATCCGGCAACCTCGTCTGGTTCGACCCGCTCAGCAACGGCGAGACCGAGTCCGCCAACCTGCAGCTCCAGGAACTCGGCGGCAAACCGGTGCTGACCTGGTGGCAGGGCTACATACCGCCGGAGGGCTTCGGCATGGGCGAAGAGGTGATCGACAACACCTCCTACCAGCAGATAGGCCGCGTGCATGCCGGCAACGGCCTGACAGGCCGACCTGCACGACTTCCACCTCACCTCGCAGAACACCGCGCTGCTGACCGCGTTCAGCCCGATCCAGTGCGACCTGTCCCCGCTCGGCGGGCCACGCGGCGGCGACGTCAACAACAGCATCTTCCAGGAAGTCGACCTGAGCACAGGCCTCGTGCGCCGCGAATGGACGGCGCTCGACCACATCCCGCTGACCGACTCCTACAGCTCCCCCTACGGCGTCACCACCGAATGGCCCTACGACTACTTCCACATGAACTCCGTCGACCAGCAGCCCGACGGCGCGACGCTGATCTCGGCCCGCAACACCTGGGCGCTCTACGAACTGAGCACCCGCACCGGTCGGTCGTGTATGACGATCTGGCGGCAGGCGCTCGAACGTCAAGCTCGGCACGGCGCCGCGACGGCCTTCCAGCACGACGCGACCGTGCTGCCGAACGGCGACGATCAGCGTGTTCGACAACGGCGGCGTGCCCTTCGTGCACCCGCAGTCGCGCGGCGTGATCGAGAGCATCAACGCGAAAGCGGGCACCGCGCAGGTGATCGCCCAGTTCGAGCACCCCGGCGCGCAACTGACCTCGGGCAGCCAGGGCAACGTGCAGACGCTCGCCGAACGGCGACATCTTCATCGGCTGGGGCTCGGAGCCCTACTTCTCCGAGTTCAGCTCCGCGGGTCAGCTGCTGTTCGACGCCCACTTGCACGGCGACTATCAGGCCTATCGCGCCTACCGCTTCCCCTGGACCGGCTCGCCCGGCGCGCCCGCCGTCGATCGCGCTCAGCGGCTCGGGCGCGCACCGCAGCGTGTACGCGAGCTGGAACGGCGACACCCGCACCGCGACCTGGCGGGTGTTCGCCGGCTCGAGCGCCAAGAGCCTCGCACCGGTCACGAGCGCCGCCCGCTCGGGCTTCGAGACCGCGATCGCGCTGCCCGTCCAGCGCGCCCTACGTGGCCGTGCAGGCGCTCGACTCCTCGGGCGCCGTGCTCGGCACCTCGCGCACGCTCGCACTCCTGAGCGCGGCGGGCCGGCGGGACACGCACGGCTCCATTTCGGCCCCCGGCGCACCCGCCGCTAAACGCCGCGGAGGCCTCGCGGGCGTCTGGTAGGGTCGATCGCAGGGCGGTGTCCGGCGATGCCGGGCGCCGGCGGGGACCGATTTGACAGACAAGCCGCTCAGAAGGAGCAAACGCGCGGCACATCCGCACGCGGCGGAGCCGCCGGCCGCGCGGCCACGCGCCAGCGCTACCGGCGCCTGCCGGCGGCAGCCACGGCCTCGACCGCGAGCAGGTCACGCCACGACCAGCGCGAACGGCTGCGCGCGGCGATGGTCGAGCTGATCGCCGACAAGGGCTACTCGGCCGTGCGCATCCTCAGACCTCGCGCGCCTCGCCCACGTCTCACCGCCGACGCTGTACTCGCCTCTACGCCGACAAGCAGCAGCTGTTCCTCGGCACCTACGAGCACATCGCCACGCGCGCGACCCGAGGCGATCCTCGACACCTACGACCCGGCCGCGCCGCCCCAGCGCCGCCTGGAGGCCGCGCTCGGCGCGTTCACCGACCTCGGCGCGCGCGAACCGCAGGCGGTCTCGCTGCTCGTGCTGGGCGCGCTCGGCGCGGGCCCGCCCGCGCTCGAGCGCAGGCACGCGATGCTCGACGCCTGGACGCTTCATCCACGCCAACCGCGACCCCGGCGGGGCGCGCGACGCGGGCGATCTGACGGTGCCGGCGCTGCTCGGCGGGATCCGCGAGGTGACCGCCGCGCGGCTGCGCGCCGGGCACGAGAGCGAGCTGCCCGTGCTCGCCGAGCCGCTGGCGGGCTGGGCCGAGCTCTACCCGGTCCAGCTGCCCCACGAGCTCGCCGCGAGCCGCCCTCGGCACCTGGCGCGCGCGACGGCGTCGACCGCCGCGTCCTCCGCGCGCCCGCCGCGCCGGCGGGCGGCTCCCGAGCGGGCGCAGCGAGCTGCCGCGGCGCGAGATCGTCAACAGCCAGCGCGAGCGCATCGTCGACGCGACCGCCGCGATCGTGGCCGAGAAGGGCATCGCCGGCCTCACGATCCCCGAGATCGCACGGCGTGCCGCGTCTCGAACGCAGACCTTCTACTCGCTCTACGACTCCAAGCAGGACGCCTTGCTCGGTGCCCAGAAGGTCGGTCTGCACCAGGCGCTGCGCGTCGCGGGCGAGGCCTACGCGACGCGCGCGCGGGACTGGCCCGCGGCGGTCGCCGCCGGGCTGCGCGCGCTGCTCGGCTACCTCGCCTCCGAGCCCGCCCACGCGCGCCTGACGCTGGTCGACACGTTCGCCACCAGCCCCGACGCGCTCGCCGGCCGGCAGGCCGCGGTCGAGGCGTTCCGCGCGTTCCTGGCGCCGGGATTCAGGCTTCGAGGAGCCGCGCGCGCGCGTGCCGGAGGTGGCCGACGAGGCGGTCGTCGGCGGCATCTGGCACGTGCTGGGGCTCTACATCGAGGCCGGGCGCACGGTGGCGCTGCCGCGGCTTGCGCCCCAGCTGACGTACTTCGCGCTGGCGCCGTTCACCGGCCCCGAGCGGGCCGCGCAAGCAGCCGTCGCGCCCGCCTGAGACGCCGAGCCGGGGCTGCGTACCGGTCCCCGCGCACACGGGCGACGCGGGGCGGGCGTCAGGCGGCACGCCGGAGGGCAGGATGCGTCGTGCCCGCCCGCGCGGGCCGGCAACGCGCGCCGGACGAGGCGCGGGGCGAGGAAGCCAGGGCGGCCGCTCAGTCGCCGCGCACGTCGAGCACGACCTTGCCGGTCGCGCGGCGCTCGTCGAGCGTCCGCAGCGCCTCGGCGGCGTCCTCGAGCGGGAAGCGCGGGCCGACCACCGGGCGCACGAAGCCGCCGTCGACGAGGCTGCCCGATCTCCGCACCGATCTCGCGGTTCAGGTCGGGCTTGCCCATCACGTAGGCACCCCAGCCGGCGCCGACGACCTCGGTGTTGCGAAGCAACAGCCGGTTGACCTTCACCTCGGGGATCGAGCCGCCCGTGAAGCCGACCACCACGAGCCGCCCGTCCTCGCGCAGCGAGCGCAGGCTGTCGAGGAAGCGGTCCCCGCCGACCGGGTCGAGCACGACGTCGACGCCGCCGCCCGAGACCTCGACCACGCGGTCCTTCCAGCCCTCCTCGACCAGCACGACCTCGTCGGCGCCGGCCGCACGCGCGACCTCCGCCTTCTCCTCGGTCGACACGGCGGCGATCGTGCGCGCCCCGAGCCCGCGCGCGACCTGCAGCGCAGCGGTTCCCACGCCGCCCGCGGCGCCGTGCACGAGCACCGTCTCGCCCTCGCGCAGCCGCCCGCGCAGGCGCAGGCTGAAGTACGCCGTGTGGTAGTTGAGGATCAGCCCCGCACCCTGGGCGAAGTCGAGCTCGTCGGCGAGCGGGAACGTGAAGAACTCAGGGGCGACCGCCGTCTCGGCGAACCCGCCGAGCGCGCAGAACGCCGCCACGCGCTGCCCGGGCACCACCCCCGCGCCCTCGGGAGCGCTGCGCACGATCCCGCCGACCTCGCTGCCGGGCACGAACGGCAGCGGCGGTTTCATCTGGTACTGGCCACGCGTCTGCAGCAGCTCCGGGAACGACACGCCGGCCGCGTGCACGTCCACGACGACGCCAGAGCCCGGCGTGAGCATGTGCGAGGCCTCCGGCTCGGGCAGCTCGGCAAGTTCGAGCGCCTTCTCGGGCCCTTCCTCGTTGACGATCTGGATCGCGCGCATGGCCGCGCATTATGTCCGAGCGCGGCCGCCGGCGCGCGCCGCGCGCTCAGTCGACCGTCAGGACCGCCTTGCCCGAGATGCGCCGGTCCGTCAGGGCGCCGATCGCATCCGCGGCCTCGCGCCAGGACGCCTCGCGGTCGATCGAGCAGTCGAGACTGCCGTCCGCGACCAGCGCCGCGAGGCGGCCGAGATCGCGCGATGCCGTGCGCTCGCGCTGCAGCTGCGCGAACACGAGCAGGCCGTGCAGGCGGGCGCCCGGGGCGCGGCCGAACAGCGCTCGCGCGGGGAACTGCACCGGCGAGGCGTCGCTGGAGGCGAACGACACGATCGCGCCGAACGGCGCCACCCGCTGGATCGCGGCCGCCAGGGTCGCGCCGCCGACACCCTCGACGATCGCGTCGAACTCCTCACCCTCGGGGGTCGAGCTCGTGGATCACCTCGTCCACGCCAAGCTCCGCGAGGCCGCGGGCTCGCTCGGGGCTGGCCGAAACGCCGGTGACGTGCGCGCCGGCCATGCTGCGCGAGCTGCACGGCGAAGCGCCCGACGCCGCCGCTCGCACCGGTCACGAGCACGCGCCGCCCGAGCACCGAGCCGATGATGTCGAGCGCCTTCAGCGCCGTCAGCCCGGCGACCGGCAGCGTCGCCGCCTGGGCGTCGGAGACCGCGTCCGGCAGCGGCGCGAGCTGGTCGGCCGCGACGGCCGCGAGCTGGGCCCACGCGCCGCGGAGCACGATCCCGACGACGCGCGTCCCGGCCGGCGGGCCGCTCCCGTCCTCGGCCGCACGCTCGACGACGCCCGCGAGGTCCCAGCCGGTGAGCTCGCCGTCCTGCATGTCCGCCAGCCGGCGGGTCTCGCCGCGGTTCAGCGAGAAGGCCCGCACACGCACGAGCGCCTGCCCGGGGAGCGGCACCGGGTCCGGGAGCTCACGCAGCTCGACATCGCCTGGGCTGCCCGGAGCGGCTGTCAGCGCCAGCATGCGGCCGATGCTAGCGCCGGACCGGCAACCCGGCCGCGCCTCGGCGCGGACGCCCGCGGGCGAGTCGGAGCGCACCCAGACCACCGCACCGGTGAGAGCCGCGACGCTCAGCACCGCCGGCCACGCGCCGATCCCGAGAGCGAGCACGTGCGAGACCGCGAACGCCCCCAGCCCGACGCCGGTCAGCGCGAGCGCCGTCCTGGTGCCGTGCCGGCGCTGCCAGATCGCGGCGCACGTCAGCCCGCCGGCCGCGAGCACGAGCCCGCCGAGCGGCCGCGAGCCGGTGCCTGCCGCGACCGCGTAGCCGGCGATCAACGAGCCGGCTGCAAGTGCCGCTGTCGGGGTTCGTTGCATCGCGCCCAGCCTAGATGATCGATCCTCTAGCGGCGCAGGCGTCCGTCGGCTCCGAGCCGGAACCCGGGCAGCTCGAAGCGCTCTGCCAGAACGGCCGGAACCTCGCCGCGCTCGAGCGGCGTCGCGACGGTCTGCTCGGGCGTGCGCTCGCGCAGCGACAGCTCGCCCCAGTCGCTCAGCAGCAGCCGGCGCCCATCGGCTGCTCTGGCGGCTGACGAGGAAGCCGGCGACGAACGGCGATGCCGGGGAGGTCGCGGTCCACCAGTTGTTCATCTCGATGTCGATCATCGGCGCCGGCTGCGGGCGGAACGCGTAGAGATCGCCCCACTCGCCGCCGTCGAGCTCCTGCAGCGCCCACTCATCGCCGTCCTCGACGACGCGGAAGCGCCAGCCGCCGAGGTCGTGCTCGTCGCCGGGGCCCCAGGGGAGCGGCGCGAGCGGCGTGCCGCCGCCGAACCCGACGTCGGCGTGCCAGCGCCGCTCGCCGTCAAAGACTCCGCAACAGCAGGTGACGTGCGCCCGCGGATCTCGCCCGGCGCCAGCCCTACGCGCACGCGCGCCAGGTGCGGCTGCACCTCGTACCCGAGCGCCTCGAGCGCCGCCTTGAACAGCAGGTTCTGCTCGAAGCAGTACCCGCCGCGGCCGCCGTCGACGACCTTCGCGGCGAGCGCGCCGGGGTCGAGCGGCACCGGCTCGCCGACGTGCGCACTGAGGCCCTCGAACGTGATCGAGCTGGCGTGCGCGCGCTGCAGCTCGGCGAGCGTCGCGCCGCGCTCGGCGCCGATGCGGGCCAGGTAGCGGTCCAGGTCGAACATCGCGGCCGGACTCTAGCCACCGCGCAATACTGGCGCGGTGGCTTACGCTCCGCCCGCCCGCCACCTGCTGCGCGCCAGGGATCTCGCCGACGCGCGCTACGCCGAGCCGCTCGGCGTGGCAGACATGGCGCGGCGCCGCCGGGCTCTCGCGCGCGCACTTCAGCCGCGAGTTCCGCCGCGCGTTCGGCGAATCCCCGCACGCCTACCTCCTGACGCGGCGCCTCGAGCGGGCGGCGTCGCTGCTGCGCAACACCGACCGCTCGATCGCCGACATCTGCCTGTCGGTCGGCCTGACGAGCCTCGGCTCGTTCACCACCAGCTTCACGCGCATGTTCGGCGTGCCCCCGGCGCCTACCGCGAGCGCTTCCCGCGCGCCGCCGAGAGGGCGCTCGTCCCGGGCTGCGTCGTGCGCGCCTACGGCCGCCCGCAACGCCGCACGTTTCGAGAAGACAGCAGCGACGGTGCCACGTAGCGTGGCTGGCACACCGAACACGACAGCGAGAGGAGCAGGACATGATCAAGGTCGCGAACCGCACAGCTCTGGGTCAACGACCAGGACGAGGCGCTCGCCTTCTGGACCGAGAAGGTCGGCATGGAGGTGCGCGCAGACGTGACGCTGCCCGAGCTCGGGGACTTCCGCTGGCTGACGGTCGGCATGCCCGGGCAGGACGACTTCGCGATCGTGCTGATGGCGATCCCCGGTCCGCCGATGATGGATGCGGAGACCGCCGAGCAGGTTCGCGCGCTGGTGGCAAAGGGCTTCGCCGGCACGGTGTTCCTGGACAACCGACGACTGCCAGGCCTCCTACGAGCGGCTCAGCGCGCGCGGCGTCGAGTTCCACGAAGCCCCGGAAGAGCGCCCGTACGGGATCGACTCCGGCTTCCGCGACCCGTCGGGCAACAGCATCCGCCTCACCCAGGTCCGCGACCTGGCCGACCTGGAACGCGAGCTGAGCGCCTCCTGAGGGCGCGCAGCCGCTAGCGTCTGCGCGACGATGGCGGCGGGCTACGAGCGCGGGATCCACGAGGTCGGCGACGGCCTGCTACGCCTACCTGCAGCCCGACGGCGGCTGGGGCCTGGAGCAACGCGGGCCTCATCGCCGACGGGCGAGGCACGCTGCTCGTCGACACGCTGTTCGATCTCGCGCTGACCGGCACCATGCTCGCGGAGATGCGCCGCGCGGTGCCGGCCGCGCAGCGAATCGACACGGTCGTCAACACGCACGCCAACGGCGACCACTGCTACGGCAACCAGCTGCTGTCGCGGCGCGCGCATCGTCGCCTCGGAGCGCACCGCCGAGGAGATGGCCGAGCTGCCGCCGGCCGCGATGGCCGCGCTCGTCGAGCAGGCCCCGGCCATGGGCTCGCTGGGCGAGTTCTTCCTGCGCTGCTTCGGCGCTTTCGAGTTCGCGGGCATCGAGCCGACGCCGCCCGACCGAGACCTTCGCCGGGGAGCTCACGCTGCGCGTGGGCTCGCGTGAGGTGCGCCTGATCGAGCTCGGGCCGGCGCACACGCGGGGCGACACGATCGCCGTGCTGCCGGCGGAGCGGGTCGTGTTCAGCGGCGACATCCTCTTCAACGGCGCGCACCCGATCGCCTGGGCGGGCCCCGTGTCGAACTGGATCGCGGCGCTGCGAGCGCATCGAGGAGCTCGACCCGGAGGTGGTCGTGCCCGGCCACGGCCCGCTCGCGGGCGTCGCCGAGGTGCGCGAGACGCGCGCCTATTTCGAATACCTGCTGCAGGAGGCCGCCGTGCTGCACGCACGCGGCCTCAGCGCACCGGCGGCCGCACGCGAGCTGTCGCTGGACCGCTGGGCCCATTGGGGCGAGCGCGAGCGGCTGGTCGTCAACCTCGCGACGATCTTCGCCGAGCTCGACGGGCAGCCGCCGCCGAACGCGCTGGAGGCCTTCCAGCAGATGGCCGAGCTCGCCGCGGACGAAGCGTCGCGCGCCGACGAGGCCTGATGGCCGGCTGGGAGGAAGTGCGCCGCATCGCGCTCGCGCTCCCGGACACCGAGGAACGTGTTTCGCGTGAGAAACGCCAGTGGCGCGTGCACAGCAAGCTGTTCGTGTGGGAGCGGCCGCTGCGCGAGTCCGAACGCGCCGAGCTCGGCCCACGGGCACCCGAGGGCCAGGTGCTCGGCGCGCGCGTGGAGCACCTCGGAGCGAAGGAGGCGCTGCTCGCCGAAGAACCCGAGCTCTACTTCACGACCTCGCACTTCGAGGGCTACCCGGCGGTGCTCGTGCGCCTCGAGCGGATCGGCTCGGAGGACCTCGAGGAGCTCATCACCGAAGCGTGGTTCGCCCGCGCCCCGGCGCGGCTCGCGGCCGAGCACGCGCGGCGGCTGGGCTGAGGCGGCCGGCGCGCCCGCGCGCCTCGCCCGCGCGGCGCGCGCGAGGCAGGAATGCGCGGCAGGGAGCATCCGGATGCGCGGCACGGCGCATCGGGGGCGCCGGGCCGGGCGTCCGCGCCGGCGGAACCCGAGTGCGCTCCCGGCCCCGCCCGCCCGGTGCGCCGTCGCGCTCCGGGCGCGAGGCCCGGCCGCGCCGGGGCGCCCGGCGTGCGAAGCTTCGGCGCCGATGCGACTCGTCACCTACCAGAGCGAGGACGGCCCGGAGGCGGCGGTGCTGCTCGGCGAGGAGCTCGTGCCGGTGTCGGCGCTCGGAGCCGCGCAGCGGAGCGTGCGCGGGCTGATCGCCGAGCTGGGCGAGAGCGGGCTGATCGCGCTGCACGAGCACGCGCTCGCCTCGGCTGAGCGCCTGGCGCTGGCCGAGGTCGTGCTCGAGGCGCCGGTGCCCGACCCGCAGAAGATCGTCTGCATCGGCTTGAACTACCGCGACCACGCCCAGGAGACGGGCCAGGAGATCCCACAGGCCCCGATGTGGTTCGCGAAGTTCGCCAACTCGCTGACAGGCTCAGGCCGCGAGGTCGTGCTGCCGGCGGCCCACCCCGACCACGTCGACTACGAGGCCGAGCTGGCACTCGTGATCGGCGCGCCCGCGCGGAACGTGAGCCCCGAGCTGGCCCTCGACGCACGTCGCCGGGGTGATGCCCTTCAACGACGTGAGCGCGCGTGACCTGCAGCTGCAGAACCCCCTTTGGACGAGCGGCAAGGCGATCGACACGTTCGCGCCCTGCGGGCCCGCGCTCGTGACGCTCGACGAGGCCGGAGAGCTGCTCGAGCTGGGCATGCGCACGCGCGTGAACGGCGAGGTCCTGCAGGAGGGGACGACCGCCAACATGGTCTTCGGCCCGGCCGAGCTCGTCTCGTGGCTGTCGCGCACGATGACGCTTCTGCCGGGCGACGTGATCGCCACCGGGACGCCCGCCGGCGTGGGCATGGCGAAGGGCCGCTTCCTGCGCGCGGGCGATGAGGTCGAGGTCGAAGTCGACGGACTCGGCACGCTCGCCAACCGGGTCGTTTCGGAATAGCCGCGCGCCCGGCCCCGGCGCGTTCCAACGGTCGTGCGCGCGGCCGAGCCCCGCGCGCCACCGGACAGCGAGCTCCCGATTCCCCGGCGCGTGCCGAGGCGCACCCCGGCGGCCGCGCAGAGCGCGCACTGCCGCGCCGGCACTAAAGCGGGGCGCGCAAGCGCGCCTCCCTCAGCTGACGATCACCGAGCGCGTCGTGACCGCGCCGCCGAGGAGCGCGAGGCGCAGCTTGGCAGTCACCGGATGATGCCGGTCGTGCGCGAGGCGCGAGCGCCCGACGGAGGTCAGGTGCAGCGTTACGCCGGCGCTCTGGCCTGCCGCGATGGTGAAGCTTCCGGTCGCGAGCACGAGCGTGCGCGCGTGGTGGTGGCTGACGACGCGCAGCCGCACCTGAACCGTGCCTTTGCACATGGCGAGGCTGCAGCGCACCTGCACCTTCCCCTTGGCGCCGGTCGTGCTCACGCGCCCACCGCCGGTCGCGAGCGGCTCGACGATCGTCGTCCCGAGAACGCCTCCGGAGGGACCTCCGGATCCGCCGGCCGGACCGCCGCCGCCCGCCGCCGCCGGCGGCGGGATCGCGATGCCGCCGCTCAGCGCGCTCGCGGTCTTGCCGACGCCGTTCGAAGCCGTCACGAGGCAGCTCAGCGTGTGGCCGGCATCCGCGCTCTGCACGACGTACGTAGCCGTGGTCGCGCCGGGGATCGCCGAGCCGTCTCGCAGCCACTGGACGCTGAGCGTCGGCGCCGGATGCCCGCCCCAGGTCCCCTCGAGGCACGTGAGCGTCGAGCCGACTGTGCTCACCGCCGCTCGCTGCCGGCGCTGCTTTCTCGAGCGGCGGGCTCTTCATTTCCGCGTTGATGCCGCTGACCGGAGGCGTTTCGGCCGTCACTGGGACGAGCTGCGCTGCCGCTTCGTTCAGCTCTCCGTTGTAGTACTGCGTCAGGTAGAGACCGCCGCCGAAGAATTCGACCTTGTAGGAGCTCGTCGGCAGCCGTTCGATCCGGTATTCACCGGTCGAGCCCGTGTGGGTGCATTCGACCGGTTCGCCTGACTGCAACGCACAGACGTCGATCCCGACGGCAGCTTCCGAGGTGCCGGCGATCGTCACACGGCCGCTGATCACCCCGCCTGTCTGCAGTTCGGCGTCCAGTGTCTTTTCCTTGGTGACTTCGACTTCCACTCCCGTTGACAGCAGGGGAGCGTAGTTCCCGGTGAGCGGGAAGAATTCGACCGAGTAGCTGCCCGTCGGCAGTCCGCCGAGCGTGTATTCGCCGTTGCTGTTGGTCGCATCGCAGGCGACGCCTTCGACTTTCAGATCGATCGCGCACACGAGCACCTTTTCGATCGGCAGTTTGGCGCCCGCTTTGGCGTGCACGACGCCGCTGATCCGCCCGCCTTCTTTGAGCAGGGCGTTGATGTTCGTGACGGTTTCTCCGGCGCCGACTTTGACGGCTTTCGCGAGCGGCGACGCGGGCGAAGGAGCTCCGTCGTAGTACTGGGGCAGGTAGTTGAGTTCGCTGCCGAAGGGCGTGTAGAACCCGATCAGGTACTGGCCGGGGGGAACCAGGAGCGAGTATTCGCCGCCGGCTTCGGTGAATTCGCATTCGGGTTCTTCTTCTTCTTCTTCGCCCCCGCCCGCGAGGCTGATCGGACACACTTCGATGCCTTCGATACCGGCTTTGCTGAGGGCGTCCTTCGCCGTGCCTTCGATGATCCCGACGCCGGCCAGCGCCGGGCGCGCGGCATTCGCGGGCGTGTGAGAGCGCAGCCCGAACGGGCGCATCGAGGAGCGCAGGCGACGACACGGTGCGGCGCTCGAAGCGTGGCGCCGTGCGCTCGAGGCATGGCGCCGTGCCTGTGCGCACATCGCCGAGACCGACCGCCGCGGCGCCCCGCCGGCCGCGCGCGCGAGCGGCGCGAGCGCGAAAACGAGCACGAGCAGCGCGAGCGAGACCGCGCCCACGGAGGCGACGCGTCGTGCAGCGCCCGTCCCTGGCCAGCCGCGGTGGCTCGTGCGTCCCATCCTGGTCTCCTGTTCCCTCGTTGCCCCCGGTACGGCCGGGTCCACTCCGCGCCGGAAGGTACCAGGTAAGCGAAAGCCCGCAAAGTGCGGCATCGGGAGTTTCACACCTGCGTATGAAGGCCGCTGAGCGACCTACACGCTCCTCAGCGCCTCGGCCGGCGCCAGCCGCGCCGCACGCAGCGCCGGGTAGAGGCCTGCTAGCACGCCGAGCAGCAGCGCGATCGCCACCCCGCCCGCGACCGAGAGCCCCGGCACCACCACCGCCCAGCCCTGGGTCGCCGCGTAGCCCGCGGTCGCCGCCGCCCCGAGCGCGATGCCGGCGCATCCGCCCAGCAGCGACAGCAGCACCGACTCGCCGAGGAACTGCAGCCCGATGTGCCCGGCACGTGCCCCGAGCGCGCGGCGCAGCCCGATCTCGGGACGCCGCTCGAGCACAGAGATGACCATCACGTTCGCGATCCCCACCCCGCCGACGAGCAGCGCGACCGCGCCGAGGCCGAGGAACACCGAGGTCAGCGTGCTCTGCGCGTCCGCGCGCGCCTGCAGCGCATCCGACGGGCGGCTCACCTGGGTCTGTTCGGGGCTCTGAGGGTCGGCCGCTGCGCCGAGCAGCGCGTCGGCTTCGCGCACGTGTTCGGCGTCGGCGCGCACGTAGAGCGTCGTGGCGCTGCGCGTGCCGCCGAACAGGCGCGCGGCGACCGGATAGCCGATCAGCACGGCCCGTTCAATTTCCGGCGCCAGCGGCATCGGGCCCATCACGCCGGCGACCGTGACCCAGGTACCGCCGACGTACACCTGCACGGGCCGCCCCCCGACCGACAGCCGGGTGACGCCGAGTCGCTGCGCCGCGACCGCCCCGAGCACCGCGAGCGGGTAGTGCTCGCCGACCGGGTCCAGGAACCGGCCCATCGTCATGCGCCCGCCGAGCGTCGCGAGCAGTCCCGGTTCGGCGGCGTAGACACCGAGGCCGCTCGATTCGGCGGCTTCCACGAACGGGCTGCGGCGGGCCGTGGCCGAGGTGATCGCCGTCACCGCGGCGGCGGAGCGCACGCTCGCCAGGTGGCGCACCGCGCGCTGCGCCGATTCGGGCAGCTTCGCGGCCTGCCCGAAGAACGTCTGCCCGGGGGTGACGGTGAGCAGGTTGGTGCCGAGTTCGTCGAGCTCGGCGACGAGACCGGCCTTGCTCGAGTAGGAGATCCCGAGCACGGCGACCATCGCAGCGATCCCGATCGCGACACCGAGCGCCGACAGCGCGGCACGCAGCCGGCGGGTCCGCAGCCCGACCGCAGCGACCCGCACCACGTCGGCGGGGAGCAGCCGGCTCGGGGCCAGGCCGGGCGACCGCCGGCGCGGGCGCCCGCGGCGCGCACCGGGACGCAGCCGAGCGGCTCCGAGCGGCCTGGCGGCACTCACGGCGCCTCCGTGCTGCGCTCGTCGTCGAGCAGCAGCCCGTCGCGCAGCGCGACCCGCCGCGGAAGCGTCGCGGCGATCTCGCGGTCGTGCGTGATCACGACGACCGTCGTGCCCTCGCTGCCGAGCGTCCGCAGCAGCTCGAGGATCTCGCCGCCGTTGCGGCTGTCGAGGTTGCCGGTCGGCTCGTCGGCGAGCACGATCGCGGGCCGGCTGACCAGGGCGCGTGCGATCGCGACGCGCTGGCGCTCGCCGCCCGAGAGCAGCGCCGAGGTGTGGTCCAGGCGGCGCGCGAGGCCGACCCGCGCGAGCGCCGCCGTGGCGCGGCGGCGGCGCTCGCGCGCGGGCGTACCCGTGTAGAGGAGGCCCGTGGCGACGTTCTCGAGCGCGCTGTCGGCCTCGATCAGGTGGAACTGCTGGAACACGAACCCGATCCGCCGCGCGCGCAGCGCCGCCAGGTCGCGGTCCCCGGCCTGCCGCACGTCGACGCCGGCGACCCGCACGAGGCCGGAGCTCGGGCGTTCGAGCGTCCCCATGATGTGCAGCAGCGTCGACTTGCCCGAGCCCGAAGGGCCGACGATCGCGCACATCTCGCCGGTGTCCACGCGCAGGTCGACGCCGCGCAGGGCCTCGACGCCACCCGGGTAGCGCTTGACGACCCGCTCGAGCTCGAGCCACCGCGCTCACTGTGACTCGACCACCGCGAGCTCCGCACGCCACGGCCTTCGACCTCTACGTAGCCGTCGGCGAACATGCCGGTGCTGACCGGCAGCGCGAGGAGCCGGCTGTCCTTCGAGCGCTTCGATCGCGTAGCCGCCGCCCGCCACCGCGACGAGCGCGGTCGCCGGCACGGTCAGCACTTCGTGCCGAACGCTCTTGACGAGTTCGACGCTGACCGGCGCCTGGTCGAGGTGCGGAACGCTGCGCCGCAGCGTGATCGTGACCGGGATGGTCGCGCTTTCGCCGCTTTCGCCGCCGCCGCCTTTTTCGCCGCCCGCCGAGCTCGCTTCGCTCGCGACCGTGCCGACGGAGGTGATCTGCCCGGCGGCGGTGCCGCCGCCCGGCAGCTGCACCGAGACCTGCTCGCCGAGCCGCGCCAGCTGCTGCTGTTCGGCCTTCACCTTCAGCGCGACGAGCTGCTGCGTGGAGGTGGTGCTGAGGACCGGCTCGCCCGCGCCCTGGCCTTCGCCCGCTTTGGGGGCTTCGGCGTTGCCGGTGCCTTCGGCGGGTTTGCTCTTGGGGGAGCTCGAGCTGTCCGAGGCTTTGGGCGTGGATTCGTGGCTCGCGGGTTCTTTGCCGGCAGCCGGGTGCCCGAAGGGGTGGTGTTTGGATTTTGATTTGGGTTTGGGTTTGCCGGTGTGCGATTTCGGCGCGCTCTCGCCCCCCGGCGCGCTCGGGTTCGACGGTTTGGCGGGAGTCGTCGAGCCCGGCTCGCTCCTCGGTTCCGAGGGCGCTTCGGCCGTGGCGGCAGCCGCGGAGGGGCCGGGCGGATCCTGGCCGAGGCTGACCTTGACGGCGGTCACGCGCCGCGCGCCGGGCGCGAAGACGACGCGGCCCAGTTCGACCTTGCCGGTCTGGGAGAGCCCCTCGGCGTCCTGCCAGCGCTTGACGGCGGCCGTGGTGCCTTCGCCGAACGCTTCGTAGTCGCTGATCGCCCCATAGGGGTCGAAGCCGAGCGCCACGAGGTTGCGGTTCAGCTCGGCGACGTCGGGACCGTCGCTGACGCCCTGCTTCAGCGTTCGGTAGGCCGGAACCCCTCCGTACATGAGGACCACGGGTGTCTGGTCGACCTTGAAGAGCGTGCCGCCGCGGCCGATCACCGCGCCCACCGACGGCAGCCATGTGAACGTGCCGCCGAGGCGGTCGAACAGTTCGAGCGTCGAGCCGTAGCCGAGCGTGCCGTCGACGGTCGAGCTTTCGGTGAGCGTGCGGCGCGTGACGCTCGCGGTGGTGTCGCCCGGCGGGACCCCACCAGCCGCAGCGCGCCTCGGCGCGCCGCCCGAGCTCGCGAGCGCGATCGCCGTGGCCGCGAGGATCGCGAGCGCGAGCGCGAGCGCCGCCGCCAGTCGCCGGCGACGGCGGCGCTGCGGAGCGGGTCCGTCGCCGCCCAGCTGGGCCACGCCGTCCGGGGAGAGGACGACGCCCGAGGCGTCCACCGCCCCGGGCGCCCCGCTCGAGGAGCCCTCGAAGCCACGAGCGTCCATCGGCTCAGCCTTCGCTGGGCGGTCCCGAGGACACGCCCACGCCCCGTTCCTGGTTGGCGCCCTTGGGGCCGCCGCGCGGGCCCGCCCTTGAAAGGCAGCAGACGCTGACAGGCTTCCTGGGCGTTCTTGAAGGCCGGGCTTTCGGGGTTCGGCCCGGTGCCGGGGTGCCCGTGGATCTGGATCTGGATGTGGCCTTCGTGGGCTGAGCCGTGGACTTCGATCCCGTGTTCGCGCATGCACTTGGCGAACTTCAGGACCGCTTCTTCCTGTTCGACCTTCTGCTGCGGCGAGAGGTTGACCTTTTCCTGTTCGGGCTGGTACTTCTGGCACGCTTTCTGGGCCGCTTCCATGACCTGCGCGCCCGGCTTGGTAGACGGTTGCGGTCCCGTCTGACCCTGCACGCGCAGCCCGAGGCCGCCGGAGCCGGGCGCCTTCGCGACGCTCACGTTCATGCCGTGTTCGCGCATGCACCTGGCGAAGTCGGCGAGCTTCACTTCCTGGCGCTGTTCCTTGGACTGTTCGCTCGCGGCCGCCGATCCCGGCGAGGAGGAGCCGCACGCCGACAGCGCGGCGGCGCTCGCGATCATGGCGATCGGCGCGAGCCAGACCGCGAGACGGCGGGGATGACTGTGTTGGGGGGTGTGATTCTCTCGGCATGGGGCCATCAAGCGCCCGCAGCCTGAGAATCGCCTTAGAGGATTCGAGGAGCTCGATGAAGCGGCTCGGCGGCCGGCTCGGCCGGCGCGCACGCCGCCAGTTCGGAGTCGGTCATCTCGAGCGGCGGCAGCTCGAGCGTCAGCACGCGCCCCCCGCCGGGCGCGTTGTCCGCGTGCACGGCGCCGCCGTGGGTCTCGGCGAGGCTGCGCACGATCGCCAGCCCGAGCCCGGAGCCCGGGCGCCCGCGCGCGGCGGGCGAGCGGTAGAAGCGGTCGAACACGCGCGGCAGGTCCTCCTCGGCGATGCCGGGGCCGTGATCGCGGACCGCGATGACGCCGTCACGCACGCACACCTCGATCACAGCCTCGAGCGGCGGCGACGGGCTCCACTGGCACGCGTTGTCGAGCAGGTTCGCGATCGCGCGGTCAAGCCGGGCCGGGGCGGCCCGCACGAGGCACGGCTGCGCGTCGAGCGTGAAGCGGCAGCGCGGCGCATGCAGGCGCGCGCGCTCGAGCGCCGAGGCGGCAGCCAGATCGAGCCGCACGTCCTCGACCTCGACCTCCTCGACCTCGTTCTTCGACAGGTCGACCAGGTCGCCCACCAGCACCGTTAGCTCGCTGAGCTGCGACTGCACGGCGCTCACGACGCGCGCGCGCTCGCCGGGTCCGAGACGGTCGCCGAGCGCCAGCACGTCGAGGTTCGCCTGCACGCTCGTCAACGGCGTGCGCAGCTCGTGCGAGGCGTCGGAGACGAGCTGGCGCTGGGCCAGGCGCGAGCGCTCGAGCGCCGCGAGCATCGTGTTGAAGCTCGCCGCCAGGCGGCCGAGGTCGTCGTCGGCGCCGGCGCCGATGCGGTGCCCGAGATCCTGGGTGCGCGCGACGCGTTCGGCCGCGCCCGTCAGCCGGCGCACGGGTACGAGCGCCGCCCGCGAGACCAGCAGCCCGAGCGCCGCGGCGAGCGCGACGCCGCCCAGGCACACGAGCGCGAGCACCAGCTGCAGGTTCGAGAGCGTGCTGTTCAGGTCCGTGAGCGGCAGCGCCGACTGCCAGACGGCGTCCTTGCCGGCCTGCTCGGTGAACATCCGCGCCGGTGTGCCGTTGACCTTGATGTCGCTGAAGTAGGCCCGGTGCCTGCCGGCCGCGACCGCCCGCGTCGTGGCCGTGATCGGGAGCAGCGAGCCGGCCGGGCCGGTGTGGACGGTGGGGCCGCCGAGTTCCGAGAGCTGGACGTAGCCGGTGGCGCCGCCGAGGGCCTGCGCCGGCAGCACGAGCCGCGCCTTGGTGCCGAGGAACGGCAGCAGCGCGGGGACCGCGGAGCGCCCGCCGAGCGACCTGAAGATCCTGTTTTCGACACCGTGGCCCGCGGACGGCGGCGCTTCGCCGGCGGGCACGGCCGTTTCGCGCGCGGCGGACCCGGATCCGTGGCGTTCGGTTCTCCGGGCGGGCCCGGTGATCCGCACCGCCCGCCCGGCCTGGGCGGTGACCTGGACCGAGCCCGACACCGCGGTGCCTTCGTCGAGCTGAGCCTTCACTTCCGCGACAGGCCCCGCGGCCGCCTTCCCGGTCGAGAGCTGCGCGAGCGCCGGCGCATTGCCTTGCTTGCGCAGCTTCTCGAGCTCCGGGCCGGTGACGGCGTACGCCGCCGAGTGCGGTTTCTGGCGCAGGCTCGCGTCGAGCTGCCCGAGCAGCTCGTTGCGCGTCACGACGTAGACGACCACGGATGCGATCAGGACCGCGGCGGCAACCGCGCCCGCCGCCAGCAGCACCGTCCGGCGGCGGAAGCTCACGGCTCGCCCCCCCTCCCCGGGTGCGGCGCGCGCAGCACGTAGCCGACCCCGCGCACCGTGTGCACGAGCCGCGGCTCGCCGTCCGCCTCGGTCTTGCGTCGCAGGTATCCGATGTACACCTCCAGCGAGTTGGACGCTGGGCCGAAGTCATAGCCCCACACGTGGTCGAAGATCGCCGTGCGCGTGAGCACCTGGCGCGGATGGCGCATCAGCACTTCGAGCAGCAGGAACTCGGTTCGGGTCAGCTCGAGCAGGCGCCCGCCGCGGCGCGCCTCGTGGGCGACCGGGTCTAGCTCCAGGTCGTCGAAGCGCAGCGACGCGTCATCCCCCTCCCAGCCGGTGCGGCGCAGCAGCGCCCGCAGCCGCGCGATCAGCTCCTCTCGCGCGAACGGCTTGGCGAGGTAGTCGTCGGCGCCGGCCTCGAGCCCTTCGACGCGCTCTGAGACCTCGGTCCTCGCGGTCAGCATCAGGACCGGCGTGCGGTCGCCGGTGGCTCGCATCCGCCTGCAGACCTCGAGCCCGTCGAGCCCCGGCATCAGCACGTCGAGGATCACCGCGTCGGGCGGCTCGCTGGCGAGCGTCCGGATCGCCTCGCGCCCGTCGGGCGCCGTGGCGACCTGGAAGCCGTTGAGGTCGAGCACCAGCGCGAGCGCTTCGCGCACGGCGGGGTCGTCGTCGACGACCAGCAGACGCATGCGCCGATGCTGACCCTGCAAGCTGAAAAGAACCTGAAGCCCCGGGTGCCGGCCGGCGTGCGACGGTCGGCACCACCCAACCCTCGCGCTCTCGGGCGAACCGTCCTATCCTCACCCGCATGGCGATTGAAACCGCGCAGGGCGGGGTCGCGTCGTCCGGGCACGCCCTCCGCCGGGCCGTGATCGGAGCAGCCGCGGTGCTGCTGGCCGCGATCGTCGTGCTGGCCGTGCTCGCGCTGACGATGTCGGGCGCGAGCCTCTCGGGCGACAGCTCGGCGCTCGCGCACGTCTCTGTACAGCCGCTCGGCGGCAGCATCCAGCAGGTCGAAGCGTTCGGCCCGAACGGCCGCCGCGTGCCGATCGCGGTGCACGGCTCGCTGCTGACGCCGCTGCAGCGTCTCCACCCCGGCGAGCAGATCACGATCGCGGTGCGCGTGCGCCGGCCGGGCTGGCTCGGCTGGGCGCTCGGCAGCGAACACACCGAGCACCTGACGATGACGACGCCGGTCGCGTCCGTCTCGGAACGGTGGATGACGGTGCACCCCGGCGCGCCGGTGCGGGTCGCGTTCGATCAGCCCGTGAGCGCAGTCAGCTGGGCCACGGCCGGCACGCTCTCGGCGCATCCGCTGCGAGAGCCGACGGGAACCGTGTCGCTCGGCCACCAGCCGCCGACCGGCACCGTCGCGATCGCCGCCGCCCCGCGAGCGTGGGAGACCGTCGGCGCGCCGATGCGCGTGAGCTGGTTCCCGGACTCGTCCTCGCCGGTGCTCGCCGTCAGCCCGGCGCCCGGCTCGGCGATCGGCCCCGCGACGCCCCTGTACCTCACTTTCTCGCGTCCGGTGTCGGAGGTCGTCGGCTCCTCGCGCCCGACGATCACGCCGGCAACCTACGGCCACTGGTCGCAACCCGACAGCCACACGCTCGAGTTCCGCCCCGGCGGCTTCGGCGCGCCACTCGGCGCCCGGCTGACGGTCACGCTGCCCAAGCAGGTCGCGGTCGCGAGCACGACCGGCGCGGCCCTGAGCAAGGGGCGCGAGGTGAGCTGGGTCGTGCCGCCGGGCTCAACCGTCCGCCTGCACCAGCTGCTGGCGCAGGCCGGCTACCTGCCTGTCGCATGGCACGCGAGCGGCCACGAAGTCGCCCACACGCCGCAGGCCGAGGCGCAGGCGGCCACCACCCCACCGGCGGGCAGCTTCGACTGGCGCTATCCGAACACGCCCCACCAGTTGCGCGCGATGTGGAGCCCGAGCGCCGCGACCGTGATCACCAGGGGCGCGGTGATGAAGTTCGAGAACGAAAACGGCCTCACGGCCGACGGCGTCGCGGGCGCGGGCGTGTGGCGTTCGCTGATGGCCTACGCGATCGCCGGCAAGAAGCTGCACGAAGGCTACAGCTACGTCTACGTCCACCGGGAAACCCCCGAGACGGCGACCCTCTGGTCGGCCGGGCACACCGTGATCAGCGCGCCGGCGAACACCGGCATCGCGGGCGCCGAAACCGCGCTCGGCACCTACCCGGTGTTCGAGCACATCCCGGAAGGCACGATGAGCGGCACGAACCCGGACGGGTCGCACTACAAAGACCCCGGCATCAAGTGGATCAGCTACTTCAACGGAGGCGACGCGCTGCACAACTTCGACCGCGCGTCGTTCGGGACGCCGCAGAGCCTCGGCTGCGTTGAGCTGCCGCTCGCCGCCTCAGCCGAGATCTGGAAATACACGCCGATCGGCACCCTCGTCACGGTCGAAACCTGAGCGGCCGCGCCGCTCAGCCCTAGCCGCGCGCGAGCAGCTCCACGGTGCGCGGGTCAGGGCCCCCGAACCAGCGCGCGAGCAGCTCCTGGAAGGGCTGATCGCCGGGCGCCGCCGCCGCGAACAAGGTCATCGAGGAGCGCAGCTTCAGCGCGTCGAGGGCTCCCAGCACCTGCTCGGCCCCGCCGGCGTCGAGCGCGAGCAGGACGGTCGTGCACTCGCGCAGCCGGGGGCCGAGCACGGCGTGCGCGAGGTACGCCCGCGCCTCGGCCTCGGAGGCGATCGCATAGCGGCGCGCCATCTCGCTGTGGCCGAGGCCCGCGAGCTGCGGGAACACGAACCACATCCAGTGGCCGCGCTTCGCTCCCGCACGGAGCTCCGCGAGCGCCCGCTCGTAGGTGCCGCCGGCGTCCTGGGCGGCCACGAACCGCTCGAGGTCGTAGGGGTCGCTCACGCGGCCGCCGCTGTGCGGCGGCGCTGCGGCCGGGCGCCGCGCAGGAAGCGCGCGATCGCGTCGGAGACGAGCTCGTCGATCTCGCGCGGCTCGACGATCCGGGCGGTGACGAGCGCGGCGATCCCCTGGATGGTCGCGAACAGCACGAGCCCGACCCGCTTCGGCTCGCCCGCCTCGAGCACGCCCTCCGCCTGCCCCTGCCCGATCAGTTCGAACATCACCGCGAAGGCTTGCTCGGCGGCCTCCTCGAGGGCCGGCCCGTTCTCGCCGTGCTTGCCGGCGAACATCAGCTCGAGCAGGGCGGCGTCGCGCGTCGCGAAGCGCACGTAAGAGGAGGCGATCGCCTGCAGCCGCGGCTCGAACGCGCTGCCGGCGCGATCGGCGGCCCGCGTCAGCCGGGCGCCCAGGCGCGCGAACCCTTCCTCGGCCAGCGCGTCCAGCAGCGCCTGGCGATCGGGGAAGTGCCGGCGAGGCGCGGCGTGGCTGACGCCGACCTCGCGCGCGAGCTCGCGCAGCGACAGCGCCTGCACGCCACGCTCGCGCAGCGTCCGCTCAGCGGCGACGATCAGCGCCGCACGCAGGTTGCCGTGGTGGTAGGGGCGGCTCGCCATGCAGGAAGCCTAGCGCCATAAGTTGTCGTTGACATCTTTGTTGTCATCGTCTACATTGTTGGCCATGACTACTTCCCGCCCCGACTTCCTCCCCGACCTCGCCGGCCGGACAGTGATCGTGACCGGCGCCAACAGCGGCATCGGCCGCGCGGCCGCCGCGGCGCTCGCGGGCGCAGGCGCCCACGTCGTGCTCGCCGTGCGCTCGACCGACAAGGGCGAGCGCGCCGCCGCGCAGATGGGGGGCGATACCGAGGTCCGCGCGCTCGACCTCGCGAGCCTCGCCTCCGTGCGCGAGTTCGCCTCCGCCTGGGAGGGCGAGATCGACGTGCTGATCAACAACGCGGGCGTGATGGTCCCGCCCCTCGGACGCACCGCCGACGGCTTCGAGCTGCAGTTCGGCACCAACCACCTCGGCCACTTCGCGCTCACGAACCTGCTGCTCCCGCAGATAGCCGGCCGTGTGGTCACCATCTCCTCCACCGCCCACCGAATGGGCCACATCGACTTCGACGACCTCAACTGGGAGCGGCGCAAGTACCGCGCCTGGAGCGCCTACGGCCAGTCCAAGCTCGCCAACATGCTGTTCACGAGCGAGCTGCAGCGCCGCCTGACGGCGGCGGGCTCCGAGGTGATCGCGACCGCGGCACACCCCGGCTACGCCTCCACCAACCTGCAGTTCCACAGCGGACGGCGCTCGTGGGACCTGCTGATGGGGCTCGGCAACCGCGTGCTCGCCCAGAGCGAGGAGGGCGGCGCGCTGCCGACCCTCTACGCGGCGTTCGCGCCGGTCCCGGGCGACAGCTTCGCCGGCCCCGGCGGGTTCATGGAGCAGCGGGGCGCGCCGAAGCTCGTGCAACGCACGCGCGCGGCGCGCGACACCGGCACGGCGCGGCGCCTGTGGGAGGTCTCCGAAGAGCTGACCGGCGTGCCGTTCCCGCTGCCCGCGCCGGTCGCCTGAGCAGCCCGCCCCGCTCCCGCCGCTCCTGACGGCGGCGAGAGCGCTCCGCACCGCGTGGGTGCTCTCCTCCTCAGGCGCGGGCGCCGCGCCGTTTGGCTGCGGTCGAGCGGGTCCCCGCCCGTTTGGCGCCCGAGGTGGTGCGTTTGGCGGCTTTCGTGGGTTTTGATTTGCTCGCGCTCGCTTTGCGCGCAGCTTTCGTTTTGGTCGAGGTCGCTTTGCGCGCGGCTTTGGCTTTCGTCGTCGTCGCTTTGCGCGCGACTTTGGCTTTTGCTTTGGTCGCTTTGCGTGCCGCTTTGGCTTTCGTCGTCGTCGCTTTGCGCGCCGCTTTTGCTTTCGTCGTCGTCGCTTTGCGCGCGACTTTGGCTTTCGCTTTCGTCGCTTTGCGCGCGACTTTCGCTTTGGTCGCCGTCGCTTTGCGCGCAGCTTTGGCTTTCGTCGTCGCTTTGCGCGCGGGTTTCGCCGCCGCTCTGCCCGTGGTGCGTTTCGCGCTCGACGCTTTGGCTGCTGGTTTTTTCCGTGTTCCGGCTTTCCTGGCTGGTGGCATAGAAGCTCCGTTTCGATTGGTAGCAGTACCGGTGTTGGTCAGCCGCGCGCGTCCCGTACCGCTCAGGCGCGCGCTGTGCCGGCTCGCCTAACGCGAGCCCGCGGGTTTGCCGGTGGCGCGTTTGGCCGCCGGTTTCGCTTTCGCTTTGCTGGCTGTGGATTTGCGCGCTGGTTTCGCCGTCGTCGCTTTGCGCGCTTTGGTCGAGGAGGCTTTGCGAGTCGCTTTACCCGTCGAGGCTTTGCGAGTCGCATTTTTCGCGCCCGAAGCTTTTGCCGACGCTTTGCGTTTCGAGGCGGCTTTGCGGCCACCGCTGCGAACGTCTTTGCCGACTTTGTCGAGCTCTTTGCGTGTCGCCGCGCCCATCTTCGAGACGTCGCGGCGGGCGTCGCTCAGTGCTTTGGCCACGTCGCGGCGGAGATCGCCCGCGCCGGCTCCTACGTTGCCGCCCAGCTCCCGGAGATGTTCCTGAGCGCGCTCGACGGCATCCGAGACGCGCTTCAGAACGCGCTCCTCCTGCCGCCACCGGGCGCGCGCGCTGGCCGTAGCCGATTTCGCGCCGGTTTTCTTGGTTGGTGCCATTTGGGAAGCCTTCTTTCGGTTCGTTGCGGTACCGCTGTTCGCGCGAGCCTAACCTGCCTGGCGGCATCCGTTCCACCGCCGTTTCCCGAAGCGCCGATCGCGGGCCTGCACGGAGGCCCCCCGCCGACTCCTTTCGAGGCCCCCGCAGAGCGCGACGCAGCGGCCGCCGGGGCTCTACGTTGAAGGGGTGAACGCGACCACCGCACTGGCCCGCGGGGAGCGCGGCGACGTCGCACTGCGTGAGCGGCTCGGCGAGCGCACCGCCGCGCGCGGGTGCCTGGCGGCGGTGCTCGTGCTCGCCGCCGCGCTCGAGACGTGGGCGCTGACCGCGGGCGGCTACGGCAACGGCTACTACGCCGAGGCGGTGCAGGCGGCGAGCCGCAGCTGGCGCGCGCTGGCGCTGGGCGCGGCCGACCCGAGCGGGCTCTCGAGCCTCGACAAGGGACCGCTCGGCGTGTGGGTCGCCGCGCTGTTCTCGCGGGTTCTGGGCTTCGGCCCGCTGAGCGTGCTGCTGCCCAGTGCGATCTGCGCGGTGGCAGCGGTCGCGCTGCTGCACGACGCGGTGCGGCGCACGCTCGGCCCTGGCACCGCGCTGCTGGCAGCGCTGATGCTGGCGCTGACGCCGGTCAGCGTGATGATGGGCCGCTACGACAACCCGGACGCGTTGCTCGCGCTGCTGCTGGTGGCCTCTGCGTGGGCGCTCGTGCGCGCGCTCGAGTCCGGGCGCACCCGCCACGTCCTCTGGTGCGGCGCGTTCGTCGGGCTCGCGATCGAGACGAAGATGCTCGAGGCGTGCCTGATCGTGCCCGGGCTGGCCGGCGCATACCTGCTCGCCGGCCGGGGCCCGCTGCGCGCGCGGGCCGCCAGGCTGCTCGGCGGCGGCGCGGTCGCGCTGGCGGTCGGCCTCGCGTGGTTCGAGGCGATGATGCTGATCCCGGCGAGCGCGCGCCCCTCGGTGCCGGATGGCAACTCCTGGTTCGGGCTGATGGTGCAGACGAACGGCCTGCAGCGCGTGACCGGCTTCGGCAGCGGCCACAGCTCGGCGGGGCCGCTACGACTGTTCGCGCCGCAGATCGCGGGTCAGGCCTCCTGGCTGCTGCCGCTGGCGGCGCTCGGCCTGCCGGCCGGCATGTGGGCGCTCACGCGCGCGCCGCGCGCGGATCGGCGCCGGGCCGCCCTGGTCCTGTTCGGCCTCTGGCTGCTCGCCGGCTGGCTCGTGCTCAGCTTCTCGCGCGGCATCTTCCACTCCTACTACACGAGCGCGATCGCACCCGCGATCGCCGCGCTCGCCGCGAGCGCGATCGTCACGCTCGCCTCGCACGCCCGCGCGAGCCGCGCGGCGGCGGCGGCGCTGGCGGGCGCGCTGTGCGGCACGGCGCTGCTCGCGTGGACGGTGCTCGGGCACACGCCCGCGTTCGCGCCGGGCCTGCGCTGGGCGGTGCTCGGCGCCGGGGCCCTCGCGGCCTGCGCCGCGCTCGCGCTCCTGGGCGCGCCGCGCGTCCGCGGCCCGCTCGCCCCGGCGTTCGCCTGCGCTGCCGCCCTCGCGCTGCTCGGCGGCCCGGCCGCGTACTCGATCGCGACCGTCGGCACCGCCCACTCCGGGAGCAGCCCGACCGCCGGGCCGCGCGGCCTCACGCCCGCGCGCGACCGTCCCGAAGGAGCGCTCGCCGCGCCGCGGCCGGCGCTGATCACGTGGCTCGAGCACCGGCGCGCGGGCGCGCGCTACCTGCTCGCCGCCACCGGCTCTGACTTCGCGGCGCCGATCGGCCTGGCCAGCGGCGCACCGGTCGTGACGCTCGGCGGCTTCGACGGCGCCGGCGCGGTGCCGAGCGTGTCGCAGCTGGCGGCGCTCGTCCGCGCAGGGCAGGTGCGCTACGTGCTGCTCGCACTGCCGGAACCGTCGCCCGCGGCGCTCGCACGCTCGCGCTGGGTGGCCGGGTCCTGCCGCGCCGTCACAGCGCCCGGTCTCGACCGCCGCGAGCTGTGGGAAAACGGCACGCCGCTCGGCGGCGTCGGGACGCGACGGGCGGCGGTGGCGGCGGGGCTGTACCGCTGCCCGGGAGCGTCGGCGTGAGCGGCCCGCTGGGCCCGACCTCGCTGTCGGTGATGCTGATCGTGCCCGATGCCGAGGCCGCGATCGAGTGGTACCGGGCGGCTCTCGGTGCGCGCGAGCTGTGGAACCTCGGCGGCGTCGCGGGCCTCGAGATCGACGGCGCACCGTTCTTCCTGCACGAGGTCAACCCGCTGAACGCGCGCGAGACCGATCCCCTCGCTGCCGGCGCGAGGAGCGTGCGCGTCGAGCTGTTCGTCGAGGATCCCGACGCGCTCGTCGGCCGCGCGCTGAACGCGGGGGCGAGGAGCGGATCGGCGGTCGAGGACCACGCGACGCCGTGGGGGACGCACCGCCAAGGCGGCTTCATCGACCCCTTCGGACACAGCTGGTCGGTGGGCGACCGATCGCCGCTTCGCCCGCGCGAGGCCGGCGAAGCGACGGAAGACTGAGCGGGAGCGACGGGACTCGAACCCGCGACCTCTGCCGTGACAGGGCAGCGCTCTAACCTGCTGAGCTACGCCCCCGCGATTTGCCCGCGAGGACCCCGGGGGCCCGCGACCGACACAGTATGCCAAGCCTCGCCTGGCGGTCCGGGGCGGCGAAACTGGCCGGACGGCCAGTGCTTGCTCTAGGCTTGGCGCGTGGCGCTCGTCGGACCGCCCCCGATGCTCGATCGCAACCCGTTCGCGGTGATGCTCGAAGACGTTCGTGTGGAGCGCGATGCCGGTGTGCCCTACCCGCCCGGCGAGACGCGCGTGTCGCTGCCCCGCACGCGCCGCTTCGCCAACGAACCGCTCGAGATGCTGCTGGAGCTCTACGAGCGCTACGGCCCGATCTTCACCGTGCGCCTGCTCCACAGCAACGTCGTGTTCATGCTCGGGCCGGCCGCCAACCACTTCCTGCTCGTCTCGCACGCGGCCGATTTCGAATGGCGCGAAGGCCACTTCCGTGACCTGATCGGGCTCATGGGCGATGGCCTCCTGACGATCGACGGCGACTTCCACCGCCGGTCGCGGCGCATCATGCTGCCCGCCTTTCAGCGCGAGCGGATCGGCGCCTCGGTCGAGACGATCTTCGAGGAGACCGATCGCGCGCTCACGCAGCTCGAGCCCGGCAGCACCGTCGACCTCTACGACTGGACCCGGCACCTGGCGATGCGCGTGGCGATGCGCGCGCTGTTCGGCCTCGATCCGGACAGCGGTCGCGCGAAGCAGATCGATGCCGCCGGCCTCTTCGAGGAGGCGCTGGCCTTCTATGCGAGCGACTACCTGCTGCGCGTGTTCCGCGGAAGGCGCTCGCCCTGGGGGCGCATGCAGGCGGCCGCGCGCAAGCTCGACGCGCTGATCTACGCCGAGATCTCAGAGCGCCGCGGCTCAGGGCGCCGAGGCGATGACATCCTCAGCCTGCTGCTCGACGCAGCCGACGAGGACGGCAACCGGCTGAACGACCGCCAGATCCGCGACGAGGTGATGACGCTGCTGTTCGCCGGGCACGACACGACCACCTCGACGATCTCGTTCATGTTCTACGAGCTGGCGCGCCAGCCGGCGATCGTGCAGCGGCTGCGCGAGGAGCAGCGCGAGCTGACGCCGGACGGACGCCCGAGCGCCTCCCAGCTGCTCGGCGGCGAGCTGCCGGAGCTCGAGATGACGATCGACGAGACGCTGCGCAAGTACCCGCCCGCCTGGGTCGGCCCGCGACGCACCCTGCGCGAGGTCGAGTTCGAAGGGAGGACGATCCCCGCGCGGGCGTTCGTCAACTACTCCTCGTGGGCCTCGCACCACCTGCCCGACGTGTGGCCCGAGCCCGAGCAGTTCCGCCCGGAGCGCTTCACCCCCGAGGGCCGCGCCGCGCTGGCGAAGGGCGCCTACGTCCCGTTCGGCGGCGGCTCGCGCACGTGCATCGGGATGCGCTTCGGCCAGCTCGAGGTGCGGACGATCGCCTCGGTGCTGCTCGCGAAGCGCTCGCTCTCGCTGCCGGCCTCGTTCGCGCTGACGATCCGCCAGATGCCGACGATCAGCCCGCGCGAGGGGCTGCCGATGCTGGTCGCGCCGGCCACGCGCAGCGCCCCGGAGCCGGGCGTCCCGGCCGCCGCGTAGAGGCGGCGAGGGGGGTCAGCGCAGTCGCGCGCGCAGGCTGAGCAGATAGCCGGGCGGGCTACCGCCGAGGGGCCGGACGCCGACCCCGAGCACGTACACATGGGGGTCGGAGAACAGCGTCAGCGCGAGGCCTTCGAGCAGGGGCGCCGCGGGGTGCACGACGAGGCGGCCGCCGACCGGCTGCGCGAGGGCGCGCACGCCGACGCCGAGCCCGAACAGCGACCCGCCCGCCAGCACTTCGACGCCGCTCGCGCGGCTGCCGAGCAGCGTCACGTGCACGCCCGCCGGCAGCGCGGCCTGCGCCTCGGCGGCGGTGGCGATCGCGCGCCCGGCGAGGGTGCCCCCGCTCCCCGTCAGCGCCGCCGCGCGCAGCTGCAGCGACCCGAGCGCCAGCGCCGCGGAGGAGACCTCGAGCTTGGCCGCGCCGCGCGCTTCCCACAGAAGCGAGGCCGCCTGCGCCGGTGACATGCTCAGCGAGCGCGCGCGCACCGTCACGGAGTCGGCGTCGCCCCACAGCAGCTTCACGGCCGGGAACGCCGAGACGTCCACGCTCTCGACGTGGCCATAGCGTCCGACCTTCGAGGAGATCCGCGAGGCGGCGATGCCCGGCAGCAGCAGCTGCGCGAGCGCGAGCAGCAGCAGGACGATCCCGGCGGCTGCCGCCGCGACGAGGACCGCCCTGGAACCGGCGCCGCGCCGCATCCCGCAAGCTTCGCAGGCACGCCCGCCGGCAGCTCGCGCGCGGCGCGGCCTCGCGTCCCGTTCCCAGTCGACACGCAGGGAACTCCCAGGCGCGACCGCTAGCCTTCCCATTAAGATCGACCGGGGCGCGTAGCTCAGCTGGTCAGAGCACCTCGCTTACACCGAGGGGGTCGCCCGTTCGAGTCGGGCCGCGCCCATCCGGCCCGCTGAGAATGCGTAGCCCTCGAGAGCAAGCAATGGATGAACACGCCCCTATTCGCATCGTCGTGATCGGCTCCGGCCCGGCCGGGTTCTACGCAGCCGGCCACCTGCTGAAGGACGCCGAGGCCGGCTTCGAGGTCGACATGATCGAGCGGCTGCCGACGCCGTGGGGGCTCGTGCGCTCAGGCGTCGCGCCGGACCATCCGAAGATCAAGTCGGTCACGCGCGTCTACGAGAAGACCGCCGCGCACCCCCGCTTCCGCTACTTCGGCAACGTCACTTTCGGCGAGCACGTCTCGCGCGCCGAGCTGCTGCGCCACTACCACGCGGTCGTCTACGCCACGGGCTCGCCCTCGGACCGCCCGCTCGGGATCCCCGGCGAAGAGGTGCCCGGCTCGCACGCCGCGACCGAGTTCGTCGGCTGGTACAACGGCCACCCCGACCACACCCACCTCGAGGTCGATCTGCTCTCGGCCGAGCGGGCGGTCGTGATCGGCAACGGCAACGTGGCGATCGATGTCGCGCGGATGCTCGTGCTGGCTCCCGAGGAGCTGGCGCCGACCGACACCGCCGACCACGCGCTCGAGGTGCTCGCCGGAAGCCGCGTCCGCGAGGTCGTGGTGCTCGGCCGCCGCGGGCCCGCGCAGGCGGCGTTCACGAACCCGGAGCTGCTCGAGCTCGGCGAGCTGAGCGCCGCCGACGTGATCGTCGACGCGGATGAACTCGAGCGCGGCCTCGCTGTCCACGACGAGCTCGCCGAGCAGGACGCGACCGCGCGGCGCAACGTCGAGATCCTCCGCGGGTACGCCGCGCGCGAGCCCGCCGGGCACGAGAAGCGGATCGTGCTGCGCTTCCTGCTCTCGCCCACGGCGCTCGTGCCCGGAGCCAACGGGCACCTCGCGGCGGTCGAGCTGACCCGCAACGAGCTCGTGGCAGATCAGGATCCCGCCCGCCCCGCACTGCGCGCACAGGCCACCGAGGAGCGCGAGACGATCGAGGCCGGGCTGCTGTTCCGCGCGATCGGCTACCGCGGCATCCCGCTGCCGGAGGTCCCGTTCGACGAGCGCGGCGGCGTGATCCCCAACGAGGGCGGGCGCGTGATCGACCCCGGCAGCGGGAGCCGGCTGCCCGGCGAGTACGTCGTCGGCTGGATCAAGCGCGGCCCGACCGGTGTGATCGGCACCAACAAGAAGGACGCGCAGGAGACGGTCGACGCGATCTTCGCCGACCTCGACGGCGGCTCGAGCAACGGCTCGGGGCCGCACCACGTGCCCGAGGAGCCCGACCCCGCCGCGATCGAGCGCCTGCTGGCCGAGCGCCAGCCCGAGGTCGTGACCTACTCGGGCTGGGAGGCGATCGACCGTCTCGAGCGCGCGCGCGGCCAGGACGCCGGGCGCCCGCGCGTGAAGCTCACGAGCATCGACGAGATGCTCGCCGTGGCGGCCGCCGAAGCGCCGTAGCGCTCATCGCGCTCGGCGATCGAGCCGGCCGGCGCGCTCTGCTCGAGCGGCCGGAGCGGCTCCCTCGGCAAGGCCGTCGCGCCCGGCCCGGGTACCTCGCCCATCTGCCACACTGTCGCCCGCAGGGCCCCGTTAGCTCATCTGGTAGAGCGCCGGACTTTAATCCGGTGGGGCGGGTTCGAGTCCCGCACGGGGCATCGGTTCTCGGCGCAGCAGGCGAGGTCGCGCAGGCGAAGCGCCCGCCGCGCGCTTCACCCCGGCCGCTGCCAGCCCGCGATCGTCAGCGCGATCGCCGAGGCGACCGCGTGCACCGAGTCGACGTCGACCCACTCGTCGGTCGCGTGGATCGCGCCCGCCACCGGGCCGTAGCAGACCGCCGGCCCGGAGACCGAGCGGGCGTCGGTCGTCCCCGGCAGGATCTGCCGCGCGGGCGAGGATCCGTGCAGCAGCGCATGCGAGGCGCTCAGCGTGTCCGCGAGCTCGTGCTCGAGCGAGTCGAGGTAGGCGACCGCCCGGAAGCCTTCGAAGGACACCGCGACCTCGGGCGCCGCCTCCCGCACCGCCTCGGCGAGCAGCCGCTGGGCCCCGGTCGGCGTCAGCGAGGGCCCGAAGCCGAGCCGAACCCTGACCTCCACCTGCGCCGGCTCCGAGGAGGGCCACGCGCCGCCGGCGAACGTGCCGGCGTTCAACCGGAATGGACGCTCGTGGGCCAGGAGGAACGGCGCGTCCGGCCCGGCCCCCGCCCTCTCGGTGGAGTCGGCCTCGAGCAGGTTCAGGCGCCGCTCGAGCGCCCGCAGCGCGTCGAGCGCCGCGAGCATCGACTGCGAGCTCGAGCGGCCCTCGGCGAACGCGACATGGGCGCCGGCGCTGCGCGCGCTCAGCCGCGCCCAGATCACGCCGGCGCCCGCGTGCATGAGCGCCAGCGCACTGGGCTCGCCGATCAGCGTCCCCTCTGCGTCGTAGCCCGCGGCCAGAACCGCCTTCATGCCGTTGCCGGTGATCTCCTCCTCGATCACCGAGCTGAACAGAAGATCGCCGCTCGGCGCCCCGCACACCTCCAGGAAGGCGGCGACCGCGGTCAGGTAGGCGGCGATGCCGGCCTTCATGTCGCCCGCGCCCCGGCCCCAGAGCCGGCCGTCCGCGACCTCGCCGCCGAACGGGTCGTGGGTCCAGGTCTCGGGCGCCTCGACGGGCACCACGTCGACGTGGCCCGAGAGATGGAACGAGCGCCCGCCCGCCGACCCGCGGATCCGTCCGGCGACGCAGGTGCGGCCCTCGTAGCTCTCGAGCGGCGGGTGGCCCCAGGTGCCGTCGTCCTCCGCAGGCAGCTCCACGGGCACGCGCGCCACCGCGAAGCCCAGCTCGCGCAGGCGCGCCTCCACGACTCGCTGGGCGCCCGCCTCCTCGCCCAGCAGCGAACGCTCGCGCACGAGCGCGCGGGCCAGCTCGACGGTCTCCGCCCGCCGCGCCGCCACGGCTTCGCGCAGGCGTCCTGCGATCGGTTCCTCCGGGAGCGCTCCCACGGATCTGATCCTCTCGCATCCGGGTCTGCGGGTGGACTGAGACGGCCGGCGCTCGGCCTGGGCGCCCGGGGTCACACGCGCAGTGGCGCCCCCGGCCCGGATGCCGCGCATGCCCGCACCGCGCGCCTGCGCCGGGCGGTGAGAAGATGCTCGCGTGGCCGAGGATCAGAACGTGTTCGGGGAGCTCACGTGGGACCGTGACCTGGGAGCCGCGCGCGGCACGCGCCTCGGCCCCGCAGCAGGCCTCGAGCGGCTCGGCTGCACGCTGTACGAGCTCGATCCCGGCGGGCAGGCCGCGCCCTACCACTCCCACCACGGCAACGAGGAGCTGCTGGTCGTGCTCGAAGGCACGCTCGAGCTGCGCACCCCGGAGGGGACGCGCGAGATCGGGGCGGGAGCCGTCGTCGGCTTCCCCACCGGGCCGGGAGGTGCGCACCGCCTGCGCAACCGCTCCCCCGAGCGCGCCCGCTACGTGATCGTCTCGACGATGCGCTTCCCGGAGGTGGCCGAGCAGCTCGACACGGGGACGATCCTCGCGATGAAGGGGCCCGGCGATGGCTGGGCGTTCCCGGCGGGCAGCGACGGGGACTACATGGCGCTCACGATCGAGGCGCTGCACGCCGAGGACGAGGACGCGGCCTCGCTCATCGGCGTGATCGCCGCGACGGCCTCGGCGGGCAGCGTCAGCGCGATGTGCCCGCCCACCGCGGTGAGCCCGATCCCGGCGGCCCCGGCCAGCGGGCGCAGCATCGACACGTGGACCGCGCGCTGGCCGCCGAGGCGCACGTGCACGGCGCGGGTCGACTCGTTGTCGAGGATCAGCATCAGGCCGCCGGCCGCCGTGCCGACCGCGCTGCCGAGCAGCTGCGTGCCGAGCGGGACCCGGTGGATGCTCGCGCCGACGGGAAGCCACTGGTTCAGGTCGGCGATCGCGCCCTCGAGCGGGCGCCTGAGGACCGCGCCGCCGCGCAGCGAGAACGGGTCATAGGAGTTGCCGCTGAAGTGGAAGCGCACCTCGCGGAAGCCGCTCTCGAGCGCCGAGAGCACGAACCGCACCGCCCACACCGCGGAAGCCGGCGCGTCCGAGACGCCCGGCTTGCCGCCGCACGAGACCGAGTTCGCCTCGGAGAGGATCGCCGGCGCCCCTGCCGCGCCCGCCTCGGCCGCGACCCACGCGATCCGGCGCGGCGCTTCGCCGACGGTGCGGGCCAGCAGCCCGCCGAGCGTCGCCGCGCGCGGCGTGCTGCACACGCTCAGCGGGTATGCGTGCACGCCGACGGTCTGCTCGTGCAGCGTCGCGATCACTCGCGCGAGCTGCGCGTGCCAGTGCGACGGACGCGCCAGTTCCGGGCCCACGAGCGGCGCCGACCCCAGCGCCGGGCGCAGGCTGGTGGCCACCTGCAGATAGCGTTCGGCGTCGATCGCTTCTTCGCCCGGCTGGGGCTTGTCGAGCGAGGCGTAGTCGGGCAGGTAGTACAGGTCGGGCTCGTTGCCGAGCGAGAAGCTCGGCGGGGCGGGGGCCGCGGCCTCGGCGTCCGCGACCATCCTCTGCGCCCATTCGATTGAGCCGATGCGCGCGTTCAGGCCGACGGTGAGCGGGTCGGGGCTGGCGGCGAGCAGGCAGTGGAGCTGGCTCCAGAACGCGGCCGGCAGCCGGTAGGAGGTGACGGCTTCCCATGACGAGGGCGGCCCCGCCGCTGCCTCGGCGGGGAGCGTGAAGTCCTGGCTCTGGCCGCCGAGCTCGAGCGGTGGCGAGCCGAGCCGCTGCAGCTCGGCGATGAGCGCGGGCGGCGGGCACGCCCCGGAGCCGAGGTCGGCCGCCATCACCGGGTACTCGATCGAGAGTCCCGCGGGCGCCATCGTCACGCCAACGGCGGGACCCGCGAGCAGTGACGGCGCGAGCGTGATCGCGACCGGGGGCGGCGCCTTCGGCCTGTGCGGCGCGCCCGCCTTCGGGCTCGCCGGCGCGGCGGCGCGCGCGGGGGCCGCCGGCGAGGCCGCGGCCGCCAGCGCGGCGGCCGCCAGGAGCGCGGACGTGCGCACACGGCGGCGCCCGCTCGCGGGCCCCCTGCGGCGTGCTCGGCTGCTCGCTGCTCGCATCCCTGGCGCACCAGTCTGACGCCGCGGGCGCCGGCGCGCGCCGCCGGGACGCGCGCTGAGAGGATGTCGTGGTGCAGATCGACGAGCACCTCACCGACGACGAGCGGGCGCGGCTGGCCCCGTTCGTGACCGACCTCGACGCGCCGGTGTTCGCGCTCGTCAGCCTTCCCGAGACCACGCGCGGCGCCCTGTTCGCGCGCTACTCGCGCTACCCGGGCACGCTGCGCCGGCTGCTGCTCGACGAGTTCGGCGAGGAGCTCGACGCCGGTGCGCACGCCGCGGGAGGAGCCGGCGGGCGGCGCGCGAGCGAGCTCTATGAGCGTGTGCTCGGCGAGTACGGCGATGACTCGGTCGCCCAGCTCGCGGGCGCGCACGTGGCCTGCGAGTGGTGCTCGAACGTGCTCACGAAGGTGCTGCAGCGCCCGCGCCCCGCGGCGTACCTCGAGCAGTCCACGCGTTACATCGCCTATGACGCGCCGCTGCCGGGCGGCGGCTACCGCTACCACCGCGGCGAGGGCCTCGGGCCGCGCTACGAACGGGCGATGGACGAGCTGTTCGACACCTACGCCGGGCTGCTCGCGCCGGTGTCCGCCTGGGTGGAGGAGCGCTTCCCGGCGGCCGCGGGCGAGCCGGCGCCGGCCCGCGCCCGGGCCGTCAGGGCCAAGGCGCTCGACCTGCTGCGCGGGCTCCTGCCGGCCGCCTCGCTCTCGCACGTCGGCATCTTCGCCAGCGGCCAGACCTTCGAGCGGCTCGTGATGCGCCTGCTCGCCCACCCGCTGCCGGAGGCGCGCGCGTGCGGCGAGGGGATGCTGCGCGCGCTGCAGGTCGCGCTGCCGAGCTTCGTCGCGCGCGTGACGCGTCCCGAGCGCGGGGGCGAGTGGATCGAGTACCTGCGCGAGCGCGGCGCGGCGCAGCGCCGGCTCGCCGCGCGCCTCGGGCTCGACCGCCCGGACGGGCCGGAGGCGCCGGCCGTGCGGCTGCTGGCAGCGCACGGCGACGAGCGGGGGCTGCTCGCGGCACTGCTGTTCGAGGACGCCGCCGTCGGCGAGCGCGCGATCGAGCAGCGGCTCGCGGACCTCGACGATGCCCGCCGCGGCGCGCTGATCGCCGAGCTCGCGGGGGCGCGCGCGAACCGCCGCCACATGCCCGGGCGCGGGTTCGAGGCGCTGCGCTACCGATTCGAGATCGTCTCCGACTACGGCGCCTTCCGCGACCTGCAGCGCCACCGGATGCTGACCGCCCAGTGGCAGCCGCTCGGACCCCACCTGGGGGCCGAGGTGCCGCCCGAGCTCATCGCGGCCGGGCTGGCGGAGCCGTTCGAGCGCGCGCTCGAGCGCTCGCACCGGGCGTGGGCGGAGCTCGTCGCCGAGGGACGGGATCAGCTGGCTCCCTACGCGCTGTGCCTGGCGTACCGCGTGCGCTATGTGCTCGAGCTCGACGCCCGCGAGGCGATCCACCTGATCGAGCTGCGCTCCTCGCGCCAGGGCCACGCCGCCTATCGCTCGATCGCCCAGGAGATGCACCGCCTGATCGCCTCCGTGCACCCCGCGGTTGCAGCGGCGATGACGCACCTCGACGGCTCCTCGGAGGAGCGCCTCGAGCGCCTGCCGGCGGAGGAGCGGCGCGAGCAGCGCGCGTCCGGGCGCCTCTAGGATGGCCGCGATGGACGTCCCGGCTCGCCTGCTGAGCGCCACCGCGCGGCTGCCCGCCCGCGCCCACGACGACGACGCCGCCTTCGACCTGCACGCCGACGAGTCGCTGACCCTGGCCCCCGGCGGGCGCGCCACGGTCGCGACGGGAGTCGCCCTGGCGCTGCCGCCCGGGACCTGCGGGCTCGTGCTGCCGCGCTCGGGCCTCGCCGCCCGCCACGGCGTCACGGTCCTGAACGCCCCGGGGCTGATCGACCCGGGCTACCGCGGCGAGCTGAAGGTGATCCTGCTCAACACCGACCCGCGCGAGCCGTTCGCCGTCGAGCACGGCGACCGAGTCGCGCAGCTGATGATCGTGAGCGCCGGGCACGCGCGCCTGCTGGCCGTCGCGGGCGAGCTCGAGCCGACGCTGCGCGGCGGCGGCGGCCTCGGCTCGACAGGCCGCTAGGCGGCCAGCGCCTCGCCCTCCTCGATCCGCCCTCACCTCGGGCTCGAGCGGCGCGAGCTTCGCGCTCGCCGGAGCAGAGCGCAGCCGCAGCCCGGCCAGCAGCGCCCCGGCCAGGGCGACGCCCGCGCCGACCGCGAACGCGAGCCGCGCCCCGGTCCTCCCGGCGGTGGCTTGAGCGGGCACCGCGCGCGGGCCCCCACAGGCGTACGCTCTGACAAGTCCACGACGGGGGGGGCGAAGATGGGACTCTGGGGCCGGGCCTTCCCGGCGTTCTACGACCGCATCAGCGCGCGCAGCGAGCGCGACTGCTTCTCGCCGCACAGGAGCGCGCTGCTCGCCGGAGCGCAGGGCGAGGTACTCGAGATCGGCGGCGGGACCGGCGCCAATCTCCAGATGTACGGCGAGGGGGTGCGACGCCTCACGGTGACCGAGCCGGAGCAGCCGATGATCGCGCGCATGCAGAGGCGCCTCGATGAGCTGCGGCCCGGGACGACGGTGCTGGCCGCGCCCGCCGAGCAGCTGCCGTTCGAGGACGACAGCTTCGACGTCGCGGTCTCGACACTGGTGCTGTGCACGGTGGACGATCAGCCCCGCGCGCTGCGCGAGCTGCACCGGGTCCTGCGGCCGAGCGGCCGGCTCCTGTTCATGGAGCATGTGCGCTCCGAAGACGAGCGCCTGGCGCGCTGGCAGGACCGGATGGTGGGGTTGAACAAGCGGGCCTTCTGCGGCTGCCACTGCAACCGCGCGACGCTCGAGGGCATCCGCGGCGCCGGGTTCGAGGTGACGCAGCTCGAGCACGACACCGTCGCGCACGCGCCGCCGTTTCTCAGGCCCCTGATCGTCGGCGTCGCCGAGGCCTGAGCGCGCTCCGTCGTCCAGAGCGCTCGGCTAGGCGCCGCGGCCGAGCTGGCCGAGGAGCGGCCGCAGCGCGCGCGGGTCCCCCCGCCGCATCGCGAGCAGCCCGAACAGCGCCACCACGAGGCAGCTCACGGCCCCGACGCCCAGGCCCGCGCGCGCCCCGGCCGAGGCCATCACCCAGCCGACCAGGGGACCGCCGATCGGCGTCGAGCCCTGGAACGCGACGAACCACAGCGCCATCACGCGGCCGCGCATGCCGGGGGCGGCGGCGAGTTGGAGCGTCGAGTTGCCGGTCGCCATGAACGAGATCGACGCCGCCCCGGCGAGCGCCAGCGCGAGCACCTCGGTGGTCAGGTCGGGGGCGGCCGCGGCGAGCAGCAGCACGGCGCCGAAGGCGCACGCGGACATCATCAGCGGCGGGATGCCGGTGCGCCCGCGGGCCGCGACGAACAGGCCGCCGAGGACGGCCCCGGCACCCATCGCGGCGGTCATGAAGCCGAAGCCCTCCGCCCCTGCGCCGAGTGCACGGCTGGCCATCACAGGCAGAGTGACCTGGAACTCGTAGGCGAGCATCCCGACGACCGCCATCATCAGCAGCGGCACCGCCAGTTCCGGGGTGCGCCGCACGTAGCTCAGCCCCTCGCGAAGCGCTCCGCGCTCGTGGCCGCTCGGCGGGGACGGGTTGATCGCCGACCGATCGAGGCTCAGCAGCGACGCGATCACGGCCGCGAAGCTGGCGGCGTTCAGCAGGAAGCACCAGCCCTCGCCGGCGGCGGCGATCATCAGGCCCGCGACCGCCGGGCCGATCATGCGCGCGACGTTGACGATCACCGAGTTGAGGCTGACCGCGTTGCGCAGGTTCTCGGACCCGACCATCTCGAGCATGAACGCCTGACGGGCGGGGTTCTCGAACGCGTTGTTGAGGCCCAGCAGCAGCGCGAGCGCGCCGATCTCCCAGATCCGCGCCGATCCGCTCAGCGTGAACGCCGCGAGCGCGAGCGCCTGCAGCCCCATCGCGCTCTGCAGCGCGATCATCATGCGGCGCTTGTCGACGCGGTCGGCGACGACGCCGCCGTAGGGGCCGAGCAGCAGCACCGGCAGCGTCTGCAGCGCGATGATCACGCCCAGCGCGGTCGGCGATCCGGTCAGTGTGAGGACCAGCCAGGACTGGGCGGCCATCTGCATCCAGGTGCCGATCAGCGAGACCGACTGCCCGGCGATGTAGCGGCGGTAGTTGGGGACCTGAAGCGCCGCGAACGTGACCCGGCCCGCGCGGTGAAGCCGCGTCACGCGGGCTCCTCTCGCAGCAGCTCGGCGAGCTGCTCGAGCACCGGCAGCGCCTCCCACAGCAGCTCGCGCTCATCGGCGTCCAGCAGCTCCACGCGCGCGGCCAGGGCGCGCGCGCGCTCGCGGTGGATCCGCTCGCGCATCCGCACGCCGACCGCGGTCGCCTCGACGAGCGCGGCGCGCCGGTCCTCGGGGTCGCTGCGCCGGCGGATCAGTCCCTGGTCGGTCAGCTGCGCGGTGATGCGCGAGAGCATCGTCGGGTTGAGCGCCTCCAGCGACGCCACCTCGGAGAGGCCGATCGGCCCGGCGCGCACGATCGTGAACAGCACGGAGATCTGGGACGGCGTCAGTCCGGCGCCGGCGCGCGTGGGGCGCAGGCGCCGCCCGAGCTTGCCGACGACGGCCCGCAGCCGCGCCGTGCGCTCGTCCTTCTCGTCGATGTCCGCCTGCGTGTCGCGCGCGGGCGCGGGTGCGGTACTCCTCATCGCCTGCTCACATCTCCCATAATAATTGCTTGCTGGCAAGCATTATAGAAGATACGGGCGCGCGACCGGGGGCGCCCCCGGCCTCCTGCCGGCGGCGCCCCCGTGGAGAGCCAGGAGCAGCTCGGTGCGGTTAGGAGGCCGCGCCCGCGAGCGCCGAGGAGGCGTCGCTGTAGATCTCGCCGCGCTCGGCCTTCTCGACCAGCGAGGCGGGCGGCTCGAAACGCTCGCCGTAGCGCGCCGCGAGCTCACGGGCGCGCGCCACGAAGCCGGCGACACCGCCGTCGTATCCGTTGATGTACTGGAGCACGCCGCCGCTCCAGCCCGGGAAGCCGATCCCGAAGATCGAGCCGATGTTCGCGTCCGCGACCGACTCGATCACGCCCTCGTCGAGGCACTTGACCGTCTCGAGCGCCTCGGCGAACAGCATCCGCTCCTCGAGGTCCTTCAGCGAGATGCTCGACGGGTCGTCCATCGGCGGGAACATGTCTTTCAGTCCCTTCCACAGACCGACCCGCTTGCCGTCCTCGTAGTCGTAGTAGCCGGCGCCCTCGAGCTTGCCGGCCCGATCGGCCTCCAGCATCTTGTCGACCACCTGGAACGACGCACGGTCCTCGAAGACCCCGCCATCGGCCTCGATCGCGGCCTTCGTCGCGTCGCGGATCTTCTTCGCGAGCCTCAGGTTGAGCTCGTCGGAGAGCTGGAGCACCGGCGCCGGGTAGCCGGCCTGGTTGGAGGCCTGCTCGATCGACGCGGGCGGAATGCCCTCGAGCAGCATGCCGACGCCCTCGTTGATGAAGGTGCCGATCACGCGGCTCGTGAAGAAGCCGCGGCTGTCGTTGACGACGATCGGCGTCTTCTTGATCTGCTTGGCGAGGTCGAGCGCGCGGTAGAGCGTCTCGTCGCTCGTCTTCTCGCCCTTGATGATCTCAAGGAGAGGCATCTTGTCGACGGGCGAGAAGAAGTGCAGCCCGATGAATTCCTCGGGCCGCGAGACCCCCTCGGCGAGGCCGGTGATCGGCAGCGTCGAGGTGTTCGAGCCGAGCAGCGCGCACTCGGCGAGATGCGGCTCGATCTCGGCGAAGACCTGCGCCTTCACGGCCGGGGCCTCGAACACCGCCTCGATCACGAGGTCGGCACCGGCCGCGGCCGCGGGGTCGTCGGTCGGCGTGATGCGGGCGAGGAGCGCATCGGCGTCCTCCTGGGTGGAGCGACCCCGTGACACCGCCTTCTCGACGAGGCCCGCCGAGTAGGACCTGCCGCGGTCAGCCGCCTCCTGGGAGACGTCCTTCAGCACGACCTCGATCCCGGCTTTCGCGCACACGTACGCGATCGCGGCGCCCATCATGCCGGCGCCGAGCACGACGACCTTCTTCGCCTGGAAGGGCTCGATCCCCTCCGGACGGTCGCGGTCGCCGTTGACGCGCTGCAGGTCGAAGAAGAACGCCTGGATCATGTTCTTCGCGACCTGGCTGGTCACGAGGTCCACGAAGTAGCGGCCCTCGATCTCGCTCGCGTTGTCGAAGTCGACCTGCGCACCCTCGACCGCCGCGGCCATGATGTGATGCGGGGCCGGGTAGTTCGCGCCCTTCAGCTGCTTGCGCAGGTTGGCGGGGAACGCCGGCAGGTTCATCGCGAGCTTCGGGTTCGACGGGGTGCCGCCCGGCATCTTGTAGCCCTTGACGTCCCACGGCTGGAGGGTCGGCTCGTCGGCCGGCTGCGCCTTGATCCACGCCTTGGCGGCCGGCACGAGCTCCTCGCGGGTCGAAACCACCTCGCCGACGAGGCCCATCTCCAGGGCCTTCGCGGGACGCACTTCCTGGCCCTGCATCAGCAGGTTCATCAGCGCGTCCACGATCCCGAACATGCGTACCGAGCGCACGACCCCGCCGGCGCCCGGCAGCAGACCGAGCTTGACCTCGGGGAACCCGAGCTTGACCTTCGGGTCATCCAGCGCGACGCGGTAGTGGCACGCGAGACAGATCTCGAGGCCCCCGCCGAGCGCGGCACCGTTGATCGCGGCGACAACCGGCTTGCCGAGCGTCTCCAGGCGGCGCAGCTGCCGCTTGCCGCCACGGACCATCTCGGCGATCTCGGCCGCGTCGTCCTTGCCGGCCGCGCGCAGGTCGTTGAGGTCGCCGCCGGCGAAGAAGGTCTTCTTCGCCGAGGTGATCACGACGCCCGTGATCGAGTCCTTCTCGGCCTCCAGGCGGTCGATCGTGGCGGCCATCGACTCCGCGTAGTCGCGGTTCATCGTGTTCGCCGACTGGTTCGGGTCATCCAGCGTGAGGACGACGATTCCGTCCTCGTCCTGCTCCCATTTGATGGTGTCTGCCATGACTAGATCGCCTCCACGACGGTCGCGATTCCCATGCCGCCGCCGACGCAGAGCGTCGCCAGCCCGTAGCGGCCGCCGGTGCGGTGCAGCTCCTCGATCAGCGTGCCGAGGATCATGCCGCCGGTCGCGCCGAGCGGGTGGCCCATCGCGATCGCGCCGCCGTTGACGTTGACCTTGTCCATGTCGAGGCCCATGTCGCGCACGAAGCGCAGCACGACCGCCGCGAAGGCCTCGTTGATCTCGACCAGGTCGAGGTCCTCGACGGTCAGGCCCGCCTTCGCGAGCGCCTTCTTGCTGGCCGGCGCGGGGCCGGTCAGCATGATCGTCGGGTCGGCGCCGGAGAGCGCCGTCGCGAGGATGCGCGCCTTCGGCTTCATCCCCAGCTCTTCGCCCGCCTTCTGGCTGCCGATCGTCACGAGTGAGGCGCCGTCGACGATGCCGGAGGAGTTGCCGGGGGTGTGGACGTGGTCGATCTTCTCGACCCAGTGGTACTTCTGCAGCGCCACCGCGTCGAAGCCGCCCATGTCGCCGATCGCGGCGAACGAGGGCTTCAGGCCGCCGAGCGTCTCGACGGTCGTGCCCGGGCGGATGAACTCGTCGTGGTCGAGGACGACGCTGTCGTTGATGTCCTTGACGGGGATCACGCTGCTCGCGAAGCGCCCCTCCTGCTGCGCGTTCCACGCCCGCTCCTGCGAGCGCGCGGCGTAGGCGTCGACGTCCTCGCGGCTGAACTCCTCGATCGTGGCGATCAGATCGGCGCTGACGCCCTGCGGCACGAACGAGGTGTCGTAGTTGGTCTCGGGGTCCATCGCCCAGGCGCCACCGTCCGAGCCCATCGGCACGCGCGACATCGACTCGACGCCGCCCGCGAACACGAGGTCCTCCCAGCCCGAGGCGACCTTCTGCGCGGCGATGTTGACGGCCTCGAGGCCCGAGGCGCAGAAGCGGTTGACCTGCACGCCCGCGACCGTGTCGGGGAGGCCGGCCTTGATCGCCGCGGTCTTGGCGATGTCGGCGCCCTGGTCGCCGACCGGCGAGACGCAGCCGAGCACGACGTCGTCGACGCGCTGCGGGTCGAGTTTCTCGTTGCGCACGAGCGTCTCGTGCATCAGGCCGACGACGAGGTCGACCGGCTTGGTGCCGTGCAGTGACCCGTTCACCTTGCCCTTGCCGCGCGGCGTCCGAATCGCGTCGAACACCAGCGCCTCTGCGGCTGCCATGTCTAGGAACCTCCCAAGTTCGTTGCTCCGGCGGGCCGCGAACGCTACCACAAACGTTCATGCGTGAACGCAAATATGATTAGGATTTGGATATGGCCACGAGAGCCCCCACCCGATCACGCGAGCGCCGAAGCCAGGCGGAGCGAAGTGCCTCGACTCGCCAGGCGTTGCTGGACGCGACGATCTCCTGCCTGGTCGAGGACGGGTACGCCAGCACGACCACGAGCCGCGTCGCCGAGCGCGCGGGCCTCTCGCGCGGCGCCCACCTGCACCACTTCCAGACACGCCAGGCGCTGCTCGCGGCTGCGATGGAGCACCTGGCAGAGCGGCGCGGCGAGCAGCTGCTGAGCGCCGCCGAGCGGCTGCCGGCCGGGCGCGAGCGGATCGAGCAGGGGCTCGACCTGCTGTGGTCGAGCTACGCGAACCCGCTCTACCAGGCGGCGCTCGACCTGTGGACCCACGCCCGCACCGACCCGGAGCTGCGCGAGCGCCTCGCGCCGGTGGAGCGCGAACTCGACCGCCAGACGCTGCGCGTGAGCCGCAGCCTGTTCGGCGAGCTCGCCGAACGCCCGGGCTTCGACCGCCTGATCGAGATGGCGCACGCGACGATGCGCGGGCTGGCGCTGCTCGACACGCTTCAACCCGGCGGGGGGCGCAACCGCCGCCAGTGGCCGTACTGCCGCGAGCGCCTGGTCGCGATGTTCGAGTCAACCGAGGAGGCGAAATGAGCAACCGCACGTTCATCGTCGGGGTCGGCATGACCCCGTTCGCGAAGCCGGGCACCAAGGAGGGCGACTACCCGGACTGGGCGCGCGAGGCCGGCGCCGCGGCGCTGGCCGACGCGGGCGTGCCCTACGACAGCGTCGAGCAGGCGTTCGTCGGCTACTGCTACGGCGACTCGACGTGCGGGCAACGGGCGATCTACGGGCTCGGGCTGACCGGGATCCCGGTCGTCAACGTCAACAACAACTGCTCGACCGGCTCGAGCGCCCTCTACCTCGCACGCCAGGCCGTCAAGGGCGGCCTCGCCGAATGCGCGCTGGCGCTCGGCTTCGAGAAGATGGAGCGCGGCTCGCTGTCGGCCAAGTACACCGACCGCACGAACCCGATGGACCGTCACATGCAGGCGCTGCTCGAGCTGCGCGAGTGGGAGCAGGCGCCGCCGGCGCCGCAGATGTTCGGCGCGGCCGGGCGCGAGCACATGGAGCGTCACGGCTCGCGGCCCGAGCACTACGCGTGGATCGGCTGGAAGAACCACCACCACTCGGTCAACAACCCCTACGCGCAGTTCCAGACCGACTACACGCTGGCCGAGATCGAAGAGGCGCCGGAGATCTACGCGCCGCTCACCAAGCTGCAGTGCTCGCCGACCTCCGACGGCAGCGCGGCCGCGGTCCTCGCCTCCGAGCGCTTCGTCGAGGAGCACGGGCTGTGGAGCCGGGCGATCGAGCTCGCGGGCCAGGCGATGGTGACCGACCTCGCGAGCACCTTCGACGCGCACTCCTCGATCAGGGTCGTCGGCTATGACATGTCGCGCACAGCCGCCGAGCGCGCCTACGAGGAGGCCGGGATCTCAGCCGCCGAGGTCGACGTCTGCGAGCTGCACGACTGCTTCAGCGCCAACGAGCTGATCACCTACGAGGCGCTCGGGTTCGCCGCCGAGGGCGAGGGCCACCTGCTCGTGCAGGACGCAAGCCACGACCTATGGCGGCAGCGGCCCGCTCGTCAACCCCTCGGGCGGGCTGATCTCGAAGGGCCACCCGCTCGGCGCGACCGGCCTGGCGCAGTGCGCCGAGCTGACCTGGCAGCTGCGCGGCGACGCCGGCGGGCGCCAGCTCGAGGACGCGGCCGTCGGCTTGCAGCACAACATCGGACTCGGCGGCGCGGCCGTCGTCGGCGTCTACCGGCGCCCGAGCTGAGTCGCGCGCCTGAAGGCGCACAGCCGCCGCGCGGGTGGCCCGCGCGGCGGCTGTCAGCTGCCTCTCTCCCTGTGTGCTAGATCGCGGCGTTCACCAGCGTGGTGAACTCTTCCTGGCCTTTGACGTTGGGGTGGTAGCTTTCCGACAGCGGGTTCGACTGGCCGTTGAGCCATTCTTCTTTGGCGCACACCTCGTGCGATTCGAAGGCGCTCGTCGGGTTGACGAACTTGAAGCCCCTGGCTTCGGCTTGTTTCTTGATGACCGCGTCGAGTTTTTCGGCCGATTCGTTCATTTTCTTCTCGTTGCCCGAAGTGAGGAAGTTGACGTTGCACGTCGTTCCTTCTTTGGTGAACAGCTTCGGGTAGCCGAGCACGATCACCTCGGCCGTAGTCGCCTTCGCCCGGATGTCTTTGTAGGTCGTTTCGAGCTTGCCGGGAAGGGTTTTTTCGATGTAGGAGTCAGCTTCGCTGATGGCGCTGCCGCAGGTGAAGTAGTACAACGCGCAGTTGATGATCACGTTGCTGAAGCCGGCGTCGTTGCCGCCGATCGTGATCGTCACGAGCGCCGTGCTGCTCGTCAGGTGGCCGAGCTGTTTTTCGTTCACTTCCGGCGTCTTTGCGCCACCGCACGCTTCGAAGTTGAGCGTGTAACCCCGTTTGGCCGCGATCTTCGGCCCATAGGCGTCCGGGCTGCGACTGCATTCACCCGATTCTTCATAGAAGACGCGCGTACCGACGCCCGAGGAGTACGAGTCCCCGAGAGCGGCGTACTGCGACGCCGATGCCGCGGCCGCCGGGACCAGGATCCCCGTGAGCAGCGCGGCGAGGCCGATGATCCGGCTTCGTTTCCCCATCTGTTGTCCCTCTCCCCTTCTGTGAGTGTCGCCGGGTCCCCAAATGCCGGCCTCCCCCGGCCGGCGCTCCCGGACGCTGACCGGGCAAACCTATCCGCGCCGCTTCCGCCCCGTCAAGCCCTTTTTCGACCGATGTGACAGTGTCGCGCCGGTGCGCTTAACTCTTTGTCACCCGGCGTCAAGCCGGGGCCGGCCGCAGCGCCGCGCGATTGTCACCCGGGAACAAATGCGCGCTGGTCAATGGACCGCCTCGCGAGCCATTGCCGGGGCGTCGCGAGGGGCGAGGTGGCGGCTCAGGAACCGCAGCTGGTCGGCGACGGCGCGCTCGAAGGGCTCACCGGTGTAGATCTCGAAGTGCCCGATCGGGTAGGTGCGCACCTCCGCGCGGCCGGTCGCGAGCCAGGCGGCCTCGCGCGCGGCCTCGGGCGGGGCGACCGCGTCGCGGTCGGCGATCTGGATCAGGATCGGGCACGGGAGCTCGGCGGCGCGCCGTCCCGGCCGGTAGGTCCCGGCCGTCAGCGAGATGCGCGCGGCGACCTCGTTGTGCATCGTCGGGCCCGCGATCGACATGTAGCCGGCTTCCGCGTCGGCTGAGCTCATCGCGGCAAGCGTGCCCGGCGGGCCGACGACCGGCACCGTGACCGGGGGCATCCCGCGCCGCGAGGCGGCGAGGTCGCGAAGGCCGGCAAGCGTGAAGCGCAGGAGCTGCCGGGCGCCGGCGTAGCCGACCAGCATCCGCAGCGTCGCAAGGCCGTCCATCGCCGGCGTCTGCGCGATCGCCGCGGCCACACGTCCGTCGTCGGCGGCGACGGCCACCACGTGCCCGCCGGAGTAGGAGGTCCCCCATACGACGATCCGCTCGGGGTCGACGCCGTCCAGGCCGCGCGCGAACGCGATCGCGGCAGCGTAGTCCTCGAGCTGCTCCTTGATCGAGATCAGCTGGCGCGGCTCGCCGGCCGAGGCTCCGAAGTGGCGGTAGTCGAACGCCAGCGTGTCGAGGCCCGCAGCCGCGTAGCGCTCGGCGTAGGGCAGCAGGCCCGAGTCCACCGTGCCGGCGAAGCCGTGCGCGAGCACCACGCAAGGGCGGCGCCCGTCGGCGCCCGCGAACTGCTCGCCCTCGCCCTGCAGGTGGACGCCGGCGAGCTCGGTTCCGCCGCTGCTGAAGCGGACCTCGCTCACACGCCCCCCGCAACCGGCTGCGCGGCTGCCAAGCCGGCGGCGCGACCGGCGCAGTCGCGCCCGGTCGGCGCACCGCCGGCCGCGCGGCGCTGCCCGGCCGGGATCGTGCGCCGTTCGAGCTCGCGCTTGTAGGAGTACCACTCGAGCTGCATCGTGTGGCGCGGCTTGGCCGTGAAGTGCGCCGTGTGGAAGGCCTCGTCGCTGACGATCTCGCGCTCCATCTCGGCGTCGGACGGGGGCGCCCAGTCGCCGCTCAGCCAGCGGGCGGCGAGCTTCGACTGCAGCTCCGAGAACGGGAAGATCGTCGGGATCGGCTGTCCGAGGCCGATGAACGCGAGGTCGTCGATGCCCGGTTTGAGCATCCGCTTGTACAGCGGCAGGACGTTGTCGGGCGCGCACAGGAAGTCGGCGTCGAAGAACGGGAAGCTGACCTTGTAGCCGGTCGCGTAGATGATCACGTCGACCGCCTCGACGCTGCCGTCGACGAACCGCACACTGTCGCCCAGCAGTTCGGCGACATCGCCCTTGGCGACCGCGTCGCCCGCGCCGAGCCGCCCGAGCAGCTCGCTCGAGACGGTCGGATGCGCGTCGAGGAAGTTGTGGTTGGGGGTCGGCAGGCCGAAGTCCTCCATGCGCCCCGAGAAGATCCGCGGCAACAGGCGCGCGGCGCGCCGCTGCAGCCTCGCGGGGATCATCGGGTTGGCCTTGACGACCTGGTCGGCCGGTTTGCCGAACAGGTACTTCGGCACCACGTACGCACCCGAGCGCGTCGACAGGAACACCGTCTCGCACATCGTCTTGCGGCCGAGCTCCGAGACGATGTCGACCGCGCTGTTGCCGATCCCGACGACCAGCACGCGCTTGCCCTTCAGCGGCAGCGGGTCCTCGGGGTCGATGTAGTCGTGCGAGTGGATCTGCGGGCCGTCGAAGCTGCCGGGGAACTCCGGCCGGCGCGGGTCCCAGTGGTGGCCGTTGCACACCAGCAGCGCGTCGAAGTCCTCCTGCGAGCCGTCGCCGAGCGTCACCGTCCAGCCGCCGCCGGGGCCGCGGCGGGCGTGCTCGACGCGCGTGTTGAAGCGGACCCGCTCGCGCACGCCGAACGCGTCGGCGTAGTCGCACAGCCACTCGAAGATGTGGGTGTGGTGCGGGTAGTCCGGGTAGCGGTCGGGCATCGGGAAGTCCCGGAAGGAGATCGACGGCTTGCTGATGTCGATGTGCAGCGAGCGGTACGCCGAGGACTGGCCGTTCGGGTTCTGGAAGTACCAGTTCCCGCCGACCTCGTCGGAGGCCTCGAAGCACGTGTGCGGGACGCCGAAGTCCTCGAGCGCCTTGCAGGCTGTCAGCCCGCTGACACCGGCGCCGATGATGCAGACGTTCGGAGCAGCCACGCCTGCATGCTAGAGGCGCGCGAGCGCGGGCGGGGTCACCCCGCCGGGGCGGCCCTCGAGGGCGCCGGTCTCAGGCCGGGCGCCGCTGCGCCCACGGCGCGGCGGCTTCGAGGTGCGCTGCGAGCGCGAGCAGGAGCCCGTCCTGCCACGGGCCGGCGAGCAGCTGCACGCCCACCGGCAGCCCGTCCTCGCTCCAGTGCACCGGCAGGCTCACGCCCGGCAGGCCGCTGACGTTGCCGAAGGCCGTGAACGAGACGCTCGCGACGACGTCCATCACCGGCTCCTCGGGCGCCGCGTGCTGGGTCTCCATGATCGCGCCCGCGCGCGGCGGGAGGATCGCCGAGGTCGGGCTCAGCAGCACGTCGAAGTCGCGTCCCCAGCGCGCGAGCTCGCGCCGCGAGAGCAGCTCGAGCGCGCGCGCGGCGAGCACGTACTCGTATGCGCCGGTCTCGCTCGCGAGCGCGCGCTGGTGCTGGATGTGCGGCTCGGTCGCCGACCAGTCGACGCCCTCGTAGTCGGCGAGGCCGCCCTGTGTGAGCGCGATGAACGGCGGCACCATCTCTTCGGAGATCGTCGGCACCTCGACCTCCTGGACGGCGTGGCCGAGCTCCTCGAGCACCCCGGCGGCGACGGTCGCGGCCGCGACGCACGCCTCGTCGGTCGGGATCCCGAGCGGCGCGCGAGCCATCAGGCCGATGCGCAGCGGACCGGGCGCCTCGGCCGCCTGCCGGGCGAACGGGCGCTCCGGCGCAGGCGCGTTGTACCAGGCGAGCTGGTCGGGCCCGGCGATCGCGTCGAGCACCGCGGCGGACTCGGCGACGGTGCGGCACACGACGCCCTCGACGATCGCGCCGAGCCATCCCTGGGCGAGCCGCGGGACGCGCCCGCGGCTCGGCTTGAAGCCGACCAGACCGCAGTACGAGGCCGGGATCCTGATCGAGCCGCCGCCGTCGTTGGCGTGCGCGATCGGGAACATGCCGCCGGCGACGGAGGCGGCCGCACCGCCGCTCGATCCGCCGGGCGAGCGCCCCGTGTCCCACGGGTTGCGCGTGATCCCGTACCTCAGGTTCTCGGCCACGGTCATCACGCCGAACTCCGGCGTGTTCGTGCGCCCGCAGAACACGAAGCCTGCGCGCGCGAGCGCGTCGACGACCAGCTCGCTCTCCTCGCTCGGGCCCTCGGGCGCGCCGCGCGATCCGAACGTCACCGGCCAGCCCGCCACGGGCGTCAGGTCCTTGATCGGGATCGGCACGCCGAGGAACGGCGCCTCGGCGGCGTCCTCGCCCTGCGCGAGGCGGCGGTCGGCGGCCGCCGCGGCCGCGCGCGCCTCCTCGTCGTTGCGCCAGATGACCGCGTTCAGCTCGGGATTGCGCCGCTCGACCGCGGCCAGGCACGCGTCGAGAAGCTCGACGGACGACAGCTCGCGCGCGCGCAGCGCCGCGGCCAGCTCGAGCGACGAAGCGCCGGGTCCGAGGTCCCCCATCGCCCGCGACCCTACCAGCAGGGCCTTGCACGTGGCATAGACTCGCGCGATGGCCGACTGGGACATCCGCGGCAGGACCGCGCTCATCACGGGCGCGGCGCGGGGGATCGGCGCGGCGGCCGCCGAACGGCTGCACGCGCGCGGGGCGAACGTCGCGCTCGTCGGGCTCGAGCCCGAGCGGCTGCAGGAGAACGCGGAGCGCCTGGGCGAGCGCGCGTCCTGGTTCGAGGCCGACGTCACCGACCTCGGCGCGCTGCAGGCGGCGGTCGCGCAGACGGTCGAGCGCTTCGGCGCCATCGACGTCGCGATCGCCAACGCCGGCATCTCCTTCTCCGGCACGCTCGCGACCGCCCCGGTCGAGCAGGTCGAGCGCACGCTGGCCGTGAACCTGCTCGGCGTGTGGCGCACCGACCGGGCCGTGATCGGAGAGCTGGCGCGAAGCCGCGGCTACCTGCTGAACATCTCTTCGCTGTCGGCCGTCACGCACGCGCCGATGATGGGCCCCTACACCGCCGCCAAGGCGGGCGTGGAGGCGCTCAGCGACGCGCTGCGCATGGAGGTCGCGCCCAAGGGCGTCGCGGTCGGCTGCGCGTACTTCGGGTTCCTCGACACAGACCTCGTGCGCGCCAGCTATGCGCTGAGCTCCGCCGAGGGGCTCTATGGCCGTCTGCCCCGCTTCGTGCGCGACCCGGCGCCGGTCTCGACCGCCGCCGACGCGATCGAGCGCGGCGTGCGCAGGCGCTCGCCGCGCGTCTGGACGCCGCGCTGGGTCGGGCCGATGCTGCTGCTCAGGGGGCTTTTGCAGCCACTCGTGGAACGGCGCGGGGCGGCCGACATGACGGGCCTGGCCGAGGCCGTGCGGGCCGCCGAGACCTCGCACGAGACCGAGCACATGGACCCGCTGCTCGGCGTCGCCGCCGGCGCGCTGGACGGCGCCGCGGCCCGGCAGCCTGCTACTCCGCGCGGCTGAACTCGAAGATCGCGATGCTCAGCATGATCATGCCGAGCAGCGCGATCACCGCGACCTCGAGCCCGGCGGGCACGTGCCAGCCCCACCAGCTCACCCCCGGGTCGAGCGCCCTGCGCGCCTGCTCGCTGATCGAGAGGTGCGCGAAGATGATCCGCCGGATCGGGTCGACCGCGTAGGTGAGCGGGTCGATGCGGTTGAGGATCTCGAGCCAGCGCGGCAGCCCGGCGACCGGGTAGAGCGCGCCGGAGAGGAAGTACATCGGAAGGATCACCATCTGCATCAGCGCCATGAAGGCCTGCATCTGGGAGATCCTCGCCGCGACCATCACGCCGAAGGCGGTGATCGCGAAGGCAAGGGCGAGCTGGATCGCGAACACCGCGAAGATCCAGCCCGCGGCGTAGGGAATCCCCACGAGCGGCGCGAGGCACAGGACGATCAGTCCCTGGAAGCCCGCCACGGTCGCCCCTCCGAAGCACTTCCCCAGAACCAGCGAGCTGCGTTTGACGGGCGCGACCATCATCTCGCGCAGGAAGCCGAACTCGCGGTCCCAGACCAGCGAGGCGGCGGAGAACATGGCCGTGAACATGACCGCGATGCACAGCACACCGGGATAGACGAAGGTTTTGAGGTCGACCCCGTGGGTGCCCGCGCGGGCGACGTGCGAGAGGCCCGTGCCCAGCACGAACAGGAACAGGAACGGCTGGATCAGCGAGGTCAGGATCCGCAAGCGGTCGCGCGAGAAGCGGATCAGCTCGCGCTGCCAGACGACCTTGATCGCGCGCGCCTCGCCGCGGGCGCTGCGCGCCGGGACACGCACCTGGACGGGGCGTGGCCCCTCGGCACCCGCCGGACGGCGCAGCAGGCCCTCGGCGGCCTCGGTGCCGGCGCTGGTGGCCATCAGCGCCTCATCATCTGCGCCGCTTTGCGGCGCTGGTCGGAGTTGTCGCCCTCGGCGTCGCGGATCGTCGTGCCCGTGTAGGACATGAACACGTCATCCAGGGAGGGCCGCGAGACGTTGACCGCGCGGATCGGCTGGCCGAGCTCCGCGAACAGCCGCGGCACGAAGTGCTCACCTTCCGGCACGCCGAAGATGACGGCGCCCTCGGCGATCGTCGCATCGACGCCGAACCGCTCGTGCAGCTCCTCGATCGTCGCCTGCTCGTCGTCGGTCTCGATCCGCACGCGGTCGTGCCCGACGCTCGCCTTCAGCGCCTCGGGGGTGTCGAGGACGATGATCTTGCCCTGATCCATGATCGCGATGCGGTCGCAGTACTCGGCCTCGTCCATGTAGTGCGTGGTGAGGAAGATCGTGATGTCCTCGCTCGCCTTCAGTTCGCGGATGTAGCGCCAGATCGAGCTGCGCGTCTGGGGGTCGAGGCCGACCGTCGGCTCGTCGAGGAACAGCACGCGCGGCGAGTGCAGCAGGCCGCGCGCGATCTCCAGGCGGCGCTTCATGCCGCCGGAGAAGGTGTTGACGAGGCTCGCGCGCCGCTCCCACAGCCCGACCATCTCCATCACCTGGCGCATGCGCGGCACCAGCGCCGCGCGCGGCACGCCGTAGAGCTCGGCGTGCAGGCGCAGGTTCTGCTCGGCGGTCAGGTAGCCGTCGAGCGTCGTGTCCTGGAAGACGAGCCCGATGTTGCGGCGCACCTCGTCGCGTTCGCGGACGACGTCGTGCCCGGCGACGCAGCGCGGTGCCGGCCGTCGGCCGCACGAGCGTGCAGAGCATGTTGATCGTCGTCGACTTGCCGGCGCCGTTGGGCCCGAGGAAGCCGAACGACCTCGCCGGCGCGCGACCTCGAAGTCGATCCCGCGCACCGCCTCGACCTCGCCGTAGCGCTTGACGAGGTCGAGGACTGTCGACGGCGGCGGCGGGCGGCTCGCGCATTGCGAGCGGCGGATCAGCTGTCCCCGCCCACGGTAGCGTCGCCGCCCTCGCTCGTCGCCGTCGGCGAGGATCCGGTAGAGGTCGCGCGCGTGCTCGTGTCAGCACCTCGCGGGCGCGCTGCCATCTGGGCCTCGCTGCCCGTGCGCATCACCTGCACGAAGGCGGACGCCACCTCGCGCATCAGCTTGCCGAGCTCCTGCGCCTGCGCGCCGAGCCCGTCGCTCATCTGCTCCCACGGCGCCGGGCGTCGCTGCCGCGCTCCGCGACGAGCTTGCGGCCCGGCGTCGGTGATCGCGAACAGCTTGCGCCCGTCGCTCTCCTCGGAGCGGATCAGGCCCTCGTCCTCGAGCTGCGCGAGCGCGGGGTAGACCGAGCCGGGGCTCGGGCGCCAGACGCCGTCGCTGCGCTCCTCGACCTCCTGCATGATCTGGTAGCCGTTGCGCGGCTCCTCGGCGAGCAGCAGCAGCGCCGCCGTGCGGATGTCGCCGCGCCGCGCCTTGCGGCCGCGGCCGCGCGGCCCTGCCGCGGGCCGCCGAAGCCGCGCCGAACTCGTCGCGCCGCCGTGGTCCGAAGCCTGCCGCGCCGTGTGGCCGGCAGTGCCGGCCGTGGTGGATCGTGGTTTGGATATGCAGTTCATCTGTTCTCCTATCGTGAACTATCTTACGCATATCACGATATATCGTTATCTATCGAACGTCAAGTCCCCCGCCGGAGCGCGGCGGACGGGGCAGCAGCCGCGGGGCACCCGGCTGGCGGCGGGGCCGCGGCTAGGCGGCGAAGCGCTGGCGCGGCGCGCTCGCGCGCCCTCGCGGCCTCGACCTCGCGGTCCTTCGGCGGCGCCTGCGTGACGAGCTCGCCGAGCAGGCGCGCGGAGACCGCGGCGACCTCGTCGCACGCGCGCTCGAACGCCTCGGCGTTCACCTGCGAGGGCTTGGTGAAGCCGCTGATCTTGCGCACGTACTGCAGCGCCGCGGCCTGCACCTCCTCGTCGGTGGCGGGCGGCTCGAAGTTGTAGAGGGTGCGGATGTTTCGGCACAGTACGCCGATCGTACCACCGCGCGCCGACGGTCCGGCCGCTAGTGCGCGGAAGTGGCGGCGCCCGGTCGCGACCATCGCGGCGCCCGCCGCGTCGACGGCGCGCGATGACCTCCTCGTCGCGCACCGAGCCGCCGGGCTGGATGATCGCGCTCACGCCCGCCTCGATCGCCAGCTGCGGGCCGTCGGCGAACGGGAAGTAGGCGTCCGAGGCCAGCGCCGAGCCGGCGAGCAGCTCGGGCTGTGCGGCCTGCGCGCCTTCTCGACCGCGATCCGCACGGCGTCGACGCGGCTCATCTGGCCGGCGCCGATGCCGATCGTCGCGCCGCCGCGCGGCGATCACGATCGCGTTGGAGCGCACGTGGCGGCAGACCTTCCAGGCGAACAGCAGGTCCTCCCACTGCTGCCTCGCTCGGCTGCGCGCGCGTGACACGCGCATCTGCTCGCGCGTCTCGGTGACGACGTCGCGCGTCTGCACGAGCTGCCCGCCGATCACCGGCTTGCCTTCGACCTCGCGCGCGGGCGCCGGCCAATCGGCGAGCTCGAGCAGCCGCACGTTCTTCTTCTCCTGCAGCACCTCGAGCGCGTCGCGCGTCGAAGCCGGGCGCGAGCAGCACCTCGATGAACTGCTTGGCAGAGCTCCTGCGCGAAGGCGCGGTCGACCGGCCGGTTGAGCGCGATCACGCCGCCGTAGGCGCTCTGCGGGTCGCACGCGAAGGCGCGCTCGTAGGCCTCCTCGGCCGCTCGTCGCCGACGCGCGCAGCCGCAGGGGTTGTTGTGCTTGACGATCACGCACGCCGGCGCGTCGAACTCCTCGACCAGCTCGCGCGCGGAGCTCAGGTCGAGCAGGTTGTTGAACGACAGCTCCTTGCCGTGCAGCTGGTCGCACGCCCTCGAGCAGGTGCGTGGGCGCGCCGACGCGCGCGTAGAAGGCCGCCCGCTGGTGGGGGTTCTCGCCGTAGCGCAGGTCGCTCACCTTCTCGTAGGCCTCGCTCCAGCGTCGGCGGGAAGCCCTCGTAGGTCGCGCGCGGCGAACCAGCGTCGAGATCGCGGCGTCGTAGCGGGCGGTGCACGCGAACGCCTTGGCCGCCAGCCGCGTGCGCGTGTCGCAGCGACAGGCGCCCGCCGCGACTCGCGCAGCTCCTCGAGCACCCGCTCGTAGTCGGCCGGGTCGACGACCACCGCCGCGAAGTCGCTGTTCTTGGCCGCCGCCCTGATCATCGTCGGACCGCCGATGTCGATGTTCTCGATCGATCTCCTCCTCGCGCGGCGTCGCCGCGCGCGACGGTCTGCTCGAACGGGTAGAGGTTCACGCACACGAGGTCGACCTGCTCGATCCCCTGCTCGGCGGCGGCGCGCAGGTGCGCGCTCGTCGTCGCGGCGGGCGAGCAGCCCGGCGTACAGCCGCGGGTGAAGCGTCTTCACGCGCCCGTCCATGATCTCCGGAAAGCCGGTGAAGTCCTCGATCGCGCGCACCTGCGACCCCGGCGCCGGCGAGCTCGCGCGCGGTGCCGCCGGTCGAGACGATCTCCACGCCGAGCTCGCGCAGGCCGCGCGCGAGCTCGACGAGCCCCTGCCTTGTCGGACACCGACAGCAGCGCCCGGCGCACGCGCACCTCGCCGGGCGCGCGCGCGGCTCCAGGCCGCCGGCGCGCGTCGGTGATCAGCCTCGCTGTCCGGGGCCATGACCAGAGCCTATCCCTCGCGACGCGGCGCGCGATCCGACCGATCCGCGCGCGGGTTCGCGGGGTCGGCGCGCAGCGCGCCGCGCGCGAACAGGCGCACCGCCTGCGGCAGCAGCGCGTGCTCGAGCGGGCGCAGCGCCGCCAGCACCTCCTCGGGCTCGCGCGCGTCCGGGCAGCTCGACGGCGCCGCTGCAGGATCACCGGCCCGGAGTCCACGCCCGCGTCGACGAAGTGGACCGTCACGCCGAACACCTTCACCCCGTAGGCGAGCGCCTGCTCGATCGCCCGCAGCCCGGGGAAGGCCGGGCAGCAGCGAGGGGTGCACGTTGATGACCGCGCCCGGGAAGCGCGCGAGGAACGCCTCGCCGAGCAGCTCCATGTAGCCGGCCAGCACGACCAGGCGCGCGCCGCGCTCGGCCAGCCAGTCGGCGAGCGCCTCGTCGCGCGCGCCGCGGTCGGCGTAGTCCGCGCGCGCGAACACCGCCGTCGGCACGCCGCGCGCCGCGCGCGCTCGAGCGCCGGCGCGTCGGCGACGCTCGAGGCGACCGCCACGACCTCGCGCCTCGCGCCCGTGGACGGTGTCGAGCAGCGCCTGCAGGTTGGTGCCGGTCCCGGACACGAGCACGGCGATCGGGAGTCGGCTCGGCCACGCGCGCGCGACGATAGCCGGGGCCGCGGGCGGCGGCCCGTCTACCACAGGTGCGTGAGTCCGACCGCTGCACAGGAACCCCGGCCCACGCCCGGGGTTTGGGGTGCACGGGGATCGAGGGGACCCCGGGCACGACACGGTCGCTCGTGCCAAGGCGAGAGCGCCGCGCGGGACACGGAGCGTCCCGCGCTCGCCGCTCCCTCCCGATCAGGACCACGATCAGGAGCGCCCGCCGCATACGCAGAGGTATTCCCCGTGAATCGCCGAGTGTGACGCAGTTCACACAGTTGGAAGGGTGCTTCTGCCGTTATGGATGTGAGGGGCGAGAGGGTGCGATCGACAGATCGGACCCAAGGACAACGGATGCTCTTCGCAATCGCCCTCATCGCCCTGGCGGCCCTCGGCTACGCGGCTCGCGCCGCGGAGCTCGACGGGCTGATCTCCCACCACACCTTCAACAACCAGCTACAACGACGCGCCGGGCGCCCGCGCGGATCACCTCGGCTGAGGCGCGCCCGCTAGCGTGTCGCCATCAGTCCGCCGCTAGGGGGCGCGGGCGATCCTCGAGGAGTGCCGATGAGCAAGCATCTGCGCTGCGCCGCCGCGATGGTCGTGATCGCGCTCGTGCCGGCGGCGGCCGCGCTGGCCGCCAAGCCGAAGGACGGGAAGGTCTACACCGGCGACACGGCCCACGAGCAGCTGCCGGTGAAAGTCACTGTCGCCCAGAACGGCAAGACGGTGAAGCTGAGCATCCCCGACGCGCCGCTCTACTGCCAGGGCGGCGGCGGCCCGGTCACGCAGTCGACCAAGCCGGCGCCGGTCTCCTCGACCGGGCACTTCAGCGGCACGATCAAGTACGTCTTCCGCGGCAAAGTGGCCTACAAAGTCACGTTCAAGGGCTACTTCGCGACCTCGAAAGTCGCGACCGGGACGGTGCGCTCCGAATACATCACCAAATCCTGCGACGGCTCCACGGCCTGGACCGCCGAGATCCTGTAGGCGGGCGCGGGCGGGCTCGGCCGCGAGCGGGCGCCTATGCGCGCGTGAGGTGGAGCGGGCCGTCCTCGAGCGCGTGCTTGCCGGTCGCCTCGTCGGTGCCGGCGAGCGGATAGCTGCCGGTGAAGCACGCGTCGCAGTGAGACTCGCGGCCGCCCGCGCCGGCCCCGACCGCCTCGTAGACGCCCTCGAGCGAGAGGTAGTGCAGCGAGTCGCAGCCGAGCTCGGCGGCGACCTCCTCGGTGGTGCGGCCGTGCGCGATCATCTCCTCGCGCGTGGACATGTCGATGCCGTAGTGGCAGGGGTGCTTGATCGGCGGCGCGGAGATCCGCATGTGCACCTCGGCTGCGCCGGCGTCGCGCAGCATCTGCACGATCTGGCGGGTCGTGTTGCCGCGCACGATCGAGTCGTCGACGACCACCAGGCGCTTGCCCGCGATCACCTCGGGCAGCGGGTTGAACTTGAGCCGCAGGCCGTGCTTGCGCAGCTCCTGTCCGGGCTGGATGAAGGTCCGCGCGACGTAGCGGTTCTTGACGAAGCCGTCGTCCTGGGGCAGACCGGCGGCGCGCGCGAGCCCGCGCGCGGCGGCGTTGCCCGAGTCGGGCACGGCGATCACGAGGTCGGCCTCGACCGGCGCCTCGCGCCAGAGGATCTCGCCCATGCGCCCGCGGACGACCTGCAGCGCCTGGTCGTTCATGCGCGAGTCCGGGCGCGCGAAGTAGATGTACTCGAACACGCAGAACGCGCGCCGCTGCGCCGCCCGCGACCATGCGGCTCGCGAAGCCCGTCCTCGCCGAGCGTGACGACCTCGCCCGGCTCGACGTCGCGCAGGTAGCGCGCGCCGATGATGTCGAACGCGCACGACTCGCTGGCGACGCAGTAGCGCGGCTCGCCCGCGCCCTCGCCGCGCGCGTCGGGCGCCGGGTCGAGCACGCCGAGCGCGAGCGGGCGCAGGCCGTGGGGGTCGCGGAACGCGACCACGCGGTCCTTGGTCATCGCCACGATCGAGAACGCCCCGCGCAGGCGCGGGAGCACCTCCGCGATCGCGTCCTCGATGTCCGCGGCGGGCTGGTCGCGATCATCGCCGCGATGATCTCCGAGTCCGAGGTGGAGCTGAAGGTGACGCCGCGGCCGAGCAGCTCCTCGTGCAGCTCGAGCGCGTTGATCAGGTTGCCGTTGTGCGCCGAGCGCGACCTCGCGGCGCGAGCCGTTCGTGCCCTCCGAGCGCTGCACCGGCTGGGAGTTCTCCCAGGCGTTCGATCCGGTCGTCGAGTAGCGCACGTGGCCGATCGCCAGCTCGCCCGCGAGCGTGCGCAGGTCGTTCTCGCTGAACACCTGGCTCGACGAGCCCGAGCTCGCGGCGCGTGATGATGTGCCCGCCGCGATCGGCGGCGGCGATGCCCGCAGACTCCTGTCCCGCGGTGCTGCAGGGCGTACAGGCGAAGTACGACAGGCGGGACACCTCGTGGCCGGGCGCGTACAGTCCGAACACGCCGCACTCGTCGCGCGGTCCCTCACGCATCGTCTTCACACGCTAGCAAGGCGCCCGCGCACGCCCGGATGGTGGCTCGAACGAACGGCTCACGCGAAATGCTCCGCGAGCCCGCCCGCGTGGGCCTCGGCCAGCTCCGCCACCGTGGCGTCGTATCCGCTCGGCGCCGTCGAGCGAGATCCGCAGACGCTCGCCGCCGACCTGGCCGATCAGCCGCACATGCGTGTGGCGCGGCAAGCTCGCGCAGCGCCGCCTCCGGGCCGCTGAGCACGAAGCCGCCGCTGCCCTCGCCGAACAGCGCCGCCTCGGGCGCGACCTCCGGCCAGCCCGGCGCATGTCCATGCCCCTCCGGCCCGATCGACTCCCACCACGACTCGCCGAGCTGCACGCTCGCGCCGAGACCGCGCGCCATGCGCACTCGGCCAGCGCCACGGCCAGTCCGCCCTCGGCGATGTCGTGCGCGCTCGCGACCTCGCCCGAGCGGACCGCCCCGCGTACCGCGGCCAGCGCCGCGGCGGCGGCGGCGAGCTCGACATCCGGCAGTCCGTCGGGCAGCGCGCTGCCCGCGCAGCTTGTCGAGCTCGGAGGCCGCCAGCGAGGGTGCGAACGGGCCGACGAGCGCGATCGCGTCGCCGGCGCGGGCGAACCCGAGCTGCCCGGCGCGGCGCGCCGTCGGGCATGCAGCCCGACCATGCCGATCACGGGCGTCGGGTAGATCGGGCCGGCGGCGCCCTCGTTGTAGAGCGAGACGTTGCCGCCCACGATCGGCGCCGCCAGCGCGCGGCACGCCTCGCCGAGGCCGGCGACCGACTCGCTCAGCTGCCAGGCGATGTGCGGCTTCTCGGGGTTGCCGAAGTTGAGGTTGTTCGTCGTGCCGAGCGGCTCGGCGCCGACGCACGCGAGGTTCGCGGCGCACTCGAGCACCGCCGCCATCGTCCCGCGGCGCGGATCGGCCGCGACGCGCCGCCCGTTGCCGTCGATGCTGACCGCCAGCGCGGCGCCGTCCGGGAGCGCGAGCACCGCCGCGTCGGCCTCCTCGGGGCGGCGGATCGTGCGGGAGCCGACGATCGAGTCGTACTGCTCGAACAGCGGCCGGCGGGAGGCGAGGTTCGGGCTCGCGAGCAGCGCCAGCAGGCACTCGCGCGCATCCGCGCCGTCGGCCAGCACAGCCGGCGGGCGGCGCATACAGCGCCTCGCCGGGGCGCTGCGGGTCGAGGTCGTACAGCGGGCAGTCGTCGACGAGCGCACGCACCGGCATGTCGCCGAGCAGCTCGCCGTCGCGCAGTACGCGCATGTGGCCGCTGTCGGTGACGGTGCCGATCGCAGCGCCGTTCACCTCCCAGCTGCTCGCACACCTCGAGCACCGCCTCGAGGCTCGCCGGCTCGACGACGCACAGCATGCGCTCCTGTGACTCGCTGACCATCACCTCGAACGGCTCCATGTCCGCCTCGCGCAGCGGCACGGCGGCGATGTCGATGTCGATCCCCACTTCGCCCTTCGAGGCCATCTCCGAGGCGGAGGAGGTCAGCCCGGCGGCGCCGAGGTCCTGCAGCGCGACGAGCAGGCCGCGCTCGAGCAGCTCGAGCGAGCACTCCAGCAGCTTCTTCTCCTCGAACGGGTCGCCGACCTGGACGGTCGGGCGCTTGTCCTCGTCGCCGCGCCGAGCTCGGCCGAGGCGAGCACCGAGGCGCCGCCGATCCCGTCGCGTCCGGTCGAGGCGCCGAACAGCACCAGCACGTTGCCGGGGCCGGCAGCCGCGCTGCGCACGAGCCGCTCGCGCGGCGCGAGCCCGAGCGCCATCGCGTTGACGAGGCAGTTCTGCTCGTAGGGGCCCTCGAAGTAGACCTCGCCGCCGACCGTCGGCACGCCGATCGAGTTGCCGTAGTGACCGATCCCGGACACGGCGCCGTCGAGCAGGTAACTCGAGCGCGAGCCGCTCGCCGGCTCGCCGAAGCGCAGCGAGTCGAGCACCGCGACCGGGCGCGCTCCGATCGCGAAGATGTCGCGCAGGATGCCGCCGACGCCGGTGGCGGCACCCTGGAAAGGCTCGACCGCGCTCGGGTGGTTGTGCGACTCGACCTTGAAAGCGCACACGAGGCCGCCGCCGACGTCGACCGCGCCGGCGTTCTCGCCCGGTCCCATCACGACGTGCTCGCCCTCGGTCGGCAGCGTGCGCAGCAGTTTGCGCGAGTGCTTGTAGGCACAGTGCTCGCTCCACAGCAGCGAGTACATGGCGAGCTCGACCTGGTTGGGCGCGCGGCCCTGCTTCTCGCAGATCAGCCCGTACTCGGACTCGGTCAGGCCGAGCGCGAGCGCGTCCTGGAGTCCCGGCAGGCTCGGCGCCGCCGCCATCGCGCTCACTCGCGCCCCGCCGGGCTCATGCCGCCACCGGCACGGCGACCGACTCGCGCGATCGATCTGAACAGGCACAGCCCGTCCGCCGAGCCTCCGATCAGCTCATCGACGGCGTGCTCGGGGTGGGGCATCAGGCCCATGACGTTGCCGGCCTCGTTGAGGACTCCGGCGATGTCGTTCAGCGAGCCGTTGAAGTTCTCGCCCGCGGCGTAGCGGAGCACGACCCGGCCATCGGCCTCGATGCGCGCGAGCGTCTGCTCGTCGGCGTAGTAGCGCCCCCAGGAGTGCTTGGCCGGGATGCTCAGCTCGCGTCCGGGCGGGCACGCGCGCGTGAAGCGGGTCTGGGGCTGGGCGACCTGCAGGCGCACCTGGCGCGAGGTGAAGCGAAGGTTGACGTTCGGCAGCAGCGCGCCGGGCAGAAGGCGCGCCTCGCACAGCACCTGGAAGCCGTTGCAGATCCCGAGCACGGGCCCGCCTCGCGTTCGCGAACTCGATCACCGACTCCATCGCCGGCGAGAAGCGCGCGATCGCTCCGGCCCGCAGGTAGTCGCCGTAGGAGAAGCCTCCGGGGACGATCACCGCGTCGGCGCCGCCGAGGTCGCGGTCGCCGTGCCAGATCAGCTCGGCCTCGCCCACCAGGCGGGCGGCGTGCAGAGCATCGACCTCATCGCAGGAGCCCGGGAAGCGGAGCACCCCGAACTTCATCACGCACACCCGGACGCGGCGCAGCTCTGCGTCCTCGGCTCCCGCCTTGGCGAACCGAGGCTTCGAGTCTGCGTCCATGATCGGCTTGACCCGGATGCGCGTGACCGCATGTGGCTCAACCTACGATCACTACCTCGTAGTCCTCGACGAGCGGGTTGGCGAGCAGCTTCTCGCACAGCGGCGCCAGCTGCTGCTCGTCGGCGAAGTCGAGCTCCACGAGCCGCCCGACATGGACGTTGCTGACGCCCTCGAACCCGAGCGCCGGCAGAGCGCGCTCCACCGCCACGCCCTGCGGATCGAGGATCCCGGCCTTTGGCCTGATCAGGACTCGCGCCCTCATGCGGCGCCGGCCGCGGCGAGCCAGTCGCCGAACGAGCGGCCCGTTGATGCGCTCGTAGGCCTCGACGTAGCGCCGGCGGGTGCCCTCGACGACCTCCTCGGGGATCGCGGGCGCGGGCGGCCGCTTGTCCCAGCCGCTGCCGGCCGCCCAGTCGCGCACGTACTGCTTGTCGAAGCTCGGCTGCCCGCGCCCGATCTCGTACTCGTCGGCGGGCCAGTACCTCGAGGAGTCGGGCGTCAGCACCTCGTCGCCCACGACCAGACGCCCGTCGGCGTCCAGGCCGAACTCGAACTTCGTGTCGGCAAGGATCACGCCGTTGCGGCGCGCGTGCTCGGCGGCGAACCGGTACAGCTCGATCGAGGCGTCGCGCACGCGCGCCATCAGCCCCGCGTCGCCGACCAGCTCGGCCGCGCGGTCGAAGTCGATCGTCTCGTCGTGGCCCTCCTCGGCCTTGGTCGAGGGGGTGAAGATCGGGCTCGGAAGCTGCTCGGACTCCTGCAGGCCGGCGGGCAGGGCGATCCCGGAGACGGAGCCGGTCGCCTGGTAGTCCTTCCAGCCCGAGCCGGTGATGTAGCCGCGCACGATGCACTCGACCGGCAGCATCTGCAGGCGCCTGACGACCAGCGCGCGGCCGCGCGACTCCTCCGGGACGCCGTCGGTCGCGGAGACGAGGTGGTTCGCGACGATGTGTGCGGTCTTCTCGAACCAGAACACCGACAGGCCGGTCAGCACGCGGCCCTTGTCGGGGATCGGCGTCGGGTGGACCGCGTCGTAGGTCGAGATGCGGTCGCTGGCGACCATCAGCAGGCGACCTTCGCCGTCCTCGCCGGGCGGCAGCTCGTACATCTCGCGGACCTTCCCGCTGGCGATCAAGGGGAGGTCGAGGAGGCTGCTCACGTGGCGCGATGCTACCAGCGCGTGCGGCCTGCTTCGTAGCTGGCCCACCCGCCCGGCGCGGCGCCGGGCCGCTCCTCAGGCGGCGATCTCGTCCAGCCGGGCGAGGATCTCGCGCGCGTGGCGGATGTAGTGCCCGAAGGAGAAGATGTCGTCGAAGTCGAGGCCCTCGGCGCGCGGGTCCTCTTCGAGCAGGCGCCGCAGCGGGATCGCCTCGTCCCAGGCGCGCTGGGCCAGCTCCTGGACCAGGCGGTAGGCGTCGTCGCGGCTCGAGCCCGACTCGACGAGCGCGAGCAGCACGCGCTGTGAGAAGAGCGCGCCGTGCGTCAGCTCGAGGTTCTCGAGCATGCGGTTCTCGAACACCGTCAGGCCCGCGGCCAGCTCGTTCGTGCGGTGCTGCAGGTAGTCGATCAGGATCGTCGAGTCGGGCAGGATCACGCGCTCGACCGAGGAGTGCGAGATGTCGCGCTCGTGCCACAGCGCGACGTTCTCGAGCCCGGCCTGGGCGTTGCCACGCAGCACGCGCGCCAGACCGGAGATCTGCTCCGCCTTGATCGGGTTGCGCTTGTGCGGCATCGCCGAGGACCCCTTCTGTCCCGCCCGGAACGGCTCCTGGACCTCGCGCACCTCGGTTCGCTGCAGGTGGCGCACCTCGGTCGCGAAGCGCTCGAGCCCCGCGCCGGCGAGCGCGATCGCGCCGAGCAGCCGAGCGTGGCGGTCGCGCGCGACGACCTGCGTCGAGACGTCCTCGCGCGCGAGCCCGAGCCGCGCGAGCACGCGCGCCTCGAAGTCCGGGTCGGTCGCGGCGTAGGTGCCGACCGCGCCCGAGATCCCGCCGACGGCGACCTGGTCGAACGCCTCCCGCAGGCGCAGGGCGTTGCGGTGCGCCTCGAACGCGAAGCCCGCGAGCTTGACGCCGAACGTCGTCGGCTCGGCGTGCACGCCGTGCGTTCGCCCTACGCACAGCGTGCCGACGTGCTCGCGCGCACGGCGCGCAAGCGTCTGCACGAGCTCCTCGGCGCCCGCGACGATCACCTCGCCCGCGGCCCGCAGCTGCAAAGCGAGCGCCGTGTCCAGCACGTCCGAGGAGGTCAGGCCGAAGTGGATCCAGCGGCCGGCCGGCCCGGCCGACTGCGCGAGCACGTCCACGAACGCCGCCATGTCGTGGTCGGTGACCTTCTCGCGCTCGTTGACAGCCTCGACCCTGAACGTCGCATCGCGGATCGCCTCGAGCTCATCCTCGCCCGGTCCGGCCTCGCCGAGCAGCCCGGGCAGCTCCTCCGCGGCGGCGACCTCGACATGTCGCCAGGTCTCCATGCGCGCCTCGTCGGTCCACAGCTCGCCGAGGGCCGGCCGGGTGTAGCGGGAGATCACGTCACGGGATTATCTCATCGCGCGAGCGCCGGCACCGCTCCCGATGCGCAGGCGACGCCGTCGGGGCCAGATCGTCAGGCGCCGAGGATCTTCGCCGCCAGCACGGCGGCGTTGCGAGCGTTGTCGAGGCCGACGCAGGCGACCGGCACGCCGGGCGGCATCTGCACGATCGAGAGGATCGCATCGAGCCCGCCCGCGGCGGTGAGGCGCCCCGACAGAGGCACGCCGATCACCGGGAGGTCGGTGTGGGCCGCGACTGCACCCGGGAGCGCGGCGGAGATGCCGGCGCCCGCGATGATCACGCGCAGGCCACGAGTCTTGGCGGTCTTCGCGTATTCGGCGACAACGTCGGGTTCGCGGTGGGCGGACATCACGCGCACCTCGTTCGGGATGCCGCGGCTTTCGAGCTCGTCGGCGGCCTTCTGCATCTTCTCCATGTCGCTGTCGGAGCCCATCACGATGCCGACGATCGCGCCGTCGACGTCGAACTCCTCGAGCTGCGCGCGCACCTCCTCGCCCGCGACCGGCTCGGGTACGAGCGAGATCCCGGGCGTCCCGCCGCCCGGGCGTCCCTCCTGGGCGCTCGGTCCGCCGCCGCTCTGGTGCTGGGGGGTCATGTCGGCGGGAGCATACGCATTCGCGGCGGCGGGGTCGGAGCGGCGCCACGGGAGCGCGCCGCGCGCCCGTCGTCTTGCAAGACCACGGTTGCCACGTGACATCCGGCGTGCGGTGCTCTAGCGTTTGTGAAAGGGATGTTGAGACGGATCAGGGCACGGATGACCTATGCAAACGTCGCGGCAACGCTCGCGCTCGTGTTCGCGATGAGCGGCAGCGCCGTCGCGGCTTCGCACTACCTGATCACCTCGACCAAGCAGATCAGCCCGAAGGTGCTGAAGGAACTCCGGCGCGAAGGGCCGCGCGGAGCGGCCGGGGCGAACGGGACCAACGGGACGGCCGGGGCGGAAGGCAAACAGGGCCTCTCCGGCTCGGGAGGGACGACCGGCCCCGAAGGCAAGCAGGGCCCGGAAGGGAAGCAGGGCAGGGAAGGGCAGCAGGGCAACGCGGGCGGGCCGGCCGCGCACTGGCGCAAGACGATCGAAACGCCCGGCGAAAACGAAGCCGGCGCGGCGGTCGTCACGCTCGAAAAAGTCGCCCCGTTCACGATCACGGGCCGCTGCTGGAAGAACGGCACCGGCGAAACCATCGCCCGCACCTACATCAGCTCCTCGAGCGAAGGCAACTGGTTCAGCCAGTCCAACGAAGCCGAAGGCCAGGAAGTGCCGGACACCGAACCGGGGCTGCCGGTGACCTCCGAAATGGCGATCGGAACCGCCGCGGAACCGCAGTACGTCGGGCCGAGCGAAGGGCTGTTCTCAGCTGAGTCGCGCATCGGCGCGGCGGCGCTCGACGGCGCCGCCAACCAGGGCGTCTACCTGGAAGGCAAAGCCAAACCGGCGTGCTACTTCTCCGGCTACGTCGTCTCGGAGTAGCAGGCCCCGCGCGCGGGCCGCGCGCTACAGCGACGCGATGAAGTCGTCCACCGGGATCGCGGCGAGCGTCTCGTAGCGACCGGTCCCGCGCGAGCCCAGCTCGAGCGAGACGCGCGCCATCGTGCCCTCGTCGGGCGCCTCGATGATCGAGATGAAGTCGACGTGGCCGAGCGTCGCCCACTGCGCCTTCACCGTCGCGCCGAGCTGCTCGACCTCGTTGTTGACCTCCTTGATGCGCTGCGGGTTGTTCTTGACCGTCTGCACTCCCTCGGGGGTCAGGGTGGAGAGCATGATGTAGGTGGGCATCGTCTGATCCTCCGCTGGGTCGTTGGCTCCGGGCGCGTCCGCCGCGCCTGTCGTTTGTACCCGATCTGCGCGGCGCTGCGGGTCGCGGGTTCGATAATCCCCGGCCGCCGTCCCCGTCGCCGCCCCCGAGGCGCGTCCAGCGCGGTTTCCTCCGCCGCCGCGGGATCTACGCTCGATGCCCATCTCGAACAACTGGGGGTCCCATGCGCAGACGTCTCAGCTACGCGAACGTCGCCGCGACCCTGGCGCTCGTCCTATCGATGAGCGGCGGAGCGCTGGCAGCCACGCACTACATGATCAACTCGACCAAGCAGATCAACCCGAAGGTGCTCAAGAAGCTCAAGGGGAACACCGGCAAGACCGGGGCGACCGGCCCCCAGGGCCCGCAGGGGAACCCGGGCGCGACAGGGAAAGAAGGCCCCGTGGGCAAAGAAGGCCCGACAGGCCCGAGCCACGCCTACACCGCATTCGGCACCGGGTCAGCGTCCGTCTCGGTGCCTGCCGGCAGCTACGCCATAACCGGCAACGGACTGTTCTTCAACAGCGGCGCGAAACCGGGCGGCGGCGAATGCGCGCTCGAAGCACCGGGCGTCGACGAAGTCCGGTGGGCGACCGTCCCCAACACCGGCGAAGAAGAAGGTCGCGAACATGAAGTCTACGGTTCGGCGACCGTTTCGAATGGGGCCGCGGTCACTTTGAAATCGGCGGGGACGATCAAAGAGCACTGCACGACCAGCACCGAAAGCCAGTTAGCTGTGTCGATCAGCTCGACCGAGGTGACGGCCGTGCTGGTCGGCGGCGTCAACTGAGCCGGGTCGGGGTCCCGCGACCGCTGGTCGTTGCGGGACCCCCGCCCCAGCCCGGGGGTCCCGGGGAGAACCTGACAGCCCACTGGACGCCGGTCTGCTAGCCCCTTCAGGGGCAGAACTCGGCGCGCCAGGGCTACGCACTACGTGACCAACACGACCAAGCAGGTCACCCCGAAGGTCCGGCGCCCAGACGAGCGCGAGCGTGCCGCAGGCTATGCCGCCGCGGGCTGATCGGCCGAGAGCTTCTCGAAGGAAAGCTCACCGCCCTCGACATCCACGCGCACGCGGTCGCCCTCGGCGATCTCGCCCTGCAGCAGCTGCAGCGCGAGCGGGTCGGTGAGCTGCTTCTGGATCACGCGCCGCAGCGGCCGCGCCCCGTAGGTCGGGTCATAGCCCATGTTCCCGAGCAGCAGCCGGGCCTCGTCTGAGAGCGTGACCTCGACGCCGCGCTCGGCGAGGCGTTCGAGCACGCGCGCGACCTGCAGGTCGACGATCTCCGAGAGCTGCTCGCGGGTGAGCGCCTCGAAGCGCACGACGTCGTCGAGGCGGTTGACGAACTCCGGTTTGAAGTGCGTCAGGAGCTCGTTGCGCACCTGCGTGTCCGACAAACCCTCGGGGATCGGAATATTCGAGGTCATGATCAGCACTGTGTTCTTGAAGTCGACCGTGCGGCCCTGGCCATCGGTCAGGCGCCCGTCGTCCATCACCTGCAGCAGCGTGTTGAACACGTCCCCATGCGCCTTCTCGATCTCATCGAGCAGCACGACCGAGTACGGCCGCCGTCGCACCGCCTCGGTGAGCTGGCCGCCCTCCTCGTAGCCGACATAGCCGGGAGGAGCGCCGACCAGGCGCGAGACGGTGTGCTTCTCCATGTACTCGGACATGTCGATCCGGATCATCGCGTCCTGGGAGTCGAACATGAACTCGGCGAGCGCGCGCGCGAGCTCGGTCTTGCCGACCCCGGTCGGGCCCAGGAACAGGAAGGAGCCGATCGGCCGGTCGGGGTCCTGCAGGCCGGCGCGCGAGCGGCGCAGCGCGGTCGCGACGGCCTCGACCGCCTCGTCCTGGCCGATGACGCGTTCGTGCAGGCGCTCCTCCATGTGGATCAGCTTCTCGGTCTCGCCCTCGAGCAGCCGGCTCACCGGGATCCGCGTCCAGCGCGCGACGACCTCGGCGACGTCGTCGGCGTCGACCTCCTCCTTGAGGAAGACGGCCCGCCCGCCCGTCTGGCGCTCCTGGTCCTCGCCCTCACCGGACTCGAGCTCCTCGAGCCGGCGCTCGAGGTTCGGGATGTCCTGGTAGCGCAGTTCGGCCGCGCGCGAGAGGTCGCCCTCTCGCTGCGCGCGCTCTTCGTCGAGGTGCGCCTGATCGAGACGCTCTTTGAGGTCTGAGACCTCGTCGATCGCCTCCTTCTCGCTCTGCCACTGCGCCTTCATGCCCGCCGAGCGCTCCTTCAGCTCGGCGATGTCGCGCTCCAAGGCCGCGCGCCGATCCGCCGACGCCGGATCGGTCTCCTTCTCGAGCGAGGCGAGCTCGATCTCGAGCTGCATGATGCGCCGGTCGACCTCGTCGATCTCGGTCGGCACGGAGTCGATCTCGATGCGGATGCCCGAGGCCGCCTCGTCGATCAGGTCGATCGCCTTGTCGGGCAGGAAGCGGTCGGCGATGTAGCGGTCGGACAGCGTGGCGGCCGCGATCAGCGCGCTGTCCTGGATGCGGACTTTGTGGTGCTCTTCGTAGCGGCCCTTCAGCCCGCGCAGTATCGCGATCGTGTCCGCGACGCTTGGCTCGCCGACCATCACCGGCTGGAAGCGCCGCTCGAGCGCGGCGTCCTTCTCGATGTGCTTGCGGTACTCGTCGAGCGTCGTGGCGCCGACCGCGCGCAGTTCGCCGCGCGCGAGCATCGGCTTCAGCAGGTTGGCCGCGTCGACCGCGCCTTCGGCGGCGCCCGCGCCGACGATCGTGTGGAGCTCGTCGAGAAAGAGGATCACGGTGCCCTGCGCCTCGGAGACCTCTTTGAGCACGGCCTTCAGACGGTCCTCGAACTCGCCGCGGTACTTGGCGCCCGCCACGAGCGCGCCGATGTCGAGCGCGATCACGCGCCGCTCGCGCAGCGTCTCGGGCACGTCGCCGGAGACGATGCGCTGCGCGAGGCCCTCGACGATCGCTGTCTTGCCGACGCCCGGCTCGCCGATCAGCACGGGGTTGTTCTTGGTGCGGCGCGAGAGCACCTGGATCACGCGGCGGATCTCCTCGTCGCGGCCGATCACCGGGTCGAGCCTGCCCTGCTCGGCGACCTCGGTGAGGTCACGGCCGTAGCGCTTCAGCGCCTCGTATTTCTCCTCCGGGCTCGGGTCGGTGACGCGGCTGGAGCCCCGCACCTCGCCGAGCGCGCGCTCGATCTGCGCGTGCTCGGCGCCGTATGAGCGCAGCAGCTCGCCCGGCTGGCCACGCGTCTGCGAGAGCGCGAGCAGCAGGTGCTCGGTCGAGATGTAGTCGTCGCCGAGCCGGCGCGCCTCATCGTCGGCGGCGCGCAGCGCCTTGGTCAGCTCCTCGGAGGGCTGCGTGCCCTCGCCGGGCACCCCGTCGGTGAACTTGGGCAGGTTGCCGAGCTCGGTGTCGAGCTGGTCGGTGAAGGCTTTGGCGTTCACGCCGAGCTTCGCGAGCACACCGGGCACGACGCCGCCGGGCGAGTCGACGGCCGTCTCGCCGCCGGCCAGCAGCACACGCATCAGGTGCGCCGGGAGCACCTGCGGGTTGCGCGCCTCCTGAGCGAGCCGGGCCGCCGAGGCGAGGGCTTCCTGGGACTTGATCGTGAAGCGATCAGGCTGCATCGTCGCCTCCTGGGCGGTCGTCTGTGGGGCGCTCGCGGCGGCGCAGCGTCGGCAGCGGCGAGCGCGCGTCTGCGGCGCGCACGAGCTCGAGCTTCCCGCGCGGGGTGTGCACGAGCTCGGCGCGGAAGGAGCGGCGCACCTGCTCCAGCTCCTCGGCCATGCGGACCTGCGCCTGCAGAGCCTGCAGTTCGAGCGCCTCCATGCGCGCGTGCATCGACTCGATCTCGCGCTCGAGGTCGAGCACGCGCTCGACGCCCGCGAGGTTGAGGCCGGCATCGGCGGTCATCTCCTGGATGCGGCGCAGCTTCTCGACGTCCTCCTGCGAGTACAGGCGCGTGCCCTTGGGCGAGCGCTGGGGCTCGATCAGCCCGCGCGCCTCGTACATGCGGAGCGTCTGCGGATGCATGTTGGCGAGCTGCGCGGCGACCGAGATCATGAACACGCCGCGGTCGGTCTCGACCTCGACGCGCGTCACGGTCGGGATCCCGCTGCGCCGCCGCGCGGGCCTGCGCGGTGCCTGCCCGTCGGCGGCCATCAGCGCTCACCCCCCGCCGGCGCCTCGTCGGCGGGCTTGGGGGCACCGCCGCCGGGAGTCCCGTTCGAGAACAGCCGCGCGCGGGGGTCGCCACCGAGCGTGCGCGAGAGCTCATCGACGGCCTCCTGCTGCTCCTTGCTGAGGTGCTCGGGGACATCGATCACGAAGCGGTAGTGGATGTCGCCTTTCTCGGAGCCGCCTCCCGAGCCCGTCTTCGGCGGGCCCTCGCCGCGCAGTCGCTGGACCGTGCCGGACGCCGTGCCGGGCGCGACGCGCAGTGTCTTCGTGCCGGTCAGCGTCGGCACCTGCACGTCGGCGCCGCGCAGCGCCTCGGGGATCGTCAGCGGGACCTCGACTTCGAGGTGCTCGCCCTTGCGCCGGAACACCGGCGATGAGCCGACCTTCGTGATCAGGTACAGGTCGCCGGCCGGCCCGCCGTTGCGGCCCGGCTCGCCCTTGCCCGCCAGGCGGATGCGCCCGCCGTCCTTGACGCCGGCCGGGATGTTGACGCGCAGTTTCTTGACGGTGCGCACGGCGCCGGTGCCCGAGCACGTCGGGCACGGGTCCTCGATCACGGTTCCGGCACCGCCGCAGCGCGAGCAGGGCTGGGAGATCGAGAACATCCCCTGGCCCTGTGTCTCGATGCCACGGCCCTCGCAGCGCGGGCAGACGATCGGCGTCGTCCCCGGCTTGGCGCCGGTGCCGCGGCAGGTCGGGCAGGTCGCGTGCATCGGCACCTGCAGCGGCACCTGCGCGCCCTGCATCGCCTGGTCGAAGCTGATCGACACCTGCGCCTCGAGGTCCGGGCCCTTCTCGGCGCGCGGCCTGGTGCGAACGCGCCGGCCGCTGGCCGAGCCGCCGAACAGGTTCGAGAGGATGTCGCCCATCGAGGCGCCGTCGAAGTCGAAGTTGCCGAAGCCGCCGAAGCCGCCGCCGGGCCCCGCGCCGGTCGCGAACGGCCCGCTGCCGCTGTCGTACTGCTTGCGCTTCTCGGGATCACCGACCACGTCGTAGGCCTGCGAGATCTCCTTGAAGCGCGACTCGGCGTTCTTGTCGTCAGGGTTGCGATCGGGGTGGTACTGGCGCGCGAGCTTGCGGTAGGCCTTCTTGACCTCGTCCGCGCTCGCGTGCTTGTCCACGCCGAGCGTCTTGTAGTAGTCGGGCCGGGCCGCCATCGCCGCTCCCGCTAGGCAGAGACGACCACGCGCGCGGGGCGGATGATGCTGTCGCCCAGCCGGTAGCCGTCCTGGTAGACCTCGAGCACCTTCCCCGACCCGCACTGGCCGCTCGCGTCGGGGGCCGTGGCGACCGCCTCGTGCAGCGATGGGTCGAACTGCTCGCCGAGCGGCGAGAACGACTCGATCCCCACGCGCGCGAGCGCGGCCGCGAGTTCGGCGCGCACGAGCCGCACGCCGTCGAGCAGCGGGTCGTCCTTCGGCGCCGCGACGAGCGCGCGATCGAGGTTGTCGAGCGCCGGCAGCATGTCCTTCGCGAGCGCCGCCGCCCCGCGCTCCTGCGCCGAGGCGGCTTCGCGAGCTACGCGCTTGCGGTAGTTCTCGAAGTCCGCCTGCGTGCGCTGCGCGAGCGCCAGGTACTCGTCGCGCTGCGCAGCGAGCACGACCAGCTCGTCGAGGTCGCCCTCGACCTCGCTGGCCGCGTCGCCGTTGGTGACGGTGGGCGGTACGCCCGCGGGTGCGGGCCCCGGGGCGCCTGCGGGCGCCTCACCGGCGGGAGCCGGCTGCTCGCCGGCGCCCGCCTGGGGGGTGCGGATGCTCTCCTCGGCGTCCATGTTCGCCTACGCCCTCGGCTCGTCGACTACCTCGGCATCGACGACGTCCTCCTCGTCGGAGCCGCCGTCCTCGTGCGGAGCCGAGCCGTTGGGCGGGTGGGGACCCGATCCTGCCGCCGCCTGCTCCTGGGCGCGCTGGTACATCGCCTCGGAGATCGCGTGGAAGGCGCTCTGCAGCGCCTCGGAGGAGGCGTTGATCGCCGCCGGGTCCTCGGACTCGAGCACCTCGCGGACCTCCTTGACGGCCTCCTCGATGCGCGAGCGCGAGTCGGCGTCGACCTGGTCGCCCAGCTCGCCGAGCTGTTTCTCGGCCTGGTAGGCGGCGTTCTCGGCGTTGTTCCGAGCCTCCGCGAGCTCGCGTGCGCGGCGGTCCTCCTCCGCGTGCGACTCGGCGTCGGAGACCATGTTCTTGATTTCGTCCTCGGACAGGCCCGAGCCGGCCTTGATCTCGATCTTCTGCTCCTTGCCGGTGCCGAGGTCCTTGGCAGATACGTTCAGGATCCCGTTCGCGTCGATGTCGAAGGCGACCTCGATCTGCGGGATCCCGCGCGGCGCCGGCGGGATGCCGGTGAGCTGGAACTTGCCGAGCGACTTGTTGTATTGAGCCATCTCGCGCTCACCCTGCAGGACGTGGATCTCGACCGAGGGCTGGTTGTCCTCGGCGGTCGAGAAGACCTCGCCCTTGCGGGTCGGGATCGTCGTGTTGCGCTCGATCAGCTTGGTCATCACGCCGCCCTTGGTCTCGATGCCGAGGGTCAGCGGCGTCACGTCGAGCAGCAGCACGTCCTTGACGTCGCCCGCGAGCACGCCGGCCTGGATCGCGGCGCCGACCGCGACCACCTCGTCCGGGTTCACCCCTCGGTGGGGCTCCTTTCCGGTCAGCTCCTTCACCTTCTCCTGCACGGCCGGCATGCGCGTCATGCCGCCGACCAGGACGACGTGCTCGACCTCCTTGACGCCCTTCGCCTTGGCGTCGTCGAGCGCCTGGCGCACGGGCGCCACGACGCGGTCGAGCAGGCCGGAGGTCAGCTCGGAGAGCTTCGCACGCGTGAGGCGCGTGTCGAGGTGCTTGGGGCCGGAGGAGTCGGCGGTGATGAAGGGCAGGTTGATCTGCGTCTCCTGGGTGGTGGAGAGCTCGATCTTGGCCTTCTCGGCCGCCTCGTAGAGGCGCTGGAGCGCCATCGGGTCGGCGGCCAGGTCGATGCCCTGCGACTTCTTGAACTCGGCCACCAGCCAGTCGACGATCGCCTTGTCGAAGTTGTCGCCGCCGAGGTGGTTGTCGCCGGCGGTCGACTTGACCTCGAACACGCCGTCGCCGATCTCGAGCACCGACACGTCGAAGGTGCCGCCGCCGAGGTCGAACACGAGGATCGTCTGGTCGGACTCCTTGTCGAGCCCGTAGGCGAGCGAGGCCGCCGTCGGCTCGTTGATGATGCGCTTGACCTCGAGGCCGGCGATCGTGCCGGCGTCCTTGGTGGCCTGGCGCTGGTCGTCGTTGAAGTAGGCGGGGACGGTGATGACCGCCGAGTCGACGCCCTCGCCCAAATAGGCTTCGGCGTCGGCCTTCAGCTTCTGCAGGATCATCGCGGAGATCTCCTGCGGCGAGTGCTGCTCGCCACCGGCCTCCACGCGCGCGTCGCCGTTGGGGCCGGCGACGACCTTGTAGGGGACGATCGCCTCCTCCTCGCGCACTTCGGCCTCCTTGCGGCCCATGAAGCGCTTGATCGAGAAGACGGTGTTCTGGGGGTTGGTCACGGCCTGGCGCTTGGCGACCGTGCCGACGAGACGCTCGCCCGAGCCCGCGAAAGCGACCACGGACGGGGTCGTGCGGCCGCCCTCGGCGTTCTCGATGACGGTCGGCTCGCCGCCCTCGAGCACCGCCATGCACGAGTTGGTCGTGCCCAGGTCGATGCCTATGGTCTTGGCCATCTGTTGATACTCCTTGGATTACGTGGAATAAATCTGAGTGAGATTATGGCAGATTTGCTATGCGAGATCAAGTGTTACTTTGTCCCTGCAAATGGTCGTTTTCGGCAGGATGCGGCCGCGCCGCGGCAGTCCCGCGTGCATCGGGTCCGAACGGGCGCGACCGGCGTCAGCGCTCGTAGCGCAGCGCCATCTCGAGCGCGAAGCGCGCCTCGGGGTCCTCGAGCGAGGAGCCCATCAGGTCACGCAGGCGCGACATGCGGTAGCGGACGGTCTGCGGGTGGACGCCGAGCGCGGCGGCGACCGCGCTCTGGGAGCCGCGGTGGCGCAGCCACTGCAGCAGCGTCGCCTCCAGGCGCACGCGGCTCGCCGGCGTCTGACCCTCGAGCGGCGCGAGCAGCCGCGCGCGCAACGCGTCGAGGATCTCGGGCGCCGCGCGCAGCGCGATGTCAGCCAGCCGGCGCTCGGCGACCACGAGCGGCGTGCCGGGCTCCGACAGCGCGAGCGCCCGCCGCGCAAGCCGCATCGACGCGGGCGTTTCGGCGAGGGCGACGACCGGGCCGAGCCCGACGGCGAGGCCGAGGCGCTCGGCCACGCGCGAGGCCTCGTCCTCGACAGCTACCGGGTGCGGGACGATTATCCCGACCGTCTCGCCGCGGCGCACGGCCAGCGCCTCGCCGCTCAGCTGCCGGCGGGCACGTCCGGACTGGGCGCCGGAGACGGCCAGGCACGTGACTGTGCGTGGCAGCGGCCAGCGAGCGGCCTCGGCGGCCCGCACGAGCTCGGGGTCCTCGGGAGCGACCCCGCTCTGCAGCATCTCGGCGAGCTCCGTGCGGCGACGATCGACGTCGCCCGCGTCGCGCAGCTGGGCGGCCGCGTAGCCCTCGACCGACTCGCCCGCGAGGCGGTCGATGTAGGCGAACATCCCCTCCGCGAGGTTGCGCTGCGCGCGCGGCGAGGCACCGGCGGTGGCGGCCACCTCGCTCAGCCGGCGCCAGGCGACGCGCGCGCCCACGCGGTAGGCGGACTGCAGCGCGTCGAGGCTGCGCCCGGCGCGGTACTCGCCCGCGCCGAGCCGGCGGTAGACCTCGCCCGAGGCGGGATCCTGCTCGTCGCCGATGAAGCGCCGCAGCGCCACCTCGGTCCCGAGCCGGATCGCGCGGCCGAACTCGCCCTCGAGCGGGCGCGCGTACCCCGGCACCTCACGCCGGATCGCGTCGACCACGGCGTCCGCGATCGGCGCGAGCGCGGGCCGGATCGCTCGCAGCGCCTCGCCGTCGAGCCACTCGTCTGTGCCTTCGACATAGTTTTTCCATGTCGCGTTCGCCGCCATCCGCCAAGAAACATACCCCGGGCGCACATATGGTCGAGGAGTGCCTCGCCCCGCCCCCCGTTCCGCTCCGACCCGCGAGCCGCTGCCGGCGGCAGACGGCGGCGGCGACGTTCGGTTCCCCGAGGTCGAGGGCAGGCGCTCCACCACCGTCACGTGCCGCGCGATCCTCGCCGACGCGGCCCGCGCCGCCGACCCCGCCCTCGCCCGTCGCGTCGAGGAGTGCGAGCGCTGGCGCAAGGGATACGCGCCGCTGCTGCGCGAGCTGACGGCGCTCGCTGCCGACCCGGACCACGCGCTCGCGATCGCGGGCGCGGGGGTCGGGTCGATGCGCCGCCGGCTCGTGCTCGAGGACGGCGGCGGCGCGGCGGCGCTCGCGGACGCGCTCGACCGGGAGGCTCCCGAGCCGAGGCTCGGCACCGGCGAGATCCGCGGCGCCGCCGCGCCCCCCGAACGGCTCGCGGTTCCCTACCGCGGCCGGCTGCTCGAGGGCGCCGGCCTGCGCGTGCAGCTCGAGCGCTGGGTGACGGCCGGGACGGTCGCGCCGTCCTTCGCCGAGGCGATCGGCGCCGTCTCCGAGCACCCCGAGTGGCTGGCGCTGCCGGCTCGCACCGCGGTGCTGATCGGGGCCGGCTCGGAGATCGGCCCGCTCGGGCCGCTGTGCGCGTGGGGCGCGGACGTGCTCGCGATCGACCTGCCGAGCGAGCAGGTGTGGGCGCGCGTGGGCGAGCTCGCGCGGCGCGGAAGCGGGACCGTGCGGATCCCGGTCGCCGGCGACGGCACGCCGGGCCTCGACGTGCTCGCCGATCTGCCGCAGACGCGCGCGTGGATCGAGGCGAACGTCGCGGACGCGCCGCTGCTCGGCATGTACGGGTATGCCGATGGCGGCGCGCACGTGCTGCTGACGGGCGCCTTCGACGCGCTCGCGCGGTCGCTCGCCGCGCGCAGCCCCGAGCGCGCGATCGCCTATCTGGCGACGCCGACCGACGCCTACCTCGTGCCGGCGCCCGACGTGCAGCGCGCACGCGAGGCCTGGCGCGCGCGGCGCGTGCGGCGCCTCGCGCAGGCGCCTCTGCAGCTCCTGTCGGGGCGGCGCCTGTACCGGCCCGCGTACGCCGAGGAGCCGCCGATCGCCGACGCTCTGATCGAGCAGCAGGGCCCCAACTACGCGGTCGCAAAGCGCCTGCAGCGCTGGTGCGGCCTGCTCGCCGCCGCCGCCGGCGAGCCGGTCTCGTTCAACGTCGCGCCGGCGACCTGGACGCGCTCGGTCACCCGGAACCGCGTGCTCGCGAGCGCCTATGCCGGCGCGCGCCACTTCGGCATCGAGATCTTCGAGCCCGCCACCACACGCACGCTGATGGCCGCGCTGCTCGTGCACGACCTCAACCGAGCGCCCGCCCCCCCGCCGCAGGCCGAGGGGCTGTTCGCGCAGGGCGCCGCGCACGGCGGCCTGTGGACGGCGGCCTATGAACCGCGCTCGGCGCTCGGCATCGCGGCGCTCGCGGGCGCGCCCGCCACGCTGCTCGGGCGCTCGGGCCCGCGCCGCGAGCCCTCGGCGCCGGAGGGCGCGTGACGCGCCTGGAGCGAAACGCCAACATCGCCGCGGTCGTGGTCCCGTTCCTCGGCGTGATCGCCGCCGCGGTCCTGCTGTGGAACCACTTCCTCGGCCCGCGCGACCTCGCGATCTTCCTCGTCATGTACCTCCTCAGCGCGATCGGGGTCACGGTCGGCTTTCACCGCCTGCTGACCCACCGCGCGTTCCAGACCCACAGCTGGCTGCGGTACTTGCTCGCCGTGATGGGCTCGCTGTCGGTGCAGGGCGCCGTGATCGACTGGGTCGCCGACCACCGCAAGCACCACACGTTCACCGACGAAGACGGGGACCCGCACAGCCCGCACGCGGGCCTCGGCGCGGGCATCGGCGGGATGCTCAGGGGGCTGTGGCATGCGCACGTCGGCTGGCTGTTCAGCACCCACGGGCAGGCATCCTCGCGGCGCTTCGCGCCCGACCTCGTCAAGGACCCGGTGATGCGGAGCATCAACCGCCGCTTCCCGCTGATCGCGCTCGCGAGCCTGCTCGTGCCGTTCGCGCTCGGCTTCGCGCTGAGCGGCGGCTCACTGGTCGCGGGCGGGCTGAGCGCGCTGCTGTGGGGCGGGCTCGTGCGGATCTTCCTGGTCCACCACATCACCTGGTCGATCAACTCGATCTGCCACTTCTTCGGCCGGCGGCGCTTCGACATCGACGACCACTCGACCAACGTGTTCTGGCTCGCGCTGCCCTCGCTCGGCGAGGCCTGGCACCACAACCACCACGCCTTCCCGCGCTCGGCCTTCCACGGGCTGCGCTGGTGGGAGCTCGACCCCTCCGGCTGGCTGATCCTCGGGCTCGAGCGGACCGGCCTCGCGTGGGACGTGGTGAAGGTGACGCCCGAGCGGGCGCGCGCGAAGCTCGCTCCGCGTCCCGCCGCCGCCGAGCGCTGAGACGAGCATCCACATCCGTGCCCCGTGCCGCGCGCGCGAGCGCTACCTTCAGAGCATGAACGTCGTGGACGCGCTACCGGTCAAGCCCCGGCTGCGCGGCGTCTCGCACGAGTACGCGTTCTTCGTCTCGCTCGGCTGCGGGATCGCGCTGATCGCCGTCGCCTCGGACGCCCGCACCCGTCTGGCCGCGACGATCTACGCGGCCGCCGTATCGACGCTGCTCGGCACGAGCGCGCTCTACCACCGTGTCACCTGGCGTCCGCGCGCGCGGCGCTGGATGCGCCGGCTCGACCACTCGATGATCTTCGTGCTGATCGCGGGTACCTACACACCGGTCGCGCTGATCGCGCTGAAGGGCTCGCTCGCGACGACGATCCTGGTCGTGCTGTGGCTCGGCGCGGTCGGCGGGGTCGTCTTCAAGCTGCTGTGGATCGACGCGCCGAAGTGGCTGTTCGCCGCCGTCTACGTCGTGCTCGGGCTCGTCACCGCGGCGGTGTTCGGCGAGCTGCCGGCCGCGATCGGCTGGCTCGGCGCCGCGGGCCTCGCCGCGGGCGGGTTGCTGTACGTGCTCGGCGCGGTCGTCTATGCGAGCGGCCGACCGAACCCCTGGCCCCGTGTGTTCGGTTATCACGAGGTGTTCCACGCGCTCGTGCTGGCGGCCGCCACGCTGCACTACGCGGTGATCGCCTTCGACGTGCTGCCACGCGGCTGAGCGCCCACAGGAGCCTGCGCGCTCACCCGAAGGTCCCGCGGCTCGGGCACATTCGCGCGAGCGCGCACGCCTCGCAGGCGGGCCGGCGCGCGTGGCAGGTGCGGCGGCCGTGGCGCAGCATGTTGACGTGCAGCTCGAGCTCGCCGCCGGGCGGGGTCAGCGCGAGCATCTGGTCGTGCAGCTCCTCGAACGGCGCGCCGGGACGCAGCAGCCGCAGGCGCATGCCGACGCGCGAGACGTGCGTGTCGACCGGTACGTCGTGCAGGGCGAACGCGAACAGCAGCACGCACGCGGCCGTCTTGCGCCCGACCCCGGGCAGCGCGACCAGGTAGTCGCGCGCCTGCACGAGCGGCACGCGCGCCAGCCAGTCGAGTGAGAGCTGCCCCGGTTCCCGTCCCTCCTCCCTCGGGTCCTCGGCGATCGCGCGCAGGATCGCCTGGATCCGAGCCGACTTGACCTTCGAGATCCCGCCCGGGCGGATCGCCTCCTCGACCTCGGCGAGCGGCGCGTCGCGCACCCCCTCCCAGCTCGCCCAGCGCCCCCGCAGCCGCAGGAACGCGACGTCTCGGTTGCGGTCGTTGGTGGACTGCGAGAGCACCGTCAGCACGAGCTCGGCGATCGGATGGCCATGTGCCTGCATCAACGGCGTCCCGTAGATGTCGCGCAGGCGTGCGCGGACGCGGCCGACCCGGGCCCGCGAGGGCGCCCGCCAGTCTCGTGCGCCCCTGCGCGAAGCGGCGCCGGCGCGTGTGCGGCGGGCTGGAGCGGGCGGGGTCACGGCTGCACCGTAGCGGCGGCGCATACCGACCGCGCGCGAGCGTGGTCGGTATGTTCGCCCGGTGCCCGAGGTCGCCGACCGCACCGCCGAGCTCGCCGCGCCGGTCGCGGGCGCCGAGCCGCTGCCGGTCTTCTGGCGCGCCGCCCCGGCGCCCGGCGGCCGCGCCACCCCGCTCTACCTGCACGGCGTGCCGACGAGCTCCGACGACTGGCTCGGGTTCCTCGCTCGCACGGGCGGGATCGCGCCCGACCTGCCCGGCTTCGGGCGCTCCGGAAAGCCGGGCTACCTGAGCTACACGATCGCCGAGTACGACCGTTTCATCGAGCGCTTCCTGGATCATCTCGGCGTCGAGCGCGTGAGCCTCATCGTGCACGACTGGGGCGCCGTCGGGCTCGCCTTCGCGCAGCGTCTGCCCGAGCGCATCGAGTCGCTGGTCGTGATCAACGCCGTGCCGCTGCTGCCCGGCTACCGCTGGCACCGCAGCGCGCGCATGTGGCGCACGCCGCTGCTCGGCGAGCTCGCGATGGGCACGACCAACCGCTTCACCGCGCGGCTGTTGACGCGCGAGTCGAACGTCGCCCCCGGCCCGCTGCCCGAGGCGTGGATGGACAGCGTGTTCGAGCACTTCGACCATGGCACCCAGCGCGCGATCCTGCGCCTGTACCGCAGCTCCCCGTCCGCGCGCCTCGAGCAGGCCGGGCGCGACCTCGGGCGGCTCGAGGTCCCCGCGCTCGTCGCCTGGGGCACGCGCGATCCGTACATCCCGGCGCGCTTCGCGCGCGACTACGCCGGCGTGCTGCCGCGCGCTGAGCTCGTCGAGTACTCCGACGCCGGGCACTGGCCGTGGCTCGACCGGCCGGACATGATCGAGCGCGTGAGCGCCTTCCTGGGCGCGGTGTGAGCGCGCAGCCGCTAGCCGCGCCCGCGGCGCCACGGCGCGCCGCCGGGGCGCTGCGGCGCCCTCCGGCCTGGACGCTCGCGGCGCTGCTCGCCGTCGTCTACCTGATCATCGCCCCGCAGAGCCCCGACCTCGCGGCGGCGAGCTACCGCAGCCACCTGTTCTCCGAGCTCGGCTTCACGCTGTGGGACAACTCGTGGTACGCGGGGCACCACCTCCCCGCCTACTCGCTGCTCGCGCCGGCGCTCGGCGCGGCGATCGGGCCGGCGCTGCTGGCCGCCCTATCGATGGTGGCCGCGACTGCGCTGTTCGAGGTCGCGATCGACGGGCGCTTCCCGCCGCGGGCGGCGCGAGCCGGCGCGTTCTTCTTCGCAGCCGGAGCCGGGATCGCGCTGCTCTCGAGCCGGGTGCCCTTCGATCTCGGCCTGGCGCTCGGCCTGGGCGCGATCGTGCTCGCTCAGCGCGGGCGCTGGGGCATCGCGCTCGCGCTGGCCGTGCTGAGCTCGCTCGCGAGCCCCGTGGCGGGTGCGTTCCTCGCGCTCGCCGCGCTGACTTGGGCTCTGTGCGGGCCCCCGCGCGCCCGCCCGGCGGCGCTGATGATCGCCGCGCTCGCGCCGATCGCGCTGCTCGCGCTCCTGTTCCCCGAAGGCGGGACGCAGCCGTTCGTCGGCTCCGCCTTCTGGCCGGCGCTGGCCGGCGTGGCGGTGATCGGGCTGGCGCTGCCGCGCGAAGAGCGCCTGCTGCGGGTCGGAGCGCTGCTGTACGCGCTCGTGCTGATCGGCTGCTACCTGGTGCCGAGCGCCGTCGGCGGCAACGCCGACCGCCTCGGCGCGCTCGCCGCAGGGCCGCTGGCCGTGTGCGCGCTGCTGGACGCCACGCCGCGGTGGCGGCACGTCCTTGCGCTCGTATTGGTGGCCCCGCTCTTCTACTGGCAGGTCAACGCGCCGGTCGCCGACTTCGCCTCGACCCTCTCGAACCCCGCGACGAGCGCCTCCTACTACGAGCCGCTGCTGGCCGAGCTGCGGGCGCTCGGGATCGGCTACGGCCGCAGGCCCGCGCGGATCGAGGTCGTCCCGACTGTCGACCATTGGGAAGCGCGCTACGTCGCGCACGCGACGATGATCGCGCGCGGCTGGGAGCGCCAGCTCGACCGCTACCGCAACGCGCTGTTCTACGAAGAACGGCCCGGCACGCCGAGCGCCGCGCGCTACCGCGCGTGGCTCTCCGAGCAGGCGGTGTCCTATGTCGCGCTGCCCGACGCGCCGCTCGACTACTCGGGCAAGGGCGAGGCGGCCCTGCTGCGCCGGCCGTCGGTCACGGGCGCCGGCGGGTTCCTGCGCGAGGTGTGGCAGCTCGCGCCACTGGCGCCTGTTCGCGGTAGGCGGCGCGACACCGCTCGTGCAACCGCCGGCGCGGTTGACCGCGCTCGACACGCAGTCCTTCACGCTGGCCGCGCCGGCGGCCGGCTCCTACCTCGTGCGGCTGCGCTTCACGCCGTACTGGGCGCTCGCGCGCGGGCACGGCTGCGTCTCGGAAACGCCGGGCGGATGGACGAGAGTGAGCACGCGCGCGCCCGGCGCGGTGCACGTGGTGATCTCGTTCGCGCTCGCGCGCGTCTTCGAACACGGGCCGCGCTGCCGGTGAGCCATCGTCTAGGCTGTTCGCCGATGCTCGTTCGCGCTCGACTCCTGCAGGAGCGCGTCCTGCCCCACGGCTGGCTCGACGCGCTGCGGCAGGTGTCGCTGTTCGCCGCCTGTCTACCTCGCCTACCGCTTCGTGCGCGGCCTGGTCGAGGGCGAGGCCAGCGCGGCCTTCGCGCACGCGCGCGACCTGATCTCGCTCGAGCGCAGCGCTGCACGTCTTCGTCGAGCCCTCGATCCAGGCCTGGGCGTCGAGCAGCCACCTGCTGATGGTGATCGCGAGCTGGGTCTACGTCAACGCGCAGACCACGATCACGATCGGCGCGCTGGTGTACCTCTACATCGCCACAACCGCAGCTACTACTTCGTGCGCAACATGTTCATGTTCGCGATGGCGATCGCGCTGATCGGCTACGCCGTGTTCCCGACCGCGCCGCCGCGGTTCATGCCCGAGTGGGGCTTCATCGACACGTCGCCGACTTCACCGGCGTGCACGTCGAGCAGCACAGCGCGCTCGATCAGCGCGCTTCACAACCTCTACGCGGCGGTGCCCTCGATGCACGTCGCCTTCGCCCTGATGCTCGGCTGGACGCTGGCGCGCCTGGTGCGCAGCGCGTCGCGCAGCGTGCTGTGGTCGCTGTGGCCGCTCCTGATCACCTTCGTGACCGTCGTCACCGCCAACCACTTCCTCTTCGACGCGCGTGCTCGGCGCGCTCACGGCCGGCGCCTCCGCCTACGGCGCCACCCGGCTCGCGCGCGTGCGGCCGCACGCCTGGCGCTTCGCCGACGTCCGGCAGCACGCGCGAGAGCGAACTGGCCGCGGTCTGAGTATGCCGCCGCGCCAGCACGCGCCCTCGCGCCGCCAGCGGCGTGTCGCAGGCCGCGCCGGGCGGCGCGCGCACGCGCGCCCCGATCGGCTCCGGGCGAGCGCCGCGAGCTGGTGCGCAACCGCCTGATCGAGTCGCGCCTGACGCCGAACGCGATCTCGCTCACCGGCCTGCCGCTGAACGTGCTGGCCGCGGCGCTCGTCTGGCAAGCAGCTCTTCTTCCTCGGCGGCGTCGCGTTCATCGTCGGCTCGATCATGGACACCCTCGACGGGCGCTACTCGCGCATGTCGGGCAAGGGCACGCCGTTCGGCGCGTTCCTCGACTCGACGCTCGACCGCATCGAGGAGGGCATCGTGCTGACCGCCGTCGCGGTCTACTTCGCGCTGCAGCAAACCGCGCTCGCCGTCGCCGCGCGTCGTCGTCGCCGTGCTCGCCTCGCTGATGGTCTCCTACACGCGCGCGCGCGCCGAGGCGCTCGGCGTCGAGTGCAAGGTCGGCATCGCGACGCGCCCGGTGCGCGTCGTGATCCTCTCGATCGGCCTGGTCTTCGCGAGGGGCGCCTCGCTCGGCCACTTCGAACTGCTCGCGCCGGCCGTCTACGTGCTCGCGGTGCTCAGCGCGTTCACCGTCCTGCAGCGCATCGGGCACGTGCGCCGCGCGCTCGCCGTGTGACCGTCGAGCCGCGGCGGAGTAGTCTGTCCTCAGACGGCGCGCTCCCCGTTCGTCGTCGTCCCTCATGGAGCAGGGAGGACCCGTCGCGGGCTCCCTCGAACGGGCCCCAGCGCCCCGGCAAAAGGACATCGCACTCGTGACAAGCAGCACACCAACGGCAGCGCCGAGGGCAACGGCGCAGCCGCCAGAACGGCGCCGCGCGCTACCAGCAGGACAAGGTCCGCGTCGCGATCATCGGCGTCGGCAACTGCGCCTCGGCCTTCGTGCAGGGCATCCACTACTACCGCGACGCCGACCCCGCCGAGCGCGTGCCGGGCCTGATGCACGTCGACCTCGGCGGCTACCACGTCCGCGACATCGAGTTCACGGCCGCCTTCGACATCGACGTCGACAAGGTCGGCAAGGACCTCGGCGAGGCGATCTGGGCGGGCCAGAACAACACGATCAGCTTCGCCAAGGTGCCGGAGAAGCTCGGCGTGCCCGTGCACCGCGGCATGACCCACGACGGCCTCGGCAAGTACCTCAAGCAGAAGATCACCAAGGCGCCGGGCGAGACCGCCGACATCGTCGGGATCCTGCGCGACACGCACACCGACGTCGTCGTCTCCTACCTGCCGGTCGGCTCCGAGCAGGCGACCAAGTGGTACGTCGAGCAGGTGCTCGAGGCCGGCTGCGGCTTCGTCAACTGCATCCCCGTCTTCATCGCGCGCGAGGACTACTGGAACCGGCGCTTCAAGGAGGCCGGCCTGCCGATCGTCGGCGACGACATCAAGTCGCAGGTCGGCGCGACGATCGTGCACCGCACGCTCGCGCGCCTGTTCGCCGACCGCGGCGTCGAGATCGAGCGCACCTCGCAGCTGAACGTCGGCGGCAACATGGACTTCTTCAACATGCTCGAGCGCGAGCGGCTGGAGTCCAAGAAGATCTCCAAGACCAACGCCGTCACCTCGATCATGGACCACGAGCTGCCGGCCGAGCGACGTCCACGTCGGGCCCGTCCGACTACGTGCCGTGGCTGACCGACCGCAAGTGGGCGCACATCCGCCTCGAGGGCCAGGCCTTCGGCGACGTGCCGCTGAACGTCGAGCTGAAGCTCGAGGTCTGGGACTCGCCGAACTCGGCCGGGATCGTGATCGACGCCGTGCGCTGCTGCAAGCTCGCGCTCAACCACGGCCTCGGCGGCCAGCTCGACGGCCCGACCTCCTACCTGATGAAGTCGCCGCACAACCAGCGCCCCGACGACAGGCGCGCGCGCGACACCGAGCGTTCATCGCCAAGTACGCGAGGCGCCGGCCACGCGCCCGCAAGGGCCGCAAAGCGCCCGCGCGCGGCGAAGGCCGGCGCAGCGAAAGCCGGCGCGCGCGGCCGCTAGCCGCGTGGCGCGCCGCGCGGCGCGGGCGCATAAGCTCGCTGCGGATGAGCTCGTCGTTCTCGATCGCCCACGTGACCCCGTATCCGTGGGAGGCCGGGAGAACGAGGTCAACGCCCACGTCGCGCGCGTGGCCGCCGAGCTCTCGCGGCGCGGGCACCGCGTGCTGGTCCTCGCGCCCTCGCGCTCGCAGGAGCGCGTGCGCGAGTCGCGCCGCGCGCTGCGCGCGCGCGCAGCGGAGCCGCGCCGAGCGCTGCTGCAGGGCACCGATCGAGGGACGCCCGCGGGTGATCGCGGTCGGCGAGGTGCTCGACGTCGCTGGCCGCCGCGCGGCGGCGGCCCTCGGCGCTGCCGATCGACGTCGCGCGCACCGTCGAGGAGCTGCTCGGCGCGGTCGCCGCTCGACTTCGTGCACGTGCACGAGCCGTTCGCGCCGAGCACCGCGAACGCGGCGCTGCGCCACTCGCGCGCGCTCAACGTCGGCTCGTTTCCACGCCTCGACCGAGCGGCTGCTCTCGACCCTGCTCGCCCGGCGCTTCGTCGAGAGCTTCTTCGGCCGCCTCGATGCGCGCACCGCGAGCCCGCCGGCGACGGCGGCGCTGATGGCGCGCCACTTCCCCGGCGACTACCGGCTCGTGCCCGACGACGACGGCGCGGCCGACGCGCTCGAGGAGATCTACCGCGCGCTCGCCGCGCGCCGCCACGACGGCGAGGGCGACCAGGCAGCTGCGCGGCGCGCTCGCGCAGCGCCCGCTGATCGACGTCGACCTGCACATGCACACCGACCACTCCCCCGACTGCGCGACGCCGGTCGAGGTGCTGCTCGCGACGGCGCGCGAGCAGGGGCTCGGCGCGATCGCGGTGACCGACCACAACGAGATCTCCGGCGCGCTCGAGGCGCGCGCGCAAGGCGGCCGCGTCCGGCGTCAAGGTGATCGTCGGCGAGGAGGTCAAGACCGGCGGCCAGGGCGAGGTGATCGGCCTGTTCCTGCGACGAGAAGATCCCGCGCGGGCTGAGCCTCGCCGAGACGGTCGCCGAGATCCGCCGCCAGGGCGGCGTCGTCTACGTGCCGCACCCGTTCGACCGCATGCACTCGGTGCCCGACTACGAGCACCTGCTGCCGATCCTCGAGCGAGATCGACGCGATCGAGGTCTTCAACCCGCGCGTCGCGATCGGCTCGTTCAACGAGGAGGCCGCGCGCTTCGCGGCCAAGTACCGCATCGCCGCCGGCGCCGGCTCCGACTCGCACGTGCCGCAGGGCCTCGGCTCGGTGCGCCTGCGGATGCGCGACTTCGACGGCCCGCAGGAGTTCCTGCAGTCGCTGCGCGACGCCGAGATCCTCACGCGCCCGTCCACGCTGCTCTACGTGCAGGCGCTGAAGTTCCTCCAGACCACGGCCACGCCCCGCGGCGCGCCGCGCCAGCAGCGCGCGCCGCCTCAGCGCGCAGCGCGCCGCGCGCGCCGGAGGCAGCGCCGGGCGCCCGTCGGCGGCGGCGGCCGGCAGAGCCGCAACTCCTGATGCACCGCCAAGGACAAGCGACGGCGCCGTCAAATCCCTCGGGGTCGATGCCCGTGACCGACGACGAGATCCGCGAGAAGTACCTCGAGCGCGCGATCCGCGAGCTGAACCGCTCACGCGCGAGCTGCAGGCCTGCCCGCACTGCCCGCGCGGCAACCTGATGCCGGTGCTCGGCTCGGGCCACCCGCAGGCCGACATCATGCTGCTCAAGTACGCGCCGCGGCCGTCGGAGATCGAGGAGGGCGTCGCCTTCTACGGCCGCGCCGGCAGCGCGCTGATGAAGTCGCTGCAAGCGCCTGTCGATCGACCCGCTCGCCGTCTACGGCACGCTGTGCGTCAAGTGCCCGCTCGCCGACCCCTCGCTCGCCGACCCCGCGTGCGTCGCGCGCGTGGCCGAGGAGATCGCGATCGTGCAGCCGAAGATCATCGTCGTGATGGGCGACGAGGCGCTCGGCGCGCTCGACGAGATGGAGCTCCCGCTCGCGCGCCCGCTGCGAGCCGCGCACCGGCGAGATCCAGCAGCTCACGCCGACGATCGACGCGCTGTACGTGCCCGACATCGACGACTCGCTCGACGAGCAGGACGCCAAGCGCGCGTTCTGGGCGTCCTTCCGCGTGCTCGGCGACTGGTACGCGGCGCTGCCGCCGTACTGAGACGCGACGGCGGTCCCGGCCGCCGCTCAGAGCGCGAGCACGATCTTGCCGAGCTTGCCGCCGGCGGCGAAGCGCTCGTAGGCGGCGGCGGCCTCGCTCGAGCGGGAAGGTCGCGGCGACCGGCACCCGCAGCGCGCCGCGCTCGAAGCAGCGGCAGCACCTCGCGCTCCACGCGCGCGCGCCGCAGCGCCTTCTCCTCGAGCGGGCGGGCGCGCAGCGTCGAGCCGTGGATGCGCGCGCGCTTGCCCATCAGCGCGAGCAGGTTGAGCTCGCTCTTCGCGCCCGCGCCGACGCCGATCACCGCGATGCGCCCGCCGGTCGCGAGCGCGCTCAGGTTCTCGGGCATGTTCGGGCGCGCCGACGAGCTCGAGGATCACGTCGAACGGGCCCGTGCTCGGCGAAGCCCTCGGGCGCGATCGCCGTCGCGCCGAGCGCCGCGACCTGCTCGCGCAGCTCCTCGTTGCGCACGGTCGCGGTGACGCGCGCGCCGCGTCGCGCGCGCCGAGCTGGATCGCGGCCGTGCCGACGCCGCCCGCGCCGCCGTGCACGAGCAGGCGCTCGCCGCGGCCGCAGGCCGGCCTGCGTGAAGAGCGCGTCGTGGGCGGTCGTGAAGACCTCGGGCAGGCCGCCCGCCGCGGCCCAGTCGAGCGCCTGCCGGGACCGGCATCAGCTGGCGCTCGTGCACGACGCGCAAGCTCGGCCTGGCCGCCGCCGCCGACGATCGCCATCACGCGGTCGCCGACCTGCGAAGCGCGCTCGCGCCTCGGGCCGAGCGCGGCGACCTCGCCGGCGAGCTCCATGCCCGGGGATGTCCGCGGCGAGCCCGGGCGGCGCCGGGTAGAGGCCGCGCCGCTGCATCATGTCGGCGCCGTTGAGCCCGGCGGCGCGCACGCGCACGAGCACCTCGCCGGCGCCCGGCACGGGGTCGGGGTGCTCCTCGATCACGATCTCCTCGTCGCGGATCGTCACGGCGCGCACGGCGCAAGCCTGACACTGCATGCGCGGGGCGGCGATCAGCTCGCCGACTCGCTAGCCGCTCGAGCAGCGCGACGCACTCGATGTGGGGCGTCTGCGGGAACATGTCGACGGGCGCGCACGCGCGTCAGCGCCAGCCCGCCTCGACCAGTTCGGCGGCGTTCGGCGCGAGCGTCGTCGGGTTGCAGGAGACGTAGACGATCCGCCGCGGCGAGCCGCCTCGATGATGCGGTGCACGACCTTCTTGCGAGAGGCCGGCGCGCGGCGGGTCGACGACCACGACGTCCGGGCGCCCGGCGCGCTCGACCAGCTCGGCAGCGCCAGGCGCACGTCGCCGGCGAAGAAGTGCGCGTTGGTGATCTCGTTGCGGCGGCGCCCGCGATCGCGTCGGCGACCGCCTGCTCGACCAGCTCGAGCCCCCACAGCTCGCCCGCGCGCGGCGCGAGCGTGAGCGCGATCGTGCCGATCCCGCAGTAGAGGTCGTAGACGCGCTCCCAGCCCTCGAGCGCCGCGTACTCGCGCGGCGATCGCCGTAGAGCAGCTCGGCCATCTCGGTGTTGGTCTGGAAGAACGCCTCGGGCGAGATCCGCAGGTCGAGCTCGCCGAGCCGCTCGGGCAGCTCCTCCTCGCCCCACACGAGCTCGGTCTCGCCGCCGGCGGTCGTCTCGGCCGAGGCTGCGCGCGTGCGCGTCCAGAGCAGCCGGTGAGGCGCTCGCCGAGCTCGCCCGCGAGACGGCCGCCGCCAGGCTCGCCGGCGTCGAGCTCGCCGTCGGTGGTCACGAGGCGCACCTGCAGCTGCCCGGTGCGCCGCCCCTCGCGCACGACGAGGTTGCGCAGGAGCGCGCGCCCGTCGGCGCGGCCGGGCGCGAGCGGCGCCTCGCGCGGGCGTGGCGGCTCCGCGCCCTCGCCGCGCGCGCGCACCCCGGCCGCGCTCCCACGCGCTCAGGCCCTGCTCGCGGCACCAGGCGAGCGCGGCTCGCGCGCGCGGTTGCCGCGCTCGGAGGCGAGCAGGCAGTCCTCGATCGGCTCGACGCGCTTCCCGCCGGCGGGCGCGTGGAAGCCGCACAGCGAGCGCGCCGTCGGTGCGTCGCCGAACGAGTACTCGAGCTTGTTGCGGTAGCGCCACTGCTCGAGCGCCGGCACGATCTGGCTCGAGCTCGAAGCCCTCGAGCTGGCCGATCCGCCGCAGCGCCTCGTCGCACCTGCGCCTGCTTGATCTCGAGCTGGCGCTCGTAGGGGAGCACCTGCCAGGGCGACGCCGGGGTGCGTCGGCGCAGCGGCGCGATCCGCTCCGGGCTCGGCTCGAGCACCTCGAGCGTGCGCGCGTGCGCGTAGGTGCGCTTGCGCTTGTGCACGACCGCGCGCACGCGGTCGCCCGGGATCGCGCCCGCGACGAACACGACGTAGCCGCCGGCGTCGCCGAGCCGCGCGACGCCCTCGCCGCCGAAGGCGAGCGACTCGATCGTCAGCTCGAGCTCGTCGCCGCGCTGCGGGCGCGGCGCCTGCAGCGCGGTCGCTCGGTCACGGCTCGGCCACCAGCAGCTCGAGCAGCGCCTTCTGCGCGTGGCGGCGGTTCTCGGCCTGATCCCAGATGCGCTGGCGCGGGCCGTAGAGCACCTCGGCGGTGATCTCCTCGCCGGGGTGCGCGGGCAGGTCGTGCAGCGCGAACGCGCCCGGCGCCGCGCGGTCGAGCAGCGCGTCGTCGACGCGGTAGGCGGCGAGCGCCTCGCGGCGCTGGCGGCGGCCGTCTCCTCGTCGCCCATGCTGACCCACACGTCGGTGTAGACGGCGTCGCGCGCCGCGACCGCCTCGCGCGGGTCGTCGTGCAGCGCCAGCGATCCGGCGGCGCCCGCGGGCAGCTCGAGGTCGCGCTCGAGCTCATAGCCCTCCGGCGAGGCGACCGCGACCTCCATGCCCGGCGAGCGCGCCGAGCAGCGCCAGCGAGCGGGCGACGTTGTTGCCGTCGCCGACGTAGGCGAGCCGCAGCCCGTCGAGCTCGCCGAAGGCCTCGCGCAGCGTCAGCAGGTCGGCGAGCGCCTGGCAGGGGTGGTGGCGGGCGGTCAGCATGTTGAAGACCGGGACCGCGCTGTGCGCGGCGAGCTCCTCGAGCGTCTCGTCGGGGCCGGTGCGCATGCCGATCGCGGCGACGTGGCGCGAGAGCACGAGCGCGGTGTCGCGCAGCGCCTCGCCGCGCGAGAGCTGCAGCTCGTCGGCGCGCAGCACGACGGCGTGGCCGCCGAGCTCGTGCACGCCGACCTCGAAGGAGACGCGCGTGCGCGTCGAGGGCTTCTCGAAGATCAGCGCCACGCTGCGCGCCCGCGAGCGCGCGCGAGCTCGACAGCGGCGCGCGCCTTCAGCTCGAGCGCCCGGTCGAGCAGCGCGCCCAGCTCGGCGGCGCTCAGCTCGGCGCCGGTGAGGAAGTGGCGGGCAGACATCGAAGCGGTGAGTCTAGGCGCTCCCGGCGCCCCGACGGGCCTGTGTGGGATCGTCTCCTCGATGCTCGCAACCGGCCACAGCGCACGACGCGCCCGCTCGGCGGCGGCGCTCGCGCTCGCGCTCGGCGCGCTGGCGGCGGGCGGCTGCGGCTCCTCGGGTGGCGCGCAGAGCGCCTCGAGCGCCGCGAGCACCTCGGCGCGGACCGGTACGAGCGCGGGCCGCTCGAGCCTGAAGGTGATCGGCACGCCCAAGTGGGCGACGCCCTCGCAGTCGGCGCCGGTGCTCAGCGGGGTCGTGCACGTCGGCCTACCGCAACTGATCACGATCCACCCCGACACGCTGCGCGTGAGAGCCGGGACGACGGTCGTCTGGACCAACGAAGACCCGGTCGAGCACAACGTCACGAGCGAGGGCGGCCCGCAGCGCTTCGCCGTCGGGCAACTTCGGCCAGGGCGGCGGCTTTCGCGTGACGCTGACCAAGCCCGGGCTCGTGCACTACGAGTGCACGATCCACCCGGCCACGATGAACGGCGCGATCGAAGTCCTCAGCTGAGGTCCGCGAGGCCCTCGTCGGGGCTCGACGCCGTCGCATAGAGGCGCCGCGGGATGCGCCCGGCGCCGTGCGCGAGCCGGCCGGCCTCGACGGCGCGGCGCATCGCGCGCGCCATCGCCAGCGGGTCCTGCGCGCGGGCGATCGCCGAGGCGGCCATCACCGCGTCGCAGCCGAGCTCCATCGCGAGTGCGGCGTCCGAGGCCGTGCCGACGCCGGCGTCGAGCACCACCGGCACGTCGACCGCCTCGCGCATGAGCGAGATGTTGTACGGGTTGCGGATCCCCATGCCGCTGCCGATCGGCGAGCCGAGCGGCATCACGGCGGCGCAGCCGACGTCCGCGAGCCGCCGCGCGAGCACGGGGTCGTCGGTCGTGTACGGGAGCACGACGAAGCCCTCGTCGACGAGCTCCTCGGCGGCGCGCAGCAGCTCCGGCGCGTCGGGCAGCAGCGTGTCCTCGTCGCCGATCACCTCGAGCTTGACCCAGTCGGTCCCGAACGCCTCGCGCGCGAGGCGCGCCGTCGTGACCGCGTCGCGGGCGGTGTGGCAGCCGGCCGTGTTCGGCAGCAGCTGCACGCCCGCGGCCTCGAGCACCGCCACCAGCGAGCCCCGCGCGTGCGCCTCGACACGGCGCAGCGCGACCGTGACGAGCTCTGAGCCGCTCGCCGCGATCGCCTCCGCGAGCAGCTCGAGCGACGGGAACCCGCCGGTGCCGAGCAGCAGCCGCGAGCTCATCTGCCGGCCCGCGATCACGAGCGGGTCGGGCGCCTCGGGCGGGCGTCGAGCGGCGGGGCAGAGGGCTCGGACACGCTCACATCATCCTCCCTGCATCGCGGTCAGTACCTCGACGCGGGCGCCGTCGGCGAGCTGCAGCGAGTGCCAGTCCGCGCGCGGGACGACCTCGCCGTCGACCGCCACGGCCACGCCGCGCGCGTCGGCGGCGACGCCGAGCTCGGCGAGCGCGTCGAGCAGCGTCTGCGAGGAGGGCAGCTCGCAGCTGCGGCCGTTGAGCACGATCATCGCGCCGGGACCGCCTCGGGCGCGTCCGGCTCGGTCGTGGCGGCTGCGAAGCGCGCGGGCGCGCAGAGCGAGAGCAGCTCGTCCTCGCGCGGCACCCCCCGCAGCACGTCGACGACCAGCTCGGCCGTCAGCGGCGCGAGCAGGATGCCGTTGCGGTGGTGGCCGGTCGCCCACAGGAGGCCCTCGACCCCTGGGGCGCGCCCGATCGCCGGCAGGTTGTCGGGCGTGCCCGGCCGCAGCCCGACGCCAGCTCCTCGATCTCGAGCTCGGCGTTCCCGGCAGCAGCTCGCGCGCGTCGCGCAGCAGCTCGTATACGCCGCCCGCGGTCGCGCCCAGCTCGAACCCGCGCTCCTCGACGGTCGCGCCCAGCACGTAGCGCCCGTCGCCGCGCGGCACGACGTAGCCGCCCTCGAAGCGGATCACGCGCTCGACAAGCCCGGCGCCGGCGGGGTCGCGCAGCCGCATGATCTGCCCCTTGACCGGCCGCACCGGGACGCCCGCGCCCGGCGGCAGCCCCTCGAGCGCGCCGCTCCAAGGCCCGGTCGCGAGCACCACCGTCTCGGCCTCGAGGCGCTCGCCGTCTGAGAGCTCGACCCCCGTCACGCGCTCGCCGTCGAGCGCCAGGCGCGCGAGGGGCGCCTGCTCGCGGATCGTGACGCCGGTCGCGAGGCACGCATGGCGCAGCGCCTCGAGCACGCGCCGCGGATCGACCGCGTGGTCGTCCGGAGCCTCCAGCGCCAGGCGCAGCGTCGGCGCGAGCGCCGGCTCGAGCTCGCGCGCGGCGCTCGGCAGCAGCCGGCGCACGTCGAGCCCCAGCGACTCGCGGAACGCGAGCTGGCGCTCGAGCTCGCGCGCCTCGTCGGCGTCGCGCGCGAGCAGCAGCGTGCCCGTGCGCCGCAGCCCGACGTCGAGCCCGCCGCGGTCGCGCAGCTCGGCGGCGAACTCAGGCCACAGCCGTGCCGAGCGCCATGCCGAGGTCGAGCAGCCGCCTGCCGGCCGCGCCGAACTCGACCTCGGCGACCGGCGCGAGCATCCCGGCGGCCACGCGCGAGGTGCCGCGGCCGACGCGGTCGCGCTCGATCACGGTGACCTCGATCCCGAGGGCGGCTGCCCGCCAGGCGGCGGCCATCCCGATCACGCCTCCGCCGACGATCACCAGCTCGCTGTGGGCCCGCGCGGACATGCGTTTGATGCTAGCCCTCGACGCGAGCCCGCCGAAACGGCGCCGGCGACCGCGGCGGGGGCTCCCTGCGAGACTGGGGCGGTGGCCCAGCGCAGAACGCTCAGAGCGCTCCGCGCGGCTGGCCGCCGCGCGCCTGTACCTGGTGTGCGGCGTGCCGGGCGAGGAGCCCGACCCCGGGCGGCTTCCCGACCTGCTGCGCGCCGCCGCGGCGGGGGGCGTGGAGGTCTTCCAGCTGCGCGAGAAGCGCCTGCCCGACGACGAGCTGACCGCCGTCGCGGACGCGGCGCGGGCGCTGTGCGAGCGGATCGGGATGCTGATGATCGTCAACGACCGCCCCGAGGTCGCCGTCGCCGCCGGCGCCGACGGCGTCCACGTCGGGCAGGACGACATGCCGGTCGCCCGCGCGCGCACCGTCGTCGGCCCGGAGATGCTCGTCGGCCTCTCGACCCATGCGCCCGCCGAGATCGACGCGGCCGACCCGGCGCTCCTCGACTACATCGGCGTCGGCCCGGTGCACGAGACGCCGACCAAGGAGGGACGCCCGGCGGTCGGCGTCGAGCTCGTCCGCTACGCCGCCGCCCACGCCGCCGTGCCGTTCTTCGCGATCGGCGGGCTGAACCGCGAGAACATGACCGACGTGCTGGCGGCAGGCGCCGGCAAAGTCGTCGTGCTGCGCGCGATCGCCGACGCGCCCGACCCCGAGCGCGCGGCGCGCGAGCTGCTCGATGTCATCGAGGCCGGTCACCCGGCCGCCGCCGATGGGCACCCCGCCCGCTAGCCGCACCCCGCCGGGTGCCCCACCCGAGCCCGGCTCGCGCGCCGAGCGCCGCGCCGAGTCCGAGCGCCTTGCCCGCGCGGCGCTCGCAGCCGCTGGCCGAGGGCGAGCGCCCGCCGGCGCTGCTCGTCGCGATCGCGGTCGCGGTGCTGCTCGCCGCGGGCGTGGTCGCGGGCGCGCCAGCGTGCACGACCTGCGCAGCCACGGCGGCTCGCTGCCCGGCGCCGCGATCTGATCGCGCTCGTGCTGCTGGCGCTCGCACAGGGCATGTACCGGCGGCGCTACTGGGCGGTGCTCGGCTTCGAGGCGCTGCTCGCGTTCCAGATCATCGTCACCTCGCTCGCGCTCGTGGTCGCCTCGACGCTGCCGGCTGCGGCGATCTGCGTCGCGGGCATCGGCCTCGGCGGCTGGCTGTTCTGGAAGCTCGTGCGCGTGATGGGCCGCATCCAGGTGGGCGAACAGGACTGAGCCGCCCGGCAGCCGGCAGCCGCTTCGATAGGCTCAGGCCGCCGATGGCCGCCAGCTCTTATGACTGCATCGTGATCGGCTCCGGGCCGGGCGGCTACGTCGCCGCGATCCGCGCGGCGCAGCTCGGCCGGCGCACCGCGGTGATCGAGCGTGACAGGGTCGGCGGGCGCTGCCTGAACTACGCGTGCATCCCCGCGAAGGCGGTGCTGCGCTCGGCCGACCTGCTCACCGAGATCCGCGAGGCGGGGAGTTCGGCCTGCGGGTCGGCTCGGTCGAGGTCGACTACGCCGGCGATCCAGGCGCGCCGCGCGAAGGTCGTCGCGACGCTCACCTCGGGCGTGGCCGGCCTGTTCAAGAAAAACGGCATCGAGCTGATCGAGGGCGACGCGACGCTGACGCGCCGACGGCGACGTGCGCGTCGCAGGGGCCGACGGTGAGCTGGCGATCGCCGCCGCAAGCGTGATCCTCGCGACCGGCTCGGTGCCGCGCGCGATCCCCGGCGTGGAGTTCGGCGGGCGCGTGATCGGCACCGAGGAGGCGTGGGCGCTGCCCGAGCTGCCGGCGCGCCTCGCGGTCGTCGGCGCCGGGCGCCTCGGGCGCCGAGATCGCCTCCGGCTTCGCGCGCCTCGGCAGCGAGGTGATCCTGCTCGAGGCGCTCGACCGCGTGCTGCCGACCGAGGACGCGGACATCTCGCGCCTGGTCGAGCGCGGCCTGAAGCGCCAGGGCGATCGCGGTCCACACGGGCACCGCCGGTCGAGCGACGTGCGAGCGCCGAGCTCGACCGCGGTCTCGTTCTCCTACGGCGCCGAGCGCGCCGAGGTCGACTACCTCGTGATCGCCGCCGGCCGCGGCGCCGACGTCGAGGGGCTCGGGCTCGCCGAGGCGGGCGTCGAGACTCGACGAGCGCGGCCTCGTCGAGGTCGACGGCGCGCATGCGCACCTCGCGCGCCGGGGTGTAGGCGATCGGCGACCTCGTGCACGGCCCGGCGCTCGCGCACAAGGCCTCCGACGAGGGCATCATCGCCGCCGAGGACGGCGCGGGGCGCCAGACGCACCCGCTCGCCTACGTGGACATCCCGCGCGCGACCTTCTGCACCCCGAACGTCGGGCTCCTTCGGGCTCACCGAGGAGCAGGCGCGCGAGCAGGGCCACGACGTCGTCGTCGGCAAGGTCCCCTACGGCGCGGTCGGCGGCGGCACCGTCTACGGCGACCGCACGGGGCTCGTCAAGATCGTCGGCGAGCGCCGCTACGGCGAGCTGCTCGGCGGGCACATCGTCGGCTCGCGCGCGACCGAGCTGATCCAGGAGCTCGTCAACGTGCGCGCGCTCGAGGGCGGCTTCCCGGAGGTGGCGCGCATCGTCCACGGCCATCCGACGCTGTCGGAGGCCGTGATGGAGGCCGCGCGCGCCGCCGACGGCTGGCTGATCCACGGCTGAGCCGTGCTCCAGGCGGATCCCGGTCCCGGCGGGCGGGTTCTACTTCGACCTCGCGAGCCCGCTACGCCTACCTGGCCGCCGAGCGGGTGCTGCACGTGCTCGCGCGCGCGTGAGCCGCTGCGAGTGGCGCCCGGTGCTCGCCGCGCGAGCTGCCCGGCAGCGAGACCTTCGAGGCGCCGCGCTGCCGGCAGAGCGCGACGTCTTCGAGAGGAGCTCGCGCGCCGCGCGCGCGAGCTCGGCCTGCAGCCGCTGCGCCTGCCCGAGCCGTTCCCGTTCGACAGCGCGCTTCGCGATGCGCGTCGCGACGTACGCGAAGCCTCGATCGGCCGCGCCGTCGCCGTTCGCGCAGGCGGCCTTCCGCCAGGCCTTCGCGGGCGGGCACTCGCTCGCCGAGCAGGACTTCGTGCTGATCGCCGCGGCGGCCTGCGAGATGCACCCGGCGGCGGTGCTGCGCGGCGCCGCGCTGCGCTCGGTCGCGGCGCAGCTCGCGCGCGGCGACCGCGCGGCGCGGAACGCCGGCGTGCGCGACGTGCCGGCCGTGCGTCGCCGCCGGGCGCGTGCTTCGGCGGCGAGCGCGCGCTCGCACGAGCGCAGCGCGCGAGCTGGCGGGCGCCGCGTGAGGGCCAAGCGACGCCTACCGGCTGATCGTCACGCGCGGCGGGCGCGCGCCGGCGCTGCTCGCCGACCCGGCGCGCTCGACCACGTCGAGGTCGTCGAGATCGCCAGCGGCGAAGTCGCGATGCTGTGGGATCTGGCGCCGCACGCAGGCGCTCGAAACTCGCGCGGGCGATCCGCGGCGACCTGAACAGCCTCTCGGCCGACGGAGTTCCATCGCGCGCTGGAGTACGGTGGAGGCCTGATGAGCCACTCCGCCCCAGCCGACCGACCCGAGCGCGCGAGTGGCTCGAGACGATGATGCTGATCCGCCGCTTCGAGGAGCGCGCCGGCGAGATGTACGCGCGCGCCAGGATCGGCGGCTTCCTGCACCTGTCGATCGGCGAGGAGGCGACGATCGTCGGCAGCGCGCGGGCGCTGCGCGACAGCGACTACCTGATCTCGACCTACCGCTCGCACGGCCACGCGCTGGTGCGCGGCACGCCGCCGGAGCGCGTGATGGCGGAGCTGTTCGGGCGCGTCGACGGCTGCTGCCGCGGGCGCGGCGGCTCGATGCACATGTTCGACGGGGCGCGGCGCTTCATGGGCGGCTACGGGATCGTCGGCGGCAACCTGCCGATCGCCGCGGGGATCGCGCTCGCGAGCGACTACGCAGGCACCGACGAGGTGACGCTGTGCATGTTCGGCGACGGCGCCTCCAACCAGGGGACCTTCGGCGAGACGCTCAACCTGGCGGCGCTGTGGCGCCTGCCGGTGCTCTTCATGGTCACCAACAACCAGTTCGGGATGGGCACCTCGCTCGAGCGCCACTCGGCCGTGACCGACCTGCAGCGCAAGGGCGAGAGCCTCGGCGTGCCGGGCATGCGCTGCGACGGCATGGACGTGCTCGACACCTACCGCGTCGTCAGCGAGGCGCTCGAGCTCGTGCGCGAGCGAGCGCCGCCCGCTGCTCGTCGAGGCGATCACCTACCGCTTCCGCGGCCACTCGATGGCCGACCCCGAGCAGTACCGCACGCAGCGAGGAGGTCGGCCTCCTGGCGCGAGCGCGACCCGATCCCGGCGTTCGCCGAGCTGCTGATCGGCGAGGGCCCGTCGACGCGCGGGAGCGTCGAGCGCTCGACGCCGAGGCCACGCGCGCGGTCGACGCGGCCGTCCGCGTTCGCCGAGGCGTCGCCGTTCCCCGCCGCCGGAGTCGCTGTACGACGACGTCTACGTGCTCGCCGACGCGCTCGCGCGGCTGGTACTCGGTCGAGACGACCGACGGAGCGCGCCGCCGGCCGCGCCGAAGACGGCGAGCGGCGCGCGACCGATGAGATCCCGCAGCAGCTGACGAGCGCGCTGGCCGTCGCGCGAGGACGCGCGCGCGGAGCCGCGCGGACTGATGGCCGAGCTGCGCTACCGCGAGGCGCTCGGGGCCGCGCTGCGTCGAGGAGATGGGGCGCGACGAGCGCGTCGTCCTGATGGGCGAGGACATCGGCGTCTTCGGCGGCGCCTTCAAGGTCACCGACGGCCTGCTCGAGGAGTTCGGCGAGCGGCGCGTGCGCGACACGCCGATCTCCGAGAACACGATCGTCGGCATCGGCGTCGGCGCCGCGATGGCCGGGCTGCGCCCGGTCGTCGAGCTGATGACGATCAACTTCTCGCTGCTGGCCTCGACCAGATCGTCAACCACGCGGCGCACATCCACTACATGTTCGGCGGCCAGGCGCGCGTGCCGCTGGTCGTGCGGATGCCGCAGGGCGCGGGCCACCAGCTCGGCCCGACGCACTCGCACTGCTTCGAGGCGATGTTCCTCCACGTGCCCGGGCCTGCTGGTCGCGATCCCCGTCGACGCCGGCCGACGCGAAGGGCCTGCTGAAGACCGCGATCCGCGACGAGAACCCCGTGATCTTCATCGAGCACGAGTCGCTGTACGGCGTGCGCGGCGAGGTCCCCGACGACGACGAGCACCTCGTGCCGTTCGGCCGCGCGCGCGTCGCGCGCGAGGGCTCGGACGTGACGATCGTCGGCATCTCGCGCATGGCCAGGACCGCCGAGCGCGCCGCCGAGACGCTGGCCGCGGAGCACGGCGTGCAGGCCGAAGTGATCGACCCCCGCACGCTGCGCCCGCTCGACCTCGACACGATCCTCGCGTCGGTCGCGCGCACCAACCGCTGCGTGATCGTCGAGGAGGGCTGGCCGCACGGCGGCGTCGGCGCGAACCTCGCGGCGCTGATCTCCGAACAGGCCTTCGACGACCTCGACGCGCCGGTGCAGCGGGTCACCGGGGCCGACGTGCCGATGCCCTACTCCAAGCCGCTCGAGGACATCGCCTACCCGCACGAGCCGCAGGTCGTCGCCGCCGCGCTGGCCGCGCTCGGCCGCGTCCCGGGCGCGGAGCGCGCGCTGATGGCCGACATCGTGATGCCGCGCCTGTCGGACACGATGGAGGAGGGGACGATCCTGCGCTGGCTCAAGGCGCGACGGCGAGCGACGTCGCGCGCGGCGAGGAGCTGGTCGAGATCGAGACCGACAAGGCGGCGATGATCTACGAGTCAGACCAGGCGGGCACGCTGCAGATGATCGCGGCCGAGGGCACACGCTCGCGGTCGGAGCGCCGATCGCCGCACGTCGGCGAGGGCGCGCCCGCGACTGGTCCGCCACGACGGCCCGCCGCGCGTCTCGCGCGTGCGCGGCGCCGCCGCCGCACCGGTCGCGGCGCAGCCCCTGGCGCCGCTCGAGGACGCGCCCGCCGGCAGCCGAGAGCACGGCGGCGAGCGCGTCAACGCCTCGCCGCTCGCGCGCCGGTCGCGCGCGAGCGCGGCGTCGACCTGCAGCGCGTCACGCGGCAGCGGCCCCGGCGGGCGGATCGTGCGCCGCGACGTGAGCAGCGAGCCGCCCGCCGCGGCGGCAGCGCCCCCGCCGCCGGCTCGCGGACCGCCGCCCGCCGCGACCGAGCTCGAGGGCGTCGCGACCGCCAAGGGCGAGGCGACGAGTTCGAGCTGACCCGCCTGCAGCAGACGATCGCGCGGCGGATGGCCGAGTCGAAGGCGACGATCCCCGACTTCTCGCTGCAGTGGACGTCGACATGGACGCGTGCGTGGAGCTGCGCGAGCAGCTCAAGCTCTCGGCGGAGGGCAGGCCGCCGACCTACAACGACATGGTCGTCAAGGCGTGCGGCGCTCGCGCTGCGCGAGCAGCCGCGACGCCAACGGCAGCTACCGCGACGGACGCCTGCTGATCCACTCGCGCGTCAACGTCGGCGTCGCGGTCGCCGACGGAGGCTCGCTGTCGTGCCGACGGTCTTCGACGCCGACGAGAAGTCGCTCGGCGAGATCGCGCGCGAGACGCGCGCGCTCGCGCGAGCGCGTGCGCGCGGGCACGATCACGCCGCCCGAGCTCGGCGGCGGCACCTTCACGGTCTCGAACCTCGGCATGTTCGGGGTCCGCGCTTCACCGCGATCATCAACCCGCCGCAGGCGGCGATCCTCGCCGTCGGCGCGGTCGAGCAGCGCGCGGTCCGGTCGGCGCGGAGGGCGATGACGGCAAGTTCCTCGCGTCGCTTCCAGATGACGCTCGACGCTGACGCTCGTGTGCGACCACCGCGTCCTCTACGGCGCCGAGGCGGCGCGCTTTCTGGGGCGCATCCGCGAGCTGCTCGAGAGCCGGCCGCGCTGACGCTCTGATTGCCGGTCCGTCACGGCGGTGCCGCTAGCCTCCGACAGAGTATGCGACGTCGATCCGCGACGCCGGGCGAGTCTGGACTGTGGGTCTGCCACCTCGGGCTCGTGCCCTACGCGCGACGGCGCTCGCGCTCGCAGGACGCGCTGCGGGAGCGCCGGATCGCGGGCGAGCTGCCCGACACGCTGCTGCTGCTCGAGCACCCGCCGGTCGTACACGCGCGGCCGGCGCGCCGGCGCGCGAGGAGCTGCCGTTCCCGCCGGCGTTCTACGCCGAGCGCGGGTCGTCGACGTCGACCGACCGCGGTGGCCGCCTCACCTACCACGGTCCCGGCCAGCTCGTCGGCTACCCGATCATGGCCGTCGCACGACGTCATCGGCCACCTGCGCATGATGGAGCGGCGATCGTCGCCGCGCTCGCCCACGAGGGGTCGCGGCGCCGCTCGCGCCGCGAGGAGGGCCCCGACTACACGGGCGTGTGGGTGGCAGGACCGCAAGATCGCCTCGATCGGCGTGCACGTCGGCGCTCGCGTCTCCACGCACGGCTTCGCCGTCAACGTCGACAACGACCTCGAGCCGTTCTCGTGGGTCGTCGCCTGCGGCCTGCCGCGACGTGCAGATGACCTCGCTCGCGCGCGAGGCTCGGAGCCGACCGCACGCGGCCGGCGTGCTTCCGCAAGCGCCTCGCCTACGGCTTCTGCCGCACGCACGGCCGCCGCCAGCGCCTGATCTCCCGCCGGCGCCTGGGACTCGCCACCGCGAACCCGTCCCGGCGCGCCCCGGCGGGCCCATCTCGATGCCCCTGCTGCGCGCGCGCACGAGGCGTTGGCACGTGAGCGCGACGCGCTCGCGCGCCAACCCCGGCGGTATGGACGTGCTCGAGGTGCTCGGCGGCGAGGTGCGGCCGCTGCGCGAGCGCAAGCCGCCGTGGTTCAAGGTGCCGCGCGCCCGGCGGCACGCGCTACCGCGAGCTCAGCGCGCTGATCGCGCTCCGAGAACCTGCACACCGTCTGCCAGGAGGCGGCCTGCCCGAACGTCGGCGAGTGCTGGGAGCGCGGCACCGCCACCTTCATGATCCTCGGCGACACCTGCACGCGCCGCTGCGGCTTCTGCAACGTCAAGACCGGCAAGCCGACCTGGAACGACCCGCTCGAGCCGGCCCGCGTCGCGCGCTCGATCGCGCGCATGGGCCTGCGCCACGCGGTCATCACCTCGGTCGACCGCGACGACCTGCCCGACAAGGGCGCCTCCGCCTTCGTCGGCGTGATCCGCCAGGTACGCCGCCAGGCGCCGGGCTGCCAGATCGAGGTCCTGACGCCCGACTTCCAGGGCCAGGAGATGCTCGTTGCGAGGGTCATCGCCGAGCGGCCCGACGTCTTCAACCACAACGTCGAGGTCGTGCCGCGCCTCTATCCGATCGCACGCCGCGGCTCGGAGTTCGCGCGCTCCTGCCGCGTGCTGCGCCTCGCGGGCGAGCTCGGCGGCGGCGAGGTCGTCACCAAGTCGGGGCTGATGGTCGGGCTCGGCGAGACGCACGAGGAGATGGTCGAGACGTTCGGCGCGCTGCGCGAGAGCGGCGTCCAGGTGCTCACGGTCGGCCAGTACCTGCGCCCCTCCGAGCGCCACCTGCCGGTCGTGCGCTACTGGCACCCCGACGAGTTCGCCGCGCTCGAGCGCGCCGCCTACGAGCTCGGCTTCGACCACGTCGCAGCGGGCCCGCTCGTGCGCTCCTCCTACCACGCCGACCAGCACGTGCCGCAGAGGCGCGAGGGTGTGGGACCGCTCGCCGCGAGCGGCTGAGCGGCCGCCTTGCGCGGGAGGGCCGGCTGGCATTAGGCTGGCCCTGCCATGCGAGTGGCAGCGACATGGGGAGTCGCACTGCTGGCGGGCTTGCTCGCCTGGGGAGCCGCCGACGCCTCGGCGGCCACGATCACGGTCACGAACAACGCCGACAGCGGCTCGGGCTCGCTGCGCGCAGCGCTCGCGGGCGCGGCTTCGGGCGACACGATCGTCGTCCCTGCGGAGAGCGTCACCCTGACCAGCGGCCCGCTCGTGGTCGGCCACTCGGTGACGATCCAGGGCGCAGGCGACACGCACACGGCGGTCAGCGGCAACTTCACGAGCCGTGTCTTCGAAGTGCTCGGGCCGGGTGTGACGGCGACGCTGGCAGGGATGCAGATCCTCAACGGCGAGGCACCGGTCGTCGAAGGTCATGCGGCCGGCGGCGGCATCTTCGTCAATGAAGCCACGCTGACCCTCAGCAACGACCTCGTGGTCTCCAACGAAGCCGTCTCGAACGGGACCGGCAGCAACAACGGCGGCACCGCCGACGGGGGCGGCGTCTTTGCCGGAGCCGGCAGCAGCCTGACGGTGATCTCGAGCCTGATCTCCGACAACTGGGCCCGCGCCGAAGGCCTCGGCACGGGCATCGGGGGCATCAGCGAGGGGGGCGCGGTCGCGGACCGCGGTCAGCTCGCGATCAGCGAATCGGCGATCGTCGGCAACACGAGCCGCGCTTCCGGCGGCGGTGGCGGCGGGCTCGCCGAAGCCGGCGGCGTGCTCTTCGACGAAATCAACAAGACGGTCGGCGCGACGATCGAACGCACATCGATCACGGGCAACGACGCCATCGCGAACGCGCTCGCCCCTGGCGTAAAAGGAGGCGACGCCGCCGCCTCCGGCGTCGACCTGGTCTACGGAAGCTCGCAGCGGCTCGCCGACGACACGATCAGCGGCAACTCGGTGATCTCCGACGGGGACGGAACCGGCGGTGGCGGCGACGCCTTGGACGGCGCCGTGGACGTGGTGCTCGCGCCGTCGACGCTCGTCAACGTGACCATCGCCGGCAACACGTCGAAGGCGAACTCGGAAGCCGGCACGGGCGGCGACGCGTTCGTCGGCGGACTGCGCGCCGGCGAGGGCGGAGAAGGCGAACCGGCGACGATCACCAACAGCACGATCGACGGGAACACCGCCGAAGCGGCCGGTGCAACCCTCGGAAAAGCCGAAGGCGGCAACCTCAGCGCCGGTGAATCGACGATCGAGAACACGATCATCGCCGCGGGCACAGCCGACCCCGGCCAGGAGAACTGCACGCCCGGCACCGCCGGCAAAGCGACCTCGCTCGGCGGCAACATCGACAGCCTCGACCAGTGCGGCTTCCACGGCGCCGGCGACCGCGTCAACACGAACCCGCTGCTCGAAGCGCTGAGGACGAACGGCGGGCCGGTCGAGACGATGGCCCTGCAGCCGGGGAGCCCCGCGATCGACGGCGGGCACAACAGCGGCTGTCCGGGAACCGACGCGCGCGGCGTGCTGCGGCCGGCCGGCCCGGCCTGCGACTCGGGCGCGTTCGAGGTCGCCGAGCCGAGCGCCGCGACAGAGGCCGCGAGCGCCGTCGGGAGCTCCTCGGCAACGCTCAACGGCAGCGCGCGCAACCCGGACCTCGCGGGCGGCGAGGTCTCCTTCCAGTACGGCACGACGACCGCCTACGGCACGGCGACCGCAGCCCAGGCGATCGGCCCCACCGTCGCCGCGGGCGCCTTCTCCGCGGCCGTCTCGGGGCTCGCCCCCGGGAAGACCTACCACTTCCGCCTCGAGGTCCAGAACGCGATCGGGACCGCCTTCGGCGCCGACCAGTCCTTCACGACGCCCTCGCCGAAGAGCGGGCCGCTCACGCCCGTCCCGCTGGCGACACTCGACGGGGGCCCGCATGGGGGCCCCTCGGGCACGACGTTCAGCCTGGCGGCCTCATGCACGAGCGCCGTGGCCTGCCCGCTCTCGATCATCGCCACCACCAAAGAGACGCTGCGGCACGGCAAGGTCCTCGCCCTCTCGAGCCGCACGCGCACGGTCACCGTCGCGAGCGCGAACCCGACGGTGCCGGGCGCGACCGCGCACCGGCAGCTGGCGGTGAAGCTGAACGCGCTCGGCCGCGCGCTCGAGCGCAGGTTCGGCCGCCTGCCGATCACGCTCAGCGTGTACGTGATCCAGGGCTCGAAGCGGGTCCTTCTTGAGCGGGTCCACCTGGTGCTGCGACCCCGCCGGCGCCACCGGCACTAGGAGGGCACCCGCCCGGCGAGGTGAGTGCGGGGCCGGGGATAAGCTCGCCCGATCTTCCCGATCAAAGACAACATCCCGCTCGCGCGGATGCCCGTCGTCACGATCGCGCTCGTGCTCGCCAACGTGATCGCCTACCTGTTCGCGATCCGCCACGGCGGCAGCTTCTTCGGCGGGCCCTCCGAGAACGTCGCCGTTCACTACGGGGCGATCCCCTACGAGCTGACCCACCCCGGCGAGCACTGCGACCTGGTCACGCAGCAGACGCCCGCAGGCGTCGCGAGCGCCGTCGTCTGCCAGGGCCAGCCCGGCGTCACCGGCACGCCGCCGCCGCAGCCCTCGACGCCCGTCACCGTCTTCACCTCGATGTTCCTGCACGCGAGCTTCCTGCACATCTTCGGCAACATGCTGTTCCTGGCGATCTTCGGGCCGACCGTCGAGGACACGCTCGGGCGCCCGCGGTTCCTCGTCTTCTACCTGCTCGGCGGGATCGTCGCGCTCGCTGCGCAGGTCGCCGTCGACCCGTCCTCGACCGCCCCTACGCTCGGTGCCTCCGGCGCGATCGCAGCCGTGCTCGGCGGCTACATCCTGCTCTATCCACGCGCACGCGTGGTGACACTCGTATTCATCATCTTCTTCGTCACGATCATCGAGCTGCCCGCGGTCGCGCTGCTCGGCTTCTGGTTCCTGACGCAGCTCGTCCTCGGCCTCGCCGGGCTCGCGAGCCCGCTCGGCGGCAGCGAAGGCGTCGCCTACTTCGCCCACATCGGCGGCTTCGCGTTCGGGCTGCTGCTGATCCGCGGCTTCCTGCACGGCCGCCGGCGCCCGCCCGCGCCGCCGGTGCTGCACGGCGCATGATCCCCGCCGCGGAGCCGCGCGCCCGATGACGCGCGTGGTCGTGCTCGCGCTCGCGCTCGTGTTCGTGACGGGCTTCGGCGTTCTGACGATCGCCGCGGCAGCCGAACAGGGCGTCTCGCTTGCAACTCTGATCTCAGTCTTCATCGTGGTGCTGTTGGGGATTGGAATCCTGTCCGCTCTGCGCAATCCTCCTAGGGAGTGAGCGCCTCCCCGTTCCTGAGCTCCGGCCCTCGCGGGACGCGGCCACGCAGACGCAGACGCCGGCGCGGGCGCGGCCTCGTCGCGGTGCTGGTCGTCGTGATCGTCGCCGTGGCGGCGGCGGTCGCCTTCTCCGCGCAGAGCGGCGGCTCGCACGGGCGCGGCACGCACGGCTCGCACGCCACCCCGCTCGCCCGCGTCCGCACCGCCGCCCCGACCCGCTCGGCGATCGGCCAGCCGCTCGGCGCGCCGGCGCTTCGTCTCGCCGGCCTCGGCGAAGTCGCACACATGCCGGTGCAGATCGCCTTTCACCACCCGCCGCGCGCCGGGCTGCTGTTCAACCTCGACACCGGCCGCGTGCTCTGGCAGCGCAACCCCGAGCAGCGGCTGCGGATCGCGAGCCTCACGAAGATGATGACCGCGCTGATCACGGTGCAGTCCGAGCCGCCGCACGCGCGCGTGCTCGTCACCAAGCAGGCCGTCGAAGCGGGCGGCTCGAAGGTCGGGGTGCTGCCGCTGCACCGCCACGTCGAGCTCGAGACCATGCTCTACGGGCTCCTGCTCCCGTCCGGCAACGACGCCGCCATCGCGCTCGCCCAGCGCGTCGCGGGCTCCGTGAACGCGTTCGTCGCGCGCATGAACGGCGAAGCCGCACACCTCGGGCTCGGCTGTACGCGCTACTCCTCGCCCTCCGGCTTCTACGACCAGGGCAACTACTCGTGCGCCGCCAACCTCGCGGTCCTCGCCCACGACGACCTCGCGCAGCCGCGCATCGCGCGCGTCACGCGCACACTGTCGGCCGTGCTGCCGTTCCCGATCAAGGGCGGCAAGCTCTACCTCTACAACAACAACCCGATGCTGATCTACGGATACCCGGGGACGACCGGGCTGAAGACTGGCTACACCGAAGCCGCCGGCCGCTGCCTGGTCGCTACCGCCGAACGGGACGGCGTGCGCCTCGGCGTCATCGTGCTCGACTCCGATGCCCCGGGCACGCAATCGCGCAAGCTGCTCGACCGCGCCTTCCGCGACGTCTACCACCTGCCGCCGGTGCCCGAGCCGCCGATGCCCGCCGACGCTTAGTCCCCGGCGCGCCCGAGCGGCCGCGCATCGGAGGAGGGACGGCTCGCGCGCGACCTGCGCGCGGGCCGCCCGCGCCGGAGGTGCGGGTTCGGGGGGTGAGGCGTGCTCGCGCGCCGTCGGGTACCGTTCTCCGTCGAGGATTGACTGGCCAGTCAGCCAAAGGAGAAACCGTGGATCTCGACGACACACCCGACCAGGCCGCGTACCGAGCCCAGGTGCGCAGCTGGCTCGAGGAGCACAAGCCCGAAGCCCCCATCCTGCGAGGCCCCGGCGCGCTCCAGGACGAGGAGGAGATCATCGCCGCCCGCCGCGCCTGGCAGGGCAAGCTCGCCGAGGGCGGGCTCGCAGGCGTCACCTGGCCGAAGGACTTCGGCGGCCAGGGGCAGGGGCCGATCGAGCAGGTGGTCTGCAACCAGGAGATCGCCCGCGCGAAAGTGCCCGGCATCCTCGACGCGATCGGCGTCGGCATGCTCGGGCCGACGATCATCGCCCACGGCACCGATGAGCAGAAGTCGCGCTACCTGGGCGCGATGCTCCACGGCGACGAGGTCTGGTGCCAGCTGTTCTCCGAGCCCGCCGCCGGCTCGGACCTGGCGGCCGTGCAGGCGCGCGCGCGCCAGCAGGACGACGGCAGCTGGCGGCTCTCGGGGCAGAAGGTGTGGACCACGAACGCGCAGTTCGCCTCCTACGGGCTGCTGCTCGCCCGCACCGACGCCGACGTCCCCAAGCACAAGGGCCTGACGATGTTCATCGTGCCGATGGACGCCGAGGGCGTGACCGTGCGCGGTCTGCGCCAGATCTCCGGCGAGGCCGAGTTCAACGAGGTGTTCTTCGACGACGTCGCGCTCGATGAGAACGCGGTCGTCGGCGGCGTCGGCAACGGCTGGGGCACGGCGCTCACGACGCTGATGTTCGAGCGCGTCACGATCGGCCTCGGCAGCGAGGGCATGGGCTACAACTCGACCCGCTTCGCGTCCGCGCTCGGCGCCGACGAGGGCGCCCGCCGCGACCCGGAGGTGCGCCACCGTCTCGGCCAGATCGCAAGCGAACTGCTCGCGATCCGCTTCACCGGCTACCGCACGCTGACGGCGCTGCAGAAGGGCCAGGTTCCGGGACCGGAGGCGGGCCTCGCGAAGGTCACGATCGTCAAAGGCGCGATCGAAGCGGGAGACCTGATCGCCGACGTGCTCGGCCCGGACGCGCTCAAAGAGGACAGCGAGTGGGCCTACATGATCTCGTTCCTGCCCGGTCTGAAGTCGGCCGGCGGGACCGAAGAGATCCTCCGCAACACGATCGGCGAGCGCGTCCTCGGGCTGCCCCCCGAGCCGCGCTTGGACAAGGGCATCCCGTTCTCGGAGCTGCGCAGCAAGGAAGGGGCCGCGGCATGAGCCAGTCGAACACGACAGAAGGAGTGTCGACGTGAACTTGTCACTCTCTGACGAGCAGGTGTTCCTGCGGGAGGCAGCCCGTGGGGCGCTCTCGCGCTTCAAGACGCTGGAGGCGGCCCGCGAGGCGCTCGACGGCGACGAGCAGGCGCTGCCGGACCTGTGGCCGACCGCCTGCGAGGCCGGCTGGCCCGGCCTGCTGATCTCCGAGGACCACGGTGGCGCGGGCCTCGACGCCTTCGACGCGATGCTCGTGCTCGGCGAGTGCGGCCGCGTGATCGCGGGCATTCCGCTGCTCGGCCACCTGCCGGCGACGGCGATCCTCGACGGGGCGGCCGGCGAGAAGCCGATGATCGACGAGCTCGCAACCGGCGCAAAGCGCGCCGCGTACCTCCCGGTCAGCCCGCCCGGCGACCTCCTCGACGCCTGGACCGTCGACCCCGCCGGCGGGGTCGAGCGCGGCGCGGCGCCCGTCCTGAACGGCGCAACCGTCAACGGCGTCCTGCACTTCGTCCCCGACGCACCCGGCGCGGACCTGCTGGTCGGCGTCGCGCTGAAGGACGGAAAGCCGGTCGGGGTCGCGATCGACGCCGGCGCGCAGGGCGTCTCGGTCGAGGCGGTCGAGCGCTACGACTCCACGCGCTCGCTCGGGCACGTAACGCTCTCGGGCGCGCCCGCGACGGTGCTGGACACGCCCGAGGAGACGCTGGCCGCGGCATGGCACCTCGCGCAGTCGCTGATCGCGGCCGAGTCGCTCGGCAGCGTGGAAACGGCGCTCGATGTTTCGGTGCAGTACGCGAAGGAGCGCTTTACGTTCGGGCGCGCGATCGGCTCCTACCAGGCCGTCAAGCACTCCCTGACAGAGGTGCTGCGCGAGCTCGAGAACGGCCGCTCGCTGCTCTACTACGCGGGCTGGGCCCGCCGCGGCGCGCCGGGCGAGTTCCCGCTGGCCGCCAGCGCGGCGCGCTCGGTCGCTGGCAAAGCGTTCGACGACGCGGCCCGCACGATGATCTCGGTGCACGGCGGCATCGGTGCGACCTGGGAGCACGACGCGCCGCTGTACTTCCGCCGCGCGCAGCTCTCGCGGCGACTGCTCGGCGGCACGGGCGGCGCGACCGACCGCGTCGCCGGCGAGCTGCTGACACAGGCCTGAGCCGCCACGGGCACGGATGGCCGGGGCCGCAGGAGGGCGGGCCCGGCCGTCCGGCGCTGCCGTCGGCTCTCAGTTGTGCGCGGCGGCGGGACGCCGCTTGCGGGCGTGTGCGAGGCGCCTTCGGGCGGGCCGCCCGTGCCGCTGCTGCGCCGCCACCAGCGCTTCGCCTTCGAGCGCGGCCCTGACGGGCGCCCCGTACGCGGCGTCGGCCGCCTGCACGAGCGCGGGATCGACGCCGCAGTTGATGCAGAACCCGTGCTGTGACCAGCCGATCGCGCGGGCGAGCACCTGGTCGGCGTAGAGCACTCCGGTCGCGTCGTGGCCGTAGTAGTCGTAGGCGGCGTCCCACGCCGAGCCGTCGAGCGCGTAGCCTGCGCCGTCGGCCGACAGCAGGTGCGCAGCGGCCATGATCGCGTCGAAGTCGTCGTAGATCGACGGGTGCACGGCCGTCATGTGGTCGTAGCGCGCGGGACGGCGCGCATAGCGGTAGGAGCCCATGAACAGCGCCCACGTGGAGGCGGCGCCGTGGTGGCCGTTGGTGACGTTGAACTGCATCGGCCCGCCGCAGCAGTGGGCGAAGTTGAGACCGGAGTACGTTCCCGGGGCAGTCGAGAACGCGCTCTCCTGCATGTGGATCGAGGCGATCAGCAGCCAGTCGACGCCGAACGCCGACTGCGCCGTCTCATAGATCGGGTAGAAGCCTTCCATCCAGCGACGGCCTATGTGCACCTTCGTCGCGGCCCGGAAGCGGACGGCGTCGGCGCTCTGCTCGGCGGCGCTCGGGCGCGAGACTACGCTGCCGATCGAGGCGGGCGCGTCCCCTTCCGCAGCGGGCAGCGGCGTGCGGGCGCTGACCAGCACGGGCTGCGGCGCCTGTGCCTGCGAACTTCCGATCGCACCACCCAGAACCGCGGCCAGCACGCTCACGCCGATCGCCAGCAACGAGCAGGCCAGCACCCACGCGCGCCGTTCGGAGGGTTGTGCCGGGATCTGCGCAGGCAGCACGGCGCTCGATGTCTCGGGGGGCGACATCCGCCGAGTAACGGTAGCCGCAGCGCTACCCGGAGCCCGCCGGTGGGTTCGTAGGGCTGCAGACGCAGGCCGCCACTACGAGCCTGTTCGCGTGGCTCGCGGCGTACGCGCCGCCGTCCTGACCCTCAGACGCCGAGCGCGCGCCGCATCACAGCGTCGAACGCGCGATCGGGCAGCAGCCGCCTGAGCGCCACCATCGCGTGCGCGTCGCGGCCGATCAGGTAGCGCCCGCGCATCCGCCTGGCGGTCAGCGCCGCCTCGATCCGCTGTGCGACCTGCTCGGGCGGCACCCCGCGCTTGCCGGTCTCCTCGAGCGCCTTGTTCATCGCGGCCTGCACGTGCCCGTACTGCGCGCTGAGCTCCGGCGGGATCTCCACCCGCGCTCGCCTCGCGGCCCTTGTCCCAGATCGGCGTCGCGACCGAGCCGGGCTCGACCAGCGCGACCTGCACCCCCGAGGTGCGCAGCTCGATCCGCAGTGCGTCGCCGAACGCCTCGATCGCGTGCTTGGAGGCGGCGTAGGGGGACAGGAAGGGCGTCGCGACGATGCCGCCGATCGAGGAGATGAACACGATCCGCCCGCGCGCGCGGCGAAGCGCCGGCAGCAGCGCGCGCGTCATCGCGACCTGGCCGAACACGTTCACGTCGAACTGCATCCGCAGCTCGGCTTCGTCGATCAGCTCGAGCGGGCCCCCGACGCCCACCCCGGCGTTGTTGACGAGCGCGTCGAGGCCGCCCGCAGAGCTCGCCCCGGACTCCTGTGCGACGCGCTCTGCGGCCGCGGCGACCTGGGCGGGATCGGTGATGTCGAGCGCCAGCGGCCTGAGCCGCCCGTCGGGTGCCTGCGCGCGGAGCTGCTCGCCCGCCTCGGCGCTGCGCACCCCGGCGAGCACGGTCCAGCCGGCGGAGGACAGGCGCAGCGCGCTCGCCCTGCCGATCCCGGTCGAGGCGCCGGTGATGAGCGCGAGTGGCACGCGCGCGACGTTATCCGAGATGTGCCCCCGGCGGCGCGCGGGCGCCGGGCGGAATCCTAGGATTGATGCGGATGGTTGCGCGCCTGCCGCCCTCATCGACCGTCGCGCGACTGACGCTGCTCGCGGTCGCGCTCGTGTCCGTGAGCGGCTGCGGGTCGGGGCTGAGGTCCTCGACGGGCGCCCGCGCGAGCGAAGCGCCTGCAAGCTGCGCGCAAACCGTGATGAGGGCGCTCGGCGCGGTCGTGCAGCGCGTGTACCGCGAGGGCGTCGAGAGCGAACGCACCGCCAGCGCACGCGCCATGATCACCCACTCGCGCCCGCTGCGCGCTGCGATCGAAGCCCACGATCCGGCCGCCGCGCGTGCGGCCGCGCACGCGCTGATAGCGACGGGGCACATGACCAATCTGCTCATCACGAGCGCCGGCCGCACGATGGTCGCGCTCGGGGGGCCGGCGCTCACGCCGCTGCGCGGCACGATCGCGGGCGCGGGCGGCGGTGCGCCGATCGCGGCCTACACGACGAGCGTGTGGTCGCAGAGCGGCTTCTCTGCGGAGGCGAGCGGGCTCGCCGAAAGCCTCGTCGCGCTGCGCGCCGGGAACCGCACGGTCGGCGGCACGGTCTCGCTCCCCGGAGAGCTCGCGGCCGAAGGGACGACCACGCGCGGTGGGATCGCCTACGACTACACCTCGTTCCCCGCGCTCGCCTACCCGAGCGGTGCGCTGCGGGCCTACCTGCTGAAGCCCGCCTCGGCGGTCTCGGCGCTGTGCGGGTCCTCGACCGCCGACACCGAGGTCAACACGCTCTCGCACATCGCGCACCTGATCTACGCGGGCGAGGCCGGCGCGCGCACGATCCCGCAGGTGCGCCGCGTGCAGCACGACCCGGCGCTGCTGGGCGCGGTCGCCCGGCGCGAACCGCAGGCGACGCGCCGCGCGATCATCGCGCTGCTGAACCAGCACATCGTGAGGCTGCGTGTGAGCGCCGGCCACCGGCTGCTCGCCGATGTCGGCGGCCCGTACGTGCTCGCGCCGGTGAGCGCGCCGCTGCGCGCCGGCGGCCACACGATCGGGAGCTTCGCACTCTCGATCCAGGACGACGAAGGCTACCTGCGGCTGGCACGCCGGCTGGCGGGCCTGAAGGTGCTCATGTACATGAGCACGGCGCCCGGCTCGGCGCCGCGACTGGTCAAGAACAGCCTCGGAGCGGGCGGGCATCAATCACTGGGGCTCTCCTCGGTGCCGGCCGAAGGCCCCTACACGTACAGGGGCCGTGAATACCGCGTTGTCACGATCGTCGCGCACGCGTTCCCGAGCGGGCCGCTCACGATCCGCGTGCTGATCCCGATCCCCTACCCGTGAGCGGGCGCGCCGCCCGCCGGCGCGCTCAGGCCGCCGCCGCCAGCGCGCCGTGCTTCTCGCGCAGCGCGGCGAGCAGCTCGTCGAAGGAGTCGGCGAATTTCTCGACCCCCTCGCGCTCGAGCGTGTCGGTCACGTCCTTGTAGTCGACGCCCGCGCGCTCGAGCTCCTCGAACACGCGCCGCGCGCCGTCGAGGTCGCGCTCGAGGCGCGCCTCGGGCCGGCCGTGGTCCTGGTAGGCCTTGATCGTCTCCTCGGGCATCGTGTCGACCGTGTCGGGGCCGAGCAGCTCTTCGACGTACATCACGTCCGCGTAGTCCGGGTTCTTGGTCGAGGTCGAGGCCCACAGCACGCGCTGCGGCGAGGCGCCCTTGCCGACCAGGTACTCCCAGCGCGGCCCCGAGAAGGCGTCCTTGTAGTGCTCGTAGGCGAGCTTCGCGTTCGCGATCGCGAGCTTGCCGCGGAGCTCGCCGGGACCGGCGACCTCCTCGATTCGGCGGTCGGCCTCGGTGTCGATCCGCGACACGAAGAAGCTCGCCACCGACGCGACCTTGCTCGGGTCCCCGCCCTCGGCGATCAGGCGCTCGAGGCCGCGCAGGTAGGACTCGGCGACCTCGGCGTAGCGCTGCAGCGAGAAGATCAGCGTGACGTTGATCGAGCGGCCCTTCGAGATCACGTCCTCGATCGCCGCGAGACCCGGCTTGGTGGCCGGGATCTTGACCATCAGGTTGGGACGGTCGACCTGCTCGTGCAGGCGCATCGCCTCGCGGAAGGTCTGCAGCGTGTCGTAGGCCAGGCGCGGGTCGACCTCGAGCGAGACGTAGCCGTCCTTGCCCTGGCCCGCGTCCCACACCGGGCGGAACACGTCGCACGCGTCCTGGATGTCCTGCTGCGCGAGCGCCCAGAAGCACGCGTCGAGGTCGAGCCCGTCGCGCACGAGCTGCGAGAGCTGCTCGTCGTAGGCGTCGCCCGTGCTCATCGCCTTCTGGAAGATCGTCGGGTTCGAGGTCGCGCCGACGACCGCGTAGTCGTCGATCAGCTCCTGCAGGTGCCCGCCGCGGATCGATTCCCGCGAGAGGTAGTCGACCCACACGCTCTGCCCGATCGCCGACAGGGCCTGCAGCGGCTTGTTCGAGTCGGGGCTCATCGCTGCTCCTTCTTGGTGCTCAGTCGAGCACGCCGAGGGCGCGCTCGACGATGTTCTCGGTACTGAAGCCGAGCTTCTCGAGGACCGTCGTGCCGGGGGCCGAGGCGCCGAAGCGGTCGAGCCCGAGCACCTGGCCGGAGCTTCCCACCCAGCGCCACCAGCTCATGCTCGCGCCCGGCTCCACCGCCAGGCGCGCGACGACGGCCGCGGGCAGCACCTGCTCGCGGTAGTCCTCGCCCTGCGCTTCGAAGAGCTCTATGCACGGCATCGAGACCACGCGCGGGCGCCGCCCCTGCTCGGCCAGCGTGCGGGCGGCGGCCAGCGTCGGGCCGAGCTCGGCCCCGGTGGCCATCATGATCAGCTCCGGCTCGCCGCCGGGCGCGTCCCACAGCACGTAGCCGCCCCGCAGGAGGCCGTCGGCGCCGCCCAGTCCGGAGCGGTCGAGCGTCTCGACGTTCTGGCGCGAGAGCAGCAGCGCGACCGGCCCGTCCTCGCGTTCGAGCGCCGCGCGCCAGGCGACCGAGGTCTCGTTCGGGTCTCCGGGGCGGATCACCCACAGGTTCGGTATCGCACGCAGCGCCGCGTAGTGCTCGATCGGCTGGTGCGTCGGGCCGTCCTCGCCGAGCCCGACCGAGTCGTGCGTCCAGACCCACACGACCGGCAGCCCCATCAGCGCCGACAGCCGGACCGAGCCGCGCATGTAGTCGGAGAACACGAGGAACGTGGACCCGTAGGGCTTGACGATGCCGCCGTGCGCGCTCGCGCCGTTGACGATCGCCCCCATCGCGTGCTCGCGGATGCCGAACGGCATGTTGCGCCCCGCGTGCACCTTCGAGAACTCGCCGCCGCCCTCGAACAGCGTCTTGGTCGACTCGACCAGGTCGGCGGCGCCGCCGATCATCGTCGGCGCGTACTCGCCGAAGGCGGCCATCGCCTTCTGGCCCGCAGAGCGCGTCGCGAGCGAGACGCCGGCCTCGAAGGTCGGCAGCGACTCGCGCCAGCCCTCGCGCAGGCGGCCCGACCAGGCGCGGTCCCAGTCCTCGGCCATCTCGGGGAACGCCTCGCGCCAGGCGCTCAGGCGCCCGGTCCACTCCTCCTGCTCGCGCCCGCCTTGCTGCGCGATCGACATGTGCTCGTACACGCGCTCGTCGACCCAGAAGTGCCGGTCGGGGTCGAATCCCATCACCTCCTTGGTGGCGCGCACCTCGTCCTCCCCGAGCGCCGAGCCGTGCGACTTGGCCGTGTCGGTCGCGTTCGGCGCGGGGTAGGCGATGTGCGAGCGGATCGCGATGAACGACGGGCGCTCCGGTTCGTCGCGGGCGGCGCTCAGCGCGGCCTCGAGCGCGTCGAGGTCCTCCGAGTCCTCGACCCGCTGGACGTGCCAGCCGTCGGCTGCCATGCGCGCGCTGTGGTTCTCGCCGTCGAACGACAGCGAGGTGGTGCCGTCGATCGTGATGTGGTTGTCGTCGTAGCAGACGATCAGCTTGCCGAGCGCGAAGTGCCCGGCGATCGACGCCGCCTCCTGGCTGACGCCCTCCATCATGTCGCCGTCGGAGCAGATCACGTAGACGTGGTGGTCGACGATCTCGCGCTGCGGGCGGTTGAAGCGCTCTGCCAGGAAGCGCTCCGCCAGCGACATCCCGACGGCGTTGGCGACCCCCTGCCCCAGCGGCCCGGTCGTCACCTCGATTCCGGGGGTGTGGCCGCGCTCGGGGTGGCCCGGGGTGCGCGAGCCCCACTGCCTGAACTGCTGGAGGTCCTCGAGCGACACCTCGTATCCGACGAGGTGCAGGAGCGCGTACTGCAGCACGCACGCGTGCCCGGCGCTGAGCACGAAGCGGTCGCGGTCGGGCCACGACGGGTCGCGCGGGTTGGCCTTCAGGAAGCGCGTGAAGATCGTGTACGCGAGCGGCGCGAGCGCCATCGCCGTGCCGGGATGGCCGGCGTTCGCCTTCTGCACCGCGTCCATCGCGAGGCCGCGGATCGTGTCGATCGACAGGCGGCGGACGTCCGAGCCATCGAGCGCGGGGGCACCCGCCCCGGAGCCGCTCGATTGGCGTGTCGCAGCCATCGCCTCCGATCCTACCCAGTCGTGCGGTGGCTACCCAAGCGGGGTGGCCGATCTCGGTCGATCCTCTAGAGTCCGCTGATCGTGAGCGAGCAGATGTGCGACGTCGGCAGGGGCATCGAGCTCTGCTACGACACGTTCGGAGACCCGTCTGACCCGACCGCGCTGCTCGTGATGGGGCTGGGCACGCAGATGATCGCCTGGCACGAGGACTTCTGCGGCGGACTGGCGGAGCGCGGCCTGCACGTCGTGCGCTTCGACAATCGCGATGTCGGGCACTCGACGCACGTGAGCGGCGCGCCGCCGACGATCGCGCAGCTGCTCAGCCGCTCGCGGCGCGCGGCGCGCTACTCGCTCGCCGACATGGCCGAGGACGCCGCCGTGCTGCTGCGTGAGCGCTCGCTCGCGCCGGCGCACGTGATCGGCGCCTCGATGGGCGGCATGATCGCCCAGACGCTCGCGGCGCGCCATCCGCGCTCGGTCCGCTCGCTGGTGTCGATCATGTCCAACACCGGCAGCCTGCGCGCCGGGCAGCCGTCACTGCGCGTCTACTCGACCTTCCTGCGTGCCGCACCGAGCGGCCGCGAGGCCTACATCGAGCACGTCGTGCGCCTGTTCGGCGCGATCGGCTCTCCCGGTGAACTGCGCGACGAGGCCGACGTGCGCGAGCTCGCGGCGCGCAGCTACGACCGCGACCACGACCCCGACGGACCGGGGCGCCAGCTGGCGGCCATCATCGCCGCCGGCAACCGCACTCCCGAGCTGCGGCGCATCACCGCGCCGACGCTCGTGATCCACGGCACCGCCGACCGGCTCGTGCGGCCCTCGGGCGGGCGGGCGACCGCGCAGGCGATCCCCGGGGCGCACATGATGCGCGTGCAGGGCATGGGGCACGACCTGCCGCGCGCGCTGTGGCCGCAGCTGATCGCGGCGATCGCCGATCACGCGATCGGTGCCGACGTCGAGCAGCGCGACCCGTCCCTGCGGGCCATCCCCATCCCCCGATAGGGCCCGCAGGGACGAGTTCCCCTCGCGCTCCCCTCTGGCTCCTAGGGCCGGCGGCTGCAGGACCGCAGCCCAGTCAGCGAATGCGTGCGCGCGCTCGCGCACCAGGATCGGCTCGACTGAACGCGGAGGAGCCAGTGATGATCGTGGCGGCAGTGCGAGCGCCGGTAGGGCCAGCGTCCGTGCAGGCAGCGGAGCAGCCGGCTTCGGTGACACTCCGAGAGCCTGAGTTCCATCTCCGCTACGCCCTCTCCCCACGGGTCGGCGACCCGCTCGTCCCCACAACCATCGATCCAGCCCCTCCTCTGCGCTGACTCCGTGGCCGGCGACATATAAATCACGTTTTACGCAGAATGTCAACAAAGGGACAGCCTGCTGACCGGTTACCGGAGGAGGGGTGCATCGGCGGCGCGGGCTTGGGCGCCCAAGGCGCGCGACGGGCTGCGGGGCGAGGACCGGCGAGCGCGCCGGGGCGCTCGCGGCGGGCCGCATCCGATGCCGCGGCCCGAGGTTGGACAGTGCGCCCGGCGGGAATCGAACCCGCGGCCTGCGGCTTGAAAGACCGCTGCTCTTTGGCTCCCCGAAGAGAACCGTTGACCACTGAGCTACGGGCGCGCGCTGTGTTTGCTGCAACCGACTGACCTGCAGTCGGCACCATATCTAAGCAGGAGCAGCCGCACATGTGGAGCGCTGCCACTCGAGCGGCGCCCGCGCGCGTGCCGCTTCGCGCTTGACACCCCGGAGCCGCCTCCCTACCGTGGTCTGACCGGTTCAGCCGCAGCCAACCGGGAGAGGGAATGGGAGGGATGACCAGAGCACACACGAACGGGACGGCGCCTGCGCGCGCGCTGACTCCGCGTGCGCCACGCACCGCCGGCGCGCTGCTGCTCGCGCTTGCGTTGTCACTCGTGTACCTGGCCGGAGCGGCACAGGCCCGCGCCGTCCGCCACTCGTGCGCGAACGCGCGCCGCGGGCAGGCCGCGTGCCTCGCGATGCGGCTGGTCGTGTCCTCGCCCGAAGCGGGCCCCACGGCCGCCGCGGCCGCCGTGCAGGCCGCCGGGGGGCGGGCGATCCGAATGAACAAACCGTACCCCGGGTTCCTCACGCCGCAGCTGCTGCACGCCGCCTACGAGATGCCCGAAGAAACGGCGGCCGGCGGGACGCAGACGATCGCCGTAGTGGACGCCTACGACGATCCCACCGCGGAAGCCGACCTCGCCGTCTATGACAAGCAGTTCGGCCTGCCCGAATGCACGGCCGAAAACGGCTGCTTCCGCAAGGTCAACGAGGAAGGGAACAGCGCCCCGCTGCCGGCAGTCGAAGGCGGCTGGGCCACGGAGATCTCGATCGACGTGCAGATGGCCCACGCGACGTGCCAGACGTGCAAGATCCTGCTGGTCGAGGCCAGCACCCAGGAATTCAGCGACCTCGGCGCGGGGGTCAACGCGGCCGCGAAACTCGGCGCAACGGAGATCAGCAACTCCTACGGAGCCGCCGACCAGGGTGAATACGGCACCTCCAACACGACCGCCTACAACCACCCCGGCATCGTCGTGACTGCGAGCTCGGGTGACTGCGGCTACCTCAACGAAGCCGAATACTGCCGCAACGAAGAACCGCCGTACGCCGAGTTCCCGGCCGACTCGCCGGATGTGGTGGCGGTCGGGGGAACCTCGCTCGTCGAAGCGGGCGGAGTCTGGAAGAGCAGCGCCTGGGACGAAGGCGGTAGCGGCTGCAGCGTCGCGTTCACAGCCCCGCTGTGGCAGAGCGCGGTCGCCAACTTCTCCGCGACCCGCTGCGGCACCGGGCGGGCGGTCGCGGACGTCTCGGCGATCGGGGACCCGGAAACCGGCGTCGACGTCTACGACAGCACGCCCGAATTCACCGGCGCGCCCGTGGGCTGGGGCGTATGGGGCGGAACCTCGGTCTCCTCGCCGATCATCGCCGCCGAGTTCGGGCTCGCCGGCGGCGGGAACGGCGTCTCCTACCCGGCCTCGACGCTGTACGCGCACGCCGGGCACGCCTCCGCGCTGTACGACGTCGTCGAAGGCACCAACGGCGTGTGCCTCAAAGCCACGATCTGCGAAGCGGCGCCCGGGTACGACGGGCCGACCGGCGTCGGCAGCCCTCTCGGCCTCGAAGCCTTCCAGGTGAACGGCGTGCCCGAGAGCACCTCCCCGCCGACGATCGCGGGCGTCGCCGAGCAGGGCGTCAAGCTGAGCGAGTCCCACGGCGGCTGGACCGGCAGCCCGACGAGCTACGAATACCAGTGGGAACGCTGCGGCTTCAGCGGCACGGGCTGCGCGCCGATCGCGAGCGCAACCGCGAACGCCTACACGCCGGTCGAAGCCGACATCGGCCACGCGCTGCGCGTGCGCGAGACGGCCCACAACGCGGTCGGGACCGGAAGCGCCTACGCGGCGGCCACCTCGCCGGTCGCCTCCGACGTGCCACTCCTCAGCGGCATCTCGCCGTCGAGCGGGATCACCGGCAGCACGATCGTCGTCGAAGGCAGCGCGCTCGACACGACCACCGCGGTGACGGTCGGCAACGTCTCGGCCGCGTTCACGACCGTCTCGCCGCACAAGCTCGAAGTCACGGTGCCAGCCGGCGAGAAGAAAGGCAAGGTGACGGTCACCACCGCCCACGGCTCGGCGACCTCGAAAGCGAAGTTCACGGCCACGCTGTCGGTGACCTCGTTCACGCCCGCGACGGCGCCGGCCGGCAGCAGCGTCACGATCAAGGGCGTCGGCTTCACGAGCTCCTCAACCGTCAGCTTCGACGGCACGCCGGCCCCATCGGTGCACTTCTACTCGGCCAAGAAGCTGAAAGCGGTCGTGCCGGCCGGCGCGGGCACGGGGACGATCTCGGTCACGAACACCCTCGCGCCCGTCGGAACGGTCTACTCGGCGACGCCGTTCACCCCGTGATGCCCGCCCGCGCGGCGGCGCCCGAGGAGGCGCCGGCGCCGTCGGGCAGCGCGAAGACGCGCACGGCGTTGGCCTCCGAGGAAGAGCTCGGCCGTCTCCGCGTCGAGCTCGAGGCCGCTCGAGGCCCTGCGAGGGCGTGCGCCGGGGCGATCATCGGCCAGTTCGAAGCCGAACAGGACCTTGCGGCTTCCCGAGCGCGAGCGCATGTAATCGACGAGCTCGGCGGGGCAGCCGCTCGAGCGTGTAGGCGGAAGTGTCGATGTACACGTTCTCGTGCTTGCGGGCGACCGCCACCATCTCCTCCGTCCAGGGGTAGCCGACGTGGCCGCAGACGATCGTCGAGCTCGGGGAAGTCGATCGCGACCTGGTCGATGTAGGGGATCGGTCGGCCGGTCTCGGACGGCCGCAGCGGCCCGGTGTGGCCGACCTGGGTGCAGAACGGGACGCCGAGTTCGACGCACGTCGGCGTACAGCGGGTAGTAGCGACGGTCGGTCGGAGGGCCTCCCAGAGCCATGGGATCGCACGCAGCCCGACGAAGCCGAGCTCCGTGACGCAGCGGCGCAGCTCGCGGACGGCCTGCATCGGGCGGTCCAGCGGCACGCCCGCGACGCCCGCGAAGCGCCCGGGATGCGCTGCCGCCCAGCCCGCGACCTCCTCGTTGGAGATCAGCGCGTCTCCCTGCGGTCCGTGCCACGCGCGTGAGCAGCGCGACGTCGACCCCGGCGGCGTCGATCGCCTCGACGGTCGCGGTGATCGCCGGCTCGGAGTCGGGGATCTGCCCGCCGGTCCAGCGCCGCAGCGAGGCGAACATCTCCTGGCCGAGGAACCGGCTGTCGGGTGCTGAATCCAGGCGTCGACGATCACGTCCGCCCCGCCGCCTCGTGCGCGAACGGTCCGCCGCGCACGATCGCGCGCCGCGCGGGAGGCGGCCGGCGGGAATGCCGAGGCCGTCGCACTGGCGCGAGCAGTACTCGTAGACCGGGCGGAAGCCGAGCAGCTCGGGGATCGTGACGATGCGGTAGCCGCGTGCGCGCAGGTCCTGCGATTATCCGGGGATAGGCGGCGAGCGTCTGCTGCCGGTGGCCCCCGCCGTCGTGCGAGATGATGATCGAGCCGGGTTTCACCTCCGCCATAACGCGAGCGACGATCGTCGTCGGTGCCGGGCAGCGACCAGTCGGCCGGGTCGACGTCCCACAGGACGTCGCGAGCCCGAGCGAGCGCGCGGTATCGACCACCGCCCGGTCGTAGTCGCCGTACGGCGGGCGAAAGACGCAGGGCGTGTATCCGGTGAGGGCACGGACCCGCTCGCGCGTGCGGGCAGCTCTTCGCGCACGTTCGGCGCCCTGACGAGATCGGGGTGGGTCCAGGTGTGGTCGCCGAGCACGTCGCCGTCGCGCAGCTCGCGCAACAGCAGCGGGCGGTACGCGAGCTCGCGATCTGCGTCGCCGATCATGAAGAACGTCGCCGGCACGTGTTCCCGATCGAGCATTGAGACGAACTCGCCCGTGTCAGCGGCGGGGCCGTCGTCGAAGCCGATCGCGACCTCGCGGCGAGCCGGGCCGCCACGGTAGGCGCCGTTCCGAAGCTCGCGCACCCGGCGATCCGGAAGAGCCCGCGGTGCACGGCTGCGCCCGTCGCCGCGGCCGCCGTGAGGCACGCCGTGGCGGCGATGAGCGTCACGAGGACAAGGCGCCTTCCCATCGCTCACGACGCTAGCCGGTCCGGCCGGGCGGCTGCGTCGGTGCCGCACGTAAGATCCCGGCGTGGGCACGCTGATCGCAGCGCTCGACCAGGGCACGACCAGCACGCGGCTATCGCGTGTTCGACCTCGACGGCGCCCTCGTCGGCACCTGCCCAGCGCGAGCACCGCGCAGATCCACCCGCGCCGCCGGCCTGGTCGAGCACGATCCCGCTCGAGATCTGGCGGCGCAGCGAGGAGGTGATCGGCGAGGCGCTCGCCGGCGTCGACGTCGGGGCGATGTCGCGGCCGGCTGGGGATCACCAACCAGCGCGAGACGTCGTCGTCTGGGACCGCGAGAGCGGCGCAGCCGATGCACAACGCGATCGTCTGGCAGGACACGCGCACCGCGGCGCGCGTGCGCGAGCTCGCGGGCCGGCGGGCCCGGACCGCCTGCGCGCGACGACCGGGCTGCCGCTCTCGACGTACTTCTCCGGGCCCGAAGATCGCTTGGATCCTCGACGACGTGCCCGGCGCGCGCGGCGCGCGCCGAGGCCGGCGAGCTCGCGTGCGGGACGATCGACAGTGGCTGCTCTGGCGCCTCACCGGCGGTCGCGGGGGGTCCACGCGACCGACGTGACGAACGCGAGCCGCACGACTGCTGATGGACCTGCAGACGCTCGACTGGGACGAGCCGAGCGCTCGCGCTGATCGGCGTTCCCGCGCGCGATCCTGCCGCGCATCGCGCTCCTCGAGCGAGCCGTTCACGGCGAGATCGCGCGACGGGCCGCTCGGCGGTCGCCCGGTCGCGGCACTGGTCGGCGACCAGCAGGCCGCGCTCTTCGGCCAGGCGTGCTTCGGCGCCGGCGAGGCGAAGTGCACCTACGGCACCGGCGTCCTTCCTGCTCGTCAACACCGGCGGCGAGCCGGTCGCGCTGCACCGGCGCTCCTGACGACGGTCGCGGCGCGTGTCGGCGAGGAGGCGCCGGGCTACGCGCTCGAGGGGTCGATCGCGGTCGCCGGCGCCGCGGTGCAGTGGCTGCGCGACAAGCTCGGGCTGATCGAGGACGCGGCCGCGACTCGAGCGCTCGCCGCGAGCGTGCCCGGACAACGGCGGCGTCTACTTCGTGCCGGCGTTCTCGGGTCTGTTCGCGCCGCGCTGGCGCGAAGACGCAGCGCGGCGTGATCGTCGGGCTGACCGCGCTACGCCGGCGCCGGCGCACCTCGCGCGCTGCGATGCTCGAGGCGACCGCTGGCAGACGCGCGAAGTGGTGGACGCGGCGACGCTGCGGCGCCGGCGCTCGCGCTGGCCGAGCTGCGGTCGACGGCGGCATGACCGCCGATGAGCTGCTGATGCAGCTCCAGGCCGACGTGCTCGGGCTGCCCGTCGTTCGCCCGGCGGTCGGCGAGACGACCGCGCTCGGCGCCGCGTTCGCCGCGGGGCTCGCGGTCGGCGCCTGGCAGGACCGCGACGCTCTTGCCCGGCGGTTCGCTCCGATGGCCGCGAGAGCCGCCGCTCGACGAGGCAGCCGCAGCACGTACGCGGCTCGGCGCGAGGCCGAGCGCTCGCTCGCTGGCACGCAAGCGTCATGACCGATTTTCGCGCCGGGGACCTGGATCTGGACTGACGAGGGCCTCGGGCCGCACGGTGGCTTCTCAGGGTGTCAGGACGATCTTCAGCGCCTCGCGCCGGTCATAGATCGCGTACGCCTCGGGGCCTGTTCGAGCTTCATGTGGTGCGTCACGAGCGGCGCCGGATCGAGCAGTCCGCCGCTGAGCATCGCGAGCACCCTGTCGACGTGCGCGAGCACGTTGGCGTGGCCGCCGCGCAGCGTGATCGCCTTCAGCCACAACAGGCCCATGTGGACCTCGGTGCGCTCGGCGTAGACGCCGATGCACTGCACGGCGCCCAGCCGCGCGCTCACGCGGATCGCGCTCTCAAGCGCGCGCGCGTCGCCGACTGCGTCGACGCACACGTCGACGCCGCGCCCCTCGCGTCAGCTCGCGCACGTTCGCGCGGACGTCCTGCTCGGTCAGGTGGACCGGCTCGGCACCGAAGTCCCGCGCGAGCTGCAAGCGCGCTCGGACGGTGTCGACCGCGACGACATGCGCGGCCCCCGCGGCGCGCGCCGCCTGCACGGCGCAGAGGCCCACCGGGCCGAGCCCGAGCACGGCACACCGTGTCGCCGCCCGCACGCCGCTCGCCTACGACGGCGTGAAAACCGGTTCCCATCACGTCGCCGGCGAACAGCGCGACGTCCGTCGCTCATGCCCTCCGGCACGCGCCGCAGCGCGAGGTCGGCGTTCGGTATCAGCGCCATCTCGGCCTGCGTGCCCTGCAGCGAGCCGAGCGTCGCGCCGTGCCCGAACGTCCGCGAGTGTTCGCAGCGATGGAACAGGCCGCGGCGACAGAACAAGCATTCGCCGCACGCGCATCTGGAAGCAGCCGAGGACGCGGTCGCCGACGGCGAAGCGCGTCACCCCGTCGCCGACCGCGACGACGGTGCCGACGTACTCGTGGCCGATAGTGAAGCCGGGCTCGATCTGGACGCGGCCGTGGTAGATGTGGAGGTCCGAGCCGCAGACGCCCGGTCGCCTCGATGCGCATGATCGCGTCTTCGGGGTCGCTCAGCTCGGGCTCGGGCGCTCCTCGACGGACCTCGACGCCCGGTGCCTGGAAGGTCACGGCCCGCATGGCCGCTGCAGCCTAGATGATCGATTCCGCGGCGGTGTGCCGGTTCTCCGCTGGTGCGAGCGGTCGAGCCTGCCGCGGACGGCTAAACGATCGATTCCGCCGCGGTGGCCTGCCGCTCGCCGGCGAGCACCATGCGCACGACCTCCTCGCGGATCACGCGACCGGGCAGGCGCGCTTCGGAGGTCAGGGCGAGGACCGTCAGGCCGGTCAGCATCGCGTCGACGCGCACCGTCCAGGGCACCCCGCCGTCGCGCGGCTCCTCGACGAGCCCCTCGAGCGCATGCTCGACCAGCTCGAACCACTCGCCGAGCCGCTCCTCGATCGTGCGCCGCAGCTCCGGCAGCCGCACCGCCTCGCCGTGCGCGTCGATCCACACACGCCAGGTCTCGGTCGACTCCTCGTCGTCGGAGAGCACGCTGTCGAGCAGCGCCTCGAGGCGCCCGCGGCCGGGCGGAAGGCCGTCGATCGCGCCGCTGTAGCGCCGCTGGCTGCGCTCGCTGACGTAAACGAGCGCCTGTGTCAGCAGGTCCTGGCGGTTGGCGAAGTAGTGGTTCAGCATCCCGGTGCTGACGCCCGCCTCCTCGGCCACCTGGCGCATCGTCGAGCCGGCGAAGCCCTCGCGCGCGATCACCACCGCAGCGGCGCGGCAGATCTGCTCGCGGCGCACGGGGCCCATGCCGAGCTTCGGCATCAGCCTCTGGCCTCGCCGGCGCGGGCGCAGGGGCATACCCGGCGCGCGTGTGCCGCGCACCGAGGTCACAGTGCTCTCTTCGCAGGACGCCAAGGCAGGCCTCTCTCTCCGTCCCTTTCCCGCCGAACCACACGCCGGCGGAGGGGCACCCTGGCGCCATCCTCGCACGTAGAACGATTCGATTGCAAGCGGGCCGCGCTGCACGCGCGCGCCCGGCCCGGCCCACGGTGCTCGGCGGCCGATCTACCCTGATGGAGAGGATGTCATCCACAGCACCCTCGCCCGCTGCCGCGCCCGAGCCCGGGCCGGACCTCGACGCGCTCGACGCCGTCCAGCGCCGGGTGCTGTGGCTGGCGACGAGCATGGTCCACCACGCCAACCGCGTGCGCAGCACCGAGTCGGGCGTGAAGGTCGGCGGCCACCAGGCGTCCTCGGCGTCGATGACGAGCATCATGTCCGCGCTGTGGTTCGAGCACCTGCGGGGCCCCGACCGCGTCTCGGTGAAGCCGCACGCCGGGCCGGTGCTGCACGCGATCAACTACCTGCTCGGCCGGCTCGACGCGCGCTACCTGACCGAGCTGCGCGCCTTCGGCGGCCTGCAGAGCTACCCGAGCCGCGCCAAGGACCCCGACCCGGTCGACTTCTCGACCGGGTCGGTGGGAATCGGGGCGACGGCGACGCTCTGGAGCGCGCTGGCCCACCGCTACGTGGCGGGCCACTTCGAGGTCCCGCGCGGCGGGCGCGAGATCGCGCTCGTCGGCGACGCCGAGCTCGACGAGGGAGCGATCTGGGAAGCGGTGCTCGACCCGCTCGCCGGGCACCTCGGGGAGGTGCTGTGGATCGTCGACGTCAACCGCCAGTCGCTCGACCGGGTCGTCCCGGAGATGGCGATCGCGCGCTACACGGCGATGTTCGAGGCGGCCGGGTGGGAGACGATCACGGTCAAGTACGGGCGCCGGCTGCGCGCGCTGTTCGAGCGCCCCGGCGGAGAGCAGCTGCGCCGCCGGATCGACGAGATGCCAAACGAGGAGTACCAGCGGCTGCTGCGCAGCGACGATGCCGAGCTGCGCGAGCGGCTGCCGGGCGAGGGGCCGGCGGGGGTCGAGCTGCGGCGCCTCGTCGGCGAGCTCGACGACCCCGAGCTGCGCGCGGCGGTCAGGGACCTCGGCGGACACGACCTCGCCGACCTGCTCGACGCCTTCCGGCGCGCCGATGAGCTGCGCGAGCGACCGGCCGTGATCTTCGCCTACACGATCAAGGCCTGGAGCCTTCCGACCGAGGGACATCCGGGCAACCACTCCGCCCTGCTGAGCGAGCAGCAGTGGCAGGAGCTGGCCGCCGGGCTCGGAGCCGACACGCAGGACCCGTGGGCGAGGTTCGCGCCGGGCAGCCCGGAGGCCGGGCTGTGCGCGGCGGCGGCGGCGCGCCTGCAGCGCCCCGAGCCGGCGCGGCGCCCACCGCCGCGCGTGCCCGCCGAGCTCGGCCGCGAGCACATCGGCGCGCTCTCGACCCAGCAGGCGTTCGGGCGCTTCTTGATGGACCTCGCACACACGGCCCCCGAGGTCGCGGGCTCGGTCGTGACCGTGAGCCCCGACGTCGCGTCCTCGACCAACCTCGGCGGCTGGATCAACCGCGTCGGCGTGTGGAACGTCGGCGATCGCATCGACTGGTTCGCAGATGACCGCGACACGCTGCTGCGCTGGCGCGAGTCAGAGCACGGCCGGCACATCGAGCTCGGGATCGCCGAGGGCAACCTCGTCGGACTGCTCGGCGAGCTCGGCGCGACCTGGTCGCGCGACGGCCAGCCGCTGCTGCCGATCGGCACGCTCTATGACCCGTTCGTCAACCGCGCGCTCGAGCAGTGGTCGTTCGGCATCTACGCCGGAGGCCAGTCGATCCTGGTCGGCACACCGGCCGGGGTGACGCTCGCGCCCGAGGGGGGCGCGCACCAGTCGATCATCACGCCCTCGGTCGGGCTCGAGCAGCCGCGCTGCGTCGCCTGGGAGCCGGCCTTCGCACAGGACCTCGAATGGATGCTGCTGCACGCCCTCGGCGCGCTCGGGCGCGAGGACGGCACCTCGGCCTACCTGCGCCTGAGCACGAGGCCCGTCGAGCAGGGGCTCGCGCAGCTGCCCGCCGCCGCGCAGGCGCGCGAGCGCAGGCGCGGCCAGGTGCTGCGCGGGGGCTACCGCCTGCGCGAGGCCGCGCGATCACCGCAGGTGGTGCTTGCCGGGATGGGAGTCGTGATGCCCGAGCTGCTCGAGGCCGCGGCCGTGCTCCAGGACGGCGGGCTGGCGGTCGACGTGCTGTGCCTGACCTCCCCCGACCTGTTGTTCCGCGCGCTGCAGGCGCGCCACGGCCTGTATGAGGCCGACGAGCGGATCCTCGAGGAGCTGCTGCCGCGCGAGCGTGCGTGCCCGATCGTGACCGTGCTCGACGGCCACCCGCACACGCTCTCGTTCCTGGGCGCTGCCGCCGGCGGCGTCGAGGTCGCGTGCCTCGGAGTGCAGGACTTCGGCCAGTCCGGTGACGTCCAGGACCTCTACCGGCACTTCGGCATCGACGCCGAGACGATCGTCGGCGCGGCGCTCGACCTCGCCGCCCCGGGGCGCTAGGCGGGCTGCACCTCGCGCAGGCCGCCGGTCTCCGGGTCGAACACGAAGCCCCGGATCCCATCGCGCCACGGCAGCTCGGGGGCCGAGCGCAGCCGCTCGAGGCTGTCGCGCAGCGCGGCGTCGACGTCCTCGAAGGCGCCGAGCCGCCAGCTCGGCCGCGCGCCGTCGGCGGCCAGCGCGCGTGAGTAGTCGTCCTCGGAAGCGCCCAGCAGGCCGCAGCTGTGGTGCATCACGACGACCACCTCACGCGTGCCGAGCAGGCGCTGGGAGACGCTCAGCGAGCGGATCGCGTCGTCGGTCGCAAGGCCGCCGGCGTTGCGGATGATGTGGGCGTCGCCGCGCTCGAGGCCGAGCATCGGGAACAGGTCGATGCGCGTGTCCATGCACGCGAGCACCGCGACCTTGCGGCGCGGCCGCGGGCTGAGGCCCGGCGCGGCCAGCTGCTCCGCGCTCGCTGCCGCGACGGCCAGCATCTCCTCGGCGTTGTGCTCATCCATCGCGCCGTAGGCTACCCGCGTGGGCGCCGGCCACCGGCCTCGCATAGAGTGCGCCCGTGGAGCTGAACGGGCGCAACATCGTGATCACCGGCGCGGCGGGCGGGATCGGGCGCGCGCTCGCGCGCCGCTTCGCCGAGGAGCGGCCGTCGGGGCTCGTGCTCGCCGACCGCGACCTTCCCGGCGCGGAGACGATCGCGCAGGAGGTCGGCGGCCTCGCGGTCGAGCTCGACGCCGGCAGCGAGCAGAGCGTGCGGGCGCTGATCGAGCGCGCCGGCGCGGCCGGGCCGGTCGACATCTTCATCTCCAACGCCGGCGTGCCGGGCGCGGGGGGCGGGCCCGAGGCACCCGATGAGGCGTGGGACGAAGCCTGGCGCGTGAACGTGATGGCCCACGTGTGGGCCTCGCGGGCGCTGCTGCCCCCCATGCTCGAGCGAGGCGAGGGCTATCTGATCAACACCGCCTCCGCCGCCGGCCTGCTGACGCAGGTCTCCTCGCTCGTCTACAGCGTCACCAAGCACGCGGCCGTCGCGCTCGCCGAGTGGCTGTCGATCGAATACGCCGAACGCGGCGTGCGCGTGTCGTGCATCTGCCCGCAGGGGGTGCGCACGCCGATGCTCGAACTCGCGATGGAGGACCCGGCCGGTGCTGCGGCGCTCAACTCGGGCGGCCTGATCGAACCCGAGGACGTCGCCGACGCGGTCGTCGCCGGGATCCGCGATGAGCGCATGCTGATCCTCCCGCACGAGAACGTCGCCGGGTTCATGGCGCTGAAGGGCGCCGACCACGAACGCTGGCTGCGCGGCATGCGCCGCATCGTGCGCGGCGCCCGCGCCGAGACGCCCGCCGACGCCTGACCTCGCGCGCCGGGGCACGACCCCGAGCGCAAGACGGCCGGCCGCGCCCGAGGGCGCGACCGGCCGCTGCAACCTGCCTCCTCGTGCAAATCGGGCAGCCTAGAGGACCACGTGCGCCCGCGCGCGGGGTGGGCGGTCAGAGCTACGACACGGCGAGGAGGCGCACCGCGGCCAGCGACTGCTTGCTGCCGTGGGTGGCGAGCCTGATCGTCGCGGCCAGGCCGCCGCTCCCCGCGCGGCTCACGCGCGAGCGTGCGTGTGCACCCAGCGAAATCTGGACGAGCCCGCTCGCACCACGTCCGAGATGCACCTTGGCGCTCCCCAGCTTCGAGCCGTGCGCGCCCGCGAGCAGTTGCAGGTGCCCGCGGCAGCCCCCCGAGCGCGCGCAGACCAACTCGAGCGCGACACGGCCGGAGCGGGCCGCCAGCGCCGAGAACCCGCCCGGGGCCGGCAGCGTCGAGGGCGCCGACACGCAGCGCGGGTCGCCGGCGTCGACGAGCACCGGCTGCGGTGTGGCGCTGCCGGCCACGCGCCGCGGTGCGCAGAGAGCGGCCGGGCCGGTCGCGTATTCAGAGCTCGCGAAGCTCGCCGCGGTGGGCGCCGCGGCGGGCCCGTCGGCCGCGCTCGCGACACAGCGCAGGCGCGCGCCGAGGTCGGCCTGCGTGAGCGTGTAGGTGAGCTGGAACGAGCGCGCCGCGCCCGGGCCGGTCAGCTCGTAGGCGATCAGACCGCCGCCCGGAGCGAACCAGTCGGCGCCGCCCTGGGCGCCGGGGAAGCGCGTGCTCCAGACTTCGCCCGCGCCGAACGCGAGCGAGCCGAATGAGGAGACGATCGCGCCGGGGAACGGGCTCGCCCCCTTGTCGAGCTGATCGCGCGCCGAGCCGAGGCCCGCGAGCGACGCACTCGCGACCGTCACGGTTCCGGAGGAGGTGATGCGCTGCAGCTCGAGGCCGACGACGTGCGCCTCGGCGAACGCGCGCACCGCCGGCGAGGGCGAGTCGCCGATCGAGCTGGTCCACGGCGCCGAGACGCAGCGGACCTGCTGCCCCGCCCACCACGAGCCGCCCTGCGCGTAGCTGCCCCCGGCCGCGCCGGGAGCAGCGCCGTCCTGCATGCAGACGGCCGCCGCGCAGCGGTTCGCCGAAGAGACGATCGGCCAGGTGGGCTGCGGCGGCTGCTCGTGAACGACGCGCCCGCCGCTCGTCAGCACCGTCGAGGCGCCCCCGCCGGTGGCCGTCTGGCGGCACGAGAGCACGCGTCCGTCATCGGCGCGCGGCGGCACGTAGCTCGCCGCGGTGGCGCCCGAGATCGGCGTGCCGTCGATCAGCCACTGGATCGCGGTCGTCGCCGACGATGGCCAGCTGACGCCGGCGCACGTCGTGCGGGCGTCGGAGAACACGACTTTGGCTGACATCGCGAGCATGCCGGTGGCGGCCGGGCCTTTGGAGCCGGAGGCCGCGGTGACCTTCCACGTGAAGGTGACAGGGGTCGCTTCGGCGCCTTCCGCGTTGTGGGCTTCGAGCGTGACGGGGTAGGTGCCCGGGCTGCTCGGCGTGCCTTCGATCACCCATTCCTGGTCATCGACGCGCGTCAGCGCCAGCCCGGCCGGGAGTTCTTCGGCGATCAGCGTATGCAGATGAGCGCCCTTGACGGCGACTGGGGTGATCGCGGCGCCGATGACCACCGTCTGGTCGGGCGGCGCTTCGATCGTGGGAGCGGGTTCGACTTCGGAGACCGTGTATTCCAGAGTCGTGGAGGCCGTCGCGTGTTCGGCGTTTTCGGCTTCCAGCGTCACGGTCGTCGCGCCTTTGGCAGTCGTCGGCGTGCCGACGATCAGCCATTCCGAGTCGGAGACTTTTTCGAGGCCCAGCCCGGCCGGCAGTTCTTTGGCCGTCACGTTCGCCATCAGCGAGCCTTTGACTTGGACGGGCGTGATCGCCTTGCCGGCGACCGCCACCTGGTTGCCGGGCGATTCGATCGTCGGGGCGGCTTCGGGTTCTTTGACGGTGTATTCGAAGGTCGTGGAGGCCGTCAGGTGTTCAGCGTTTTCGGCTTCCAGCGTCACGGTCGTCGCGCCTTTGGCCGTCGACGGCGTGCCGACGATCAGCCATTCCGATGGGGAGACTTTTTCGAGGCCCAGCCCGGCCGGCAGTTCTTTCGCCGTCACGGTCGCCATCAGCGAGCCTTTGACGATCACCGGCGTGATCGCCTTGCCGGCCACCGCCACCTGGTTCACGGGCGATTCGATCGTCGGGGCCGCTTCGGGCGCGTTGACGGTGTATTCGAAGGTGGTCGTGGCGCCGGCTTTTTCGTTGTTTTCGACTTCGAGCGTGACGGTGGTCGCGGCTTTCGCGGTCGTCGGCGTGCCGACGATCTTCCATTCGAATTCCGAGACTTTTTCGAGTTTTAGGCCGGCCGGGAGTTCTTTGGCCTTCACTTCCGCCATCAGCGAGCCTTTGACCGGCACCAGCGGCGAGATTTCCTTCCCGGCCACCGCCACCTGGTTGCCGGGCGATTCGATCGTGGGAGCGGCTTCCGCAAACGGGCGCACGAGCGAGCCTGTGAGCGGCCCGGGCGCCGCGGCCGCGCCCGCCGGCGCAGACAGCGCCCCCAGCGAGACGGTCGCGAGCAGGCAGGCGAGGACGAGCAGCGCCCACAGACGCCGTCCTGCGAGGGGGAGGGCGCTCATCGGGGCGTCGAGGACGTCTCCCTCGTCACGGCGTTGAATCTGTCGCATATTCGTCTAAACCCCTGAAACCACTGGACGATTGGAAGTCGCGGCGTCGATAGCTGTCATCGACATGACTGCCGCCACGCTCCGAACCCCGCTCCCGCTCACGACGCGGGTGGGGCGGCCGATCGCGCTCGGCGTCCACGCCACCGCTACGGCGCTCGCGTGCACGTTCGCGCTGCTCGCGCTCCGCGACGGCGGGCTGCTGCTCCCTCACCGTAGCGTGCCGCTGATCGACAAGTGGGCGTTTGTCGTCATCGTCGGCGGCCTGGCGCTGCTCGTGCTGGCCCGCGGGGTGCTGATCGAGCGCGAGCGCCGCGCCTGGCTGCTGCTCGGGATCGGCATGGCCTTCTTCGCCGCCGGCGACCTGTACTGCACGATCAGCCACGAGGCGCCCGACTCCGGCAGCGGCCCGCACCTCAGCGACCTGCTGTTCACGCTGTTCTTCCCGTTCGTGTTCGCGATGCTCGGCTGCCTCATGGGGATGCGCGCGCGGCGGCTGACGCTCACCGTCTGCCTCGACGCGACGATCTGCGCGCTGACGCTCGCCGCCGTCGGTGCGGCGATCGTGCTCGAGCCGGTGATCCGCTCGACGCACGGCGCTCCGGCGGCGCTGACGACGGGCCTCGCCTACCAGCTCGCCGACCTGATGCTGGTCGTGTTCGTGCTCGGGATCTTCGCCTCGACCGGCTGGCGCCCGGGCCGCACGCTGCTGCTGATCGCGCTCGGGCTGATCGTGATGACGATCGCCGACAGCGTCTACCTGTTCCAGGTCGCCGAAGGCACCTACCGCCCGGGCACGCTGCTCGACTGCGTGTGGCCCGTCGGGCTCGGCCTGCTCGCATTGGCGGCCTGGTCGAGGGGCGAGCGCCAGGCGCCGGCCCGCTCCTCGGGCGTCGCCACGATGCTCGTGCCATGCCTGTCCGGCGCGATCGCGCTGTTCCTGCTCGTACGCGGCAACTACGTGCACCTCGAAGTCGTGCCGGCGAGCCTGGCGGGCGCCGCGCTGCTCGTCACCGGGCTGCGCTTCGCGGTGACCTTCAACGACGTGCGGCGGCTGTCGGCCGTGCGCGAGCGCCAGGCGCGCACCGACGACCTCACCGGCCTCGCCAACCGCCGTCAGTTCTACCGCGAGCTGGCACGCGCGATCGAGGCCTCGCGCGGCGGCGCCAGCGGCTTCGCGCTGCTGATCATCGACCTCGACCGCTTCAAGGAACTGAACGACACGCTCGGCCACCGCGCCGGCGACCAGCTGCTGCGCCAGGTCGGCCCGCGGCTGCAGCACGTCGTCCCCGGCGAGCCGGTCGCGCGCCTCGGTGGCGATGAGTTCGGCGTGATCGTGACCGACCCGGCGACCGCGACGGGCGTCGCGGCGCGCATCCACCAGGCGCTCGGGCGCCCGTTCGAGCTCGACGACCTCACGATCACGGCGCGCGCCTCGGTCGGGATCGCCGTCTACCCGCGCGACGCCGAGACCAGCGAGGGGCTGATGCAGCGCGCCGACGTCGCGATGTACCAGGCCAAGGAGGAGCACAGCCGCTACGCCTTCTACACGCCGGGCGCCGACACCAACAGCCGCGAGCGGCTCGCGCTGGTGTCCGACCTCAAGGTGGCGATCGAGCAGGGCGGGCTGATCGTCCACTACCAGCCGCAGGTCGACCTGCGCACGAACACGGTCAGCGGCGTCGAGGCGCTCGTGCGCTGGCAGCACCCCCTGCCAGGGGCTGCTCGGGCCCGACCGCTTCGTCGCGCTCGCCGAGCAGACCGGCGTGATGCGCGAGCTGACCGCCTCGGTGCTCGAGCAGGCGCTCGCCCAGCAGCGCACGTGGCTCGACGAGGGTCGCGAGCTGTCGCTGGCGGTCAACGTGTCGGCGACCAACCTGCTCGACGCGGCCTTCCTGGACCAGCTGCGCGAGCGCCTGGACCGCTGGCGCACACCGCCCGGGATGCTGCGGATGGAGATCACCGAGAGCGTGCTGATCGCCGAGGGCTCGCGCGTGCGCGGCGTGATCGACGCGCTGGGAGACCTCGGCGTCAACCTGTCGCTCGACGACTTCGGCACCGGCTACTCGCCGCTCTCCTACCTGCGCGAGCTGCCCGTCGGCGAGATCAAGATCGACCGCTCGTTCATCGAGGCGATGATGAGCGACCGCGACACGGCCACGATCGTCAGCGCGATCATCGACCTCGCCCAGCGGCTCGGGATCGACGTCGTCGCCGAGGGGATCGAGACGCGCGAGCAGCTCGAGCTGCTGCGCGCGTTCGAATGCCCGCTGGCCCAGGGCTACCTGTTCAGCAAGCCGCTGCCGGCGCACGTCACGAGCCGCTGGCTGCGCGAGGACGCGCTGGAGCGGATCGCCTCTCAGGTGCTCGCCGCCGAGCAGCTGCAGGCGCCGGGGTCCGCGAACGGGTCCTCTGCGCAGGAGGGCCGCAAGCCGGCGAGCAACGGCGCGACCTGCACCGACCTGATCAGGCCGGGCGCGGTGCGGCTCGCCTGACGCTCCTCGCGCGCGCCTTCGGGCGCGGTCGCGCGAGAGCGAGCAGATCGGCCATGCCGGCGGCGATCCCGTCGGTGAGCCGCTCGATGTCCGGCGCGCCGTCGTAATCGCCGGTGACGCCGAAGTACAGCCCGCCGTCGTAGGAGAAGATCGCCACGACGATCCGCACCGAGCCGACGACCGGCACGTAGGGGTATGACTGCATCATCCGCCGGCCGAGCGTCTGCACCGGCTGCTGGGGGCCGGGCACGTTGGTGGTGGCGGTGTGCATGTTCAGCCGCGGCGCGCTCGTGACGAGGCGGCTGCCGAGCGCGAGCAGCAGCGGCGGCGCGAAGCCCGACAGCGAGGACAGCACGTCCCCGGCCACGGCCTGCTTCGAGTCCTTGATCCCATCCATTTCGGCCCGGATCCGTTCGAGGCGCTCGCGCGGGTCCTCGAGGCCCACCGGCAGGCTCGCGAACACGGCCGAGACGCGGTTGTTGTAGACGCCGCGCTCGCCGCGGCGGCGCACCGACACCGGCACCATCGTGCGAACCACCTCATCGGGCGCGGGCTGCTCCCCGCGCGCGTCCAGGAGCGCGCGAAAGCCGTTCGTGATCACGGTCAGCACGACGTCGTTGACGGTCCCGCCGAACGCCGCGCGGACCTCCTTGACGTCCGCCAGGCTCACGTGGGCCCAGCTCCAGCGGCGGTGCGGGCCGATCGGCCCGACGAGCGACGAGGACGCGATCGGACGCATGCGCGAGCTGGCCGCGAGCGCCGCGCGGGCCGCCTCGAGCGCGTCGCGGATCGTGCGGCCCGGGGCCAGCAGCGCGCCGCGCAGCGCCTCGAGCTGGCCGCCGGGGCGCACCCAGCGCGCGAGGTTGCCGGCCAGCAGCTCGACCGAGGAGGGCTCGGGCGCGGGCTGCCAGGAGCTCCGCGCCTCGGCCGTGCTCGTGTCGGAGAACATGACCGACATCAGGTCGGTCGCGGCGACACCGTCGACCATGCAGTGGTGGACCTTCGAGAGCAGCGCCCAGCGCCCGTCCGCGAGCCCCTCGACCGACCACAGCTCCCACAGCGGCTTTTCGCGGTCGAGCGCCTGTGAGAAGACGCGCGCGGCCATGTCGCGCAGCTGCTGCTCGCCGCCCGGGCGCGGGATCGCCGTGCGGCGCACGTGGTAGTCGAGGCTGAAGTGGGGATCGTCGACCCAGGCCGGCGTGCCCGCCGCGAGCGGCACGAAGCGCACCTTCTGGCGGTAGCGCGGCACCAGGTCGAGCTTTCGCTCGACCATCGCGCGCAGCTCGCCGAAGTGCGGCGGCGGCCCCTCGAACAGGCTCACGCCGCCGATGTGCATCGGGGTGACGCCGTTCTCGATGAGCAGGAACGAGGAGTCGATCGCGCTCATCCATTCCATGGCGGCGGGCTCCTGTCCGTGCGCGCGAGCACGCGCTCGAGCACGCGGTAGACGCCCGGATGCACCGACATGCCGCAGTGGCTCGAGTCCACCTCGACGTGGTCTGCGTGCGGGTCCAGGCAGGCCTGCCAGTCGACGATCCCGTCCCAGCGCGAGAACACCGAGATCGCCTCGACGTGCTCCGGCAGCGGCGCCTCCATCTCATCCCAGAAGCCGCTGCAGCATTCGCCTTCGGCGCAGTCGCTCGAGAACACGCGCGAGACGCCGAGGTCGCCGATCCGCGCCATCAGGCGCACCGTCCGCAGCACCGTTCGTCGAGACCGCCAGCGGGTCGCACACCGGCGAGCCCAGCATCACGAGGCCCCCGACGTGCTCGGGCGAGCGCACCGCAAGCGAGCGCGCGAGCGCGCCGCCGCGGCTCTGGCCGATCACCACGACGCGCTCCCCGCAGTCGGCGGCGAACACGGCCAGCTGTTCGCCGAGGCGGTCGACGATGCTCCCGGCGCAGCCCGCGTTCAGGCGCATGCCGCTCATCGAGACGGGGTGGCCGCGGCGGCGCAACCACGGCGCATCACGGTCAGCGAGCTGTCGCCCGCCATGAATCCGGGGATCAGCAGCACCGGCGGCGCGAGCTCACGCGGCGGCGCGAGGCCGCGGTCCCGCCCAGCGCCTCGCCCGCGATCAGGCGAGCGAGCTCGCCCCCGTAGCGCAGCTCGCCCCACAGCGGGGCCACCGACGGCGGCTCCCATTCCTCGAGCGCTGAGACCCCTGCAAACCCTCCCATCCCAGCAACAGCGTAGCCCCTGCGGGGGTTTTCCGCTGCAAATGGACGCCCGCGCAGCTCGCCGCCGGCGGCGGGCGGTCCCTACGCCCGCCCGGCGGAGGGCGCGTCGAGCGTGCTCGGGTCGTGCGAGCAGAACAGCCGCACCTGCTCGCCCTCGCGGCGCGCGAGCTCGCGCAGGCGCTCCTGGTTCTCGCGCCGCCGGCGCCCGTCGGCGTCGTTGAGCGCCTGGAAGGCGCGCAGCCCGGGGGGGCAGCTCGGCGGCGTCTGGACCTCGCCCTGGTTGAAGTACGCGTCGCCGCAGTGCAGCAGCCAGCGCTCGCCGTCGCGCACGGCCACGCCGGTGTGGCCGAGCGTGTGGCCGCCGAGCGGCACGAGCAGGATCTCCTCGTCGCTGCCCGGCAGGATGCGGATGCTGCGCAGGCCGAGCCACTCCTCGCCATCGGGCTCGTGCAGGACCCATTTCGGGTTGTGGGACCAGTGCTGGGCTACATAGCGCTGGCGTTCGCGCAGGCCCGGGTGCATCGCGACGGCGTGCTCGCGCGCGAGCACGTGGACCTCGGCGCCGGGGAAGTCGGGCAGCCCGCCCGAGTGGTCGAGGTCGAGGTGGGTGGTGAGGATCCGCCGAACGTCCTGCGGCTCGAACCCGAGCGCGGCGATCTGCGCGCGAGCTGTCTCGGGCGCGCGCAGCTGCGGGCGGATCAGCGCGTTGAACGGGCGCCCGAGCTGGCCGCGCTCGCGCACGTCCTGCTCGCCGAAGCCGGTGTCCACGAGCACGAGCCCGTCGGCGCACTCGATCAGCAGGCAGTGGCACACGAGCCGGGTCTCGGCCAGCCAGCCGCCGCTGCCGCTCAGCATGCGCGCGCCGCGCGGGCACATCGTGCCGCAGTTGAGATGGTGGATCGCGCGCGGGGAGCCGGCCACGCGCACAGACTAGACTCCCCGGCCGTGGAGGGTCAGGGGGAGATCGGCGTCCGCTGCGGAGACCGCTTCGCGAGCTACCCCGAGCTGTTCGGCGCAGGCGCTGCGCGCGAGCCGCGGCCTGGCTCGAGCTCGGCGTCGGCGCCGGCGACCGCGTGGCGCTGCTGCTGCGCAACTCGCTCGAGTTCCTGCAGGCGTCGATCGCGACCGTGCCGCTCGGCGCGAGCGCCGTGCCGATCAACTGGCACTGGCGCGGCGAGGAGATCGCGCACGTGCTCGAGGACAGCGGCGCCAAGGTGCTCGTGCTGCACGCCGACCTGTGGCCGGCCATCGAGGGCCGCGTGCCCGCCGGGGTGGCGCCTCGTCGCCGGCGTCGCGCGACGGCGAGGTCCCGCCGCGACGCGCCCGACCGCTGGGAGGAGTGGATGACGGGGATGGAGCCGTGGCAAGAGGCCGCCCGAAGCCGCCCCCGTGTCGATCATCTACACCTCGGGCACGACCGGCAAGCCGAAGGGCGTCGTGCGCGAGCAGTCGAGCGATGAGAAGCGCGAGCAGGCGCGTGAGCTGCTGGCCGAGATCTTCCAGCTCGGCGAGGGCGAGCGGACCGTGATCCCGGCGCCGATGTACCACACCGCCCCGAACGTCTACGCGCTCGCGTCGGCGCTCGCCGGGATGGACGTGACGATCATGGAGCGCTTCGACGCCGAGGAGTTCCTGCGCGTCGTCCAGGAGCACCGCGTGACCGTCGTGCAGATGGTGCCGACGATGTTCGTGCGACTGCTGGCGCTGCCCGAGGAGGTGCGGCGCTCCTACGACGTCTCCTCGCTGCGCTGGATCGTGCACGCGGCCGCGCCCTGCCCGCCGGACGTCAAGCGCCAGATGATCGACTGGCTCGGCCCGATCGTCGCCGAGTACTACGGCGGCACCGAGACCGGCCCCGTCACCTACTGCACGAGCGAGGAGTGGCTCGCGCATCCCGGCACGGTCGGGACACCCGTCGGCGCCGCGCGCGTGAAGGTGATCGGCGAGGACGGCTCAGAGCTCGCAGCCGGCGAGTCGGGCGAGGTGTACGCCTGGCTCGATCTGTTCCCGAACTTCACCTACGAAGGCGACGAGGAGAAGCGGCGCTCGATCGAGCGCGACGGCCTCATCAGCGTCGGCGACATCGGCTACCTCGACGACGAGGGGTTCCTGTATCTCAACGATCGCCGCTCGGACATGGTGATCAGCGGCGGCGTGAACATCTACCCGGCGGAGATCGAGGCCTGCCTGCTCGGGCTCGAGGGCGTGCGCGACTGCGCGGTCTTCGGGATCCCGGACGAGGAGTTCGGCGAGGCGCTCGCCGCACACGTCGAGCTCGACGAGGGCTCAGAGCTCGGCGAGGAGGACGTGCGCGCGCACGTGCGCGCGCACCTGGCCTCCTACAAGACGCCGAAGGTCGTCGTCTTCGAGGACGCGCTGCCGCGCGAGGACTCGGGCAAGATCTTCAAGCGCCGCCTGCGCGCGCCGTACTGGGCCGGGCTGGAGCGCTCGATATGAGCCCGGCGCTGGCGCCCGCCCGCCGGGTGGCCGTGGGCGAGGGCATCGAGCTGCACGTCGCCGAGGCAGGGCGAGCGGGCCCGCCGGTCGTGCTCTGCCACGGCTTCCCCGAGCTGGGCTTCTCCTGGCGCCACCAGATCCCGCGCGCTCGCCGAGGCCGGCTACCGCGTCATCGTCCCCGACATGCGCGGCTACGGCAGAGCTCCGCGCCGGAGGCGATCGAGGACTACGACGTGCTCTCGCTGTGCGGGGACATGACCGGGCTGCTCGACGCGCTCGGCGAGGACAGCGCGGTCTTCGTCGGCCACGACTGGGGCGCGTTCCTCGTCTGGGCAGATGGCGATGGATCCACCCCGAGCGCGTGCGCGCGGTCGCCGGGCTCAGCGTGCCGTTCATGCCGCGGGCCCCGGCGGCGCCGATCCCGATCATGCGCGCGAACCTCGGCGAGGAGTTCTACATCGTGTGGTTCCAGGAGCCGGGCGTCGCCGACGCGGCGCTCGCGAGCGACGTGCGCCGCACGCTCACGACCTCGCGGCAGTGGACCGCGCAGTGGGCCGAGGAGGACGGCGCCGAGAAGAAACGCCCCGAGTGGCTCAGCGAGGAGGAGCTGCAGTGTACATCGACGCGTTCGAGCGCACGGGCTTCACCGGCGGCCTGAACTGGTACCGCAACATCGACCGCAACTGGGAGCTGACCGCCCCGTACGCCGAGCGGCGCATCGAGCAGCCCGCGATGTTCCTGACCGGCGATCTGGACCTGGTCAGGAACTTCATGCCGGTCGAGGCGATGGACGGCTGGGTGACCGACCTGCGCCGCAACGTCTCCGTGCCCGGCGCCGGCCACTGGGTGCAGCAGCAGGCGCCCGAGGCGGTCAACGCCGAGCTGCTCGGCTTCCTCGCCGGCCTGTAGCGCTCCGCAGCCGGGCTAACGTTCGAGGTGTGGGAGACAACGGGCCCGCACCGCCGCCGCGCCGCACGCCGATGCCGGTCGAGAACCGCGTCGCGATCGGGGTCGGCGTGTTCACGCTGATCGCCGGCGTGGCGCTGCTGGCCGCCGTGAGCGGCACGGGCGCCGACATCGCCGCCGCGATGCTGCTCGGGATCGCGGCGACCGCGTTCGTCTCGCTTGTGTTCCTGATCGTCGGCCAGAGCGAGGAACGGGACCGCCGGCGCCACCCGCGCGGGTGAGCGCCGCCGGGGTCCGCCGGCACGGCCCGCACCGTGTCGGCAGGCGACGCGTTTTGGCGGGCATCGTGCAGACGTTGCATCCGTCCCTCCGCGGCCTCACGATGTGGTTCGGACGACCAAAGGGGGAGGTGCGCTCATGGCTCACGAAACGACCGAGCCGGTCTCGATGAAGGGGATCTGGTACGCGCTGCTGGTTTTCGGACTGCTGACGTTCGGGGTCGGGGTGTTCTTCATCATCGACCCGAACGAAACGCTCAAAGTGTTCACCGTGATCGTCGGGATCTTCCTGCTGGTCGACGGCGTGCTCGCGATCATCGCGGCGATCGTCGGGGTCGGCGAGAGCCGCACGGTGATGGCGATCGTCGGCGTGCTCGGGGTGATCGCCGGGCTCGTGCTGATCAAGAAACCGTTCGGCGCGCTGAACGTGTTCGTGCTCGTGCTGGGGATCTGGTTCGTGGTCGAGGGGATCGCGCGCCTGACCTACGCGGCCGTCGAGCCGGTCGGGCGCGGGCGCTCGGTGCTCGCGGCGCTGATCGACATGGCGGCCGGGATCGTGATCCTGTCGTGGCCGGAACCGAGCCTGAAGACGATCGGCGTGATCATCGGCATCGTGCTGGTGCTGCGCGGGATCTTCCTGACCTACGCCGCCTGGAAGCTGTTGAGGCTCGAAGGCTCCGACGGTCCTCCGGTCACGCCCGCGATCGCGTGAGCGCCGAGCCGCGCGGCGCCCGCCGCAAGTAGGGTCCGGCCCGCATGGGAGCCGAATACGCACAGGCCCTGCCCGCGGCGCGCACGCCGACGCTGTTCGGCCGCGTGATGGCGCTGGTCGCGCTGACCGTCGGCTTCGCGACCCTCGGCGTCTGGGCCGGGCGCGAAATGGGCGGCGCGATGTGGTTCATCGCGTGGCTCGCGGCGCTCGGATGCCTCGTGGGGCTGAACGTCGCGAGCTCGCGCGGCGCAACCGGCGTGGCGCTCGCGCTGCTGTGCGCGTTCGGGCTGCTGATCGGCCTGAGCGTCGCGAGCACGATCAACTACTACGCCGAAGTCGATCCGACCGCGGTGCGCCAGGCGTTCGGCGCCACGGCGCTGTTCATCGGCGGCCTCGGCGCCGGCGGATATGCGATCCGCCGGGACCTCTCGTTCCTCTACCGCGGCCTGTTCTGGGCGCTGCTCGCGCTGATCGTCGCCGGGTTCGTGCTGATCCTGCTGAGAATCCCCGCCGCCTACACGGCCTACTCGATCATCGGCCTCGTGATCTTCGGCGGCTACACGATCGTCGACTTCAACCGCCTGCGTCGCGCCGGCACCCAGGAAGCGATCCCCCTGGCGGCGGGGATCTTCCTCGACGTGCTCAACGTGTTCCTGCTGTTCCTGCGGCTGTTCGCCGGGAACCGCTGAGCCGGCGCAGCTCGTCGAGATCCCCGCGGATGCCGTCCGCGAGCAGCTCGAGGTCGGGTGTCGAGTCGCGGTCGGCCGCCAGGCCGAGGGCGACGTGCCCGTCGTAGGAGAGGATCGCGATCCCGATCGCGTGCTCGGCGGCCAGCGGCACGAGCGGGTAGACCTCGCGCAGCGGCGCACCGAGTGTGTAGAGCGTGAGCCGCGGTCCGGGGACGTTCGTGATCGTCAGGTTGAACAAGCGCGTCGCATAGAGCGATCTCGCGATCGTCGCGTGCAGCACCGGCGGCGCGAGCCCACCGACGTCGATCATCGCCGCCGCGGCGCCGGCCGCGCCCGACTCCTTGAGCCGTGCGGTCTCCTCGTGCACCAGGCACAGCCGCTGCAGCGGGTCGTGCTCTGACACCGGCAGCTCGACGAACAGCGAGCTGACGCGGTTGCCGAGCGCCATCCGCTGCGAGTCCTCGCGCACGTTCATCGGCACCATCGCGCGCAGCCCCGGCGAGGGCGGTTCCTCGCCGCGGGAGAGCAGCATCCGGCGCAGCCCGCCCGCGCACGCCGCGAGCAGCACGTCGTTGACAGAGCCGCCGAGTGCGCGCCCGGTGCGCTTCAGCTCGTCGAGGTCCGTGCGCACGACCGTGTAGCGCCGCGTGGCGCCGATCGGCGCGTTGATGCTGCACGCGGGCGCCGCGACGATCTCATCGCGGAGGATCAGCTCGGCGAGCGCGCGCGAGCGATCGAAGGCCTCGCGCGGGTGCAGGGCCGCGTGGGCGCCGGCGGCGACCGCACGTGCGCCCGAGCTCGCCAGGTCGGAGACGGCGTCGGGCGGGCTCGGCACGATCCGCCGCCAGCCCGAGGAGCCCTCCTCGGCCACGGCCGGGCGCAGCGCTGCCGGCGGGCCCGCCGGCGAGGGCTCGGTGTCGAACATCAGCTCGGCGACGCCGACCGAGCCGACGCCGTCGACTATCGCGTGGTGGGTCTTGGTCGCAAGCGCCCACCTGCCGTCGCCCAGCCCCTCGACGAGCACCATCTCCCACAGCGGGCGCGTGCGGTCCAGCCGGTGGGAGAAGAAGTCCCCGGCCCACTCGAACAGCTCGGCCTCGCCGCCCGGCGCAGGCAGCGCCGCCTGGCGCACGTGGTTGGCGACGTCGAACCGCGGGTCGGCTTCCCAGCGCGGCCACGACAGCCCGCCGGTGCGCTCTTCGGAGAGCCGCTGCGTGTAGCGCGGCAGCTGCGCGAGCCGCGCGCCCGCGCTTCCCCGCAACTGCTCGATCGTCGGCACGCCGCCGCCGGGCAGCTCGTCGAACACCATCACACCGCCGATGTGCATCGTCGCCCCCTCGTCGAGCTGCTCGAGCTCCAGGAAGGTCGCGTCCAGTGCGGTCAGTCGGTCGGTCATGCTGCGACCGTAGATCGGAGTCGCTGCCCGGCGCATCGGCAACGACGCGCAGCCGGGCCCGTAGTTCGCCGCACTCACACCCGCGGGTCGGGCCACGGGCGGGCTGGGAGACGCCCGGCGCCCGTCGAGGGCCACCCGCGGGGAGCTCCTCCCTCCCCTAACGCTTCGCGAGCACGACTTCGAAGGCGGGGCCGGATTCGCTCGGGCTGAGCGTGGCTTCGACGCCTTCGAGGGTTGCTTTCGTCGCGCAGCCGGTCTTGGGGCCGCCGACGCGCTTGCCGGTGCCCGACACGCTCGCCGTCGACGGCCCCGGGATCGCAACCGTCCCGTGCAGCTTCTCGAGCGTGTACGTGCACGGCATCGGCAGGCCCGTGGTGTAGGTCATCGTGCCGCTGAGCGAGAGCTGGCCGGCATGGTTGAGCTTCGCACCGGTGATCGTGCCTTCGAGGCTCGGGCCGCCTTCGCCGCACCCGCCCCCGGAGCCCGCGCCCGCCGTGAACGCGAGGGCGTCGGTGGGCTTGCCGTTGCTCGTCACCGTGCCCGAGGCGAGCAGCGTCCCGCACGCGCCGAAGCGGACCGTCGCGTTCGCCGGCGAGCCGGCGGCGACCGCCGCGCCGGAGCTCTCGAGCGTCGTCAGGTAGCTGGCCGCTGACGCGAGCCCGGGCGCGACGAGTCCGAGCGCCAGCAGCGCCACCGAGACTGCTGCGATCCGCCACGCGTTCGACACGCTTGCTGACATGGTCACCTCCCGCTGTCGGCTGTCGTCGAGGCCGTGGGCCCCCGTTCGCCGAGAGTAACACGACGATGCCGGCCGCTGATCGGTCCGGGGTTCTCGCGGAGGGCCGCGCCGCGGGCGAGCGGCCGGCCATTCGGGGTGGCCTCGAGCCCGCACGATCACCGGCTGACGCTCGGCGGGCGCTCCACGCTCCCGGCGGGCTCGCCCGCCCCGTACGCGGCGGCACGACGAGGAGCGCCCGGCACGGCACGACGCGCGCCGTCCCTCCGGCGCCCGGCCGCGACGACCTTCCCGTAGAGCGCCTCGAAGCGCGGCACGACGGCCGCGGAGCTGAACTGCTCGGCCCGCTCGCGCGCGGCGGCGCCCAGCCGCTCGCGCATCGCGTCCTCCTGCACGAGCGTCCTCATCGCCGCGGCCAGCGCGCCGGCGTCACCGCCCGGGACGAGCAGCCCCGTCGCGCCGTGCTCGATCATGTCCGCGTGGCCGCCCGGCGCGGTGCCGATCACCGCCCGCCCACGGCTCATCGCCTCGTGCACCACGCTGCCGAACGGCTCCGGCCACAGCGACGGCAGCACGCCGAACAGGCTCCGCTCCCACGCCGCGAGCACCGCCCAGTGAGGCATCGGCCCGGCGATCATCGCCCCCGGCGGCAGCTCCGCCGGCGTGTCGGCCTCGCGCGTGCCGAGCAGCACGAGCGGCGGCGGATCCTCCAGCCGCGAGTACGCCTCGAGGAGCACGTGCACCCCCTTCACGCGCCGCAGCGCCCCGACGAACAGGATGAACGGCTCCGCCGGGGCAGCGCGGCGAGCGCCGCCTGCGCGGTCGCTTCGCTCGCGGGAGCGTCCTCGACGCGGAAGCTCGGGATCGTGTCGCGCACCGGGCCGGGCGCCGCGCGAGGAAGTCGCGCTCGGAGATCTCCTCGACGTAGCGGCTGATGCTGTGCAGGCCGTCGATACGCGCGCGCAGGCGCGCGCGCGAGGCGAGCACCCCGAGCGTCGCGAGCCAGCCGCGCGGCCTGCCGTAGTAGCCGCCCGCGCACGCCATGCACTTCGCAAGGCCCGGTCCCGAGCACGGCTTGCCGCCGTGCACGAGCGTCGCGGTCGCGCAGCTGAAGCCGTAGTCGCGAGCCGATACGAGCAGCGGGACCCGGCTCCCTCGCAGCGCCTCCGCGCACGAGTAGGAGAACCAGCCTGCCGCGTGCACGACGTCCGGCCGCCAGCGTGCGATCAGCCTGCGCAGCTGCACGACCGTCACCGGGTCGGCGAACGGCGGCTGGTGGCGACGGCGCGCGCGCCCGCGCAGCAGCGGCAGGGTGCGCAGCTGGCGCAGCCGGTGGACCGCGACGCCGCCGTCGAGCTCATATACGGGCTGCTCGTCCTGCCAGACGGTTGCGACCGCGACCTCGTGGCCGCGCGCCTGCAGCTCGGCTGCCAGCACCTGCGTCTGGCGCTGGGCCCCGCCGATGAACGGCGGGTAGTGGTCGCTTGCGATCAGGATCCTCATCCGGCGAGCGCCTCCGCCCGCGCGCCGCACACCGAGCGGTAGAGCCCCGCCAGCTCGCGCGCGCAGTCATCCCAGCTCGGCAGCAAGAGCTCCGGCACGACCAGCGGCTCGCGGATCTGCTCGACCATCGCGCGCGCGTGCTCGCGCGGCCCGGCCTCGCGCTGCACCGAGCGCGCGAGGCCCTTGGCGGCGAGCTCGGCCAGGCCCGAGTTGTCTGCGACGAGCAGCGGTACGCGCAGCGAGGCGGCCTCGAGCGCCGCCAGCGGCTGCGTCTCGAAGCTCGACAGCAGCACCGTGAGCGCGGCCCCGCTCAGCCGGTCGGCCAGCTCCTGGCGGTCGGCGCTCGCGCGCAGCTCGACGCGCTCCTCGACGCCGAGCCGGCGCGCCTGCGCTCTCAGCTCGTTCGCGAGCGGGCCGCGGCCCGCGATCCACAAGCGCGCGTCCGGGACCTCCTCGAGCACGTACGGGAGCGCCGCGAGCGCGAGATCGTGGCCCTTGTAGCGCTCGAGCCGCCCGCACGAGACGATCAGCGTGCCCTCGGCGTGCCGCCGTCCGGGCGAGGGTCGCGGCAGGTCGAAGCCGTTCGGGATCGTCACGAAGCGCTCGTGGGGCACCCCCAGCATCCGCGAGTAGCGCTCGAGCTCGAAGTCGGCGATCGCGATCAGCGCCTCGGCGCCCGCGATCAGAGGCCGCAACGCAGCGAGCTGGGGCCCGCGCGCGAGGTTTCGCAGCCGCGAGCTGTGCCCGCCGGCGTGGAAGGTGAGCACGTACGGCACGCCCGCCCGACGCGCGGCCGCCATCGCGAACGGCGCCACGCACGTGTGCACGCACTGCACGTGCACGAGGTCCCAGTCGGCGCCGTCCACGCCGCGCAGGATCCCGGGTGCGAACAGGTTCTCGCCGCTGTGCGGCCACACCGGGACGCGCCGCACCGGCACGCCGTCGATCAGCTCGCGCGCCGGGAGCCCGCCGGTGTGGTCGGTCGTCAGGACCTCGGTCTCGACGCCGTGTGACGCGAGGCGCCGGGACACTTCGCGCACGTGCGTCTCGACGCCCCCGATGTGGGGCGCCATGCGCGGGGTGATCTGCAGCACGCGCATCGCGCTCACGCGGGCGGGATCGGGGACGTGGAGAGGGCGGCGAAGCTGCCTGCGGCGAAGCGCCCTTCGCGCACGCCGTGCGAGAACGCCGCCAGCGCCGAGGGCGAGGACTCGACCGGCCAGTCCGCGCCGCCGGCGGGGCGGTCGAACCAGATCAGCCCGCGCACGTCCGGGAAGCGCGGGAGCGCGGCGAACATGCCGGCGATCCATTCGGCCTTGCTGCCGCCGGACTCGGTCGAGGCCGTCTCGCCGATCATCATCGGCTTGCCGGGCGCGAGGTGCTGGGCGATCAGCGCGTAGTCGGTCGCGAAGATCGTCGTGAACGACCGCCACGGGTCGGCCGAGTTGTAGCCGTCCAGGCAGGTCCAGTCGACGTACGCGTTGCCGGGATAGAGCGCCGCGAGTCGCCGGATCCTGTTCGGGGTCGGCGTTCGGGCACCACACCCAGGTCGCGTTGCGCGCGCCGACGCGCGCGAAGATGCGGTGGACGTGGCGCCAGGCCGCGACGTACGCGGCCGCTTCGCCGCCGTTGGAGGGGAGCGACCACGGGAATTCGCTCGCAGTTCATCTCCCAGTCGAAGCGCAGGAAGAACGGGTGGCCCCAGCTGCGGGCCGCCTCCGCCCAGCGTTCGATGTAGCCGTCGAAGCGGCCCGCGGTGAGGGCGCGCAGCGAGTAGTAGGGCTCGAGCGCCGAGACCGGCAGCGATGCCGAGGACCACGAGAAGAACGGGATCGCGCCGTGCCGGCGGATCGCCGTGAACGGCGCGCGCGGGAAGTTGTAGGGCGTGCAGCCCGCACCCGAGCAGTTCGCGAACGGGCTCGCGAAGCTGACCAGCGACACGCCCTTGCCGGCCAACGCTTCAAAGCGGCTGACCGCGCCGTAGTCCCAAGGCGCTTCGGCGCCCGTGAGCTGGGATCCGATCCACGCGCCCCAGTAGAGGAGCGGCGCGCCGCCGGCGCTCCGACCCCGGCGCGAGCCGGCTGCCGCGGCGCGCCGCGCCGCGGGGGCTGTGGCCTGCCCGGGCTGCACCCGGCCCGGCTCGGCGTCGCCGGCCGAGGCCGACGCGGCCAGCACGGCGAGCAGCGCCAGCGCGGCCGCGGCGCGGCGCGTGAGGCGGGCGGTCATGTGCCCTCCGCCCCGGCCGTCCGTCCGGCCGCGATCCTGCCGTGCGCGTAGCCCGCGGCCGTGGCCCCGAGGCCCGCGAGGATCGCCGCACTGCGCGCGAGCCCGCGGGCGTCGCGGCCGCTGAGCGCCTCGCGCACGCCCGCGGCCACGCCGGCCGGCAGCGTGCGGCGCGTATAGGCGCGCTCGGCCGAGAGCGCCGCCGAGCCGCCGACGAGCTGCGCGAGCTCCGCCTTGCCGCGGCCCTCCTGGTAGCAGCGCGTGACGAAGTACCCGACGCGCCCGCGCGCGGCCGGCACGCGGTGGCGGATCGCGACCTCCGGGTCGTGCAGCCAGAGGCGCCCGGGCCAGCGCGCATTGGCGCGCAGGCACAGGTCGGTCTCCTCAGGACGCGAGCGCGATCCCTGCTTGCCGAAGCCGGCGCGGAAGCCGCCGAGCGCCTCGAACACCTCGCGCCGTACGAACATGCTCGCGGCGATCAGGTTGCGCACCGGCGCGGGGCTGCTCGGCAGGCCCGCGTAGGAGCAGCCGACGGTCCAGTTGAACTCGGGCGGGAACCAGGCCGGCGAGCGCTCCTCCCACGCGGGCTCGATCGTGCCGCCGACGCCCATCACCCGCTCGTCGCAGAAGGCCGGCAGCGCGCGCTCGATCCAGTCGGGCTGCGCGCGGGCGTCGTCGTCGAGGAACGCGAGGATGGTGCCGCGAGGGGAGGCGGCCACGCCGGCGTTGCGCGCTTCGCCGGCGCCCGGGCGCCCGGCGCTCTCGACGACGCGCGCGCCGTGCAGGCGCTCGCGCGCGAGCTCGAGCAGCGCCTCGTTGTGGTCGATCGCGACGACGAGCTCGGCGGGCGCGACCGTCTGGGCGCGCACCGATTCGACCGCCTCGTGCAGGCAGCCGAAGCGCTCCTGCGCGTACGCGCAGATCACGACCGCCACCTGCTCCCCGGGCCGCGCGCTCACCGCGTGCCCTCTTCTCGTGCCGCCGCGCCGCGGCGGTCGCGCACGCTCTCGAGGATGTGCTGGCGCAGCTCGTGCGCGGGCGGGCTCCCGCGCCAGTAGGTGGCGCGCTGCAGCACGCGCCGCTCGTACTCCTCGATCGAGCGGATCGGCCGGCAGGGGGTGCCGGCGGCGACGGTCCCCTCGGGCACGTCGCGCGCGACCACGCTGCCGGCCCCGATCACGACGTCCGAGCCGATGTGCACGCCCGGGAGCACGATCGTGCGCATGCCGATGAACACGCGGTCGCCGACCGTGATCTCGTCGTACACCTTCAGCCCGGGTGGCGCCCGCGCAGCACACTCACGCCGCCGTCGTGGGTCACGAAGCAGACGCCCGGGCTGAGCGTCACGTCCGAGCCGAGCCGGATCAGGTAGGGCTCCGATCCGAAGTCGACCATCCCCGCGATCCGCACGCGCTCCCCGACGGCGCCCAGGTCGAACATGCGGACCTTCTCCCACTCGCCGAGGCGCGAGTAGCGGTAGAGCCACCACGCCTTCGAGATCGCGCGCGCGAGGCTCATGCGGCCACCTCCCGGCGCGGCGCGCGGCGCGCGGCGAGCAGGTCGAACGCGACCCAGGCGCTGCCGAGCGTCTGCGCCGCCAGCCACACGAGGCCGATCGCGGTGAGCCCGCCGCCGGGCGCGATGACCCACGCGCCCACGATCGCGAACGCGGCCATCCCGAGCGTCAGCGCGCTCGCGGCGCGCAGCCGGCGGCGCACGCGCAGCACCGGCACGTACAGGTTCGTGATCGCGTCGGGGATCGAGGCGAGCGTGAGCACCCACAGCAGCTCGGTCCCCTCGCGCGCGTAGGCGGGGCCGAACAGGGCGAGGATCTGCTCCCCGGCGGCCAGCACGAGGAGGATCGCGGGGAGCAGCATCAGGGCCGTCGCGCGGACGCTCGCGCGCGCCTGCTCGGCGAGCCGCTCGGGGGCGTTCGAGCCCTCGGCGAACAGCGAGGAGCCGACGGCCGAGGAGATCATGAAGAAGATCCCGCCGACCATCCACGTGATGTAGAAGTACGCGTTGGCCGCCGCCGACAGTCGCGTCACGACGATCACGGGCAGCAGGTAGATCGGCAGCGCGTTGCCGAGGCTCGTCAGGTAGCTGCCCGCGAGCAGCCGGCCGCTCGAGCGCAGCTCGCCGGCGCCGCCGCGCAGGCGCAGCCGGAAGCCGGGGCGCAGCCGCGGCACCATCACCACGACGCCCAGCACGCACGAGCATCCGTACGCGAGCACCCAGGAGGCGAAGATCAGCGTCGTGCCGTGCGCGCCGCCGAACGCGAGCGCGGGCGCGACGATCAGCGGGATCTTCACCACCGCGAACACGGCGCCGCGGGCCGACATCCCGCTGCCGCGCCGCTCGGCGATGAACGCGTAGTCGAGCACGGTGCTGCAGATGCACGCGCTCGTGCCCACGAGGAACAGAGCCGCGAGCAGCGGCTGCGTCCGCACGGAGGCGAGCTCGGGTGAGAGCGCCGGCAGTGCGGCCAGCACCAGCGCCCCGGCGAGCACGCCCACGAGCGCGCCGCCGACGAGGCTCGCGCTGAGGGTCGCCGACCACTCCTCGACCGTGCGCCGCTCGGGCAGACGGTGCACGAGCGCGGGGGCGGTGCCGAGGTTGGCGACGATCGCGGTGATCGTCATCAGCGAGACCAGGCCGTTGGCCAGGCCGATCTCGCGCGCCGGGAACAGGTGAGCGGCCGCCAGCCAGTAGGCGTAGCCGAGCGCCGAGGTGACCGCGATCGTGAGCATGATCCAGCCGGAGTTGCGGTGCAGCGAGCTGCCGCGCGCGTGACGCGCGAGCGCGAGCATCCGCGAGGGCGCGATCGCCGGCGTCACGGTCGGCCCCCCTTCGCGGCGCGGGCTCGCGCCCGGCTCGCCGCCTGCGAGCGGCTCGATGAGCGGCCCCGCTGCGCGGTGAGCGCGCGGCGGGCGGCCGGTGAGAGCTTGCCCCGCTCGGCGGCGAGCTCGCGCCGCAGGGACGCCGGCGTGGGCACCGGCGCCTGCGGAGCGGCGTTCGCGATCTGCGCGGCGCGCTCGGAGGTGCGCTCGGCGCTGTGGTGCGCGAGCACGATCGCGACCGTCACGATCGCCGCGGCGGCCGCGTAGCACGCGAACGTCGTGGCGCCCGACGGCACCTGCAGCCGCGGCGGCGCGCCGGAGCGCGCGGGTGCCGCGCCCCGCGGGCGCGCGAGCGCGACTGCCGAGAGCAGGCTCGAGACGCCCGCGAGGATCACGATCCACGCGGCGGCGTCGAAACCGCCGTGGGTGACCCCGATCGCGAGACCGGCGGGGATCGCGACCGCGATGCTGCACGCGCAGGCCGCGAGCACCCGGTCGGCGGGCGCGAGCCGCGGCCCGAGCAGCGCGAGGAGAGCGGCACCCGGCAGCACGAGCGCGAGCGAGGCGCCGAGCGCCCAGCGCAGCGGCCCCGCGGAGATCGCGAGCGCCCCCACCCCGGCGGCCAGCGACGCGCACAGCAACGCGAGCGGCACAGCGTTACGGCGCGTGCTCATCGGCGCCTCCTGAGGTGGACCGGGATCACTTCGTAGATCTCGACCTCGCCGTTGTCGTAGACCCGCACGAGGTTCGGCACGCGTTCGAACTTGCTGATCGCCAGCGGCGAGAGCGGCCTGCGGTGCGCGTTCGCGCCGGGCTCGTCGCTGTCGACGTAGATGCCGAGTGCGGGCAGGTGGTGGGCGAGGCGGCGGTCGACGACGATGTAGCGGATCCCGACTCCGAAGACGAGCTCCTCCTCGGTGCGCCCCCACCACGGCGAGGTGATCACCGCCCCGAACGGGAGCTCGCGGATCGAGCCGATCAGCGGGTTCTGCTGCGCGTACGCGGACATCAGCAGACCGTTCGCGCGGTCGGCGATCATCAGGCTGCCGGCCGGCAGATGGCGCGCGGCCCAGCGCGCCGCGGCGAGATCGTAGGGCTCGACCGAGCGCGCATCGGCCTCGGTCAGCGGCCGGCCGGGGACGCGCGAGGCGGGCGGCCAGCCGATCACGACGCCGCCGGCGAACAGCAGTCCGACCAGCGCGCTGAGGGCGAGGCGCCGGGCGAGCTGCCTGCGCGCGGACGCGACCGGGTGGGACGCGGCGAGCACGCCGCCGGCGACGAGCGCGAGGCCGAGGAACAGGAACTCGGAGGCACGGTTCGAGGTCTCAGAGCCCGCCTGGGTCAGGCGCAGCGCGAGCGAGACCGGATACAGCGCGGCCATCACGGTCAGCACCCACGCGAGCGGGCTCGCCGGCCGCTCGCGCCGCAGCCGCCACAGCCCGATCCCGAGCAGGACGAGCAGCGCCAGCACCGAGGCGATCCCGAGCGCCTGCTCGAGCGGCGAGTTGGTCTCGCCGCCGGAGTGGAACGGGGTCTTGCCGACGCCCGAGCCGGTCAGGAAGTTGTAGGTCGATTCGACGGCGCCGCCGATCACGGGGCGCAGGTATTTGGCGGTCGAGCGCCAGACGATCGCAAGCCATGCGAGCACCGCGAGCGCCGTCGTCGCGAGCACGATCAGCACCGGGCGCACCGCCATCGCCGCATGACCGCGCCGGCGCGCCACGGCGATCGCGATCGTCCAGGCTGCGAGTGCGGCGAGCAGCGCGTAGGAGGTGATGTGGTGGGTCGGCGCCACCGCGCAGCCAACCAGGACGGCGAGCAGCGTGAGCGCGCCGCGGCCGCTGCCGCGCTCGGAGCGCAGGGCGAGCGCGAGCAGTGCGAGCGTCGCGACGGCGAGCGGGAGCGCGAGCGACTCGTAGGAGAACTGGGCGTCGAAGAACAGGAAGTTCGGGTTCGCGACGTAGACGAGCGCGCCGATCGACGCGACGCGCTCAGAGGCACAGGCGAGCGTGAGCAGCCGGAACAGGGCGAGCACCAGGATCAGCCGCGCGGTCCCGATGACGAGCAGCCCGGCCGTGAAAGGCGGCAGCGCGCCGGCCTGGGAGACCGAGAGAGCCGACAGGTCGACGCCCGGGTACAGCGAGAAGCCGACGGCGATCGAGTTGGGCGTGAGCAGATGCCCGGTGCGCGCGATGTCGGCCGTGCTGCGCAGCGTGCTGAGCTCGTCCGAGAAGGTGAATTCGGCCGGGCTGAGGAGAACCTTCGCCACGTACAGCCCGAGGCCGAGCAACAGCAGCAGACCGAGCCGCTCGCGAGCGCCGGCGTCGTGGCCGAGCAGCCTGAACGCGGCCGGCAGCACGATCGCCAGCAGCGGCAGCCAGAACAGGGTTCCGGTGTCGCGCGCCCCGCCGCGCCCGCCGTCGTCGATCAGCGCGAGCGCGAGCAGGGAGACCGCGACGAGCAGCGCGTACAGCGCCGGGATCGATGGGGGCGCCGGGCGCCGCCGGGCGCCGGACGGCGCCTGCGCTTGCCGCCGGCCCGCGACAGCACCCGGGAGGGCGGGCGCGGCCACGGGCGCGGCGGCGGGGGCGGAGGACGCGAACGCGGCGCGGCCCGGCGCCGGGCGGGCGGGCCAGCCCGAGCTGCGTGCGGCCGGCGCGGCGAACGCCGGCGCAGGCCGCAGCGCGGCCGCGGGCCAGACGCCGCGATCCGGGTTTGCGCACGAGGACCGCGACCAGGGGGGATCAGAGCGCGCCGAGGTCAACCCATCGCGCTCCGTTCGACGATGAGCCACCCGGCCCGCCCCCTGCGGGCCGGGTGGCCGGTAGGCACGCGGGGGCGGTGCGCTCGCCCTCGCTCCCCCTTAGACCGCTGCGAGGCATTCGGCTTCCGTGCTCTTACCGAAGAGCAGGTAGTTGGTGCCACCGCAGTCGGCTGCCACCGCTTTGCGGATCTGGATCGTGAGCGCCCCATAGTTGTCTTCTGTAGCGGGGTGCCCGCCGGGCACGTCGCGCAGCCGGAACAGCGCGAACTTGCTCACGCCGACGAGCGCGTAGCTGTAGCGGTGCCCAGGCGTCGGGGCCGTGAACGGCCCGTTGAGCGGCGCAGGGTGCGCATAGGTGCCACCGTTGTCGGCGCTGAGTTCGAAGTTGTCCCAGCGAACCGGCAGTTTGCGCGGGCACGGGCTCGTCCACGGCCGTGCGAACACGAATTCCGCGTCGATGCCGAGCGGCGCGCCCTTCGCGTTGAGCAGCGGTTCGCCGCAGACCGTGTCCCACAGGCCATTCGGCCGCGAGTACTGGCGCCTGGCGTAATAGCTGACCGCGCCCGACACTTCGGCCACATACAGCGTCCCGGTCGGCAGGATGCCGGCCGTGTTCACCGGTCCCGCGTAGCCCGAGATGTTCTTCGCGTGGGCGCGCAGCTTGATCGTCTGCGGACCCTGGACCTTCGGCCCTTTTTCACCTGCCGCCGCGGGTGCGGCGGTTATCAGCGACGCGCACATCACGCACGCCGCGATCGCTCTGATCCGGGACATCGTCCCTCCTTTGCGTGACGTGAAGCCGCGCAGCCTCAGCGGCCGGCGGGCACCGATCTCGTGACCCGGGCCGCTCATGCCGCCTCACCCGTGAGCGCCATCTCGTGCTGGTAGGGGATCCGCGGCAGCAGCGAGGTGCTCGTGCCGGGCCGGCGTGTGCGGACCCGCTCACGCAGGATCGTGCGCAGAACGCGCCCGCCGTCGCGGAAGGTCCGCAGGTTGCTCTCGCCGTGGATGCGCGAGCGCTCGTAGCTCGACACCTCGCACACCGTCAGCGAGGCGCGGGCGACGCGGATGTTGATCAGCGTCTCGACCTCGAAGCCGGTGCAGTCGACGTCCATCGCCGGCAGGCAGTGGCGCCAGAAGGCGTTGAAGCCGTAGCACAGGTCGGAGTAGGAGGTCCCGAACAGCACGTTGACGGTCGCGCTGAGCGCGCTGTTGCCGGCGCTGCGCAGCGGCGTGAGGTCGGCGCTGCCGCCACCGGCGCGGTACCGCGTGCCCTTGGCGAAGTCCGCCCCTTCGAGCAGCACCTGCACGAAGCGCGGGATCTCGGCCGGGTCCGCGGACCCGTCGGCATCCATCATCACGAGGATGTCGCCGGTCGCGGCTTCGAAGCCGAGGCGCAGCGCGTCGCCCTTGCCGCGACCCTCCTGCGAGAGGATCCTCGCGCCGGGCAGAACCCTGCGCGCAACGTCCGCGGTGCCGTCGGTCGAGCGCCCGTCGACGATCACGACCTCGTGCACCCCGTCGGGCATCTCGGCCAGCACGTGCGGCAGGTTGCGGGCCTCGTTGAGTGTTGGAATCACGACGCTCACCCGCGGATGCGAGTCGAGCCCGGCCACCCCCGTGATGCGCCGCCACGGAACTCGCGGCTCGGGGCCGCCCGCCGGCGCATGTGCGTCTTCACCCCCTTCATCACGAGTCGGTGTGAACCGATCTGGGTGCGTCAGCTGTGCTGTCATGTGTTCCCCCCTGCGGGTCGCATCCCGGAGCTCCCTTCCTGGTTCACCTGCCATCCAGGCAGGCGCACACCATCACGACCGCCGCAGCGGACCGACATGGAGTGAAACTTCACCAGCACCGCGGATGCGGCTGGTCTGCCCCGCTTTTACCATTTAATCCACGAGAGCGGTCGGGCTGTCTACTGTTGTCCGGCCGTCTCGGGTGGGGCAAGCTACAGCGTTTTCACCATCGGGGAAGAGGGCATGGACGTATGACTGATCTTCACCCCAGGAGCTGCACCAATGTGACACTTCCGGCGCCGTCTCGGGACGACAGCCGCGTTGCCCGAAACGGGCGCCGGTGCGGCGCGTCGTGTCGTCCCTTTCGGGCAAAGCGTGTCTCGCGGCCCTCCGGCGAGGGGGGTGGAAATGCCGCTGGCGCTCGCATTAGGCTCTGCGGGATGGAACTGGCCGAAAGCGCGAAGCAGCTGATTCGGGGGGGCGCCCTCGGCCACCTCGTGACCCTGCGCGCGAGCGGCGCGCCGCACGTCACGTGCGTGTGGGTCGCGGTCGACGGCGACGAGCTCCTGACCGCCCACCTGAACCCGGGGCAGATGAAGCTCGAACACGTGCGGCGCGACCCGCGCGTCACGATCTCCTTCGAGGGCAGCCGCGTGAGGCCGCCGGGACTCAAGGAGTACCTGGTCATCGACGGCACCGCGACGATCGAGCAGGGCGGGGCGCCCGAGCTGCTGCAGGAGCTCGCGCACGTGTACCTCGGCCCGGACGTCCGCTTCCCGGCGATGGACGATCCGCCCCCCGGGGTGCGGATGAGGATCGCCGTCGAGCGCGTCGCCGGCGTGGGGCCCTGGGCCGAATGATGGCCGGCGTGACGGCGCACCAGGCCGACGGCGTCTTCCAGGGCGGCGGCGTCAAGGGAGTCGGCCTGGCGGGTGCGCTGCTCGAGTTCGCCGACCGCGAGCGCCATCCCGAGAGCTACGTCGACGAGTGGATCCAGCTCGCGGGGACGAGCGCGGGCGCGATCGTCGCGGCCTACCTCGCCTGCGGTCACAGCGCGCAGGAGACGGCGGCGCTGATCGGCCAGACCGACTTCGCGAGCTTCGAGGACTGGGGCCCCGCCGGCCCCGTGCTGAGCGGCGGCGTGAACCTGATCCGCCATCACGGGCTCGCGCGCGGGGAGGTGTTCCGGCGCTGGTTCGCCGAGCAGACCGCCGGGCGGACGTTCGCCGACGTGCAGGCGGCCGGACGCGTCCTGAAGGTGATCGCTACCGACATCACGCGGCGCGAAATGCTGGTGCTGCCCGACGCGCTGGGCGAATACCGCGCGCCCGGCAGCGAGCAGCCGATCGACGCGGCGAGCTACCGCGTCGCCGACGCGGTCCGCATGAGCATGTCGATCCCGTACTTCTTCGAGCCGGTCACGCTCGTCCATCACGAGACCGGCATCGAGTCCACGATCGTCGACGGCGGCGTGCTGTCGAACTTCCCGGTGTGGATCTTCGACGTCGAGGACCGCGATCCGCAGCGGCCCACGTTCGGCTTCAAGCTGGTGGGAGGGCGCGGTCTCGGAGGCGGCCTCTCAGAGGCCGAGAAAGCGTTCGGCTGGCCGCTTCGCATGGGAGCCGAGATCGTCGAGACGGCGATGGACGCCTGGGACACGTTCTGGGTCGCCCACGCGACCTACGTGCGCACCTGCGCGATCTCGGCCGGCACGATCGGCACGACCGAGTTCCGCCTCGACGCCGAGCAGCGCCAGTGGCTGCTGAACTCAGGCGAGCAGGCGGCGCGCACGTTTCTCGCCGGGTGGCGCCCGACCGAGTACGTGAACGGCTACGGCCGCCGTCTCGCGCAGGCCCTCTAGAACTCTCGCGGCGAGACGACGCCGCCCGCGAGCGCGGAGGAGACGAGCCGCGCGCGTTTCTCGTTCTGGGGCAGCTCGCGCAGGCCGAAGTTCTCGAACATCGCTTTCAGGTGCGACTTGACTGCGTCGACGCTGAGGTTGACCTCGGCGGCGATCTGCCGGTTGGTGGCGGCGGTGGCCGACTCGGACTCGTGCACCGGGCGGCACAGCGCGATCAGCACCTTGCGCTGGGTCTCCGAGACGTAGACGTTGGCCGTCTGCGATGCGGCGGACTGCGTCGCGGGCGCGCGGGGAGCGCTGCCGCCGCGGTAGATCAGCTCGGTCGAGCCGACGCACACGCGGCTGCCGTCGTCCAGACGCTGGCGCGCGAGCACGCGCTTGCCGTTCACGAACGAGCCGTTGCGCGAGATGCCGTCGTCGAGCAGCGACCACTCGCCGCCGATCTGTTCGAGCGCCGCGTGCACGCGCGAGACTTCGGGATCCTCGCCGACGTGCACTTCACAGCCCTCGTCGCGGCCGATCATCACGCGCGGGTTCTCGCCGAGCAGCAGCACACGCAGGCGGCCGTCGTCGCGCCACTGCACGAAGGCGTGACCGGAGCGTTCAGCCGCCAGTACCTGCTGGAGCTCGCGGGGCGTGGCGGCCACGGGGCCCGTTTGCCCTTGGGAGGTCATTCCGAGGGTGCAGATCGCTCCGTTGGTGGGAAGATGGGATCGTGACAGAGGGGGTTGGCCTTCGCATCGACGTTGCGATCGCGGGCTATCGCGTCGACTCGGTGATCGGGCACGGCGGGATGGCCACGGTCTACCGTGCCGAGCAGCTGAGCCTCGGGCGCGACGTCGCGCTGAAGATCCTCGCCCCCGAGCTGGCCGACAGCCCCGAGTTCCGGGCGCGCTTCCTGGCGGAGTCGCGGCTCGCGGCGCGCCTCGAGGACGCCGCCGTCGTGCCCGTCTATGACGCGGGCGAGGCCGAAGGCGTGCTGTTCATCGCGATGCGCCACGTGCCGGGCGGCGACCTGCGCGCGCTGCTGCTGCGCGAGGGCAGGCTCGAGCCGCAGGCGGCGTCCTCGGTGCTGCGCCAGCTGGCCGGCGGGCTCGACGCCGCCCACGCGCTCGGGCTCGTGCACCGAGACGTCAAGCCCAGCAACGTGCTCGTCGAGGACGCCCGTGCGGCGGAGCGGCCGCGGGTCTACCTGGGCGACTTCGGCCTGGCGCGCGGCACGCGCGCGATCGAGGACGGGGAGGAGGGCGTGCGAGGCTCGCTCCCCTACATCCCGCCCGAGCGGCTCCGCGGCGAGGACGAGGACGCGCGCTCGGACGTGTACTCGCTGGGCTGCCTGATCTACGAGTGCCTGACCGGGGCGCCGCCGTTCGTGCGGGACTCCGACGAGGAGCTGCGCCACGCACACCTGCGGGCGCCCTACCGCTCCGTGCGCGAGGCGGCGCCGTGGCTCGAAGCGGAGCTCGACGGCGTCCTCGCGTCGGCGCTGGCCAAGTCGCGCGAGGACCGGCCCGCGAGCGCGGGCGCGCTCGCAGAGGCAGTGGGCCGGGTACTCGACCCCGGCGCCCGGCGGGCCGCCGCCGCGCCGCGCGTGGAGCCAGAGCCCGAGCGGGTCGCTGTCGTCGGGCGCGTGGCCGAGGAAAGGCTGCTGCTCGCCGGGCTGCGCCGCGCGATGCGCGGCCGTGGCGAGCTCATCATGCTCGCGGGCGAGGCCGGGATCGGCAAGACGGCGCTCGCGCGGCGCGTGTGCGACGAGGCGGTGCGGCTCGGCGTGCCGGTCGCGTGGGCGGCCGGCGGGGCCTTCGGCGAGTCGGCGCCGCCCTATTGGCACTGGGCGCAGGTCGTGCGCGCGCTCGTACGTGCGCCGGGCGGTGCCGAGCGGCTGCAGAGCCTCGGCGAGGAGGCGGGGCTGCTCGGCTCGATCGCGCCCGAGCTCGGCGGCGCCGAGCGCCAGCTCGGCGAGGGGAGCCTCCACCTCTACGACGCGCTCGCCCAGCTGCTGTGGCGCGCGGCGGAGCCGTCGGGGCTCGTGGTGGTGCTCGACGACGTGCAGGACGCCGACGAGGCGACGCTGCGCGCGCTCGCGTTCGTCGCCGGCCAGCTTCGCGACCACGGCGTGCTGATCCTCGGCACCTACCGCGAGGGGGAACTGCGGCCGGGCGCGGCTCCCGACACGGTCGCCCAGGTCTCCCCGCTCGCCGACCTGGCGGGCGCGAGCCGGCGCGTGTCGCTGGCGGCGCTCGACCGTGACGACGTGCGCGCGCTGGTCGCCCGGCGAGTGGAGGGCGAGCCGCCGGCAGAGCTCGCCGACCGGGTGTACGGGGTGAGCGCCGGCAACCCGCTGTTCGTGACCGAGCTGCTGAACCTGATCGAGTCGCGCGGTCCGCTGCAGGAGGCGAGCGCCGAGCTCGAGACGATGCCGCTCCCTCAGGGGATCAGCGACGCGATCTCAGAGCGCCTCGCGCCGCTGTCGGCGCGCGCGCACGGCGCGCTCTCCGTTGCAGCCGTGATCGGACCGCGCTTCCGCGCCGGGACGCTCTCGCACGCGGCTCAGATACCGCCCGCGGACCTGCTCGAGCTGCTCGACGAGGCGGTCGCGAGCGGGCTGATCCGCCCGACGGGCGAGCCGCTCGACGGCTACGCCTTCAGCCACGGTCTCGTGCGCACCGCGCTGTACGAGGCGCTGCCGCGCAGCCGCCGCTGCGCGCTGCACGCGGCCGTCGGCGAGGCGCTGCTCGAGACCTACGACGCCGCCGCGGGCGAAGGCCTCGCCGAGCTCGCCTACCACTTCCTGGAAGCCGCCCCGGCGGGCGAGACCGAGCGCGCGATCAGCTACGCGTGGCGCGCGGCGAAGCGGGCCGCGGACACGTTCGCCTACGACGAGGCGGTGACCCTCTACGGGCGCGCGCTCGAGCTGCTCGACGCGAGCCGCGGCCGCGACCGGACCGAGCTGCTGCAGGCGCTTGGCGACGCCCAGATGCGGGTCGGCGACACCGAGCGGGCCCGCGAGACGCTGCGCCGCGCCGCCGCCACCGCGCGCGCGAGCGGCGACCACGAGGGCCTTGCGCGGGCGGCGCTCGCGAGCAACATCTGGGGGCTCACGTTCGGCGTCGATGAGCCGCTCGTGCGGCTCGCCGAGGAAGCCGAGCAGCAGCTCGCCGACGGGGATTCGCCGGGACTGCTCGCATGCGTCAAGGGGCTGCTCGCGACCGCGCTCTACTGGAGCGGGCAGGAAGAGCGGCGCCTGAGGCTCGCCGAGGAGGCGCTCGCGCTCGCGCGCACCAACCACGAGCGCCAAGGGAGCGCCGAATCGGGGCACATGCTCGCGTATGTGCTCGGCCGCTACCTGCTCGCCCGCTGGGGACCGCGCTCGGCGGTCGAGGACATCGGCACCTCCGAGGAGCTGGTCGCGCTCTGCCGCGAGCTGGGCGAGATCGAGCTCGAGATCCTGGTGCGCAACTGGCGCGTGATCGAGATGCAGGAGCTCGGGCGCTTCGCCGACGCCGAACAGGAGATCGCGCGCATCGAGCAGATGGCGAGCGAGCTGCGCCAGCCGCGCGCGATGGTGTTCCTGCCGCTTCACAAGGCGAGCCTGGCGGGCACCGAGGGGCGCTTCGCCGACGCCGAACGGCTGAACGCCGAGTCCTATGAGATCGGGCTGCGGGTGCGCGGCAGCGTCGGAGAGCTCGCCGCGGTCACACAGCTGCTGACGATCCGCCTGCAGCAAGGGCGCGTGGCCGAGCTCGAGAGCTCGGTGCGCGCGATCGCGGCCGCCAACCCGGGCATGGTCGGGATGCGCGGGGTGCTCGCGCTGATGCACGTACAGAACGGCCGCGAGCAGGAGTGCCGGGCCGAGCTCGAGGAGGTGCTCGCGCGCGGGCTCGCGGGGATGCCGTTCGACAACGTCCACGTGGTCACGCTCGCACTGCTCGGGGAGGCGGCCGCCGAACTCGGGGACGCCGGCCACGCGCGCAAGCTCTACGAATGGCTCCTCCCCTACGAGGGCCGCTGGGTGGTCTCGCCCAACTCGGCGGCGCTGTGGCCCGTGAGCCGCTCGCTCGCGCGCCTCGCGACGGTCACCGGCGCCTATGGCGCCGCCCGCGGCCATCTGCTTCGCGCCCGCGAGCAGGCGGACGGCGCGGGCGCCCGGCCGTCGCTCGCGCTGCTCGCGCTCGACGAGGCGCGGCTGCTGCTGGCGAGCGAACCGTGCGCCGACCGCGAGCAGGTCGCATTGCTCGCGCGCCGGGCGCGCAACATCGCGCACAAGCTCGGGATGGGGCTAGTCGTCGACGCGGCGACGCTTGTCGAGGCTTCGTCGCACTGAGGAGTAGATGACCCCGGTCGTGAAGCCGACCACGGCCGTCGGGAGCGACGGGGTGCGCAGCCGCTCCTGCGAGGGCGGGCCGGCGGCCATCCGCCGCAGCGCAGCGATCCCGGGCATGAACAGGTAACGACCGCCGAGCGTGTAGACGAAGCGACCGCCGTCGCGGGGCAAGAAGCGCGCGGCGCGAGCACCCTGCGAGGGGACACGGAGCATATCCCCCTCTCCATTCTCGCCCAGGAGGGGATCCTGTTCGGTTCCCAGCCCGAATGCGTCTCCGTCCATCAGCCAGTCGCCCTGGACGAGCTCGAACTGGCGGCCGATGCTCGCGTTGAAGCACACGAAGATGAGACCGCGGTTGTCCTCGTCGTCGACGTAGGGCAAACCGCGCCTGATCAGGCGGTGGCGGCGCGTGCGCACCGTGCCCCAGCCGAGCGTCGTGCGGGGGTTGGCGCGGCGCACGTGCGCGCCGATCGGGCAGCGCGCGCCGTCGCCGTCGTTCGCGTAGGAGAAGTCGTTGTCGGGCTTCCAGTCATGATCGCGCTCGGGCGGCGCTGCCCACGGCGCGTCCTCGAGTGAGGTCCCGTTGCGCCAGCGCCCGACGGCCTTTGCCGCGAGCTCCTCCGACTGCTCGCCGAAGCCGTCGAAGTAGCGCTTGAACGCGCCGACGTCCTGGCGCAGCTTGCGCCACACCATGAACGTCCCGTTGTAGAGCGGCGAGGCGGCGTTGTCGGTGCCGGCCGGCTGGCGGTCCTCGTCTGTGTGCCCGAGCAGGAACTCGCCGAGCTTGACGGCCCGCCAGCAGTCCAGCGGCGGCGGCCAGCGCAGGAGCCCCTCCCCGTCGACCTGGCGTTCGCTTCCGCCTTCCTCGACGACCGGCTGCGAGAAGCCGTCACGGAAGCCGAACTGCTCGCGCGAGCCGAAGCCCGGCTCTTCGGGCTTCAGCTTGCCCGCCCTCTGGCGGTGCACCTCCGCCAGCCCGTGCGCGGGCAGCAGCTCGAGCAGCCCCCGCAGCCGCTCCTCGCGCAGGTCCTGGTGGTCGGCGTAGAGCACGAACAGCACGTCGGCGGGCGCCAGCAGCTCCGGCTCCCAGTGCTCGGGCGCGCTCTCTCCGGTATCGTGAAGCTGCTCTGTCGCACGCGCGGCCATGCCTTCGTTGAACTCGGCGAACTGCACGAAGTCCTCGGACCACCCGAGCCGCTCCACCCCTTCGGCGGTCAGGGCCAGGTTGAGCGCCTCGTGGACCCGGCTCTTGTCGCCCCAGGGCTCGGCGTTCATCACCTTCTGCCAGCCCTCGGCGTCGGGAGCCACGAGCTTCGCGAGCAGCGCGCGCGCACGATCGACGTCCTCGAAGCGCGCAAACACGTAGGCGGCGTGGTGCAGGTGGCGGTAACCGCGCAGGATGTTCCCCTGGGTGTCGGCCGGGTTGAACGTCATCGCGCGAGCAGCCTCCTCGCCGCCGGCAGCTGGCGCAGCTCGTGGGCGAAGTCGACCGGGTCGAGCTGTTCGGCCTTGACCGCGAGCTCGGCCAGCTCGCCGCGCAGCTCGATCGCCCGGTTGATGTTCGCCACCGTGTCGGGTTCCTGCCACGGCAGCACGTAGGAGACCGGGACCCGCGCATCTCGGTCGTTCAAGAGGTAGTCGCGCAGCGTCTCGGGCGTGAGCGGCGACGGGCGCGTGCAGCGCTCGAAGATCTCGAGCGCCCGGGGCACCTCGGCGATCGCTTCGAGGTAGCTGCGCTCCTCGCCGTCGAAGCGGCTCGTGAACATCAGCTTCGGACCGTCGAGGTCGAGCACGACGAAGCGCGCGAAGTGCGTCCGGCGCGGCTCCATCGTGAACGGGCTGCGCTCGCCCGGATGGGTGCGCAGGTCGCGCAGGTACTCCTGGAGCTCTTGTGCCCGCGACGGGTCGACCGGGGTCATGAGGACCACTTCGCCCATCGCTAGAGCTCGTTCCCGACTTCGCCCGTGAACGTGCGCCAGCGCGCAAGCAGCAGGTCGGGGGGCAGGCCGCGCGTCTCGGCGACGAACTTCGCGAAGCTGCCGCTGAGCTTCAGCGAGGCGTCGATCACCTGGGTGGTCGCGCGCGCGTCGTAGTCGGACCAGTAGTGGTCGGTGCCCCTGTCGACCTCGTCGACGTATTCGACCATCTCCGTGTTCGGCACCGGGCCGGGATAGCCGACGACGTTGTCGAAGATCGAGCGCCACTGGACCTTCATGACCTGCGCGAAGTCCGGGATGTAGCTCTCGTGCGGGCCGCTCCAGTTCGTCTCGAACACGAGCTTGTGCCCTTCGGGGCCCGGGGGCATGAGCGTCCAGCGGGCCATCGCGACGACGCGCATGCGGAACAGCGGCTGCACGAAGAAGTTCGTCTTGTGCCCGATCCAGAAGTTGAACCGGAGCAGCCACAGACGGCAGCGCTTGACAGTCATCAGCGCCGTGATGGCCCCCCAGTTGTCGCTGCGCGACCTGTCCGCCTCAGGGTCTCGAGGCATGGGCGGATCGTAACCCCGATGCCGCCCGCGGAGGTGTGAGATGTGGCACCTTGGGTGGGTTCCGCAGTTCGACAGGTTCAGTAGAGTCGATCCAGCGTCTGGGTGTCCTGCGAGCTGGGGGGTCAGGTGGAGAGCTTCGACGCGGTGGTGATCGGCTCGGGCTTCGGCGGCGCAGTCGCGGCTTGGCGGATGCAGAAAGAGCATCCCGAGTGCCGGGTGCTCGTGCTCGAGCGCGGGATGCCCTATCCGCCCGGCTCGTTCCCCCGCACGCCGGCCGAGATCGCCTCGGGATTCTGGGACCCGCACAGCTCGCTGTTCGGGATGTACGAGGCGTGGTCGTTCGCGCACTGCAAGGTGCTCGTCTGCAGCGGGCTCGGCGGCGGCTCGCTGATCTACGCGAACGTGATGCTCGAGAAGCCGGCCGACACGTTCCGCTACCGCGACGTCGACGGCGAGGAGCGCGAGTGGCCGATCGGGCTCGCCGAGCTGACGGACGGCTACCGCGAGGTCGCCGCCAGGCTGCTGCCGACGCCGCTGCCCGAGGAGTACCACTCGCCGCCGTTCGGAGCGCCCGCGGTGCCGAAGACCAATGAGTTCCGCGAGGCGGTCCGGCGGGCGGGCGGCATCGGCGAGCCGGAGCTGGCGGAGATCGCCGTCACGTTCGCCGGAGCGGGAGGGGTCGAGCCGGGGGCGCGGATCGAGGGCGAGAACCTGCACGGGCGCGTGCGCCGCACGTGCACGCTCTCGGGGGAGTGCGATGTCGGCTGCAACGAGGGAGCGAAGAACACGCTCGACTTCAACTTCCTGAGTGAGTTCGCGCTGCGGTGCGGCGGCACGATCCGCTGCTGCTGCGAGGCGGTCGCCGTGACGCCGTCTGACGAGGGCGGCTACGAGGTGCGCTACCTCCAGCACCTGGATGCGCGCGAGCTGGTGCTCGCGCGCGCCAACGACGCTGTGCAGGCGGAGCGCGACCGCGCGCTGCTGCATCCGGAGGCGGTGTCGAGGGCGAGCGTGAGGGCCGGGGTGGTCGTGCTCGCGGGCGGCGCTCTCGGCTCGACGCGCCTGCTCCTGCGCAGCCGGCCGGCGCTGCCGCGGATGAGCGGGATGCTCGGCAGCGGCTTCTCGAGCAACGGCGACGCGCTGCTGTTCGCGCGGGAGTGCGAGCTGCCGGACGGCACGCGGCGCGTGCTCGCGCCGAGCCGCGGCCCGACGATCACCGCCTACGCGCACAGCGGCGAGGGCGAGCAGTCCATGTGGCTCGAGGACGCCGGCGGCCCGGTCGTCTCCGAGTGGGGCTGGCAGCTGCCGGCGGCGGGCAAGGTGCTTCCCGGCCTCGCGTGGCACGCGGTGGGAGCGGGGCTCGCGCGCCGGCTGCGGGGCGAAGCCCCGCCCGGGCGTGTGAGCGGCGAGCTCTCGGATGCGCTCGGCGACGTGGGCGCGTCGGAGTCGATGCTGCCGATGCTCGCGATGGGGATCGACCGGCCAGGCGGGCGCATGCGCCTCGACCACGACGGGCTCGCGCTCAGCTGGGACCCGGCCGCTTCGAGCGAGCACTTCAAACGCGCCGAAGAGGCCGCCGGCGAGGTGGCGGACGAGCTCGAAGGGGTGCTTTGGCCGCGGTCGGGGGGCATGCGGGCGCGGCTGCGCGGGACGACGGTTCACCCGCTCGGGGGGTGCGCGATGGGCGAGCGGCCCAGCGAGGGCGTGGTGGACCGGAACGGCGAGGTGTTCGGGCACGAGGGGTTGTTCGTGGCCGACGGGTCTGTGATGCCCGGGCCGGTCGGGCCGAACCCGAGTTTCACCATCGCCGCGCTCGCTTATCGGATTGGGGAGGCGGCCGGGGCGCGGATGCGGGAACGAGGTGCGGCCCGGGCGGCGCCCGTTGCGGCGGACGGGGCCGAGGCGACCGTGGCGGGCCCGGCGGCTGGTGGTGCGCCGCGCGGGGCTCGTGCGCCTGTGGCGCCCGGAGCGGAGGCGGTGCCGAGGCCGGCGCCCGGGCCGCCCGGCGCGGAGGCGCCCGCGGGCGCGGAGGAGGCCTAGCGTGGGCGGGGTGCGGTGGTCGGAGCAGCTCGACGGCCACGTGTCGCTGAAGCAGACCGACTTCAACCAGGCGTGGCTCGAAGGCGTGCGCGAAGAGTCGACCGCGAGCCTGTCGCTGTTCCTGCAGATCGACGACATGGACGAGTTCGCGGGCGCCGAGCGCCGTCTCGCGCGGATCGAACCCGGCAGCTTGTTCGAATGCCCGGAGCTCGAAGGACGGATGCCGGTGCTGCGGGGGCAGTTCGAACTGCTGGCGGCCGCCGACGCGCTCGTCGACGAGCTGCACCTGCGGATGCGCTACGACGTCGATGTCGAAGACGAGCTGGGGCGCCACTTCCATGTCGCGGCGTTCAAGCTGGTCGAGAACGACCCGGGGTATGACTCGTGGGCGGACACGACCACGCTGTTCGCGCACGTGTACCAAGGGTGGTGGACCGAGCGCGGGCTGTGGAGCGTGCGAGAAGGGTTCTCGCCCGAGCGTGGATGGGAGGTCGCTCCGCCGGCTGAGGGCGGCGCCGGGGACCCGGGCGTGGCCGAGCGCGTGGGTGAGGGCCGCGCCCGCGATCCGGACGCCGCGCGACCGGCGGAGCCTGCTGCCGCGCGAGGCGCCGACGCGGACCCCGACGCCGCGGGGCTTGCGGGCGACGTCGCCGCCCCTGATCCGGGGGAGCCATACGCGACCGCGATCCTGAACTGAGCCCGCTCGGGTTCGCGCGGGAGGTCGGGAGCTTCCGCGGCACCGAAGGGAGCCTGCGCCAGAAGGCCGAGGACGTCGGTCGCTTCTTCGAGATCTTCGTCGGTGGGCTCGCGAGGGCCTACTGGGGGCGGCCGGTGCGCGACGGCCGCCCCAGTTTTCCGGTCGACCGGCCGGCGCCGCCGTGGACGGCGCCGAGGATCGGCGACCCGCAAACGGTCCCGGGGCGTGAGGAAGAAGACCCCGCGCGCACGGGCCGGTACAACCTGATGCGCGAGGTGGTCCCCTACGAGGTCGAGGACCTGACCTTCCCGCTCACGCTCCACCATCTGTGGGACGCACGCGAGACGCTCGAGGAGGTGCAGGCCGCCGAGAGGCCCGCCGTTCTCCTCAACCACGGCGCGGGGATGCGCGCGCAGATGTTCTACGGGCAGCCGCGCGGCGTCTCGCTCGTCGACCACCTGCTGAGCAGGGGCTACGACGTGTGGGTGCAGAACTGGCGCGCCTCGATCGACTTCCCGCCCAACTCCTACACGCTCGACGAGGTCGCCGAGCACGACCACCCCCAGGCGGTACAGACGATCAGGGACCTGACGGGCGGGCGTCCGGTGCGGGCGTTCGTACATTGCATGGGCTCGGTGAGCTTCCTGATGGCCGCGGTCGCCGGGCATCTCGAACCCGGCGCCGTGAGCGATGTCGTATCGAGCAACATCTCTCTCTACTTCAAAGTCTCAGGCCGGGCTTGGACCAAGCAGCGGATGCTCGTTCCCGGGTTCAGCCTGATCGGTCGCGGCGCGGACCCGCAGTGGGGGATTCGCGCGCAGACGCCGGCGGGCGAGATGCTCGCGCGCGTCGCCTCGCTGGTGCAGCGCCAGTGCCGCAACGGACCGTGCCAGGTCGCGAACTTCATGTACGGCTCGGGTCCCGAGGTGCTCGCCCAGCACGAGAACCTCGACGACCAGGTTCACGCATGGACCGCGCGCGAGCTCGGCTACACGCCGTTCAGCCTGATCCGCCAGGTGGCCGAGAGCACGCGCTACGGGCGGATCGTCGCCGGGCGCAAGGACGCGAGCGAACGACACGACCGGCCCGGGTACCTGGCGCAGCCGCCGCGGAGCGGGGGTACGCGGTTCACGCTCTTGGCCGGCAGCGAGAACCAGATGTTCGATCCGGGCGGGCAGCAGCGCACAGCGGCGTTCCTCTCGCAGTTCGGGGTTCACGCCAAGTTCGTCGAACTGGAGGGGTATGGGCACTTCGACACGGTCATCGGCCGCGATGCGGCGGACGACGTGTACCCGGTCGTGTGCGAGGGGCTCGCGTGGAGCACCAGCGGGGTCGAGCCGCGGGCGACCGGGCGGCCGGCGCCGGCGCCCGGTCCCGGGGAGTTCAGCGCGCCTCCGCCGCCGCGCGTTTGAGGGCCGCTCGCGCCGTGGGCGTCCCGGGCGTCGTGGAAGGGCCCCGGAGACGCCATGGAGCGTGTGCGCCGGGCCGGCTCCCAGCCGTCACGCACGCGCGGCTCGAGGGCGTGAGCCGACGAGGGTCGCCGTAGTGTCACACGCGCCAGAGGATGCGTGAGCGGGGCCTCGAGAAGGTGTGAGACGCGCCCCCCAGGGGGGGCTGTAATCGGGTTCCTGCGGGCGTACCGTCGGGTCTATGTCAACCGTAGGCAGCCGGATCAGCTCCTCGAGCCGCGTGCTGCGCCCCTGGCGTTCGCAGACCGCGCTCGCCAGCGGCGAGCGCGACTGGAGCGCGTGGAGCGGATTCCTCGCCGAGCTCGCACCCGCCGGAACGGTCGTGCTCGCGAGTGTCGAGGCGAACGTCTCCCGGCACAGCGGCCGGGTGGTCGCCCTCGGCCGGCCGCTGATCGCGATCGGCTACAGCGAGCGCGAGGACCTGCTGAGTGTGACCGTGACGCTGCGAACCGGAATGGGGGCTCTGCGCCACCTGATCCGCGCTCCGAAGCTGCTGCGTGCGGAGCGGAGCGGCCCGGCTGAGGTCGAGCTGCTGGTCGAGGACGAGCGAGGGTCGCGCACGGCGATCGGGCTGTCCAACATCCCGGATGCTGCGTTCAGGGCGATGCCCGCCGAGGACTGGCCGGCGCGCCGGGATGCAGGTCTGCGCACTCCGGCCGGCGAGCGGGAGGGCGATCGGCAATGACCGGGATCACCGGTATCGCCCGCTCGGCACGCCGACGCGACCGCGGAGTGCACGCGATCCTGTTCGCGGACCTGTGCGGATTTACCGAGTACACGTACGCGCAAGGTGACGAGATGGCGGCCACGCTCGCGCTCGCGTTCCACGCGCGCGCACGCGGGCTCGCCATGCGGGAGCGCTGCAGCGTGGTGAAGTCGCTCGGCGACGCGGTGATGGTGCACTCGACGCAGTGCGTGCGCGCGCTGAGGCTTGCGCAGGGGCTGCTCGCTTGGAGTGACGACGACGGACACCCGGCGGTCCGGATCGGGCTCGACGCGGGCCCGGCGATCGAGCACGGAGGCGACTGGTACGGGTGCACCGTGAACACCGCCGCGCGCATCGCCGAGGCGGCGATGCCGGGCGAGATCGTGCTGACCGAGCGGGTGCTCGCGGTTCTGCCGGGCACCGCGCGGGTGCAAACCGTCGGGCTCGGCGTCCGGAGCCTGAAGGGCCTGCCCGAGATGAGCCTTCACGCGGCGTGCTCAGGCACGTTCGCGGAAGCGCGGGGGGTGCCGGTTTCGGCGTAGGGGGGCTCCCGCGAAAAGCGTGCGGCCGGAGTCGCCGGGGGGCCCTGCTCCTCCTCTCGGGGGCTCCGGCCGAGCGCGGTGGGGGTCTGGGGCGGGAGGCCGCCAGGCGCGGGGCGGCCCTGAGGTGGCCGGTAGAATCGGTGTTCTGGGGCCATAGCTCAGCTGGGAGAGCGCCTGCTTTGCAAGCAGGAGGTCACCGGTTCGATCCCGGTTGGCTCCACCATAGAAGCGAAGGTCGAACCGGCCCGGTCTCCGGAGAGGAGGCCGGGCTTTCGGCGTCTTCTGGGCACGGTAATCGCGTCAGGTTGCTGGTTGAGGCACTGTTGGCAGCCAAGTAAGCGGGCCCGCACCACCGGCAGTACGCGGTCCAGCACTTTCGCTAGGGTCGCTTCCAGCATGGCATGCAGCACGGATAAAGGATGGGGACGAATGGCGGCGCCGAACCCTGACAAGGTGCGCGAAACAGACTGCGCGCCGCGCTCAGACGACAGGGGCTCGAACTCAGGAAGTCCAGAAGACGCGATCCGCGTGCACTGACTACGGTCACTACTACCTCGTGGACCCGAGTATCAACGGTCGGCTCGATGAAGGGTCTGACCTCGATCAGGTCGAGGCATGGGTTTCCGAAGAGCGACTCGGTCAGCGACGCGACTAGTTGGCGCACGCATGGTGCGAGGGGCGGGACCCGAACGGAACCCGGATATGGGCATGGCGCATGGTCGAGCCACGCGAGACCGATCGGATGCTGCTCGGCTCAAGTGGCACGGCCTGGCTAAGCCAGGTCGTTGAGGCCGTCGATTGACGCGCGCAGGACGAACACCACAGAACATCCGCCTCAACGACTTGTAAGCTGGTCGCCAGTTTCGCCTCCTCAGATGAGGCGCAAAAATCGGCAACCACCGTGGAGGTCTCAACTCAGATGGCCGTGCCCAGCAGCGTTCTCCCCGAGCTTGAGGCCCGCCTACGCCTCCAGCAACTCGGCCTTGACACGTCGGATTTGCGAGAAGCGGATCCGCGAATCAGCTACAACCACGCAGCCAGCTGTACCGATCACGATCCTCGGTCCCTGCCAGGCACGTTGGCATGGGCGAAGGGAACTGGAGACCTCCGGGACCGGTGAATCCGCAGATGGAGCTTACCGCAACGAGAACTTCGAGAGCGTTGTCGACCCCGACGGCCACCACGCGGTCGCGATCATGGCCGGCACGTCTCAGACCGGCTGTGGCGATGGGCTACCGCCGCGCACCAAGACCCCGCGCGGGCCGGCAACTGATCGCGCTGTTCAGGCAAACCGGCAGTTGAGCTTCGCGGGGTCCGACCCGGCCTTCGGACCTTCATCCGAGGATGGGCCTCGCGCCACCTGGCTTTCGTCAGCACTACTACGCCCGGGACAGCAAAGAGATCGGCTCGAGTCCGCCGCCTAGCGAGATGACCGGCAAGCAGGTGACCGCCTGGCAGGAGCGACTTCCGCTTGAGACGATCCCGTTCGCTACCAAGATCGTGGACTTCGATTAGGTCGAAGCGGCCGACATCAACGTGGACGTAACCCGCCGACAGTCCTCCGTAGCGCTCAATGGCGCACTTCAACCCAAGTCGCCTCGACCTGGCGCGGCGAAGACGTGGCTATACGAAAGCGGCACTCGCTAAGGCGGCGGCGATAGCGCTGCACGCTGACCGGGTATGAGCGTGGCGAGACAGAACCCGATCACGGCATAGTCGAGCGTATCGCCGCCGCGCTTGCGTTCCCCGTCGCTTTCTTTCTCAGGGACGATGCCGACGAGCCATCGATCGACGGGGTCAGCTTCCGCGCGCTTAGTGGCATGACCGCTCGCCAGCGCGACCAAGCTTGTGGTGCCGCTGCCATAGCGCTTGAGCTAGACCATGGGCTCGGCGCAGCGTCTTCCACCTGCTGAAGTAAAGGTGCCACGCCTTCGGGGTATGGATGCCGAAGCAGCAGCGGAGGCCGTCCGAGTCGAGTGGGGACTTGGGGAGCAGGTCGCGCCGAACATGGTCCATTTGCTTGAGGCGCATGGCGTGCGCGTCTTCTCGCTGGTGCAAGAGTGCGCTGAGGTTACGCGTTCTCGTTCTGGCACGACCGTACACCGTATGTCTTTCTGAACGGAATGAAGACCGCAGAGCGGAGTCGCATGGATGCCGCGCACGAGCTCGGGCACCTCGTTCTCCATTACTGGGGCGGTCCCAAAGGCCGTCCTGCCGAGCAGGAGGCGCAACGATTTGGGCCTCATTCCTTATGCCTAGGCGCGACGTTCTTGCGACGATTCCCCACGGCGCTTCGGTGCCCCAAATTATCGAAGCACGAAAGCGGTGGCGTGTTGCGGCAATGAACCTCGCCGTGCGACTAGCCAAGCTCGAGCTTCTGACGGAGTGGCAAGCTCGGTCTAGCTACATCCAACTGGGTCAGCGCGGTTTTGGCGACGGTGAGCCGGGGGGTATTGACCGGGAGACGTCCCAGGTCTGGGGACAAGGTATTCGCCGCGCTCCGGACCGAGGGAACCTCTCGCACTGAGGTTGCCCGTCAACTAGACCTAAGTTTGGAGGACCTCAACGCGTCCGTATTCGGTCTTGTAGTTCCGAAAGAAGGAGTGGGCTCGCGCACGGCGGTCGGTCCCGCTCCGAGTTGCCCGCCGACGTTGAGGGTCGTCTGAAGCTCCTCCGGATCGGGTGAATGGCGCCCCTAGCTCCGGATCACGGGGGTCTCCATTCGTCGCCGCAAATTGCCGCCCGGCAAGCCATCTCCGAGCTCGTCGAAGAAAGAGCGGGAAAAGGTCTCGATTACCGGGGAGATCGGGACGACCTGCGAACCCGCTCCTGGACCGGCTGGTCATCGCGCTGCTCGATCCCGCTGGTCGTGACGGAGACGTGGAGCCGCCCTGGCGATCGATCGCCGATAAGGAGTCCGACCTGGTGTCATACGGCCGGATGACAGCCAGTATGCGGCGGCGCTGCGCGTTGCGTCAACGCGCCACAATCGGCGCCCGTTTAGAGCCTCGCTCCCGCGAGTCGCACGGCTTATCGAGGCCCCGCTCTCGTCTCGCTAGCTGGAGATAAGGAACCCTCGCGACGTTCTGCTTGGCCTGCGTATAGGCCTCCCGATCGTCGCGGTGCTCGGATGCGGCGACCGAAGGCCGCTGGTCAATCGGTCACAAGCCCTGCCTAAGCCCGGAAGTACCGGCTTGCGCGCCTACCCACGTCAGGCGAACTCCAGAGTCCAATGGTTAGGATCGTCGTGCGCGCTGTTGACAGCCCGCTCCAACCGAGCGCATCGTGGAGTCAAGATGACGTCCCCCGCAACCCCCCATGCGCCACAAGCGCAATCGCCAAAAGAGCTGATCGAGCAGGCGCTCGCCGACATAGCCGAGCATGTTTCCCTCCGCGAGGTCGACAGTCCGTCGTCCCACACCGTTGTCGTGGCTTCCGGCCTCGATGACGCAACAGTGGCGACCTCGCTCGCGCGGTATGCGGTTGGGTTCCTAGCTGGCTGGGTTGCGAAGGACGCCACGATTTCGGCTCGGCTCGGCATGCAAGGTGTCGACAAGCGCGAAGAGCTTCGGAGCCTTGTGGAAGGCCTGGTCACGGCCCCGTCGGGCATGAACGTCGAGCAATTGCGGCATTGGCGTCAGACCTCCCGCGATCCGTGGATCGCTGAGGTGCTCACGCACGCTCTCTTGGTCATCCGACGGACAGTCGTTTCCGACTGTCTTCGCGGCGACGTCGTAGCTTTGCTGCGCCCGCATCCGCATCCGAAGCGGCAGGGACTCGACAGCGTCGCGATCTACCGGGACACCGATCTAGCCGTAGTAGCGATCGGCGAGACAAAGGCGACGAAGGCGCGGGGAAGCGAGGAGCTCACCCATGCCGCGCCATGTTGACTCGGTGGATGCGGGCGCGATGGGTCCAGACCTAAGGGATGCAATCGACCTCCTTGCTGATGTGCTGCCCGCCGATCTCGTCGAGCAGGTATCTGAGGATCTCTGGCGCGACCACCGCTGCTACTTGCCGGCGATCGTTCACGAGGACGAGTTTGACGCCGCAAGTAGCAGGATCGATTGGAGCGCCTTGTTCCTCCCGTAGCACGAAAGCGCGTCCTGGTCTTGCGCCTCGCCGACTTCGCCCACTTCTTCGACACCATCGCTTCACTAATGCCCGCGTCAATCGACGCCATCGTCATCTGATGTACGGCAGGGGAATCCAGCAGCTACTCGATGCGCTTCCCAGCCTCGACGGTTTAGATTCAGATCAGGTCCGCAGACTGTTGTCTCGCGCCTGGCTAGACGTGGCCGAGACCCGCGAACTTGACGCCGCTGTGGTCGATCCGACCGCGACGATCGCGGAACTTCGACGGCTGGCCCTGGCACTTCAGGTTCATGCCGTTCTTCTCGCCGACCTGGCAATGCCGATCAGCGCGCGTCATCGTTTGTGGCCGCCGAGTCGCTCGACATCGCCGGAGAGCTTTTGGGCCTCAACGATCAGGCCGATCACCCCGACGCGTTTGAGCAGATCCTGATCGGCCTCCTTATTTGATTGCTGGCTACGACGCCAATGCTGCGGTAGCAGTCCGAAACATCTCGGTCGATCCCGATCTTTCGACATTCGATCAGTATGCGATCAGCCAGATCCTGGCTTTGCTGCGGGGAGGACCGGTAGCCGAACGCCCAGGCGAACCGACCGGCATTGCCATATCTACACGAACGCGTGCAGGCGGGGTTGCTGCTCCGGATCGGGGACCTCGTGGGAAGCTTCAATCGGTGGCTCCGCACACCTGATCGGCCATCGGCGGCGAGGCCGAGGCGCTGCTCGCTCTTGCGGACGATCTGCGCATCGACCCTGACGAGGTTCCGGTGGCAGATCACGGCGACCTTCAGCACCTAGCACGCGTACTTGCGCGCGCGATGGTTGAGTCGTCCGCGCGAGCTGCCCGCGCTCCTGTATCCGCTCCGCCTACTCGCGATCTGTTTGATCGGTTCTTGCGGCGCAGATGCTCAGAGCAACCGGTTCTCTGGCCGGCCGCGGCTGAGTTCGCAGCTAGGGCGCTGGCAGGCCCTCCGGTGAGTGCCGTCGTCGCCGTGCCGACGGGGGCTGGTAAGTCAGCTGTGGCCGACCTTGCAATTCAGCACGCGGTCCACCGTGGCTGGGTTGTATATCTCGCGCCGACTAACGCCCTCGTCGGTCAGATTCGAAGACAGCTACGCCGCGATCATCCAGGGATCACGGTTCGGCAATTCCTCGGTGGTGCCGAGTACACGAGCCTTCCGAGTGAGACGCTCGACGATATTGCCGTCGGGCAAGTGCTGGTAATGACCCCGGAGAAGTGCTCCCTCGCGCTTCGAGTACTCCCCGGAGGCATTCGAGAGTCTCGCACTGGTGGTCTTGGATGAGGCCCATGTTCTCGGAGAGCCGCGAGGGCGTGGCGCCCTCACGGAGCTGGTACTGGCGGAGATAGCGACGCGCGCTGAGGAGGCGGCGTTCCTGTTTATGTCGGCGCTCGTATCGAACCCCGACGACCTGTCAGCCTGGCTCGCAGACATATCTGCGCACGATGCGATCGTGATCCGCGAGCCGTGGCGACCTACACGGACCCTGCGAGCCGTCGTTGGTATCGATCGAGCAGAGACACTTACGGCAGCGCGGGAGCCAGGCGAAAGGCTGGCAGCTCTCCCCGTTCGAAGACGCAACGTCAGCTTCGACGGGCACCTGGCCGTGCTGGCTGGACTTCATGGGCCCTGGTCCTCACGAGACCCGCGCGACTACGCGGTCGTAAAAATCGGCGCGCTGACTCCCATGCGCGTCAGTCGACCTAGAGGTGGCGGCGATGTTTCCATCGACGCGGGCTCTGCCAACGTCCGCGAGACCGTTGAAAGCCTCGCGCAGATGCTCGGAGAGCGGGGCCAGAAGGTAATGGCGTTTCTCACGAGGTCGCGGCACGATTGCTTCATGGCCGCAATGTCGCTGCCGGGATTCGGCGAGATCGTGCTCGGCGACTCAGTCGCAGCGCTGCTTTCTCTCGCATCAGCTGAGCTTGGGGTTGAGACGCTGCTGGAAGATGCGCTTAGAAAGGGCGCGGGGGTCACACTTCCGCCCTTCTGTCGGAGGAGCGCCGAGCGAGCGAGCTCTCATTTGACGAAGGCGGGATCTCGGTCCTGTTCGCGACGGGAACGCTGGCTCAGGGCCTAAACCTTCCAGCCACGACAGTGATCGTCGGTGGTACGGAAATCGGCTACGACCCGGACGAACCACAGGCCGAGAAACGCGCCAAACAGCGAAGCCAGCTGCTTAACGCAATTGGACGGGCTGGCCGCGCGCGTGTGGCGGCTCGGTCACTCGCGCTCGTCGTACCGAACCAGCTTCCCGTGCTTGACACCGACACCCTCGTTGAAGGTGTCCTAGGGCGAGCTGAGTTCCTTGAAGAGGAGGACGCCTCAACCGAGCTAGCCAGCGCCCTGCGGCCGCTCTTGGATCGTCTGGAGGCTGAAGCGGTCGAGGCGTCGGAGCTATCTAGCTCCGACCACGTCGTCCTTTCGTACCTCGCTGCCTCGGACGAAGACGAGCCAGCGGTGCTACGGAACACTTGGGGCGTGCGGTCCGCAGGGATACGCGACGTGGAGGCGACGGCCCGCGCCTTCCAGGGCCTCGTCGAGGGTACTCTCGACGCGACAGAAAGCCCGTCGTGGGTCGGAGAGGCGGCAAGACGTGCCGGAGTCGCCCTGCCCGTCGCAGCGCATTTCGCGGCGTATGCAACTGAGCATGTAGACCCGAATCAGCCCCCCGGCAGTGTTGGCGAGTGGATGGAGGCGATGCTTGGCGCCATTGAGACGCTCGATCGATCAAGTCTCTGGTTATTGCTCCAAAGACAGGCGTTTCGATCCACACTGATCGACGGCCTTTGGTCGGACGAAGCGGACGCCCGCACTACTGCACTAGATGCTCTACGGGCGACGCTTCGACTTTGGTTGGAAGGTGATTCATTGGCCGCGGTTGGCGGCGCAGCGCATGGCTCAGGGCGTCTCGAGAACGCAGGCCGTGGACAGCAAGACCCACTGCCGAGGACGATCAGGCTCGTTGAGACCGGGATCGGCTTCGGGCTGGTTAGAGCCGCTGGTCTTCTTGCGGCTGTGCTGGACGTTAGCGTCGAGAACGGCAACCAAGCGCCGACGGGCAACTCCCGCGTTGAGCTCGAGCGTCTGCCGTTGGCGCTCCGTTTCGGCGCGGGCGACCCAATCGTCTTGTCCTTTCTAAGAGCGGGCGCGCGACCGAGGGCTGTGGCGGTCGCCCTGGCAAGCGTGCTGCCCGCTCCGCAGCAAGGGCTGGACGACGCCGAGCTGCAGGCCTGGGCGGCGAACGAGCTAGAACGTCTTGCAGGCGGCATTGACGAGATGACCGGCAGTCCCGAACGGATCGCGCTGATGCGCGACTTCGTGACCGCCCGGGATCAAGCTTGAGCCAAACGCATCCACAAGCGTTCGCCACACGGCGCACCGGTCGGCTAGATGTTTCGCCGCCTCCACGCTAGCTCGCACCTGCCAGTGCTCACGACCCCGCCTCTCCGCTCTGTGGTCGCAGTTCGCCTCGGAGCGCATCGGAAAGCAATGCCTGCGCAGTCTGATCGATTCGTTCCTCGGCGTCGTCGAGGCGTCGCTCAAGCCGACTTACTGCGATCAGGCCAGCCTCAACGCGCCGCACAATCTCCTCGCGCTCGTGCGCGGGAGGAAGGGGCACCAAGGTGCTCTTGATTACCCCAAGACTAAGGTTCGGCTGAACTCCGCCGAACGCGAGCTGTCGAATCCGCTCATAGTTCTCAAGTAGAAAGAGCTTCATATACGCCCGCACGCACGCCGAGACTTCGTCAAACAGGATCGCCCCTACGGCCTGATTGGTCGCAGCAGCTATCCCAAGCTCGGCCACGCGACCACGAGTCTGACCCTCGCCGTACATAGCGACCAACAGTGTCCCGGCCGGGAACACCTTGGCGTTTGTCTCCGCTAGCGCCCGATCGGTAATGAACTCCGTCGCGCTAGTGATCAGCCCAGTGCGAAGTGCATACGTCGAGCTAGTTGCGACTCAAGCCGCTGTGGATGCGGCGGGGGAAGCAGTAAAGACGCTGCAAGAGGCGCAGCGAGTTACGCTGCGTTACATCGGCGAGAAGACCGTGCTCAAAGGAGATGCCTTGGAGGTCGATGCGCGTTTGGCCAAGGCGCAATATGACTTGTCGGTTGCGGAGAACGGACTTGCCACACAGCACGAGCACCTGAATCAACTCTTGGCAAGGGATCTTGAAACTCCCTTTCGGGTTGATTTCATTCCTGAGGAGGACACGACCACTCTGAGTCTGGAGGAGGCGCGCCAGCAGGCGTCACAGAATCGGCCTGAGATCCGCCAGGCTCATCTCAAGGAAAAACAAGCCGAGTACGACCGCCGCATTGCGAAGGCCGAATACATACCGGACCTTGGTCTCGCGGTTAGCTACATGGGGGTTCAGAACGTGCAGGTCCTTCCGACGAATGTCGGCGTGGCCGGCTTTGCGTTGACTTGGGAACCATTCGATTGGGGACGCCGCCACAATCGAGTACGCGAGAAATCGAACACACTGGCGCAGGCGCGCAACGGTGCACAAGAGGCAGAATCGCAGATCGGGGTTGAAGTCGCTGCGAAGTACCGCAAGTGGAAAGAGTCTGCGTTGTTGCTGAAGGCCACCCGCACCGGTCATGAGGCCGCAGCCGAAGAATTCCGCGTCACCAGCAACAAGTACAAAGAACAAGCAGCACTCGTAAGAGATCTCTTACAGGCTCAGGCTCGAAGTTCGGAAACCGCTTTTCAGTATCAGCAGGCGCTCTCTTCTTATTGGAGTTCCCTTGCAGATTTGCGCCGCGCGATGGGAGAGGAATAAAAGTGAGAACCACAATCGCAATTTTTTCATTGATGCTCGTCATGGCCGGCTGTGGCTCGAATAAGCCACTCAATCAACCCCCACAGGGAGTCCAGGCTCAAGCCATTGAGAAGCAAGCGGGCTTCAGCGCCGACGGCTTGCGTTTCTCGGCGGTAGTGACGCCCGATTCGGAAGTTCCCCTGGCATTCAGAATTCCCGGATACGTCATTTCGCTCAAACAAGTGCGCGGCCAGGATGGCAGAATGCGCGATATTGCGGAAGGCGATCGAGTCAGCCGGGGAGCCGTACTCGTCCGCATCCGATCTTCTGAATACGAGGACAAGGTACACCAGGCGTCCTCGCAGGCAGCAGCCGCGGAAGCCGTCGCACAGAAAGCCAAGCTCGACTTCGATCGGGCTACGCATCTGTATGACACTCAGAGCCTTACGAAGCCCGACTTCGATTCCGCTCGCGCGCAATACGATGCCAGCGAGGAGCAATTGAAGTCCGCGCGGGCCCTGACGAGCGAGGCGGAAATCGCTCTGCGTGACACCTCCCTGATTGCACCTTTCGACGGCGACATCGTGAAGAAAGCCGTCGAACTCGGCGCGTTCGTCGGGCCTGGCGTCCCCGCATTCGCGCTCGCCAAAACCGACACCGTAAAGATCGTCGTCGGCGTGCCCGATACGGTTGTCCGTTCCGTAAAGGTAGGCCAGCCCGTTGATGTTGCCATCGACGCGTTCCCCACACGCACATTTCATGCGCGAATCAGCCGCATGTCATCGGCGGCGGACACGATTACACGTAATTTCGAGGTCGAAGTCGCTATCCCGAATCACGATCACTTGCTGAGGGTAGGCATGATTGGCTCCTTGCAATTCGCGAATGCCGACGGCGCAAGTCGAACGTCGGCGCTGCTGGTGCCACTTTCCGCAGTCGTACAAGCGAAAGACGGGAAATATGGCGTGTTCGTCGTCTCCAACTCGGGTGCCGGAGAAGTCGCTCGCCTCCACAGCGTAGACATCGGCACGGTCAATGGCAGTGAAATCACCGTAGTCAGCGGGCTGCAAAGCGGAGACCGCATCATCACCACCGGCGCCAATCTGCTTAAAGATGGGCAACCTGTAGAGGTCCTTCAATGAAATCCGAGAACCCCAATAACAGCCGTAACGTCGCACAATTCTTTGTCAAGAACCGGCAGATTGCCTGGGTCGCATTGTTCGCAACTCTGGCCTGGGGCGTGTTCGGGTACATGAACATGCCCAAGCGCAAGGACCCCGACATCCCTGTGCGCATCGCGCTGGCAATCACCCCTTGGCCAGGTATCTCGGCAGATAAGGTCGAGCAATTGGTCACGCGGAAGGTCGAGCAAGCCGTCACTGGAAACAGCAAGGTGGACCGCGTGGAATCCACCACCCAGGACAACATTTCTGTTGTGCAAGTCAGGCTTTTGGACAACATCAAGAACACCCAGCAGGAGTTTCAGGATATTGGACAACGACTGAACCAGATCACTGACCTTCCTGACGGTGCGGGACCGATCACCTGGATTAGCGATTTCGGAGACACGGCAGCGCTGATGCTGACCGTCGCCAGTCCGACGGTCCCGGACCTGGAAATCGCGTTGCGCGCGCGCGGTGTGCGGGATGCGATTGAGAAAGTGCGCCAAGGAGTTACGAGTGGGCGTGTCACCGTTCTCTACTGTTACCCGGCATCCGTGTCCCCTGCTGTAATTGAGCGGCCATTTGTCATGCTGGCTGCGCAGGCAGAACGGGATGGGTTCGCGCACGATGTTCGTTCATTGTCCGTAGGAAGCTGCTCCGGAATCGATTTTGCGACGGCGAAGTCGGATGACGAAATCCGCGCGTATGGACAGCAGTTCATTGAGAAGAAGCTCCAGGAGTACGACTTTCATCCCGACGCGTGGGGTCCGATTATCATTCGCGACCCTCAAACCACCAAGGAACGCATTGCGGAAGTAGCTAACAACCGGTATTCGTATCGGCAACTGGATGACTTCACCGATCTGATCCAGCGCACGCTGCAACGTGTACCAGAGGTAGCGAAGGTCCAGCGCGTGGGCGTTCTGCCCGAAGAGATCTATCTGGAGTACTCGGACGCGCGGCTGGCAGCATTGAAATTGCAGCCGACGAAGATCAAGGACATCCTTAACGCGAGGAATGTGACGGCTCCAGGTGGAATCGTCCAGACCCAATCACGAAATGTCCTGGTTGACGCAACCGCCGAGTTCAAAAGCACGAAGAGATATTGGCAACGTGCTCCTGGCATCGTCGGCCAGTGGGGCGCCACTTTACCTGCGCGATCTTGTCGACATATCGCGGGCATATCAGACGCCCACGCGGTACTCGAACTACATGGTCGCTCGCGATGCCGAACGGATCGTGGCATCGGAATCGTGCCATCACCCTGGCCGTGCAAATGCGATCGGGGGAGCAGATTTTCAAGTTTGGCACGGCAGTCGACAAGGCCCTAGCCAACGTGCGCCCGCAACTTCCAGCAGACCTTATTGTGGCTCGCACGTCGGACCAGCCGCGGCAAGTGAAGGAGCTTGTCAATCTGTTGATGGGCAGTCTCTATGAGGCCATTGTCCTCGTCGTAATCGTCGCCCTGATCGGATTCTGGGACTGGCGTGCGGCCATGCTGATGGCAGCTTCCATCCCGCTGACGCTGGCGATGACCTTCGGGATCGTTCATGTTCTTGGGATTGACATTCAACAGGTTTCGATTGCGACTTTGATCATCGCCCTCGGATTGTTGGTCGACATGCCTGTTGTGGCAGGGGACGCGATCAAACGCGAGTTGGGTTCGGGTTCTCCGCGCGAGCTCGCATCCTGGATGGGGCCGACGAAGCTGGCGAAGGCGATTGTGTTTGCCACCATCACGAACATCGTCGCGTATCTCCCGTTCCTGATGCTGAGCGGCGATACAGGCTTCTTCCTTTACAGCCTGCCGGTCGTGATGACGTGCACGCTGATCGCTTCAGTCATTGTTTCTTTTACGTTTATGCCGCTAATCGCGTATTACATGATCAAGCCGCCCAAGCAGCTGGAGCAGCCGATGTCAGAGCGACGAAAGCACGGCTTCCCGGCACTCTACTACCGGGTAGGTAACTTCGCGCTCAGACATCGTTGGGGTACGTTTGCCGGCTCGCTCATTGTTCTGGTTTTGGGCGGAGTGTTTTTCCGAATGCTGAAGCCGCAGTTCTTCCCCAAGGACCTGTCATACCTTTCGTATGTGGATGTCTGGCTTCCGCCTGATGCTCCGCTGGGCGCAACGGACGCGGTCGCACAACGAGCTGAAACCGTCATTCGGCAAGAGTCCGAACGCTTTGGAAACGAACATCATCAGAAAGACGTTCTGAAATCGGTGACCACCTTTGTCGGCGGCGGAGGTCCCAGATTCTGGTTCTCCGTGGACCCCGAGCGACAACAGCTGAATTATGCGCAAATCCTCGTCGAGGTTGCCGACAAGCACTTTACCAACGAACTGGTTGGGCCGCTGCAGACGGCGCTGAGCCGCGAAGTCCCGGGCGCCCGGGTCGATGTGCGGCAGCTCGAAACCGGCAAGCCCGTTGGCATTCCCGTTTCCATTCGAATTTCAGGTCCGGAGATCGACGTTCTGCACCGTCTCTCTGGCGAACTCCAGGCTGTCTTTCGGGCCCAACCGAATGCGACTCGGGTTCGAGACGACTGGGGAGAGCCTGCGATGAATGTCCGGCTTAAGGTTGACCCCGACCGCGCCAACCTTTCCGGAATCACGAATCTGGACATAGCCCTCTCATCTGCCGCGGCGGAGAGTGGATTACCTGTGTCAACCTACAGGGAAGCTGACAAACAAATCCCCATCGCCGTTCGTTTGCGCATGGAGGAACGCGCCGGGCTTTCTGACATACAAAATGCGTACGTATATTCCCTGACGAGCAATCAACGCGTACCTCTGAGACAGGTATCGAACGTCACGACGGAAATGGCGGTATCGAAAATCAAGCGCCGCAATCAATTCCGGACGGTGACCGTATCCGCTTTCCCGATTCCAGGCGTATTGCCATCACAGGTCCTCACACCATTGCTGCCAAAGATTAAGGAGTTCCAGAAGAACCTGCCTCCCGGCTATTTCCTTGAGATCGGGGGCGAATACGATGAACAGCAGAAAGGTTTCAAGGAACTTAGCGTGGTCATGGCGATCTCCGTGCTGCTGATCTACATTGCGTTGGTTGTGCAGTTCCGCAGCGCCGTCAAGCCGCTTCTGGTTTTCGCCGCAATCCCATACGGAATGACAGGAGCTCTGGCGGGTCTGGTTGTCATGGGTCAGCCCTTCGGATTTATGGGATTCCTGGGAGTCGCGAGCCTGGTGGGCGTGATCGTCAGTCACGTCATCGTTCTCTTCGACTTCATCGAAGAAGCGCACGAGAGAGGAGAGCCTTTACGAGAAGCTCTGCTCGATGCCGGCATCGTGCGATTGCGGCCGGTGATGATCACGGTCGGAGCGACTGTGCTTGGGCTCATACCTCTGGCCATTCACGGGGGACCCCTTTGGGAACCTCTCTGCTATGCCCAGATTGGTGGTCTCACGATTGCGACGTTTGTGACGCTGCTGCTTGTCCCGGTGATCTATTCCATCTTTGTGTTGGATCTGAAGCTGATTAAGTGGGAGACCCCTGCAGCCGCCGAGCCGGTAACAGATGAACTAACGACCGCAGAGTTTCATTACTCGCATTAGCCATGGGAAGTAATTGTTCATAGAGGAGATCGTCATGATTACTTGCAGCAGCGCCGCCGGCCTATTCTCAGAACTGAAAACCAGAATTGAAACCCGAGAAGCGCGGGTAGGCGTGATAGGTCTCGGTTACGTGGGCCTGCCGCTTGCTTTGCTCTACACCGAAGCGAAGTTTCGAGTGACGGGTTTTGACATCGACCAGCGTAAGGTCGCAACTCTCACCTCCGGTGGATCCTACATTTGCCGAATTCCACCTACAGAGATCCAGGCGGCGCGCTCGCAAGGTCTTTGTGCGACCGCAGATTTTTCAAGCCTGACCGAAATGGATGCCATCATCATCTGTGTGCCCACGCCTCTGGACGAATATCGAGAGCCTGATCTCAGTTTTATTACCAACACTGCTAAGGCCATAGCACCCCATTTACGTGCCGGTCAATTGGTGGTCCTCGAGAGCACGACCTATCCCGGCACCACGGAGGAAGTGCTTGTTCCCATCCTGGAGGAAGGCAATGGCTGCGGTTTGAAGGCCGCCCGCGACGCAACGGCTAACGGGGAGGATGAGTTTTTTGTCGTCTTTTCTCCGGAACGAGAAGATCCAGGCAATGACAGCATCGCGCGTCGTGACATCCCGAAAGTCGTAGGAGGCCTGAATTCCCAAGCCTCAGAACTGGCTGCCACGCTGTACGGGACAATCTTCAACCGAGTCGTCCCCGTGTCTTCACCGGCGGTCGCCGAGATGACTAAGTTGCTGGAAAACATTTACCGCTGCGTGAACATCGCCCTGGTCAATGAATTGAAACTTTTGTCATTGCGGATGGGATTGGATATTTGGGAAGTCATCGAGGCTGCCTCGACCAAGCCATTCGGCTTTCAACCCTTCTATCCGGGCCCGGGCTTGGGCGGACACTGCATTCCCGTCGATCCGTATTATCTGTCGTGGAAGGCGAAGGCGTGGGATTTCCAGACACGCTTCATCGAACTGGCCGGAGAGATCAACAGTGCCATGCCCTATCATGTGGTCTCATCGGTCAGCAGGGCTCTGAGTCAACAACGGAAAGCTCTTAAAGGCGCCAAAGTACTCGTGCTCGGCGTGGCCTACAAGAAAGACATCGATGACCTGCGCGAATCTCCGGCACTGACCATTATTGAGCTGCTGCAAAAGGATGGCGCTGAAGTCAGCTATAACGATCCCTATTTTCCGCTTATCGGCAAGGGACGCCATTACGATCTGCTGATGAAATGCGTGCCCGTGGACGACGTCGCCCAATACGACTGTGTGCTGATCGTCACAGATCACTCGGATTACGATTACGCCTGGATCGCGCAGCACGCATCCTTGGTCGTGGATACCCGCAACGCGATGAAAGGGATTCAGGGCGATAACATTGTGCGCTGCTAAAACTTCGGCTAACCAACCGGTTTGTGATCCGTGCACTCGGTACAAATGGCTTCGCCGAATGACGCGGCATTTCGACCGCTCCATCTGTGTGTCTTTCGGAAGCCAGCCGAGTAAGAGCATGCCCTCAGGTTTCATTTAGAGAACGGCCTGGAAAATGATTTTCCTCCAACAAGCCGGTGCAGCCGTTCTTCTGGTCTTGATTACCCTCACTATCCAGTGTGGCGGCGCCGCTACGCTCATCATTTGGATTAGAAGTATTCCGAGAGAGAGTCAAAGGGTACGGGTGTTTCGCTGTGCTGTACTCGTCATGCAAACCACATTAGCTGTCATCATTCTGCACGGAATCGTCATTCTGCTATGGGCGAGTTGCTATCGGTGGCTTTGCCTTCCCTCGTGGGAATCGGCTTTCTATTTTTCGGCGAGCAGCTATGCAACAGTGGGGTATGGGGACGTCGTGCTTCCATCGAAGTGGCGCCTGTTGGGCCCGCTCGAAAGCATGGTAGGCATGCTGATGTCGGGAGTCTCCATTGGACTTCTCTTCGCAGCTGTCACTCACCTGGTCGATGGCGACTCACGCTCTCGTCTACGGCTTCGCTCCGAGCCCGTGACTGCTGATCACACCGGTCTCCGACAAAGGCGACCCTGTTACTTCGGTCGGTCGCGGTCGAACGTCATACCCTAAGAAACAGTTAACTGTAAGTACAGGACTGGAAGCCTGGCAAATCGCGTCATAGGTAGTGGCAAGATCCAGGTGCGAGATTACTCCGGTGTGGGCCGAATTATGGAGCCCCATAATAATGAGGTCCGCTTGCAGTTTGTCGGCAGTCTCGAGGATCTTCTCACTTACCGGCCTCGCTGATTCGAGCTCCACGTACAACTCTGGTCTTAGGTTGAGCCCGGCATTTTCGGCGAGTTGTGACAGGCGCTCGATGGTTCTCATACGCGGATCCTCG
>CAWAKI010000001.1:0-254215 GCA_963782575.1 uncultured Solirubrobacteraceae bacterium | reverse complement strand
GCCTCCATGTCGTTCGGGTCCAGGCGCGAGGCGATGTCGTCGATCTCGTTCGTCAGTTCGTCGGTGAAGACTTGTCTGGTGGCGGCGGGGCGGCGCGCGATCTCGTCGAGCAGCGCAGCAGACGGGCAGCCGTCGGCGCACTGGTCGCGGTGTTGGGGGGAAAGGTAGGAGCGGATGAACGCCTCGAGTCCCGCCCGACCTGCGGCCTGAGCGGCGAAGCTGTGGCGTTGGGCGCGCAGCTGGTCGGCGAGGACGTTCGCGACGAGGTCCTCCTTGGAGGCGAAGTGGGAGTAGAAGGCGCCGTTGGTCAGGCCGGCGTCGGACATCACGGCCGCCACGCCGGCGCCATCGATGCCGTCCTGCTTGAAACGTCGCCCGGCCGCTTCGAGGATGCGTCTCTCTGGTGGCCTGCTTTTGGTCCTTGCCGTATCGCATCGCAAACCTCTCTCGTCGATCGCCGGTCTCGATCATGCCGTGGGCCCTGCCAGTGGGGTCTGACGCTTTCGGCCGTCACCCGGTCGGCTACGCAAACCCGCCTTTGTATTATATCCGTACTATGATAGTATGATCGTAATTCCAAAGCAAGGAGCGGGTTATGGAAGCCAAGACAGGTCGAGTAGCGCTCGTGACGGGAGCATCGTCGGGAATCGGGGAGGCGGCCGCAGCGCGCTCTCGTCAGTGCTGGGTTCACGGTGTACGGGACGAGCCGCAGAGCGACCCCGGGCGAGACGCGCGGGGGCGTGGTGTTCCTGCCCCTCGACGTCACCGACGATGAGTCGGTGGCTGACGCTGTACGCGAGGTGCTCGACCGCTCCGGCCGCATCGACGTGCTGGTCAACAACGCCGGTCTCGGTGTCGCCGGCGCTGCCGAGGAGAGCTCCGTGGAGCAGGCCCACGCGCTTTTCGAGACCAACTTCTTCGGCTCGATCCGCATGATCCGCGCGGTACTGCCGCACATGCGGGAGCAGCGCAGCGGAAGGATCATCAACGTCAGCTCGGTCGTCGGTCTCATTCCCGTCCCCTACATGGCCTTGTACGCGTCGAGCAAGCACGCTCTCGAGGGCTATTCAGAGTCGATCGACCACGAGGTCCGCGAGCAAGGAGTCCGAGTCCTGCTCGTCGAGCCCGGATTCACCAACACCCCGTTCGACGCAAATCTCACCGCCGCCGACACACCGCTTCCGCTCTACGCGCAACAACGCAAGATCGTCGAGGCCGGGCTAGCCGACTCCTTGAAGGCAGGCGATGCGCCTTCGGTCGTGGGCGACGCCATCGTCGCCGCCGCCACTGACGCACGCCCGAAGCTCAGATACCCGGCCGGTAAGAGCGCCCACCGCGTAAGCAAGGCGCGCCGCTATGCGCCCACCACCTTCTTCGACAAGCAGATCCGCAAGCTCAACCAACTGCCCGCCTGATCGGGATCACGCCTGCGCAAAGTTCTCCCGAGGCCGGAGATCGGCCCTCGGCATGTTACTCGACACCAACCGTTTCAGGAGGGCTGACCATTGAACAAGACGATCTCTTTGAACCAAACGATGTCCGCGTGGAAGGACACGCCGACGCACACCGTCGATGTCGGGGGTACCTCGTTCGCCTATCGGCAATTGGGCCCGCACGGGGGAATCCCGCTCGTGTTCCTCCATCACTTCACGGCGGTCCTGGACGACTGGGATCCCCGAGTGATCGACCCGATCGCCAAGCGGCGCCACGTCATCACCTTCGACAACCGCGGAATCGGCGCTTCGGGCGGCAAAGTGCCGCACACGATCGCCGCTATGGCAGCTGACGCCGCGGCGTTCATCCGGGCGCTCGGCCACGACCACGTCGACCTGATCGGCTTCTCCCTCGGCGGCGGTGTCGCGCAAGAGGTCACTCTGCGCAACCCGGAGTTAGTCCGACGGCTGATTCTCACCGGCACCGGGCATCGCGGCGGCGGCGGGCTTACCAAGATGCCGCTGATCGTCGGAGGCGCCTACACCAAGGCTGCGCTGACGCGCCTTGACCCGCGACAGTTCCTGTTCTTCAACCGCAACGCAGTCGGAAAGCAGGCCGGAACCGAGTACATCGAGCGTTTGGCGAGCGGACGGCCGATCGCGACAAGCCCATCTCCCACCAGGCCCGGATCGCGCAACTGATGGCGATCCGCGAGGCCGGTCTCGGCCAGCCGGACGACCTGTCGCAGATCACCCAGCCGACGTTCGTGGCCAACGGCGACAACGACGTCATGGTCGCTTCGAGCCAGTCCCGCGCACTGGCCGAGCGGATCCCCAACAGCAAGCTCGAGATCTACCCGGACTCCGGGCACGGCGGCATCTTCCAGTACCACGAGCGATTCGTCCCCGCGGTCTTGGAGTTCCTCGAGGCCGACGACCCGATCCGCGCCGCATGAAGGCCTGCGTCGTCACGAAGTACAAACCCCCGGTCGACCTCGTAGTCACCGTCCCGGAGACCCCATGAGGCTCGACCTGCCCGGCAAGACCGTCGCGATCACCGGCGGCGGGGGCGGCCTTGGTGCCGGCCTCGCCCGCGCCCTACGCGCACATGGCGCCAACGTCGCCCTGCTCGACCTGACCGCTGACGGCGTTCAGACCCAGGCCGCGCGGCTGGGCGGCGACCGCTATGCCCGCGGATGGGCCGTCGATGTCCGCGACTTCGAGGCTCAGCAGCGGGTCTTTGCCGAGGCCGCCGAGCACTTCGGCGCGATCGACGTCGTCATCGCGGCGGCGGGCGTCCTGGGTCCGCTGCAGACGATCGGCCCGACAGCTCCCGCCGATTGGGACCGCGTCATCGAGATCAACCTGAACGGCGTGTGGCGCACGCTGAAGGCCGCAGCCCCGCATGTAAAGGCGACCGGTGGCCATCTCGTCGCGGTCTCCTCGATGATCGCCTACATTCACCCGCCGCTGCTGGCCAGTTACGCGGCGAGCAAGGCCGGGGTAGCGGCCATGGCCGACGTCGTGCGCTTGGAGATGCGAGCCGCGGGCGTCACGGTCGGCAGCGTCCACCCGGTCATCTTCCGCACCCCGATGATCGGCAACGCGCTGTCCAGCCCCGCCGCCGCCGAGCTCGTCAAGGACTTCACCGGAGCCTTCGAGACCGTCGAGCTCGACACCGTCGTCGAAGAGCTCATCCGCGGCATCGAACGCCGCGCCAAGCGCACTGTCGTCCCGCGCCAGCACGGGCCGACCGCCCTAATCCCCGGCCTCGCTCAGGCAGCCATCGAACGGCTTCTGTTTCGTCCCCGCACGGTCGCCCGCGCCATTCAACTGGGCTCCGAACCGACGAGCTGACCGCCACTCCACCGACCGCAAAGGACCAATGAGCGCCTCGATCGACACCACCATCACCACGCTTGCCGTACCTGTCACGCTCCCCAACGGCGCGAGTATCAAGAACCGCTTGGGCAAGGCCGCGATGAGCGAGCAACTCGCCGGCTCCGCCAACCAGCCGACCGCCGAGCTCGCGCGCGTCTACCGCCGCTGGGCCCACGGCGGCGCAGGCTTGATCATCACCGGCAACGTCATGATCGACCGCCGCTCGATCGGCGAGCCCCTCAACGTCGTGGTCGAAGACGACCGCGACTTCGAACCGCTCCGGCATTGGGCGGTCGCTGCCAGGTGCGATGGCGCCACCGCGCTGGTCCAGATCAATCACCCCGGTCGCCAGACCCTCGCCGGTCTCTCTGAACTGGCCGTCGCCCCCAGTGCCGTCCGGGTCGACGTGGGGCCCACGTTCGCCAAGCCCCGCGCCCTGACGGCCGAGGAGATCGTCGAACTGATCGCACGCTTCGCGCGGACCGCGCGAATCGTCGTCGAGGCCGGCTTCGACGGCGTGCAGATCCACGCCGCCCATGGCTACCTCATCAACCAGTTTCTCTCCCCCCACACCAACCGCCGCGACGACGCCTGGGGCGGAGACCCCGAGCGCCGCCGCCGGTTTCTGCTGGAGGTCGCCCGCGCCGTGCGCGCGGCGATCGGCCCGGACAAGATCCTCTCGATCAAGCTCAACTCCGCGGACTTCCAGCGCGGAGGCTTCACCGAGGACGAGTCGCTCGCCGTCATCGAGCAGCTCGACCGCGAGAGCATCGACCTGCTCGAGATCTCCGGGGGCACGTACGAGTCGCCGGCCATGAGCGACGGCGGCAATCCGAGAGCACCCGGCGCCGCGAGGCGTTCTTCCTCGACTTCGCCGAACGCACCCGCGCGATCACCACCGTCCCGCTGATCGTCACCGGCGGGTTCCGCACCGGCATCGGCATGACGGACGCCATCATGAGCGGCGCCACCGACCTGATCGGCATTGCCCGCCCGCTCGCCCTGCAGCCAGAGCTACCGACGGCACTCCTTGCCTCACCGGACACCGCCCGCTCGGGCTTCGAGCTCAAGAAGATCGGCATCAAGAAGCTCGACTCCATCGCCGACCTGTGGTGGACCCAGCACCAGATCCAACGCCTCGGCGCCGGCAAAGACCCCGACCCCACCTACGGCCCGCGACGCGCCGTGCTCGACGCGCTGAGGCGCGACGGGCGCAACATCCTGCGCCGCCGCCGCGGCGCCTAGAACGCGAGCATGGCGGACTTCCTGACCATTGACGTCTATCGCGACCCCATCCGGCAGACTACGGGCGCGGCGGCGATCGATCCGCGACGCACTCGCCAACCGCCCCGACGGGCTGCGAGCGCACACGATCAACTTCGCCAACACCGGCACGTTCAGCCTCGTGCCCCGGCACGTGGGCACCTGCCTGCTGCTCGCCTGGGAGTCGCGCGAAGCCGCGCACAGCGCCTGGCACGGGCCGCCTTGGCGCCGCACTCGGACGTGCGGGTGACTACCGCCTCGACGGAGAGGTCGCCCGTGCGCGCACCGAGCACGGTGACGATCACTGGCACGGCTGGCGGCCTGCCGACGACGGAGCCATCCGCGATCGCCAAGGACGAGCCAATGGTCGTGCTGGTCCACGGCGTCGTACGCCCGCGGTATCTGACGACCTTCCTGCGCGACAACCTCCACGCCGCCAGCCGCGCTCGCCACCACCCCGGCCATCGTGGGAGCATCGACGTGCACGCAAAGCCGCCGTTCGAGCACACATCAATCAGTATCTGGAGCAGCCGCAGCTCGGCGCAGGACTTCGCTTATCAACCGGGAGGCCATGCCCCCGCCATGAAGCGCGCTCGCGAGTTGAACACTCATCGGGCCGGTGTCTACCTCCAGGTTCGGCCGCTGGCCAGCACCGGCAATCTCGGTATCGACGAGCCCGCTCTCCCCGACCTTCCCGGACCGACCGCTGAACGAGCCCCGCCGCCTGGTCCGTCGCGACCCCAGTGCTCGCGACGAGAGGCGTACCTCGCAACTGAGATGTGCTGCGCTCGACGGGCGCCGGTGCGCGGCGGATAGAACGTCAGCGAAGCGCAGGCGGCGGGAAGCGTCGTCGCCGGCGCCGCGGCCAAGCGGGCATCGCGCGCGTAGCAGTGTCTCTCACGCTCGTCTGTGCCCAGGGGCGAGACGCTGTAACGTCCGCGCGCCACCCGGATGAATCTGGGGGCTGGGCCCTTGAGGTTGCCGGCGAGGGTCGCCTTGACCGATGCCCAGCGAACCTGTTCGCCCAGGAGGGCCTCGACCCGCGCGTGCACCTCGCGCGCCTGGATCGGGTGGCGCTCCTCGACTAAGACCCTTGAGATGGCGTCGATGATCCGGCCTTGCCGTGGATGTCCTGCGCCGACCGATGTCACCGGCGCTGCGGGAGCGCGAGTGCGAGGGTCCAGGCTGGTTTCGAGGCCGGTTTTGGGGCGGGACGGCACCCCTCCGAGCAGAGCCTCCATCGGTGCTGGAGGGTTGGAGTGGTGTCCACTAAGGTCCACTCTGAGAGTTGGCTCCAGCAAGCCGATTCCTTGCTCCTGTGTCGCCGTTTCGGCCGAGCGTGCGGCGGGGGTGGTAAGGCGGCAGGCCCGCGCCCGGCGCGGAGACCTTGGCTTTGGCGAGGGCCGATCGCCCGATGGACGTGGGGGAGGCCCATGGGGCAGTCGAAGCGCTGCTCGGATATCCGGTGTCCCGGGATTCGGTCAACAGCTGCCTTCGACCGGGGCTCGTGCGGCGCGGTGGGGTCGTATCGCGCGAGGCCGCTACCAGCTGCCGCCGCTGAGTCGGGCGACCAGTTCGAGCATTGCGTCAAGCGCGGCCTCTAGCGGCTTGGTGTCGCGTTTGACCTGAGTGAGGAGCAGGCCGCCCTGTAGGGCGGCCAGCAGCGCGAGGGCGAGGGTGTCGGGGTCGGTGTCGGGCGTGAGCTCGCCTCGTGCTTGCATCTCTCGTAGACCGCTCTGGAGCGTGGCTTCCCAACGTTTGAAGCCCTCGGCGAGGTGGGCTCTTGCGTCGGGATCGGTCTCGGCTAGCTGGCCTCCGAGAGAGCCGATTGGGCAGCCGCCGCTGCAGTCGTGCTCGCGCTGGTGCTCGATCAGAAAGTCGCGCCAGGCTCGGAGGCCCTCCAGGGTGCTGAAATCGAACATCTCCTGCCCGCCGATCATTGTGTCGGCCTGGTGGTCAACGACTGCCCGGACCAGGGCCGGCTTGTCGTCGAAGTAGTGGTAGAGCTGCGAGCTCGAGACGTCCGCTGCCGCGCGTACGTCCTCGATCGTCGTGTGGGCGACGCCCTGCCGGAAGATCAAGCCGGCCGCCGCATCAACTATGCGCTGACGGGTCTCCTGGCCCTTGCGCGTCAACGGGCGAGGGGAGGGGCTAGTCGTGGTCATATCGCAGATTCTACCAACAGAATGGATCGCACCATCCATTGTGTGTTAGAGTGGATCGCGCAATCCATTACTGACCAAACCACTCGAAGGGACCACGCGACGATATGGCACTTCAAGGCAAGACCGCCCTCATCACCGGCGGCACCTCCGGCATGGGTTCAGCCGCCGCACTGGCGATGGCCGAGAAGGGCGCGACGGTGATCATCACCGGCCGCGACGAGACCCGCGGCGCGAGCACCGTGGAGAAGATCCGGGCGGGTGGGCACGATGCGCAGTTCATCGCCGCTGATTTCTCGGAGACGTCCGAGGTGGGGCGTGTTGCCGACGCAGCAGGCGAGATCGATGTTCTGGTCAACTGTGCCGGGTTTGCCGCCCTCGCACCGACGGCTGACACCGACGAGGCGGCGTTCGACGGGCTGTTCCAGATCAACGTCAAGGCGCCGTTCTTCCTCGTCGCCGCGCTCGCCCCGAAGATCGCCGCCCGCGGCGGCGGATCGATCATCAACGTCTCAACGATGGTCGCGAGCTACGGCCAGCCAGGCATGGCTGCCTACGGCGCCTCGCGCGCCGCGATCGAGCTGCTCACCAAGGCGTGGGCCGCCGAATACGGGCCGCAGAATGTCCGGGTCAACGCGGTCGCTCCCGGTCCGACGTTGACCCCGGCATTGGAGCCGAGGTTGGAGATGGCCAAGGAGTTTGCCAAGACGATTCCGCTCCGCCGCGTGGCTGAAGTGCACGAGCTGTCCGACGTCATCACGTTCCTCGCGACCCCGGCTGCCGGCTACATCAACGGGGCGATCATTCCCGTCGACGGCGGCCGCCTCGCGATCTGAGAGGGCCCCTGAGCGGCGAGGGAGACCGTGGCAGGCCGCCCGGGGGCGGCCGGCCACGGACCGCGGCAGGTCCCCCAAACACCCACGGCGCGACCTCAAACGAGACGCAGAAGTCTGAACGGCCGTACCCCGGATCACCAATGACCATGTCTGTACCGAAGGAGCCAAGCACTCAAATGCAAACCACCGCAGGAAAGACAATCCTTATCACCGGCGCCAATACCGGCCTCGGTAAGGAGATGGCGCGGCAGCTGGCGCTGCGCGAGGATTTCGAGCGGATCTATCTCGGCTGCCGCAATGCGGAGAAGGCGGAGCGGGCAAAGCAGGACCTGGAGAAGGTCACCGGGCGCAAGATCTTCGAGGTAGTGATCATCGACCTGGAAGACCTTGCGTCGGTAGGTGCTGCGGTGGCCGCGATCGCCGCTCCGTTGAACGCGCTCGCAATGATCGCCGGCGGCATCGGCGGCCCCACGCCCGCATCGTTGACGCAAGACGGGGTGACTGAGCTATTCGCCCAGAACCTGCTCGGTCACGTGGTTCTGCTCGAGAATCTGCTGGCAGCCGGGCTGCTCACCGATGTCGCGGTCCTCGCAGGCAGCGAGGGGGCGCGCGGAATCCCGAAGCTGCGGATCGCCCGACCAACGTTTACCGATCAAAGCTCACAGGAGTTCGCGTCGGTGATCGACGGCTCGTTCTTCCAAGGCGGCAAGTTCGACGTGATGCTCTCCTACAGCCAGATCAAGTACCTCGGCGCGCTGTGGATGGGCGCGATGGCCCGCATGCACCCCGAGCTCAGGTTCATCACGATGTCGCCGGGAAACACCGCGGGAACCGACGTGCTGCGCGACCAGCCCGCGCCCGTGCGGATCATCGCCAGCCGGATCCTGCTCCCATACGTCGCGCCTGCCCTTCGCATCGGGCACAAGCTGGACGTTGGGGCCGAGCGATTCGTCAAAGCCGTCACGGACGCGTCACTGCAGAGCGGCGTCTTCTACGCAAGCGCCGCCAAGACGATCACCGGACCGGTCATCGACCAGGCCGAGATCGTTCCCGACTTCCGCGACCCTGAGATCCAGGACCATGCATACGAGGCGTTCCAGCGGTTCGTACCGAGGCCCGCCGCGACTTGACGCTGTGCGCGCCGGCTGGCACCAAACCAGGGGAGCCGCCACCAGCGCCAGTACGCCCGCCGAGGGGCCGGCGCCGGTCGCAGCGTCGATCACCTCGCGCGCGTGCGAGGACTGCAACGTGGGGTTCGAGAAATCGTTTGTGGGCGCTTAGCGCGCTGCTCGTGCGCGCCGAACTCGAGCCAGAAGCAACACTCTTCGGCGCCGCCGAAGAAGCCGCCGCGCCAAGTGAACAAAGACTCGGCCGCCACTGTCGTACCGTGCCTCAGGACCTTCCGCTGCTATTGGATACGAGCGGTGCCGACGCGGCGCTTTCCCATTCGGCCCGCTGGTATCGCATCAGGCTGGCAAGCGCTGCGAGGGAGCTCGACCCGCCCGACAGAAGAGCGGTTGTCAGCGAGTGGTCAACGGCGACCGTAGCGAGCAGCGCAACAGCGCCGCCCGCTAGCACTGCCGTGACCATTCCGACCATGCCCGCTACCGTTCGGTAGCGCTGCATACGCCCGCCAGACAGGCCCTGTACACGCATGCGTTCTCCCGGTGGGACGCTCAGCAGGTAAGGGATCAGCTCGGGTGCCTGGTCAAAGTAGTAGCCGCGCAGCAGCGCAATCCGCCGCGCGTATCCGTGGTCCTCGATCCCGGTTTGCAGCACTCGCTCGAACGTCACCAAGCCGATGAACGCGAGCGTCGGCAACAGGACGAGCCCAAACGCGAAGAAGGCAGTGCCGACGCGGCTCGCGGTTGCCACCAGTCCCAGTGCGACCAAGCCACCCGAAACGGCCCCGATGAACATGGTCGCCCTTCCCGTCGACTCGGCAATCGTCGATGCGCGAGCACCCTGAAGCGTGAAGTGCTCCGCCGTGGCGAAGCTGACAGCCGCTGCCGTAGCGCCGGCTGTTGATCCGCGACGGGGTTGACCACTGGTCAGACCCGCAAGTTGCCCTCCGACAAATCACTCACCTGGATCGGAGGAGGCGAGTCGATCAGGTGCCTGATGCTCCGCTCTCGGTAGTCGAGGCGGTCTGCGCCGGACCAGTAACCGTGGGCTGGGTGACCCCTCGCTGCTAGTCGCTGCGTGTTCTTTTCGGTCGCGTTCGGCTTGTCGCCACTCCGCCCAGACGGGTGAGAAGACGGCACAGACCATCGAGATGGTGACGCAGATGAGGATGTACGCGAACGTCGCGATGACGGCGCCGAACGAGCTGAAGGCTCTGGCGTCCTGGTTCACCGTAGGCCCGATCCACAGTGGCGACGTGGCGATCGTGCCGCCGAGGACCAAGGACGCGAGTAGCGCGCCGGGCAGGAGCGAGCGAATTGTGATCTTGTGATGCAGAAGGAAGCGTGGTGTCCACAGCCAGAAGATCGTCGAGCCGGCAATCCAGGCAGGGATCAGCGCGAGCCACCCGTCACTGCGAAGATCCGCGGCGAAGGCCATCATCAGCCCGACGAGAGCGCTCGCGACGAAGAACCAGATCGCGAACAGCGCCTGGTCGGCAGCCGAGCCGACATGGATGCGCCAGACACGCGCGTAGAGGTCCTGGTAGAGCTGGCCAATGGCGAGCCCCCAGATGAGGAACCCGATGATCACGGTGACGCTGGCCGCCAGGACGTTGTTGGATGTCGTGCCGAACAGACCGTGGACGAGGTTTGCGACTGACCCGTTGAGCTTGAGATGCGTGATCAGACGCGCCGCGAAGGCGTTCTGGTTGCCGGCCGCGAGATTGAAGAACGCGACAACGACGAGCGCAGCAGGGACGGCGGACAGCATGAAGTACGCCGACGCCGCCGCGCCCGAGTTGCGGCTCGCCTCGAGATAGCGGCGAAACCAAAGAATCGCGAGCCGGCTAACAGGATTGTCGGCGTGGCCGCGCAGCCAGTCCAGTATCGCGGTGAGGCGACCGCCGCCGGTCCCTGAGGCCTCGGGAGCCACGCGCTGAAGCGTACCGGGGGCCCCCCGAAGATGGACGCCTCACGGCGGGGCCACAATCGTCCCCAGTGCGTCGCTGGTCGCTCGCCGATGTCCTGGGCCGGGCGTCTGGACATACTGGCTCTATACAGCCTGTACACGTTCGCGATCGTGCTCGCGCTCGCGCTCGCGCTCCCGCCCAGGTAGCCACAGAGGCGAAGGAGCGCGGCTCTGAGATCCTCGTAAGGTTTGTTCAGGCGCGCTTCGGCTCGCCCAACACGAAGAGCCCGTGGATACAGATCAGACACACCGCGAAGACACCGAGTGACCACCACGGGTGCGGTCCGCCAACGTTCAGGAGCGCCCCAATCGCACCGAGGGTGGCCGCGATGATGCCCACCACACGGCCGTAGGTATTACCCGCGAACAAGGAGAATGCTGCGGTTACCTCGATGACGCCAAGGATGATCGTGATCCACCCCCAAGTGTGAACGCTGCCGAAGATGTAGCGTTCTCCGGCCACGTAAAAGCTCGAATTTGCGACGGCGGCGATACCGTAGAAGAAGTTCAGGATACCCACGATCATCAGCAGAAGCCCAACGAATAGTGCGCTTCCCACGCCTCTTGTGTTTTCTTCCATTGTGTCTCCTTCGATAGTGTGTGTCGACGCGTGACAAGAGTGCTAGGGCAAAATCGCGGCGTAGATGAAGACTGGTCCTTCGCTCATCTGATCTCCAGGGGTCGGGGTCGTCGGAGGCTAGGACGCGAAGTTCGTGGCTGGCCACGAGGCGTCGCCTTGAAGTCTCCCTGCGATGGATCCTCCCGACTTCCGCCTAAGCCCCTGGCTGCAGTCAGCACTTTCCCGCAACTCACCGTATGGGATAGCTCAGCCCCTGCCGGCGGCTACGTGAGCAGTGAGGGGTTCGCGCCGAATGGGTGCTCCTCGCGGCGTTGGATGCACTACGTTCAGCTGTCCAGCTTCGGCCAGCTTGATGACGCTGCTGCGGCTCAGCCCGCGCAGCCTGCCGCCCTCTCCGAACGTCAACAGCAGCGGCGGGCCAGCTCGCTCGGCTCATGCCCGTGACTCCACGCAGTTGACGGCCGATCCTGGTCGAGATACCAACCGACGTGTGCGCTGCGCTGGCGCGGACGGGCCTACCGCTCGCGGTGTAGTACGCGCCCGGTCTTTCGGTGCTTCGCGCTGGGGGGGTTGTCTAGAGCCGCCCGCACCCAGTCGTCCTTGCTGCCCGGATCAAGCGTGGCGAGAAAATCTGCCCGCGAGCCATGCCAGGTCTGAATCGCTCGCTCGCGCGCGCCTTCGCGACCGTCAGCCCCGTCTCTGCTTCCCGACAGCAGATAAGCGCGAGAGCAGCACCCGGCCCCACCTGCTCCAGAATTGCGTCGACGCGTTGCTCGTCGGACTCCACGTGCCGCCCATGCACGTGCTCGGCCTGGGCTCCACCTTTGATGCCCTTCACTGTGCCGAGTATGCCGAACAAAAAAACGACCGACCTCATGAACGTGGCCATCATGAGTGGTGCCGCGACATCCCCGGCCTCCAATACCCGAGATTGGCCCACCTTCAGCGAACCGTCCTTGTTCGCTTGGACCACGATCGCGTTCACCTCGCCCTTACGGGCCTTTTTGCGCAGTTCGCGCCCGAGGGACCCGAGCATGTGTTCAGCGGCGTGCCGACTTGCGAAGCTGGCCAAGACAACAGATTCCTGCGCCGTATCGACTTCGGCCGCCATGTGCCGAGATCATCCCACGATGTCGCCAAGGCGCGCGGAGTCGAGGCCCCGGGAGGTCGACCGTGAGCGACCATACGCGCAGGGCGTTCGGCTCGTCTTTCTTCGCGGCCGCGGAGCCAGTCGATCGGCCCCTCCGAGATCGGCCGCAAGTCACCGCGGCGCATCGCGTTCGTTCCCACCGATGCTCTTGAGCCCCGCTTCGATCGCGTCCAGACGCGCGGCGATCTGATCGAGCTTGGCGGTGACCGCGTCGGTTTCTGTGCCTTCGAGGCGGCGCCGAGCGGATTCGATGAACGTTGAGGTGATCGCGGCAGTGATGACGGTCAGAAAGCCGATCCCGATTACCATCACGAGCGCGGCAACAAGCCGTCCCGCCGTGCTCGTGGGCACGAGGTCCCCGTAACCCACAGTCGTGACGGTCTGTATGCCCCACCACAGACCGTCGCCGACGTTCGGGTAGGACTTCTCGTCGGTGAAGTGCATCAGCACGCCGCTGACGATCGTGATCACCACGGTAGCGGACGCGATGATCCAGGCAGCCCGCGCCGCGGTCAACGGCTTTCGCGAAAGGACCTTCAGCCCGCGGGGGCGAGCCGACGGCGGAGAGGCCGAGCCCGCTTCGGGTGTGGCCATTGTCGTGACCTCCTTAGGGTGATTCAGGACGTGTGCACACCACAGGATCAGACTACGCGTCAGCCCGCCTCCTGGAATCGCGGAGGAGGTGTCTCCGGGGAACCCACGGCGTGCGCCGAGATCGGCTCGAACGCGTCTGAGATCGGCGGCAGGGCTCTGCCGGTATGGTGGCGTGGTGGATTGGGGGCTCGCGACGGTCGGACTTGCGCTGCTGCTCGTCGCGGCGGTGTCACGGCAGCTGTCCAACACGCCCATCACGCCGGCGATGGTGGTTGTCGCGATCGGGGTGCTCGCGGGTCCGCTGGTGTTCGACAGCCTCACGGTGGGGCCGACGAGCGCGACGGTGCGCAAGCTGGCCGAAGCAACGCTCGCGGTTGTGCTGTTCTCGGATTCCTCACGGATCGACCTGCGGGCCGTTCGCCGCGAAGCGTCCATGCCCGCGCGACTGCTCGGCGTTGGCTTGCCGCTGACGATCGTCCTCGGCTCCCTGGCCGCGCTCGCCATGTTCGGATCGCTCTCGATGAGCGAGGCATTGATCCTCGGCGTGATCCTTGCGCCGACCGATGCGGGGCTGGGCAGCGCCGTCGTGACCGACCCGAGCCTTCCACAACGCGTGCGGCAGTCGCTCAACGTCGAGAGCGGACTGAACGACGGGATCTGCGTCCCGATCCTGTTGATCGTCCTCGCGACCTCCTCCGGAGCCGGCGGCGCGACCCACCCGGCGCAGGTGATCGGCGAAGAGATCGGCTACGGGCTCACCGGCGGCATCATCGCGGGGGCGATCGCCGCCGGGGTGGTGAACGTCGCCGGCGCACGAGGCCTGATCGCCGATGAGTGGCGGCAGATCGTCCCCGTGGCTGCGGCGGTCCTCGCGTACGGGATCGCGGAGGCGCTCGGCGGGTCGGGCTTCATCGCTGCCTTCACGGCGGGCGCGCTGTTCGGGCTGATCGCCCGTGGGAACTCGGCCGCAACCATGGGCTTCGCCGAAGAGACCGGGGCGCTGCTCGACGCCGTCACGTTCCTCGTCTTCGGTGCGATCCTGCTCGGCCCCGCGCTCGAGCACGTGAGCTGGCAGATCGCGTGCTACGCCGTGCTGAGCCTGACGATCGTCCGCATGCTCCCCGTGGCCCTCTGCCTGCTGGGCACGAAGGCGCTGGCCCCGACCGTTGCGTTCATCGGCTGGTTCGGTCCGCGCGGGCTCGCGTCGATCGTCTTCGCCGTGATCGTCGAGGACACGCACCAGGCCCACAGCGTGACGATCCTCACGGCCTGCTACTTCACCGTGGGCCTTTCGGTCCTGGTCCACGGCCTGTCGGCGTCGCCACTGGTGAGCCGCTACGCCAGCTGGTACCACGCCGTGGCAGGCGTGCGAGCGCCAGAGATGGAGAGCGAGCCGGCGCACGAGCAGCGGGCACGTGGGCCCGCTGCGCTCAAGGGCAGCCAGCCAGCAGTCCGGGCCTGAGCACCGTCGGGCCTAGCGGGTCAGCCCCGTAGGTGGCCGCTCACCTGGGGGTCTTTTGCGCACGGGACCGGCGTCGTGGCAGCGCCTTGAACAGGATCATGTAGACCGCGAGGGCGAAGTAGAGCGCCACGGCGGCTTGTGGCGCGACGAGCCCGATGAGGATCGCGACCAGGTACCCGCCGAGTACCGGAATCAGTTCGAGTGGTTCGTCCTGCTGCACTTCGCCCGCTTTCGGGGGGGAGGAGAGGCGCTGGCGTCGAGCATAGGTGTCCACTGCGTAGCCGAGAGCCCGGATGGCGAGCAGGGCCAGTCCGTACATCGTGACGAATACCCGCTCGCTGGCACTGGAGTGCAAGGCGCCCGCGACGAGTTTGGTCGGGAACGGCAGGAACGCGACCACGAGCAACACCAGCAGGTTGATTCGCAGCAGCAGCGGATCCGTCCGGGTGAGCCTGTCGGTGAGCTGCGTGTGGCCCAGCCAAGCTGCGCCAATTGTGAGGAAGCTGACGACGTACGCGAGGTAGAACGGCCAGGCGTGAAGCACCTGTTCGAGTGCTGTGCCCGGAGGATGAATCGCGATATCCAGCACGAGCAGCGTGGCGGCGATCGAGAACACGCCGTCGCTGAATGCTTCCATCCGCGCGGTGCCGAGCGATCGCCTCACGGGCGGCGGGTCTTCATCCGAGGGCACGCAGCAATCCTCCCACGTTCGCACATCGTTGGCCGGGGGCGCGGCCTAGAGCCCGAGCGAAACAACCGACCGCCTTCCGTAGTAATGCCGGATAGACGCTATCCATCCCAGGCGCAAAGTGTTCGCAAGAAAGTTCGTGCGCGTGAGGTCGCGCGTGAGTACCTAACGAGGAGTCAACGATGTCAACGTCCGCCGATAGCGAAATCTCTGGGCTCAAGAGCTTGTGGTGGCTGGTCATGTTGTTCGGCGTAGCGGTGCTTGGCGTCGGTGTCTTCTTCGTTGCCTCACCGCATGAAACCCTCAGCACGTTCACTGTGATCGCTGGGATCTTTCTGCTCCTCGACGGGGTGCTGGCGATCGCCGGTTCGATCTTTCGCCGGGGTGAAGGGCGTGGCATGCTCGCTCTGATCGGGGTGCTCAGCGCGATCGCCGGCTTGGTGCTGATCAAGAAACCGTTCGGCACGCTTGTCGTGTTCGTCCTGATCTTCGGCGTGTGGCTCGTCGTGGCCGGAGTGGTGCGCTTCGTCGGCGCCTTCGGCGAGCCCGAGGGACGGGCGGGAAGCATCGCGATCGCGATCCTCGACTTCATTGCCGGCATCGTCATCCTCTCTTGGCCCGCGCCGAGTCTGGCCACGCTCGCAGTGATCATCGGCGTCGTGCTGATCTTCCGCGGCGCCCTTTGGATCGGCGCCGGATGGGAGTTGCGCGGGGTCGGGCATGAACTCGACAGCGAACTCAGAGCGCGACCGGCGACCTGACGGGTGAGCCGGAGGTCCGTGCCGGCCCCTCGAAGCTGAGACGGGCTGCGAGGTCCCTCACGCCGCCGTCATCCGCGCGCAGCCGCTCTGTGTTGATACAGAGGCGGGTCGGCGAACGGCCGCGGGCAGCCCAAAGCTGCCCGACTCGGCGGTGTGGTCGGTGGGGTTCAGGACGCCGAAGTCCTCCGCCATCGTGATCTGCACGCAAGCAACGTGGTTGCTGTCCACACCGGCTCGAACATCCTGTTGACGAAAACCGTCCAGTCGTCCACCGCCACGCCGACGATCGGCACCGCCAGCAGCCCGCGTTGCTCGAGCCGGTAGAGCGACCGGGACGTCATCACCCTCGCAAGATCGCCGGTGATCCCGAAGATCACCAGGAATCGGGGCACCGCTGCTCATGGGCCTGAGCGGTCAGCAACTCTCGACTCGGTCTACGCCGTTCCCGCCGCCCGATCTCGAGGGCGGGCGGCGCCACCGCGCGTCCGAGGGGCGGTCAGGAGCATTTCAGTTCGGTGTAGACCGCCTTGTATTGGGCTGCCAGCTTGGTGAGGGCCGCCTGTATCTGGGGCTCAGCGCTCTTCAGCGCGGCTTCCGTGCTCGAGGTCTGCCCAGCGGAGGCAACGCTCTTGGTGAGCCCGGCGAGCTCGACCGCGAAGCTCTTGTTGGCGGCTTCCACTTCCTGGGTGCGCGCCGGTTCGAGATTCGGCGCGGCGCTTTTGATTTCGCCAAGGCTCTTGTCGATCGCGCTCACGCTCGCTTTGGCTTCGGTTGGGAAGCTCGAGGAGATCGGCAGCGACGCGAGCTTCGCGATCTGTGTGTTGATTTCCTTGACCGCCGAGCAAGTCTGCTTGGTCGCCTTTTCCTCCGAGGATTCGCCACAGGCCGCCAAGCTCAGCACGCTGGACACGAGGACTGCTACGGCAATCAAGGTCTTCGACATCGAGAATCTCCTTCGCTGGTGCTCGACTCCGTCGCATCGCGCGGCCTGACGCAGCGCGATGCGACGCTTTGCGCTCTCGGGGCTGACTCCTGGTACTACGATTCCGATTCAGCCTGCTCAGCGTCGAGCTCGGCTTCGACCGCGACAACCGCGATTCCCAGCGCCTTGGTTATCTTCGCGGCGGCGGATACCGTCCGCGCCGTGCCCACGATCGGCGCGACCGCGATCAGAATGCCTTGAACCTGTTCGAGCGTGACGCCGGCGTCCGCCGCAGGTCCGATGTGCACGAGATAGGACGCAGCAGGCGCATCGACCGCCACAAGCGCGGCGATGCGGGCCGTGAGCAGCGTGTTGTCGTCCAATCCGGAGCGCTCGACCGAGTCCGCGGTGATCGCGGTGAGCGTGTCCAAGACGGGTGTGTCGGAAATGATGGCCATGTCGATCCTTTCAGAGCTGGGTGAGAAACGGGGCTGGGGCAAGAGAGCCGTTTGGTTGGCGTCTGTCGCGCGGGCGCACCGCGACCATCACGCTCGGGCGGCTCGGCTGATCGGTCGGCGTGCGGACGTGAGCCGCGACGCTGCCAGTTCTCTCGGCCTCGGCCGAGAGAGCTGGCTGGGCCCGCGGCGCATCTGGCCGGCTAGGCCGTGGCGTACTCCTTCTCCGCCTTGTCGAGTTCGCGCTTGAACTCCTTGCTGTCGACGTCGATTTCCTTCTCGATCGTCTTTTCCGCGCGGGTGAGCACCTTGTCGAGCTGTTCTTCGAGGCGCGATTCGCCGATGACGAGCAGCGTTGCCTCTCCCGCTTCGATCAGGTCACCCAGTTCCTTGGCATCGGCACTGGAGATGCCCTTTTTGAAGTGTCCGCCGAGGCCGCCGATGACACCGCCGAGTAACGCCGCGGGGATCACCGCCGGCGCTGCCACGACCCCAACCGCCGCTCCGACGGCGATGCCGCCCCATGCGCCGTGCTGGGTCGGCTTCTCGTGCTTCTCGACCTGGACCTTGCCGTCGGCGTCCTTGGTCACCAACGCGACGTCGTACGTGCCCACGAGCTTGGCCTCGTGTAGTTCGAGAAGGGCGTCGTAGTCCGCCTCGGCACCGGCGGGATCCGCGTAGGTTGCAGCGTAGATAAAGACCGGGTTGTCGCTCATGTGATCTCCTGTTCGCGCTTGATGGGTGTTTCTCGACTTGGGGTGCATCACGCCCCTGCGCGATACCCGCCTGGGTTAGTTGCTTCGGGCGTCCTTGGATCACTCCCGCCGTCGGGAACCACGTCGCCTTGGTTGTTCAGATCTCCTGCAGCCTCTCGGTGAGGATGATGCGGCCTGCCGCCTCGATCAGCGCGAGGTGCGAGAAAGAACAACTCGCACGCGACTCCCGGAGAGGCGTGGTTGGCGCTCAGGAACGCGACGACGCGGCGTTTGGTCAGCCGCTCGACAGCCGCGCTGAGCTCATCCTCGCGATCGGTCTGGAAGGCCACACGTCCCTCGACGACCTCGCTCGCGCCACCGGCGGCGACGAGCTCCTGCTCTGAGCAACTGAGGATGTCCTCAAGGATGCACACCACGACATCGCCGTTGATGTAGGTGCTCGCCCTGGTGCGGTCGTGACCGTAGACCTCAGAGTAGAGAGCGACCATCGCGGCCGAGATCTCGCGCGTGAGCGCGAGCTCCTCCCGGCGTGAAGGCGGATCGACCTTTGACATCTCTTGGCTGGCTCTCCATGCTCGCCGCTGTCGTGCCCCGCACTCGGCGGCGCACCTGCGGAGTGCACTGGGTAGCCGTTGCGGCCGGTCTTGGATCACAGATTGGACGCAAGGCACGAGGCGGGGCGCTCGGCCGGCGGCGCTGGGGCTCACCGACTCCGTGGCGGTGCCGCGATCCCGCAGCGCGCCGTGGTGCTCGCGCAAGGCGCCGACGACGCTCGTCGAGATCTCAGCCCGTTAGGGCCCGCCGTCCAGATGCCGGTGGGCAAGCCGTCTCCCACCTGCGCCGGCGTGTGCTGCTTCCAGATCCGCCACCGGCCCCGCGACGGCCGCATCTGCGCCCCGTTCGATTCGGCGAAATACCGACATGAAGCTTTGCGCAGGTCGTGTAGCACCGGGTGCGCTGCGATCACCTGCCCGGCCACTGGCTGTGCACAGGATTGCAACCCCGAAGTCGGAACGAGCACGGCGTCATACATTGGCCCGGGTCCTGGGCGGCTTGGTCTTCGTCTGGCGAGGAGACGAAATGATCCAGCCAGCCGGCATTGGACGCGATGGCGGACCCGGCCACCCGGATCGGTGGGCAGGGCGGAGCTCGTCGTGCCCGAGGACGCGGGGCGCCCGCAGTCCAGGCATCCGGCGCGGGGCGCGCCGAGCACCGATGAGCGACGCGACCAGGCGCGCCGGCCGGAAACCTACGGGACCGAGGTTGCGTACTTTTCACCGGATCGGTACGGCCGCCCCCGGTTTCGGCACAGGACCGAGGGCGCGAGGATCGCGATCGACATGATGCACGCATCTGCCGAGCCGACAGACACCGCGCTGATGCAGGAGATCCAGCAGGGGAGCGAGCTTGCGCTGGGGCTGCTGTACCGTCGCTTCGAGCGGCGCGCGTACCGTACGGCTGTCGCCACCTGCCGTGACCGAGACTGCGCGGAGGACGCCGTGCAGGACGCCTTCGTCTCGATGTGGTCCTCGCGGGCTAGCTACCGGCCCGAGCGCGGACCGGTTCTCGCCTGGGCAATGAGCATCGTTCGTCACCGTGCCATCTACCTCGCCAGGCGGCGAACGCGCGGCCTGGCGCCCGACGAGCGGACAGCATGGCTGGAGGCGCAGCCCGCCGGCGATGACGTGCCCGGCGAGGTCGAATCGCACGCCGAGGCCGCACAGCTCGAGCAGCTCATGCGCAGGCTCCCGGACGCGCAGCGAGAGGTTATTCGGCTCGCCTTCTTCGAGGGCATGACGCACGAGCAGATCGCGGTCCGACTGTCCATCCCGCCTGGCACCGTCAAGGGCAGGGTGCGGCTCGGGTTGAAGAAGCTGCGGTCCGGGCTCGAGCCCGATCATTAGCCGCACCGCCGGCCAGGCGCCGGCGGTGCCTCGCAGCTCGGGTCGGCGAAGCCGTGCTGCGGGTCGGTAGTGATCCGATCGGCCGCGGACGCACTATCGACAGTGGGCGTCCCCTGCACGACCGTGCTCGCCGGCTCAGGCGCCCCAGCCGGATGGCTCTGCTGCACCTGGGCCGGCGCCTCCACATCTGCCGAGGGGTAGCCAATGTCTTCGCCCACATCCTCATCGCCAAGCGCGCCAAAGTCGCCTCTGCCAAGCGATCGCGCCGGCAGGCCGGGCTCGGCGCGAGCCAAGCGGAACGGTGGCGCCCCGGTGGTCGCGCACCTGACCATCGCCGAGCGCGTCGCCCGCGGGAAGGCGGCGCGGGCCGAGGTGCCCCGCTCGAGCCACGCCGACTACAAGCCGCCGCGGCGGCGCCCTGACCCGATCAAGCTGCTCGAACGCCAGGCAACGACGCGCGTGCCGGAACTCGTCCCGATCCGCTACGGGCGCATGCTGGTCTCGCCGTTCACGTTCTACAGGGGAGCTGCGTTCATCATGGCCGGCGACCTCGCCGCGACGCCTCGCTCCGGGCTTCAGGTGCAGTGCTGCGGCGATGCGCACCTTTCGAACTTCGGCGTGTTCGCCTCGCCCGAGCGAAGGCTGGTGTTCGACGTCAACGACTTCGACGAGACGCTCCCGGGGCCCTGGGAGTGGGACGTCAAGCGCCTGGCGGCGAGCATGCTGATCGCAGCCCAGTACAACGGTTTCAAGGTCAAGGACCAAGAGCGCATCGTGCTCGACACCGTTGCGGAGTACCGCACCGCGATGGCGCGCTTCGCCGCCATGGAGAACCTCGAGGTCTGGTACGCGCACCTGGACGTCGAGGCGGCGATCGCCGAACTCGGCTCGCAGTTCAAGCCCAAGCAGGTCAAGCGGACCGAGAAGTCTCTCGCCAAGGCACGCACGAAGGACAGCATGTCGGCGTTCTCCAAACTCACCCGCGAGGTCGACGGGCAGGCGCGGATCGTGGCCGAACCGCCTTTGATCGTCCCGATCGACGAACTCGCGCAGGGCATGGAACGCGACGAAATGTTCGACGCGCTGCGTGGGACCCTGAGCTCCTACCGCGCCACGCTCCAGCACGACCGGCGCGTCCTGCTCGAGGAGTTCCAGTTGGTTGACTTCGCGCGCAAGGTGGTCGGCGTGGGCAGCGTGGGCACGCGCGCCTGGATCGCCTTGCTGGTCGGACGCGACGGCCAGGATCCGCTGTTCCTGCAGCTGAAGGAGGCCGAGGCCTCGGTGCTCGAGGAGTTCCTCGGGGCCAGCGAGTTCGAGAACCACGGCGAGCGAGTCGTCAACGGACAGCGCCTCATGCAGGCCTCGAGCGACATCTTCCTCGGCTGGCTGCACGTCGAGTCCGGGCTCGACGGCAAGCCGCGCGACTTCTACGGGCGCCAGCTGAAGGACTGGAAGGGCTCGGCCGAAGTCGAACAGATGGTTCCGCGCGGCATGGCCACATACGGCCGGATGTGCGGGTGGACGCTTGCTCGCGCGCACGCCCGTAGCGGCGACCGGATCGCGATCGCCGCCTACCTCGGCAAGAGCGACGCCTTCGACCGCGCGATCGTCGAGTTCTCCCATGCCTACGCCGAACAGAACGAGCGCGACTACAAGGCCCTGATCGAGGCCGTCGATTCCGGCCGGATCATTGCCGAGACGGGGCTCTGACGCCGTGGAGTGATCCAAAGACGCTCAGCGAGACTATCGACGCTGAAAGGCCCTGGGCGCCCAGAAAGGCCCTGGGCGTCCACAATCGCGGGGCCGCGGGGCCGGGCAGGAGCCCCTCCGCGGGGTGTGCCGCCCAAAATCACGATCGAGGAGATCCAAGTGTCGCCAGAAGCAACAGCTCAGCCCGGCGAGTTCGAGGCGCTATATGTCCAGAGTGCCCAGGGGGTGAAGAGCAGCAACGGCTCGATGACACTGGAAGGGCTGGCACCCTCCACGCTGATGTTCTCTGACCGACCCGAGCGCATCGTTGGTCACCTCACCTCCGCACAATTCGTGGAGGGCTGGGGAGACGGTGACAACAGCTTCCTCGAAGATCCCCCGAACGCTGTGCTCTCGTTCCTTGCCTCCCAGGACGAGACGCCCGAGGACGTAGTGGTCACGCTCACGAACCCGAGCTTGAGCGGCGAGACGCTCACCTACGACGTCGACGTGCTCGAAGGCTCAATGCCCGCCGAAACGGGCCCTTGCTCACTGTTCATCGACCCGATCGGCCGGCCGCTGAGCCCAGTGTCGGTGTGCGGCGTCCGGCGGCGCTCGCGCCGGCGTGCGGGCCGCTGATGCGTTCGGGTCGGTTGCAGCTGTCGGGTGCCCAAGGAGCCGCCCGTGCTGACGCTCGCGCCCCAAGAACGGCTCTGCCGAAACAGGGCCAAAGGACCCGGAATGGCCCGCCGATCCGCGCTGTTACCTTGCCCGGCCGATCGACAAGGGAGACACCATGATCCTCGCATCCAGCTACCCGTTCCTCGAAGTCCTGTGGACGCTGCTCATCTTCATGGGGCTCGTGATCTGGCTCTACCTCCTGTTCGTCGTGTTCGCGGATATCTTCCGCCGCCACGACGAGTCCGGATGGACGAAGGTCTTGTGGATTATCTTCATCATCGTGCTGCCGTTCTTAGGCGTCTTCGTCTACCTGATCGCCGAGAACGCCGGGATGGCAGAACGCTCCCTGAGCAGGCAGTAGCGGCTCGGTCGCCACGCGAGGGTCCTAGGGCGCTGGTCATCACATTGCTGCTCCTCAGCGTGCCGGGCCTGCTGCCCGTCGCGAATCCCCGCGGGAAGGGACGGCGAGCTCGCCGGCCGAGTCCCCTGAGCCTGGTCGTGATCGGGCGATGAACTCCGTGTCGAGTAAGGCAGTCACGGCAGCGGCTGGCGGTGTTCTGCTGACCCTGTGCGCGGGCCAGTTCTTGATGATGCTCGACAGTTCGGTGATGAACGTGTCGATCGCGACGGTCGCGAAGGACGTGGGCACGACCGTCACCGGAATCCAGACGGCGATCACGCTGTACACGCTCGTGATGGCCGCGTTCATGATCACCGGTGGAAAGGTCGGCCAGATCATCGGCCGCAAGCGTGCCTTCGCGATCGGTTGCGTCATCTACGGCTGCGGGTCGTTCATCACGGCGATCTCTACGAGCCTTGGGGTGCTGCTGCTCGGGTGGTCCTGCCTCGAGGGCATCGGGGCCGTGCTGATCCTGCCGTCGATCGTCGCGCTGGTGGCGGTGAACTTCGGAGTCGACGAACGGCCGCGCGCCTACGGGCTGATCGCCGCGGCGACCGCGATCGCGATCGGGGTCGGCCCGATCGTTGGCGGCCTGTTCACCACGTATCTGTCATGGCGCTGGGTGTTCGCGGGCGAGGTCGCGATCGTGCTTGCGATCCTCGTCCTCGCCCGCCGGATACCCGAGGGGCCGCGTGAGAAGGGGGGGCATCTGGACCTCGTGGGCACAGCGCTGTCGGCGCTCGGCCTCGGGCTGATCGTCTTCGGGGTCCTGCGCTCGGGCGTGTGGGGTTTCGTCAAACCCAAACCGGGGGCGCCGGAATGGATCGGGCTCTCGCCGGTGATCTGGCTGATCCTCGCGGGCGCGCTGGTCATCTATCTGTTCATCGAGTGGGAGGATCGGGTGCTCGCCCGCGGCGGCGAGCCGCTGATCGACCCCAAGATCCTGCAGGTCCACGTGTTGCGCAGCGGCCTGAACTCGTTCTTCTTTCAGTTCTTCGTGCAAAGCGGCGTAGCCTTTGCTGTCCCACTGTTCCTGTCCGTCGCACTCGGGCTCTCCGCGATCCAGACGGGCGTGAGGTTCCTGCCGCTGTCGATCGCCCTGATCCTCGCGGCAGCCGGCATCCCCAAGCTCTTCCCCAAAGCATCGCCGCGCCGGGTGGTCCAGATCGGTTTCACTGCGATGTTTGCCGGCCTCGTGATCTTGGTCGCCCTGCTCCAGGAAGGCGCGGGACCGGAGATAACGACCTTCCCGATGCTGCTCGTCGGCCTGGGAATCGGGGCGTTGTCCTCCCAGCTCGGGGCCGTGACCGTCTCCTCCGTTCCCGATGAGCAGAGCAGCGCGGTCGGCGGCCTGCAGAACACGATCACGAACCTCGGCATCTCCATGGGCACGGCGCTCACGGGAGCGATCGTCATCGCCGCGCTCAGCACGTCGTTTCTGACCGGTGTGCAGCAGAACTCCGCCGTCCCCGCGCCGGTCAAATCGCAGGCATCAACCGAGCTTGCAGGTGGCGTCCCCTTCATCTCCGACAAGCAATTGAAGGACGCGCTCAACAAGGCCCATGTGCCACCCAGCGCCACAGACGCCATCGTCGAAGAAAACTCGAAAGCACGCTTGGACGGGCTGCGCGAGGCGCTGGCGATACTTGCCATCTTCTCGTTGATCGGACTGGCCTTCAGCCGGCGGATCCCAGCCGAGCAGCCCGGTTCCTCGAAACAGTCGGCTCCCGCGCCAGAAACGGCCGCCGCAACCCCAACGGCTGCAGCAGCGTGACCTTGCCCCGCGCGGCCAGAGAGAATCGTGGCCGGGATGGCTGAGGGTCTTTCAGCGACCGAGGTGGGCAAGGAGATCGCCGAGCACAGCGAGCACGCAGACGGTCACACGCGGCGTGACCGCTACGTGTCGATCGCCGAGGCCGTGCTGCTCTCGCTCGTGGCGATCATGGCCGCGTGGTCTGGGTACGCAGCGGCGAAGTGGGGCACCGACTCCTCGCTTTCGCTGGCGAAAGCCTCCTCCACACGGACGAAAGCCAACCAGGCCGCCATCGAAGCGACGCAGATCCGAACGCTGGACTCGGTGGACTTCAATGCCGCAATCACCGCCTACGCCTCGCACAATCCCCTGCTCTTCCGCGTCGCGCTCAAGCGGCTGCGCCCGAGCGCACTCGCCGCCGTCGAAGCATGGCGAGCCACCAAGCCCCTCACGAACCCCAACGCGCCAGCAGATCCGTCCGACATGCCTCAATACCGGATCCCCCAGCAGGCCCAGGCCAAGGCCCTGAACGCGAAGGCCGATGCCTACTTCAATCGCGGCCAGTCAGCCGCTGGAACGGCAGACAAGTACGTGCGTCTCACAGTCTTCCTGGCGGCCGTCCTATTCCTCGTCGGGATCGGTAGCCGCCTGCCGCTGCCCGCCGCTCGCTACGGGCTGGTCGGCGTCGCCAGCGTGATGTTCGTCGTCTCGGTCGTGGAGCTTCTCAGCCTTCGGGGACCACCGAGCTGACGCCGTCGAGCGCCTCCGCTTGCAGCGGATGTGGGACACGCCACGGGCCGAGCTCTAGACGTCTCGTTCGAGCGAGGCAATCTCAGCTTCCATCCGACGGATCGCCTCATCGAAGGCGGCCAGGACGACGACGCGAACGCCTCCACGGGAGGATATGAGATCGGGGAACTCGGCCTCGAACATCTCGCCGGCTGATGGACCGGTAAGGGAGTAGACTCAACCGCAGGGCCGTTATCGGCCGCTGATGTTCGAGTGTCTCGCGCAGGCCTCCGGTGGGCGAGTACCCACCTCACGATGACCTCACGGGCTGTTTCGTCCAAAGCGACAGAAGCGCCGTCTACAAGCAGGGCCTGTCCTCATTCGGGGGCCTTGGAGGATGTCACTTATGCCCATCGACTCGGTTGCGCCGAGCAAGCGAAGCCCGGTCCGCGCCGTGCGCGTCGTTGACGAGCCGGCGCTGCTCATCGGGCATCTGCGATGGCGCTTCGGTGGCGGATCGCAGCGACCTCGACTTCGCGTACTTCACCTTGGGAGTGACTGCGAACTAGGAGTGTTTCGAGCGCCGGGTGCTCGATCACCGGCGGCTCGCGTTCGAGAAGCGGAGCTGCTGATGGGCGAGACGCGCTTGCGCTCGATGTCCTGCGGCTCGACCCTCTGAACGTCCCAGGCGAGGCCTGTCTTCTCCATCGCCCTGATCAGCCACCAGGTCGGGTCGACCTGCCAAGGCTCCAAGCCGTGCTTCGCCGACCTCGGAAAGGCATGGTGGTTGTGGTGGTTGCCCTCCCCGAGTCCGACGAGCGCGACAAGAGCGTTGTTGCGACTCTGGTCGCGGGTCTCGAACGGTCGCTTGCCCCAGAGGTGGCAGACCGAGTTCACGCTCCATGTCGCGTGGTGGACGAAGAACACGCGGGCTGCCCCGCCCCATAGAAAGCCGCCGACTCCGCCGCGGAGCTTCCTCGTTGCCAGCAGCCCGGCTGTGAACGGCACGACGAAATAGCTGAGGACGACGATCAGCGGGAACCTGCGGTGGACCCCCATCACAACCGGATCGTCCAGGAGGTCGGGAACGTAGCGCTGCCGCGAGGCCTTCTCGTCGGCGAAGAGCCAGCCGAAGTGGGCGTGGACGAAGCCGCGGAAGGGCCCGCCCTCGTGGCCGACGTGCGGGCTGTGCGGGTCACCATGTTCGTCGGCGTAGGCGTGGTGCTTGCGATGATCGGCGACCCAGTCCGGGACAGAACCCTGGATCGCGCTCGAGCCGAGCACGGCGAAGATGCCGCGGATCAAGGGATAGGTCTTGAAGCTTCGGTGGGTGAAGAGCCGGTGGTACCCAGCGGTGATGCCGAACCCGCTCAACGCGTAGAACACTCCGAAGATGCGGCGGTTCGCGGGGGTCGCCAGAAGCCAGCGCTTCCGGAACGCCGCCACCAGCAGGGTCGGTGGGCCGAACACGAACAGCGCGGTGAAGAGGCGGTACAGGCGACTGGCGGGATGCGTCTCTGGTGCGACGGATGCTGGAGCCTGCTGCGAGATGACGGCCTCCTTTGTGTCGGAGTGTTGCCACTTACGGTAGACGGCTGGCGGCCCGGCCCGCGGGGTCGCGCCCCGCAGCGCCCGCCGCGGGCGTCGCTGAGCGCCGCGGCTCTGGCAGCGCTAGGTGGAGGGCAGGCCGAGGCGCCCGGTCGTCGCTGCGCTCTTCAATGCGGGTGGACCCTGTCCGGTGCGGCGCATCATTTCCGCTTGTAGCGGAACCGGTCCTTGGACGTGATCGCGCTCGTGCCCGCCGGGGTCGTCACGGTGACGTTGACCGATGAGCCCGGCGTCCCGGCGGGCGCTTCGACGGTGACCGACGAGGCGGAGTTGATCGCCACGATGTGGGCTTCGGAGGATTCGAAGTGCACCGCGTTTGCTGCGCCGAGGCCGGTCCCGGTGATCGTCACGACGGTTCCGCCCGCCGGGGACCCGGATCGCGGCGCGACCTTCTTGAGCACCGGCGGCGGTTCGTTGGACAGTGTCGTGAACGACTGATCGGCGCCGTAGCTCGTCCCGCCGGGGCTCGCCGCGACCAGCCGGTAGTGATAGGTCGTCGCGGGTGCGAGCCCGGCGAGGGGAGCCGACACCGGGATCGCGATTTCGCCTTCGCCCGGGGACGAGGAGCAGGCGACCGAGGCGCCGTATTCTTCTGTGGTCCCGTATTCGAAGGTGCAGACCCCGACTTCTTCGCCCCGCGGATTGACGTAGCCCTCGAGCGTCGCCGTCGTTTCGCTTACGCCGCCCGGCGGTTCGGTGGACACGAACGGCGGCACGAATTCTTCTGCCACCGGAGTCAGGGTCCTCGCCTCGAAGGGCGCGCTTTCGGCGCTCGTGCCTTCGGCGTCGGTGTTCGTCACCGTGATCAGGTAGGTCGTGTTCGGTTCGGCGGTGCCGAGCTGTACCCCGGAGGCGGTGCCGGCGACCGTCGCCGTGAGCGTCGGCGCCGATGAGCCGACCGGCCGTGCCGTCACCGTCGAGGAGGTGAGCAGCCCGGCGGTTTCCGGCGCGGGCGTCCAGCCGATCGAGAAGCGCTGCGGGCCGGACTCGCCCTCTTCGCCCGTGCGGTACGCGTAGGCCGAGACGTTCGTCGGCGCTTCGGGCGCGACGATCGGCGGCGAGGTGGTTTCGAGGTAGGCCGCCGTTTCGGTGTTGTAGACCCGGTCGCCGTGGGCGTCTTCGGAGGAGAAGCTCGTGCTCAGGCCCGGCGGTTCGGCCTCGAGCTTCGTGTAGCTGCGCGTTTCGCCGAACCACGTCCAGACGACGCTCGCCCAGCCCTTGACCGTGAAATGCCCGCCGCCGCGGCCGCCCGAGGAGCAGGTCGTTTCGAGATGGGCCGCGCCGATCGGATAGCCGTTGGAGGCGAAGCCGGTCGCGTAGACGTGCTCACGGATCCCGCCGCAGTCGTAGCCGATCACGCGGAAGGCGGCGCCCTGGGAGAGGACGAGCTGCGTGGTGCTCGCGGCCTGGGCCGCCGGCGCGGCTCCGAGGATCCCCACGGCTGCCAGCAGGGGCGCGGCGAGCGTGCAGACGGTTCTACGCGACATGGTCAGCTCCCTCGTTGGAATCGGGCGGTCTCAGCTTAAGACACGCGACGTCGCGACATCTCACGTCCGATCAACGTCGATTCGCCCTTCCGCGCCGAGGCCGGCGATGTCCCGAGGCTTTTGCAGGATCGGGTCGCGCCGACCGTGGCCCGTCTGCGGCTCGCAGCGCGCGGCGGCTGGGTCATGGCGCGCCCCGGCCTGGGCCGATAAACACCGCTCTTTGCGCGAGATTTCTGGCGGCGTCGCCTCGAATTTACGTAAAAGGCCGCAGCGCTGAGTAGCGTCGGCTTCGGGACCGTTATCGGCCGCTTCTGCTCGGATCTCCCGTGCAGCGCCTCCGGGGGCGCACGCTCCCGCCGAGCTCACGGGCCGTTCGTCCGCAGCGACGGGAACGCCATCTCGCCGGCAGGGCTCGTCCCGATCCCGGGGGCTCTGAAACCAGGGGACTGGTCCTCCCCTCCACCAGCGCGGGGGTTCAGTCGGACCGTCTCCTCTCGTCAACGCAAAGGAGCACGGGCAATGAGCACGATCGCCACTCAGCGCGATGCAGAGCAGCAGACGGGCAGCGACCGGAGCGCCGTTCGGCCTTTCCAGAAGAGCTTCCCCGAGGCGGAGCTCGCCGAGCTGCGCAGACGCGTGATGGCCACCCGCTGGCCCGAGCGGGAGACCGTCAGCGACGATACGCAGGGTGTGCCGCTAGCGACGATCCAGGAGCTCGCGCGCCACTGGGGGACCGGCTACGACTGGTCCAAGTGCCAGCAGAGGCTGGACTCGGTGCCGCAGTTCATCACCGAGATCGACGGGCTGGACATCCACTTCATCCACGTTCGCTCGAAGCACGAGAACGCGCTGCCGCTGATCATCACGCACGGGTGGCCCGGCTCGATCATCGAGCAGATGAAGATCATCGGGCTGCTCACCGACCCGACAGCCCACGGTGCCGGCGCAGCGGACGCCTTCGACGTGGTGATCCCATCGCTGCCCGGCTACGGGTTCTCCGGAAAGCCGTCCGCCCCCGGGTGGGATCCGCCCCGCATCGCGCGCGCCTGGGTGGCGCTGATGAAGCGACTCGGGTACACGCGGTTCGTCGCTCAGGGCGGCGACTGGGGCGCCGCGGTCACGCAGGCGATGGGAGAACAGGCCGCGCCCGAGCTGCTCGGTATTCACTCCAACATGCCCGGCACCGCTCCGCCGGAGCTCGTGAACGGGTTCCTGCGCGGCGAACCCGCGCCGTCAGGCCTCTCGGAGCAGGAGCGACGCGCCTACGAGCAGTTGAGCTCCTTCTACGCCAAGCACGTCGCCTACGCGCTGATCATGACGACGCGCCCCCAGACGCTCTACGGACTCGCGGATTCGCCGATCGACCTGGCGGCCTTCATCCTCGACCATGGTGACGGTGCCGGACAACCCGGGCTGGTCGAAGGGGTCGTGCAGGGCAAGCCCTCGGGCGACCTCACGCTCGACGACGTTCTCGACAACATCACGCTCTACTGGCTGACGAACACCGGGGTCTCCTCGGCCCGGCTGTATTGGGAGAACAAGGCCGAATTCTTCGACGCCAAGAAGATCTCGATCCCGTTCGCGATCAGCGTCTTCCCGGACGAGCTCTATCAAGCTCCCCGGAGCTGGGCGGAACGGGCCTACCCCGACAACCTGATCCACTTCAACGAGCTGGATCGGGGCGGGCACTTCGCGGCCTGGGAACAGCCGCAGCTGTTCGCGAGCGAGATGCGAGAGGCGTTCCGCTCGCTGCGCTGAGGGGTCGGGCAGGGCGCGCGGAGCCCCGGCGGCACCGCGCGCCACCGCCCCCGCACAGCCTCAGTCAGGCGCCGGCCCAGCCGCCGCGCCCCCGGTGCGCGGCGGCGACGACGCCTCCGCCGGGCGCCCGCTCGGCGCTTGCCCGCCCTCGGCGTCGATGTGCGGCAGCAGCCTGTCGAGCCAGCGCGGCATCCACCAGTTGGCCTCGCCGAGCAGCGTCATCGTCGCGGGCACGAGCACGAGCCGCACGACCGTCGCGTCGACGAGCACGCTCGCCGACAGCCCGACCGCGAGCATCTTCACCACCACGCTGCTCGACAGCACGAACGACAGGAAGACGCTCGCCATGATCACCGCGGCGCAGCTGATCACGCGGGCGGTCGTGGCGAGGCCCTCGGCGACCGCGCTGGTGTTGTCGCCGCTGCCGAGCCACGACTCCCTGATGCGCGAGAGCAGGAACACCTCGTAGTCCATCGAGAGCCCGAACACGATCGCGAACATCAGCACCGGCACGTAGGACTCGATCGGCACCTTCTCGTGCACGCCGAGCGCGCTGCCGGCCCAGTCCCATTGGAACACGGCCACGATCACGCCGTAGGCGGCGCCGATCGACAGCAGGTTCAGGATCGCCGCCTTCAGCGCGACCAGCACGCTGCGGAACGTGCACATCAGCAGCACGAAGGCGAGCGCGACGACCACGAAGATCACGACCGGCAGCCGCGCGGTCACCTTGTCGCGGAACTGCAGCTGCGTCGCGGCGCCTCCTGCGACGTACCCGTGGGCGCCGCTGCCCGCGAGCGCCTGTGGCAGCGTCGTGTCACGCAGGTGCTCGAACAGCTCGCGTGTCTGGTGGCTCTGCGGCGAGCTGGCCGGGATCACCTTGCCGATCAGCAGCGTCCCGTCCGGCGAGGCGCTCAGCGGCGTCGCGGTCGCGATCCCGGAGGTCTCGTGCAGCGCCGATTCGACGTCGTGCGCGACGCTCGCCGCCGGCGCGCTCGCGCCGTTCATGTCGACCACGACCGTGAACGGGCTGTTGGCGCCGGTGCCGAAGCCCGAGGCGACGAGCTCGTAGGCGCGGTGGTCGGTGTAGCTCTGCGGATCGGCGCCGTCGTCGATGTGACCGAGTTCGATCGAGAGCAGCGGGATCGCGAGCACCACGAGCACGAGCACCGCTCCCGCCAGGAACGCCCACGGCCGCCGCGCGACGGTCGCGGCGTAGCGGTGCCAGCCGTCGCCTGAGCCCCCCGCCTCTGCGACCGGCTCGCGGACCTTGAAGCGGTCGATCGAGCGTCCGAGCATCCCGAGGGCCGCCGGCACGAGCGTCAGCGCCGCCGCCGCACCCACCGCGACCGCGAGCACGGCCGCCAGTCCGAGCTGGCCGATGAACGTGATCCCGCACGCGTACAGGCCGAGCAGCGCGACCGCCACCGTCCCGGCGGCGACGAGCACCGCGTGCCCGCTCGTGGCGACCGTGAACCTCGCCGCCTCGACCGGCCCGTCGCCGTCCATGATCCGCTGGCGGAAGCGGGTCGTCAGGAACAGCGCGTAGTCGATCCCGACGCCGAGGCCGATCATCAGCGCGAGGGTCGGCGCGGTCGTGCCGAACGTGATGATCCCGGCCACGATCCCGAGCAGGCTGACCGCGATCAGCACCGCGATCAGCGCGCTCACGAGCGGCAGGATCGCGGCCAGCACGCTCCCGAAGCCCACCAGCAGCACGATCAGCGCGACGCCGAATCCGATCAGCTCGGAGAGGACGTCGTTGGGCGGCGGGCGGAACAGCTCGTCGAGACCGCCGCCGAACTCGACCTGCACGCCCGCCGCGCGGGCCGGGTGCACCGCGTCTTCGAGTTTCGCGATGTAGGCGTGCCCCAGCGTCTTCGGGCGCTCGTCGAAGCTGACCGTCGAATACGCGGTGCGGCCGTCCTTCGAGAGAGTGCCCGAGTTCTTCGCGAACGGGTCGCTCGCGGAACGGACGTGGGGGAGGGCCTTGACGTTCGAGATGGAGCTCTCGATCGCTTCCCGCTCGCTCGCGAGGCTGCCGCTTCCGACGTGGAACACGACCTGCCCCGCATAGCCGCCGGCGCTCGGCTGGTGCTGGTTCAGGAGCGCGAGCCCCGCGTAAGCCTGTGTCCCCTTCAGTTCGACCTTGTCGCTGAACGCGCCGCCGATGGCGCCGCGCAGGACAACGGTGGCGACGAGCGCGAGGAGCCACAGCGCGATCACCAGGCGATGGCGGCGTGCGCAAGCGCTCCCGAGCCGCGCGAGCAGCCCTGGCCGGCCCGGTCCGCCGCCGGTCGCGGCCGGCTCCTCCGCCTCGACCGTCACCCCCATGTCAAGGATGCAAGCAGATCGGGGCGTCGGCCGCGCGGGCCACCCCCCGACGCCGCGGCGCGCGTCGCCGCGGGAGCCGTCATGTCCCGCGCACAGCCCGGCGCGTGCGCCCGCTGCGTCCACACCGGCGCGGTCCGGGCCAGGATGCGCCGGGCACCGCAGTGATGCGGCTCGGAACGACCGCCGTGACCGAGCGCCGCTCGGTCACCGCGGCGATCCGCCGCCGCCGCGCCCCATAATCCTCGGATGCTGGCTCCCTGGCGCCGCCGGCGCACCCTCTCGGCGGTGCCGTTGCTCGCGGCCGTGCTCGCCCTCGGATGCGGAGTGGGCAAGCAGCTCCCGGGCGCCTCCGCGCCCCCCGACCCTGGGAGCACCGCGCCGCCCGCGACCCCTGCGAGCACCGCGCCGTCTGCGACCCCGGCGCCGAGCGCGGGCACGTCGCCTATTCCTCCAGCGTCCGCGGGCGCCCCGGCGAGCTCCGGCGCCGGTGGCCGATCCACCGCGACCGGAGCCGAGGGCACGCCGCCGGGGGTCGCCCCCGCTCATCCGGTCCCGGCCGCGTTCCGGCCCGCGCCGGGCGCCGCCTCAGACGAAGAAGTGCGCGCCGAGCTGGCGCAGATGTCGGCGGTCGAGCGTCGCGCCCGGCTGCGCGCGCTGAGCGCGGCGGCCGCCGACCTCGCGGGCCTGTTGCCATGGTCGCTCGAGCCGAAGTCCGGCGTGCGGGAAAGCGTCGCCTCGGTGTTCACCGATTACGCGCTCGGGCTCGCGTGCGGCGGCGTGCTCGGCCGCCACGAGCTCGGGGTCGCGCACAAGACCGCGCCGTGCGGGACGCTGATCACGTTCACCTACGGGGGACGCAGCGTCACCGTGCCGGTGATCGACCGCGGCCCTTACATCGCCGGGCGCGAGTGGGACCTCACCGGCGCCACGGCCGAAGCGCTCGGGTTCCCGGGACTCGGCGAGATCCGCTGGTCGCTGGCCCGCTGACGCGCGCCTTCTAAGCTCTTTCGGTGGCCGTCATCGACGTCCAGGAAACAGACTTCGAGCGCGAGGTGATCGAGCGCTCGGACGAGCTGCCGGTCGTGGTCGACTTCTGGGCCGAGTGGTGCGGGCCGTGCCGCCAGCTCGGCCCGCTACTCGAGCGCGCCGCCGCGGCACGCGAGGGCAAGGTGGTGCTCGCGAAGCTCGACACCGACGCGAACCCGGCGCTCGCGCAGGCGTTCCGCATTCAGGGCATACCGGCAGTCAAGGCCTTCAAGGACCGGCGCCTGGTCGACGAATTCGTGGGCGCCGTCGGCCCCGAGGACGTCGAGCGCTTCTTCGACGGGCTGCTGCCCTCCGAGGCCGACGTGCTCGTGCAGAGCGGCTCCGAGGAGGATCTGCGGCGCGCGCTCGAGCTGGCGCCCGGCCGCGCCGACGCGGCGATCGCGCTCGCGCGGGTGCTGCTCGAGCGCGATGAGCGCGACGAGGCGCTCGCGATCCTCGAAGGGGTTGCCGGCAGCTTCCAGGCTGAGGGGCTCGCGGCGCGCCTGCGCTTGGAGCGCGACGGTCGCCACCCCGAGGCGCTCGCGTCGCTCTCGCGCGGCGAAGTCGAGCAAGGCCTCGACCAGCTGCTCGACGCCCTGCCCGCCGCCGGCGAGGAGCGCGAGGACATCCGCCGCGCGATCGTCGGCGAGCTCGACGCGCTCGGCCCCGAGGACCCGCTGGCACGCAGCGCGCGCGGGCGGCTCGCCTCGGCGCTCTACTGAGCCGCGTCCCGGTCGGCCGGCAGTAGGGTCTGCCGATGCGAAGCGACCGTCTCCGCCTCCCGCCGCTCGCCGCGCTCGCCGTCCTCGGCGCGATCGCGCTCGCCGGTTGCGCGACGGCCGAAGCGGAACCGGGCGCCGGGAAGTTCCTGCGCGCGCACGAAGGAGAAGTCAGGCACACGGCCGAAGTGACGAAGACGGTCGAGGCCGATGTCGCCGGGCTCTCCCGGCCTCCGAGCACCGCTCAGCTCCAAGCGCTCGCGCTGGCCATCCACCATGCACGGCGCGCCTACCTCGCCGCGGCCTCCTGGGCGGTGAGCGAAAACGGGGAAGAAGAAGACATCGTGCACGCCGAGCAGGAACTCAACGAAGCAGCGGGTGCGATGCTGAAAGCGTTCACCGAGCTGCGCGTCTACACACAGGCGCGCAGGCCGGCCGCGCTCGCGATCGCGCACGTGCGGATCGCCGAGGGGCGCGAAAACTGGAACCAGGGCATCACGCACCTCTGGTACCTGGCGCACCGCAGCGGCGCCCCGACGATCTAGCGACTCAGCGGCCGGGCGATACGCGCAGCAGCACCGTGCCGTCGGACGGGACGCTCGCCCCGATCGATCCGGTCGTCCGGCTGTGCGCGCCGCTCCACAGGTCGAGCACCCCGTAGGAGGAGGACGCCGGCAGCCCGGCGGCGCGCGCTGTCGTGTGGATGTGCAGCGTGCTTCCGCTGCGGTTCAGCAGCGCGATCGCGCGTTCGCCGTTCGCCAGCGGCTTGACCCAGACCTGGCCGGATCCCGACGTCGAGAGCAGGCGCGCCTGCTGGCCGGCCGGGTCCTGGTCGACCGCGAGGACGCGCTGGTTGAGCAACGAGGCCAGCGAGGCCGGTCCGAGTTTCGTCAGGTCGGTGCTGACCATCAGCGGCGCCGCCAGCATCGCCCACATGCTCAGCTGGCTGCGGAACTGGGTCGCGCTCATGCCCTGGTCGGGCCCCAGGTAGTCCGGGTCGTTCCAGTGCCCCGGCCCCGCCGCCTGGGGATCGGCCGCGTCCGCGTCGAGGTTCCGCAGCACGCTCGGGAAGGGGACGTTGCCCGGCACGCCGACGTCTGTGTCCGTGCGCCAGCTGTTGCCGACGCTGGGGCCGAACGAGTAGGAGGAGAACGCCGACTGCCCGATCGCCGGGCGGCCCGCGCCCTGCTGTTCGGGCTCGAGGAAGTCGCAGATCGAGAGCAGCATCGGGCGATGCGTGGCGAGCATCGCCTGGTGGAACGAGGCGTAGGTGGCCGCCGGCGGCAGTTCGTATTCGGAGCCTCCGCAGAAGTCGACCTTGACGGCGTCGATGCCCCAGGCGGCGAACGTGGCGGCGTCCTGCTGGTAGTGGCCGTAGCTTCCCTGCCCGGCGCCGCCGCAGCCGTTGGGTCCGGCGTCGGTGTAGAGGCCGACGAGGAACCCGGCCGCATGCAGCGTGCGCGTCAGCCACGGCATCCCGTGCGGCCACTGCTGTGGGCTGAGCGCGATCTGTCCGTTCGCTTCCCGCGCGCCGTGCCACCAGCCGACGTCCATCCACACGTAGCGGTAGCCACGCCGCTCCAGCCCGAGCGAGACCAGCTGGCTGGCCTGTTCGAGGATGCTCGCCTCGCTGAAGCGCCCGCCGAGGCCGAAGTACGTGTCCCAGCCCATGTAGGGGGTCGCCGCGAGGATGCGCTGTGCGCTCGTGCGCGCGACGGCCGCACCGCGAGCGGAAGCGCTCGCCGGCAGGCGTATGGCCCGGGCGGCGGCGGCGCCTCCGAGCGCGATCAGCTGGCTCGAGAGTTCGGCTTCGATGACGCCGATCACGGTCCCGCTCACCGTCAGCGATGCCGAGAACTGCCGCCCGGCCTTCAGCAGGCGGCGCCCCTCGGCGGCGAGCGTCAGGCGCAGCGTGCGGTGCGCCCCGGCCGGCACGTACACGCGCGAGGATGCGAGCGTGGCGGTGCGCCGTCGCAGCCCGGCCCCCTGCGCGCGCACCGCACGCGCGGCCACCGCCACGATGCGATGACCGTTGAGCGTCTCGACGACCGTCAGGCGGATGTTCACGTGACAGCCGCCGCCGGCGTGCGACGAGCACGCGACCGGCAGCGCGAGCTGGCCTCCGCTGTAGGTGGCGGTCCCGATTTCGGTCTCCCCGGCCGACGCCGGCACGCCCCCAGCGGGGATCGTCACGAACGCGCTCTTCGCCGTAGCGCTGCCGCCACCGTCGGTTGCCGTCACCTGGCACTGGAGATGGTGCCCGGTGTCGACGTTCTTGACCGAGTACGTGCTGTGCGTGGCGCCCGGGATCGGGATCAGGTCGCGCAGCCACGCGTAGCTCAGCTGCAGCGATTCCGCGGTCGGAACGCCGGGGTGGCACGTCAGCTGCTGGCCCGATGCCGGCGTGCCGCCGATCGACGGGTGCGGCGTTATGAGTTCGACTTCCGAGGAGACGGCGGTCGTGAAGGCGACGTCCGCACCGGCGCTCGAGCCCGACGCGCTCGAGGCGATCAGGCGGTAGTGGTAGGTCGTGTTGGGCGCGAGGCCGCCGACGGTCGCGGTCACGCTCTGCATGCCCCCCGCGGCGCTCGGTGTCACGGCGCACGACGCCGAGTGCCCGTAGGAGGCGCTCGGGCCGTATTCGAACAGGCACCCGGTCGGAGCCGCTCCGCCCGGGTCCATCGCACCCGCGAGCACGGCTTCGGTGGAGCCGGTCTGCGCCGGCGTGAGCGTCACGGCCGCCGGCGCCGCGGGTCGCCCGGCGGCTGCCCTGCCGGCCGAGTCGACCGCCACGCACAGGCCGCCGGAGAGACACGAGACGCCGCCGATCGAGGTGCCGTCGAAGCCGGTCTCGCTCCAGACCGGCGCCGACGTGGCCGGGTCCGTGCCGGCGAACGAGCGGCCGCCGGCGTCGACCGCGACGCACAATCCCACCGGCGTGCACGAGACGGCGGTCAGCCGTTCGGCCTCCAGCGGCGTGAGGCTCCAGGTCGGCGCACCCGAGCCGGGATCGGCGCTGGCGAGCACGTCGCCGGAGGCGTCGCCGGCCACACATTGGCCGCCCGCGCACGAGACGGCCGTCAGTTCGCCGAAGTCCACCCTGCTCGGGTGCCACGACCCGGCGCCGGCCGCGGGGTTCGTGCTGGCGATCACCCGCCCCGCGTCGTCGACGGCCACGCACAGCGAGCTCGACGCGCACGAGACCGCGGTCAGCGCGTGCCCCGAGTCGATCGTTCCAGAGCTCCAGTGGCCCGACAGCGGCGCCGTGCTCCAGAGCGCGTTCCCCGAGCGGTCGACGGCGACGCACAGCGCGCCGGTGGGACACGACACGCCGCTCAGCGCGCGGCCGCTGTCGATCGGCGCGCCTGCCCAGGAGGCACCGGGGGCGGAGGCTGCGAACGCCGAGCCGTGGCCGTCGACTGCGACGCAGTCGGCCGACGGCGCGCACGAGACCGCGCTCAGCGGTCCGGGCGTGTCGATGCCCGAGGGGCTCCACGACGCCGGCGCGGCGCCCGCGTCGAGCGTCGTCAGCTCGAAACCGGCCGAGTCGACCGCGACGCACGCGAGTTCCGTGGCGCATGAGACCGCCGTCGGGGTGCCCGAGCCGTCGAACCCGTACGGTGCGCTCCAGTGCAGCGGGCCGGCCGCGCGCGCGGAGCCTGCGCCGGCCGCGAGCACGGCGGCGCAGGCCGCGAGCAGCGCGAGCGCGGCCCGCAGCCCCCGGGGCGAGAGCCTCTGAAGGGTGAGGGCCGTGAAGTCCTCGATGGACCGAGAACCCGCGGGCCGCGCGCGGGTTGCGGTGGACGCCGCGCGCCGCCCGCACGCGGTGCGCCGCGGCGGGCGCGATCTGCCGCTGCGGGTAGCATTGGCCCGCCGGCGCCTGCGGGCGCTCGCCGCGGCGGGTTCGCCGGCGAGCCCGCCGGGCGGGGGCAGGAGAGACGGTTCGGTGTCGAGCGGGAACGCCACGTGTTGAGCGCACCTCCACGTCGCGGACGGTTCGCCGGCCGCGCGGTCGGCGCGTTCGTGCTCGCGGTTGCCACCGCCGCGGCGGGAGCCGTTCCCGCCCGCGCCGGCTGGTCGGCACCGTTCACGCTACCCGGTTGCGCCGTCACGGCGCCTCCCGGTGTCGCGTTCCCGAGCTCCGCGCCCTCCGCCCCAACCGGTCCGGGCGCGATCGCCTGGCTCGCCCCGTCGGGCGCCTGCACAGCGGCGGCCGGCGCCGCCGGTCCGCTGGCGCTGCAGGTCGCCTGGCTCGGGCGAGCGGACACGCCGACGCGCATCGTCCGATCGACGGCCGCCGCCGCCGCCGCGCCGGTGCTCGCGGCGGCGGGCACCGGGCTCGGGCGCGTAGCCGAGGTCACGCTGGCGGGCGACGGCGCCGTGCACGTCACGCAGTCGCACGCGCCCGCGCCGCCCGCCCCGGTGCTCGAGCTGCGCAGCGCTCCGGGCGAGGTGGCGGTGGCGCGCGGCTACCTCGGCGACCTCGCGGTGGCGAGCGTCCAGGGCGGTGCGATCGCAGTCGAGGTCGAGCGCTACTTCAGCTCCGGCTTTCAGCTGCGCGGGCGCATCGCCCTCGGCTCGGGCCCCGTGACGTCGCTGACCGTAGCGATGGATTACCGCTCCGACGTGCTGGTCGCGTGGCAGCAGCGCGGCGCCGTCTACGCCCACGTGCTGCGCGCGTCCGGGCGACGGGCGGCGACCCAGCGCGTCGGGCCGAGCCGCCCGCATCCGGCATTGAGCGCGCTCGTCAGCGACAACGACCACGCGATGGTGTCGTGGGCGAGCGCGCCGGGCGCCGCGGTCCCGGCGCGCACCGACGTGTGGCTCGCGCTCTCGCGAGCGGGGATCTCATTCGACGAGCCGCGGCTCGTCGACTCCTACACCGACCCGGCCGGGGCGGGACGGCAGTCCGGCGCGGTCGGGCTCGTGCGGCAGGCGGATGAGAACGTCATGCTCGCGTGGACCGGTCTCATCCACGGCCACCTCGCAGTGCTTGCCTCGCAGGCCGTTTTCGCGGGCGTGCATCCCGCGCGGACGATCTCGCGCCGCGGCGGCGACTGCGTGCTCGAGGCGCTCGCCGCCGGCCCCGCGAACGAGGTGCTCGCTCTCTGGCGGGTGCTGCCGGGCCGCGCCCTGTGGACGACCCGCACCTGGCTCGCGGGGGTGCACGTCCTCAGCGATGCCCCACAGCCCGTGACCACAAGCGCGCCCGGCCCGCCCGCGCTGGCGATCGACCCGGCCGACGACAGCGCGCTCGTCGCGTGGGTGGCGCCCGGATCGCGGGCGGTGCGGTTCGCCCTCGGCACGCCCGTCGCCGGCTACCGGCCGCGCACGTTCACGCTGCCGGCCGTCGAGCGGCACGCCGCCGGCCGCGGCGGGGTCCACTGGCTTCGCGTCGCCGTCGCCGTGCTCCTGGCGCTGCTGCTCGTGGCGGGCGTGGCGCTGCTGCTCGGCCGCCGCCGCGCCGCGCGCCCGGCCGGCTGAGAGGCGGCTCAGGCCGAGCTGCGCGCGCGGCGCCGGCGCAGCACGAGCGCGCCCGCGAGCGCAAGCGCGGCCACGGCCGCGGCCACCCAGCGCAGCGGGTGCGAGCCGCCGCCGGAGGACGCGCCGGCGCTCGCTGGTGGGAGGGGTACGAAAAGAGTCCGCACGTGGCGGCTCGCGAGCAGTCGCTGAAGCTGTGCCTGGGCGGCGGGCGGGTAGTAGGCGTGCCACTCGTCGAGATTGCGGAACTTGATCTCGACGTCGTGGCGGCCCGGGTTGATGATCGCCCGGATCAGCGGGCCCGAGCGGACCTCGGCGAGCACCTGCGGGTAGGGCACCCAGGTCTCGCCGCTCGCCGCGCGTGCCGCGGGGGGGAGGACGATCGCGAGCGCGAGCGCGCCGGCTGCGAGCGTGCGTCGCATTCCAGGGGATGATCACGGATCGCTCCCGGCGGGTGCGCGCCGGCTCCCGGAGCCTGCCGCGTAGCATTCTGCGCGTGCCGTTCCGACGCGTGCGCGAGCAGGGGCTGCCGGGCGCGCGTGGCGCGGCCGGCGTCGAGGCGTCGGCGCCGCCCGGCGCGAGGGTGCCTCCCGGCACCGGCGGCGGGCGCCCGCGGCTGCCGCGCCTTCGCCTGCCCCACCGCGGCTCGCGCCGCGCGGCGGCGGCGAGGCCGCCGTCGAAGCCGCCGCGCCCCTCCGAGCCGCTGCGCGTGCGCGCCCGCCGGCTGCTCGCCGGCGCGGGCTCGCACGCGCTGCACCAGCTGCCCGCGGTCGCGGCCGGCCTGGCGGCGTCCGTGCCGGTGCTCCGCTCGACCGCCGACGCGGTGCGCGCCGGCTGGGTGCCCGCCGGCGACGACGGGATCATCGCCACGCGCGGCTGGGACGTGCTCACCTCGCATACGCCGCTCGTCGGCCAGTACTCGGAGGCAGGCCTCGTGATCCACGGCCAGGTCATGCACAGTCCGGGCCCGATGCTCTACTGGCTGCTCGCGCTGCCTGCGCGCTTCGGCAGCGTCTCGAGCCTCGCGTGGACGATGGGCATCCTCAACACGCTGGCGATCATCGGCTGCGTGGTGCTCGCGCGGCGCCGCGGCGGCCTCGTGCTGATGCTCGCGGCGGCAGCCGGCATCGCGCTGATGTCGCAGTCGATCCCGAGCGAGTCGATGCACGACATCTGGAACCCGGCAGCCGGGCTGTACCCGTTCCTGTTCCTGATCTTCCTGTCGTGGTCGCTCTCGTGCGGCGATCACCGGCTGATGCCGCTGACGGTGCTGGTTGCGAGCTTCGTCGTGGAGACGCACCTGATGTACGCGGCGCCGACGGCGGTGCTGCTGGCGGTCGGCTTCGGCGGCCTCGCGCTGCGAGTGCTCGCGAGCCGGCGGGCGCGCCGGCGCGCGGCGGGGGCCGAGGCCTCGCCCGACGCGGCGCGCGCCCCGGACGCCGCGCGCGCACCGGACGCGGCGCTCTCGCCCGACGCGGCGCGGCCGCCGGATGCGGCACCGCCGGGCGTGGCGTTCGCCGCGAGCGCCCCGCCGGCGCCGGACGCGGCGCGCCCGGCGCGTGTCTGGCCGTGGGCGCTCGCGGCGGTCCTCGTCGCCGCCGCGTGCTGGGCGGCCCCGGCGATCGACGAGATCCAGAACGAACCGGGCAACCTGACGATGATCGTCAGGACCGCGGAGCACCGCGGCCACGCGCTCGGCGCATCCGTCGGCGTGAGGGCGGTCGTACGAGCCGTGGGCGTGACGCCGTGGTGGCTGCACGTGCCGGCGTCGGAGTGGGAACGCAAGACCGACGTGCGCACAGCGACCGGCTCGGCGCGCGCGGCATCTGCGGTGGCGATCCTCGCCGCGCTCGCGCTGCTGGCGGTGATCGCGCTGCTGCTCGGGCGAGCCGACCTGACCGCAGCGGCGCTGATCGGCCTCGGGCTGAGCGCGACGCTCGGGCTCGAGGCGGCGTCGAACCCGGCCGGCCGCCTGCTTGCCGAAACGCTCGGGTACACGATGTGGTGGGGCTCGCAGGTCGGCTTCTGGGTGTGGCTGACGCTCGCGTGGGCTCTGTGGCTGGGAGCGTGCGCGCTGCTGGCGCCCGTGCTCGGCACGCTGCGCGCTCGTCTGGGCGCCACGCGTGCGCGCCGCGCTCGCCTCATCGGTGCACTGGCAGCGGCCTGTGCGATCGGCGGGGTGGCCGCGGTCGGAGCGGCGGTCGCGGCGACCGAGAAGCCGGACTCCCACTCCTACGAGTACCGCTCGGTGCGGGCTGCGGCCGCAGGCATCGAACGGGCGATCCCGCGCGGGGTCACGATCGGCTACCACCTCGGCCCACTCGACATTGGCACGCAGCCGATGGAGCCGGCGATCCGCTTCTTCCTCGTGCGCCACGGCGACCGCGTGCTCGCGAACGGCTCCTACCCGCGCCTCGGCTCCTACTACGAGGAATACCACCGCCCTCTGCAGTGGGTCGTGTTCCTCACCGACGGCGTGCGGCCGCAGCGCAGGATGCGCCTGGCGGCGCGGGTGCGCTTCCGCAGCCCGTGGGGCCCCGAGGTGCTGAGCGCCTGGGTGCGGCGCGTCTGAGGCGCCTGACAGCGCCGTTTCTGCAGGTGCCCGAGTGGGTACCGGTGGACTTGTCATGGCTGTAGCGGGTCCGCTGAGAGGGGGCGAGCTGAACGCGGCCGTCACGAGCGCGCTCGTCGGCATCCACACCGAACACCTGGGGCGCGGTCCCCGCACCGCCTCGACGTTCCACCACGGCAACGTGCTCGTGACGCTGATGCACGAGGTGCTGACGCCCGGCGAGCGCTCGCTGACCGAGCACGACCAGGCCGAGGCCGTCGAGCGGATCCGGACCCTGTTCCAGCGCACGATGGAGGCCGACTTCCGAAAGGCGATCGAGCGGCTGACCGGGCGCCGGGTCGTGGCGTTCATCGGGGGCAACGAGCTGCACCCCGACGTCGCCGCCGCGCTGTTCGTGCTCGACGCGCCGCTCTGAGTGGCCGCGCCGCCGCGCATGGCCCCGGCAGAAGGCGGATAGTCACAAACGGCGGCCGCAGCCCGGCGGCCGCCTCCCGGGCCAGGACATGCGATGACCGAGCCTTCCGCCTCCACGCCGCAGCGGCGCTTCGCCGATCGCCGCGACGCCGGCCGGCGCCTGGGCGAGCGGCTGCTCGAAGCCTCCTACGAGCGTCCGGCGGTGCTCGGGATGCCGCGCGGCGGCGTGCCCGTGGCGGCCGAGGTCGCGGCCGCGCTGCACGCTCCGCTGGACGTCGTGGTGGTGCGCAAGCTCGGCGCGCCGCAGAACGAGGAGTTCGCGATCGGGGCGCTGGCCGAGGGCGGCGTCGAGGTCATCAGCGAGCGCGCGGTGGGCTCGCTGGGACTCTCAGACGCGACGGTCGGCGCGCTGCTCGCGCGCGCCGGGCGTGAGCTCCGGGCCGCCACGCGGCGCTACCGGGGCGGCCGGCCACCGGTCGAGCTGCGCGGCACCACGGCGATCCTGGTCGACGACGGGCTCGCGACGGGACGCTCGGCGCAGGCGGGCCTGCTGTCGCTGCGCGCGCGCGGCTCCGAACGCGTCGTGCTCGCCGTGCCGGTCGCCGCCCAGCAGTCGCTGCGCGCCCTGCGGGCGCTCGCCGACGACATCGTCTGCCTGGCGGCGCCGCCTGACATGTGGGCCGTCGGGCTCTGGTACGAGGACTTCCGGCCCGTGAGCGACGAGCAGGTCACGGCGCTGCTGGCCGCGGCGGGCTCCATGCCGGCGCCGCCCCCGGCAGGCTGAGGTGCTCAGCCGATGCGCACGCGCCCGGCGCCCGCGCGCAGGCGCGCGGAGACCCCGCTGCGCCGGGATCCGGCGGGCGGGCGCGAGGACTGCGCGCGGCCCTGCTGCCGCTCGGCGTCGGGTGCCAGGCCGTCGCCGGGCAGGCGCCCGAACGGGGCCGGCCTGGCGATGTGGTAGCCCTGCGCGAGGTCGACCCCGAGCTCGCGCAGCAGCGCGAGCGTCTCGGCGTCCTCGACGCCCTCGCCGACGGTGCGCACGTGGAAGTCGCGGGCCAGCGAAACGACGGCTTGCACGACGTGGCGGCTGGCCTCGTTGTTGACGAGGTCGCGAACGAACTCGATGTCGAGCTTCAGGTAGTCGACGGGCAGCTGCTTCAGGTAGGTGAGGCTGCCGTAGCCCGTGCCGAAGTCATCGAGCGCGATCCTGCAGCCGAGCGCGTGCAGGCGCTCGACGAACGCTCGCGCCGCCGCCTCGTCCTCGACGATCGCGGTCTCGGTGATCTCGAACACGAGCCGCTCGGGCGGCGCCTCGTGCTGTTCGATGCAGCGTTCGATGTGCTCGAGGACGTCCGGGTCGCCGACCGAACGCGCGGAGAGGTTGGCCTGCACCGGCGCGCCGGCGCCTGCCAGGCGCGTCGCCTGCTTGATGACCCACCAGTCGATCTCGCCGATCATCGCGTACTGCTCGGCGACCGGCAGGAACTCGCCCGGAGCGATGAGGCGCCCGCTGGGGTCGAGCATGCGCAGCAGCAGCTCGTGCTGGACCGTGCGCCCGTCGGCGAGCTCGACGATCGGCTGGGCGTGCAGCACGAAGCGCTCGTTCGCAAGCGCCTCCTCGACGCGGTTGATGGTCGCGAGCGTCTCGGCGTCGCGGCGGTGATCGCGCTCGCGCTGCTTGCGCTCGGAGACGTCCTGGAAGATCACCACGCAGCCCTGCAGCCCCTCGTCGGTGTGGAAGGGCGTCGCCGTGTAGGCGACTGGCAGCTGGCGCCCGCCCGCGCCCCGGAAGCTGTCCTCCTCGACCTTGACCGACACCTCGCGGCTGAGCGCGCGCGCGATCGGGAGCTCGCCGAGGTTGCGGACCGAGCCGTCCGCGCGCGGGGCGTAGACGACCTCGGCGACCTCGCGGCCGAGCAGCTCGCGGTCCGAGCCTCCGAGCAGCGCGGCGGCGGCGCGGTTCATGTACGTGATGCGCCCGTCGGGGTCGACCGTGAGCAGGCCCTCGCCCATGCATTCGGTCACCGCCTGCGCGTAGTTGCGCGACTGCAGTAGCTCGGTCTGGGCGGCCAGGCGGTCGGTGATGTCGACCGCCACGCCGACGAGCGCCTCGGGCGTGCCGTCTTCGCCGAGCACGAGCCGGTTGCGCACATACACGGTGAACAGCGAACCGTCCTTGCGGCGCACGAGCAGCTCGCCGTCCCAGCGCCCGTCGCGGCTCAGCTCGGCGACCAGGTGGGCGGCCGCCCCAGGGTCCTCCGGCACGACCAGCTCGCGGGCGTTCCGCCCGACGGCCTCCTCGGTGGTCCAGCCGTACAGGCGCTCGGCGCCCGCGTTCCAGCTGATCACGTTGCCCTGCATGTCGGTCGCGATCACCGACGCGTCGATCTGGTCGAGCAGCGCGCGTTGCAGCGACTCCTGTCCGTCGGAGGCCGGCTCGCCGCCGCGACGGGCGCGTGCCGGCATCGCATCGAGTGCCGCCCGCCACAGGTCGATCGCGCCGAAGCCGCGCGCCTGGGGCTCCTCCTCGCGGGCGGCGCGCCCGTTCTCGGTGGCGCTCGCGGGCACGTCGGCATAACGGCCCTGGCGGCCGGCGTACAGGCGCCCGTCCGCGCGCCGTGCGAGCGCCTCGAGGTCGGCGCCGTCGTCGGGGTAGATCGCGACTCCGATCGAGGCGGGGGCGCGCTCGAGCAGCGCGTCTGAGATACGCGTCGCGCTGACGCGCGCGTGCTCGGGCTCGATCTCGGGCAGAAGCACCGCGAACTCGTCGCCCCCGAGACGGCCGACGGCGTCGGCCGGCCGGACCGAGCTGCGCAGCGTCTCGACGACCCAGCACAGCAGTTCGTCGCCGGCGGCGTGGCCGAAGCGTGTCGTTGACCGGCTTGAAGTGGTCGATGTCGAGCACCACGAGTGCGCCCGCGCGCCCGCGGCGCTGCATCGAGGCGAGTTCGGCGACGGCCCGCTCTTCGAAGCCGCGGCGGTTCAGGCAGCCTGTCAGCGGGTCGGTGCGCGAGGCCTGTCGCGAGCGCCGCGTGCTGGCGTTTGTGGCGGTCGGGCCTGCCAGGCGCTCATGCCGGCCGTGCACAGAAGCACGAACGCGAAGGCGATCTCGTAGGCCGTGCTCGTCCCGCCGGCCATGAACGCGACCGCCGAGGAAGCTGACGACGCTGACGACGCCGACGGCGACGACCGAGGCGAGCGGATAGGACATCGCCGAGAACACGACCGGGATGAAGAACACCAGCACCAGCGGGCTGTGGGTGCCGCCGTCCGCGAGCGTGCCGAGCACGAGCATCGCGAAGTCGCTCAGCGTCCAGGCGAGGAACATCGGCTCGCGCCAGCGGCTGCGGACGATCCGTCTCGCGCATCCGGTAGACGCAGAACGCCGATACGATCGCGGTCGCGAACAGCAGCGCGAGCACGAGGCGGTGAGGGTGGCTCCACGTGAGCGCCGACGTAGAGCCCCCCGAGTACGCCGATGCCGGTCGTGATCGGCAGCGCGACGGTGATCGTCGCTTCGCGCATGCGCAGCGCAGCCACGTCGAGCACCTGGGACTGGGGCTGAGTGCGCACAGGTCGTTATCGGCGCCTGCGCCCGTGTCCTAAGTCGCGCACGGGCACGCTGGACGGCGCGAACGACGCCTGTGGCGCCTCTCATACCGCACTGAGGTGGCGCTTAACGGCCTGCGAAAAGCTGCGTGAGGTGTCGAGCGCCTGGATCCGATCGCGCCTGCTGAGGCTCGGGCTCGCGGCTGTCGTGATCGCCTTCGCGGTCGCCGGCGTGGCGGCTGCGCTGCCCGAGGACGACGCACCGGCGGCGCGCGCCTCCGGCCGGCCGCAGGCGAGCGTCTCCGCCGGCTGCGGCGCGGAAGCAGCGGCGGCGGCCGGCGCGGTCGACGCAACGGTCGCGCGCGGCATCTACACCGACGAGCTGAGGGGCAAAGAGACGCGTGAAGACGTCGGGCGCGTGACGAACTACGCGCCGCTGCTGGCGGCGCTCGCTGCGCATCGCGCCGCAGCCGTGCAGAGCGCCGTGAGCGCCCTCGTCTACATGCCCCGCTGGCACATCGTGCGGCTGCGCGTCACCGCTCCCGGGATGGGGGTCGCCGACGTCGGTGGCCCCTACATCATCGCGCCGGTCTCGGGCACCCTCCGTCAGGGCGGACGGGTCCTCGGCCACTACGTGCTGTCGGTACAGGATGATCTCGGGTATCAGAAGCTTGTGACGCGATTCATCGGCACGCCCATCGACCTCTACCGCGGCGGCTCGCTCGTGATGGGCACATTGCCCGCCGTGAAGTCGCCGCCCTCCGACGGCGCCATCGTCAGTGCTCACGGGGTGCTCTACCGGGCGGTCACGATGCAGACGACCGCCTTCCCGTCAGGGCCGTTGCAGACGACGATGTTCGTGGCGGCCGGCTCGCAGCGGGCCGGAAGCTGCGCCGCCGTGCGGCTGGCGTCCTGGGGCAGCATCGCGACGCACATCGCGGCACGGCTGCAGCCGCTGCCCACCCACTACCCGCAGCTGGCAGCGGTGCTCCGGGCGGTCACCGGCGGCCGCGTGTTCGTGCGCTCGGGAGCGCGGGCGCTCGCGGGCGGCGCCGGACCGGCGCGGCTCCCCGCTCACGGCAGCGTGCGCTTCGGCGGGCGCAGCTGGCCGGTGTTCTCCTGGGAACCGGCGCCCTCACAGCGCGTCTACTTCCTGACGCCCGGCTGAGGCCGCGGGTGAGCGCTCCCAGCCCTCGCCAGCACCGCGTCCGCGGCCGGGCGACGGCGGCGGCAGCGGGCATGCTGGCGCTCGGCGCGGTATCTGTCGCCGGCTGCGGTGGCGGCTCCTCGCCCGCCCCCGCGCACGGCGCGAGCCGGACGGTGGCCGTCACGACCCGGACCGCTGCGGCGACGGTCCCCGCGCCGCCCCCGAAGCCGCCGCCCCCGCCGCTGCGCGTGCGCCCGCCGATCCACTTGAGCCGGGGCTGGAGGGTGGTCGCCTTCGTCCACGGGCACCCCGCCGCTTGGGTTGCGCAGCGCGGCGGCGTGACGCTTGCGCGCTTCGATCAGCGCCTCCTCACGCTGCACCTGCACGCCGGATCGAGCGACGGCGGCACCGAAGGCTGGCGCTATGGCGATCAGGTGGCGCCCAGCGAGGTCCATCACCTCGTCGCCGCCTTCAACGGCGGCTTCAAGCTCACCTACCCGAACGTGGGCTTCACAGAGGCCGGCCACGTGGCGGTCGCGCTCAAGCGCGGGCTCGCCTCGATCGTCACGTACTCCAACGGGGTCACCGACGTCGGGGCGTGGAGGGCGGGGGTGCCGGCGCCCGGGCAGCGGGTCTTCTCGGTGCTCCAGAACCAGCACCTGCTCGTGGACGGCGGGGCGCCCGCGCCCGATGCCGCGGGCTGCATCACCGCCTGCTGGGGCGAAACGATCGGCGGGCGCACCGAAGTCGCACGCTCGGCACTCGGCGTCGACGGCTCCGGCGACCTGGTGTGGGCCGCGGGCGAGAACCTGCTGCCCTCACAGCTCGCCGAAGCGCTCGTGGGCGCCGGGGCCGTGCGGGCGGTCGAGCTCGACATCAACCCCGACTGGGTCGCAGGCTACCTGTACGTCCACCGGCCCGCCGGGCCCGAATGGGTGCAGGTCGTGCCCGGCCAGCTCGGGATCGCCGGACACCTGCTCGAACCGTACTCGCGCGACTTCTTCACCGTCGTCGCGCACGGCTGAGCGGCGCCCGGCGCCGATCGAGCTAGGTCTCGATTCCCAGCGCGCGCCGGAGCGGCGCGCGCGCGAACAGTCTGTAGGCGACGTCGCCGATCGCCACCGCGGCCAGTACGCCCTGCAACGTACGCCACCGCCTGCCCCTCATCTCTCTCATCTCCGTCCCTCCTTGAACGTCGATTCGCGCCCTCCTGCACGAACCGCAAGAAAGGAGGCTAGGGCCGCCCCGCCAATGTGTCAATAGTTGCAAGGTGGGGCCGGCGCTCGCAGTCGCGCGTGGCCGCCCGCGCGTGCAGGACGGCCGCCGGCCGACGGCTCATTCGTAGGTGAAGAGGCTCGCGGCGCTATTGGCGCTCGCTGCTTTGCCGACCGTCGCGCGCAGGTTCGCCGGCCCGCGTTTGAGCGAGGCGCCGGTGACGATCGTGCACGATTCGGTCGAGGGGCATTCGACCGACGTCGCGGCGTATTTCCCGATCTTGAAGGCGGTCAGAGCACCGAGCGCGAAGCCGCTGCCGCTCACGCTCACCGTTGTGCCGCCCGCGCGCGGGCCGCTGCTGGGGGAGATCGAGGTGACCACCGGGATCCCATAGGTGAACACGTCCTTGCTGCCTTCCTGGCTCGTCCCGGCCGGCGTCGTGACGCGCACGGCCGCCGCGCCCGAGGTGCTGGGCGGCGAGGCGGCGCTGACCTTGGTCTGGCTGAGAACTTCGAAGCTGCTCGCGGGGATCCCGCCGAAGCTCACCGCGCTCGTCAGCCCGAGGTTCGATCCGCTGATGATCACCGTCGTGCCGCCCGGGGACGGACCCTTCTTCGGGCTCAGCCCCGTGATGGCCGGCGGCGGGCCGGCTGAGAGGAAGGCGAAGCGGTCGGCGGCGACGTCTGCGCTGAGGCCGCCCGGGCCCGTGACGGTGACATCGACGGTGCCGCTGCCCGGAGGCGAGACGGCCTCGATCGCCGAGTCGGATTCGACCGTGAAGTGCGTGGCCGGGACAGAGCCGAATTCGACCGCGGTGGCTTCGGAGAAGGCGCTGCCGCTGATCCTGACGCTGGTCGCGCCGGCTTCGGCCCCGGCCGCGGGCGAGAGCCCGGATACCGACGGCGCCGGGCCTCGCAGCACATAGGAGTAGCGGTCGGCGGGCATCGCAGCGCTCGTGCCGGCGGGGGTGGTGACGCTGACGTCGACGGTTTCCGAGCCCGGCGGCGTCAGCGCCCTGATCGTGGTCGGCGAGAGGACGGTGAAGCTCTCCGCCGGGCTCGCGCCGAACGTCACCTGTGAGGCGCCGGTGAATTCGGTGCCGGTGATCGTCACGGGGCTGCGGCCGTTGGTCGATCCTGCGGTGGGGGAGAGGCCGCTCACGGCCGGTGGCGGGGGGCCGTAGGCGACGCTGTCGTACTGGCTGCCTGCGATGCCTTCGATCCCGAGCAGCCCTGGCACCTGCAGCGGCAGCGAGCTGCTTTCCGTGTTGCCGTCGCCCAGCTGCCCGTTGCCGTTGTAGCCCCAGCTCCACACCGTCCCGCCGGGCAGGAGCGCGAGGCTGTGGAAGTAGCCCGCGGCGATCGCCCGGACGCCGCTGAGCCCCGAGACCGCGACCGGCGTGGCGCTGTTCGCGTCGGCGCCGTTGCCGAGCTCGCCCTGCAAGCCTTCGCCCCAGGCCATCACGGTGCCCGTGCTCAGCAGCGCGAGACCGTGCGCGCCGCCGGCCGCGACGGTGCTCGCTTTCGAGATCCCGCCGACCTGGATGGGAGAGGTCTTGTTGGCGAAGCGCCCGTTGCCGATCTCGCCGGCGCCGCCTTCTCCCCAGGCCTCGATCGTGCCGGCGGCGAGCCGGGCCAGCGAGAAGTTGCGCCCGGCGGCGATCGAGGTGGCGGTCGTGATCGTGCTGACCCGAACCGGGACGTCGGAGTTGGTCGTGTTGCCGTCGCCGAGCTGGCCGGTCGCGTTGTCGCCCCACGCCATCACCGCCCCGCTCGAGAGCAGCGCGAGCGCGTGGTTGGCGCCCGCGGCGATCGCCGTCACGCCACTCAGCCCGCTCACCGGGACGGGCACCCTGCTGTTGGTCGTGTTGCCGTCGCCGAGCTGGCCGAAGTCGTTTTCGCCCCACGCCATCACGGTGCCGTTGCGCAGCAGCGCGAGGCTGTATTCGTGCCCTGCCGCGACCTGCACGGCTTCGCTGATGCCGGTCACGCCCACGGGCGTGGCGGTTTCTTCGATCGTGCCGTCGCCGAGCTGCCCGTTGCCGTTGAACCCCCATGCGAACACGTCGCCGCCGGGGCCGATCGCGAGCATGTGAAAAGCGCCCGCGGCGACCGCGGTGACGCCGCTCACACCGACCGCCTGCTGGGGGCTCGTAGCGCACGATTCGCCGAGGATGCACGTCTGCGGCCCTTCGCCCGTCCCGATCCCGAGCTCGTCGTTGCGGTTGATCCCCCACGTGCGCGCCAGGTTCCCGCCCGAGGCGAACGCGCTCGGCGCGAGCGCGCAGAGCGCCGCCAGCAGCATCGCGGCCGCCGCGCAGGCTCGCGCTCGGCGACACCCGGGCGCGGCCCGGCGGCCCGCAGGACGGCGAGGAGCCCCGGCGCGGCGCGGACCCCGCATCGCCCTCAGCCGTCGCTCAGCCGCAGGCTGACGTCGTAGGTCCTGAGCGGCTGGCCCGGGGCGCGCGCGAGCACGTGGAGGCGTGCCGTCGCGGTGCCATGGGAGAGCAGGCTGGCGAGCGCGCGGCGCTCCGCGGGCGCCGGCGCGAGCTCGATCGGGGCGGCGTGGCCGGGGGGGAGGACGTCGGTCGAGGGCGCGAGCGAGAGGCGGGCGCCTCCCACCGACACCGAGCCCGACACGCTCGCCTTGCAGCGGCGGTTGCAGCCGAGCAGCAGCTGCACGGCGCCGCCCTGCGTCCGCAGGTCCTGGCTGCGCGCCGTCGAGGCGACGAGCTGCAGGCGGTCGGGCAGCAGTTCCTGCGACGGCGAGACGGCGGCGGCGAAGCCGCCGAGCTTCATCGGGGAGCCGCCTTCGGTCGCGGGCGGTTCGGAGGCCGGGCCGGGAGCGGGGTGCGGCGAGAGCAGCATCGGCGGGCGCGGTTCCTGTTCGAAGTTGAAGTCTTCTTCGAGGCCGCCGATCTGCGGCGATTCTTCGCGCGCGTCCGGGCGCCGGTCGGGGCGCCCGTCGGTCGCCGGGTTCAACCGTTCTTTCCGCCGAGGAAGTCGTTCTCGATGAACTTCAGATACAAGTCGTGCGAGAGCGGCGCGTGGTCGATGTAGCCGGCCTTCGCGTACGGGCTGATCACGAGCCCGGGAACGCGCAGCCCGAGGCCGTTTTCGTCGACCGCCGGCGGCAGCACGTGGTCGTAGAACCCGCCCCAGTCATCCCACGACAGGAAGATCGCCGTGTTGTCCCAGCACGGGCTGCGCATGATGTCGTTGACCAGCGAGGTGACGTATGCCTGCCCGGCTTCGATCGATCCTGCGGCCTGGGCTTTGAAGGAGTCCGGGTGTTCGGAGACTTCGAAGTTCGGGTCGATCCAGCTGACGTTCGGCAGCCCGCACTTGCTTGTTTCGCCGGTGGCGTTGTAGAAGCTCGAGAGCGACTGGATGTTTTCGGTCTGGCCGTCCTGCTTGACGTCGACGAAGTCGAGCAGCGGGTTCCAGATGCCCGGCGTCTTCGGCCCCTGCTGCGGGGGGGTGCATACCGTTTCTTCGTCCGAGTCGCAGTCGGGCTCGAGCCCTTCGAAGATGTAGTAGCGCCAGCTGACGTGCGCCTTGTACATCAGGTATGTGAGGTCGGTCCAGGCGTCGGTCGCGTGTCCTGGGCGGTGCGGTTGCAGCGTGCTGTAGCAGTCCATCGGGTTGGTGTCGCCGAACGGGCAGTCGGCCGACCAGCCGGAGACCAGGAACAGGTGCTCGGGCAGGCTCCACGAGGCGGCGGACTCGAACATGTTGTCCTGCAGCACGTAGTTCTGCGCGTAGGTCCAGTAGTTCGGGATCTCGCGCGCGTCGTGGTAGCCCATCACGTCGATGCAGCCCATGGGTCGTGCTTTCGTTGCACACCGTGCACAGGGGGCCACCTTTGGCGCAGGGTTTCTCGACGAACCGGATGAACCCGTCCATGCGCCCGCCGTTGATGTCGCTCCGAGGCGGCGACCGAGCTGTGGCCCGCGCCGAGGTTCTTCTGTTCGGGGTTGTGGTAGGGCCGCGCGCAGCCGCCGTGCAGGGGATCGGGCACGCACGTGCCCGGCGGGATCCCGTTGGCGCCCGGGTAGGTGCCGAAGTAGGAGTCGAAGGAGCGGTTCTCCTGCATGATCATCACGACGTGCTGGATGTTGTGGATGCCTTCGCCGGGCGTGGCTTGCGCCCGCGAGACACCGAGCGTCGCAAGGACGCACATCAGCACCGCGATGAACCTGGCAGACCCTCTGCCGCCCCTCCCTGGAAGCATCGTCGCTGGAGCATACTCGGGCGCGTATCCCGGATGTCAAAGGGTCGTGTCCGCGCCGGCGCCCCGGTGGGGCCGAAGCTCCGGCCGAACCTGCGCATTCACCGTCAAGCTTCGGCGCCCGGCGGCCGATGCATGGCTCGTGAATCCCCCGAACGGCCAGCTGCTCGCGAGCGCCGATCACGCCGCCGAGGCCGCACTGCACGAGCTGCCGGAGGCGCTCGTGATCGTGTTCGACCGCCGGCTGCGCTTCGTGCTGAGCGCCGGGCAGGCGATCGAGCGGCTCGGCGCGCGCGGGATCTGCCGCGAGGGCAGCTACCTGGCGGACGCCTTCCCAGCCGCGGTCTGGGAGCGGTTCGAGCCGCTGCTGAGCTCGGCGCTGGAAGGCGAGACCCGCACGCGCGAGATCTGGACGCCCGACGAACGGCACTGCCTGATGGTCGACGCCGGCCCGCTGTGCGGGGACGGCTCGCCCGTCGCCGCCGACGGCTCGAACATCGACGGGGGCGTCGCGGTCGTGCTCGACATCACCGCCCGCCGCCATGCGGACCTACTGTCGCCGGTCCGCACCGAGGGCTTCGAGGAGGTCTTCGAGTCGGCTCCGATCGGCACCGGGCTGATCGATGTCGAGGGCCGCTGGCTGCTCGTCAACCGCGCCCTCTGCGAGATCACCGGCTACACCTCGGACGAGCTCGTCGGCAAGCGTTTCGACGGCATCGTGCACCCGGAGGACGTCGGCAACGACCTCGAGGAACGCGAGCGCCTGCTCAGCGGCGAGATCGACGCGGTCCAGATCGAGAAACGCTTCTTCGACGCCGCCGGGGAGACCGTCTCGGCGATCGTCTCGATGTCGCTGGTGCGCGATCGCGAAGGGCAGCCGCTTCACTTCATCGCCCAGATCCAGGACATCTCGGCGCGCAAGGAGCTCGAGCAGCAGCTGCTGCGCCTGGCCGACCACGACCCGCTCACGGGGCTTCGCAACCGCCGCCTGTTCGAGCACGACATGCGGCTTCAGCTGGGGCGCTGCCAGCGCTACGGCGAGACGGCCGGCGTGATGTTGATCGACCTCGACGGCTTCCGGGCGCTCAACCGCGAGGAGGGCGCCGCCGTCGGCGACGAGACGCTGCGCGCGGTCGCGCGCTCGCTGAGCCGCAGGCTGCGGGCGACAGACCTGATCGGGCGCATCGGCGGCGACGAGTTCGCGGTCCTGCTCCCGCACGCCGACGAGGAGGGCCTGGCGGTCGTCGCCGAGGGGATCGCGCGCGTGATCCCGGCCTGCAGCGTCGACGCGGGCGAGCGGGTCGTGCACCCGACCGCGAGCATCGGCTGGGCGCTGCTCCACCAGCGCAGCCCGGGCCTGCGCGAGGTGCTGGTCGAAGCCGAGCGCTCGCTGAAGGACTCAAAGCACCGCAGATCCTGATGCCCGCCGCGCCTTCGGCGGACACCCGCCGGCCCCGCCGATCGAGGACTGCCGCCTGGTGGCGAAGCCCGCCGGACGGGTGAATACGCTCATCTCATGGCGGTGCAGCAGCGGCTCGCGGTGATCGACCTCGGGTCGAACTCGTTCCGGCTCGTCGTCTTCCAAGCGGGCGACGGCTGGTGGCGCCGCACCGACGAGATCTACGAGCCGGTCCGCATCGGCGAGGGGCTCGTCAGCACCGGCCGGCTCGGTGATCGCCCGATGGAGCGGGCGCTCGCGACGCTCGACGTGTTCGCGCACTTCTGCCGCGCCGCCGGGCTCGGGCCCGGCGAGGTGGACGCGGTCGCGACGAGCGCGATCCGCGATGCCGAGAACGCCACCGCCTTCCTCCAGCGCGCCCGTGCACGCTTCGGCATGCCGATCCGCGTGCTGAGTCGCGAGCAGGAGGCCTACCACGGCTACCTCGCGGCCGTGAACTCGACGACGCTCTCGGATGGCTGCGTGCTCGACCTCGGCGGCGGGTCGCTGCAGCTGGTGCGCGTGCGCGAGCGGCTCGCGGACCGCCTGGAGTCCTGGCCGCTCGGGACGGTGCGCATGAGCGAGCGCTTCCTGCCGCCTAACGGCCCCGCCAAGCGCCGGCAGCTGGCGGCGCTGTGCGAGCACATCGCGCAGGAGCTCGGCAGTGCCCAGTGGCTGCGCGACTCCGCCGACAAGACGCGCGGCGGGCGCCTGGTCGGGATCGGCGGCACGGTGCGAAACCTCGCCGCCGCCGCGCAGCGCGCCGCCGGGCTGCCGACCAACGGCGTGCAGGGGATGGTGATCGAGCTGCCGGCGCTCGACGAGCTGGTCGAGCGCCTGGCCGCCCTGCCGGCGGCCGAGCGGGCGAGCGTCCCCGGCGTGAAGCCGGCGCGCGCGGACCTGATCCTGGCCGGCGCGGTCGTCGTGCGGGGCGCGCTGCGCGCGGGTGGCTTCGACGCGCTCGAGACGACCGAGGCGGGGCTGCGCGAGGGCGTGTTCTTCGAGCGCTTGCTGGCCGACACGGATCCGCCGCTGTTCGAGGACGTGCGGCGCGCCAGCGCTCTCAACATGGCCGCGCAGTACCGCGTGGACGCGCAGCACACCGCCCATGTGGCGGTGCTCGCGCTCGGCATGTTCGACGACCTCGCCCGGCTCGGGCTGCACGAGGGCGACGGGCGCGAGCGCGAGCTGCTGTGGGCGGCGTGCATGCTGCACGACATCGGCATGTCGATCGACTACGACGACCACCACAAGCACTCGCGTTACCTGATCCTCAACGGCGGCCTGCCGGGCTTCACGCCGGTCGAGACAGCGATCATCGCGCAGGCGGCGCGCTACCACCGCAAGGGCATGCCCTCGCCCGGCCCGATGGCGGCGCTGTTCGGCGAGGGCGACGTCGAGCGGCTGAACCGCTGCGCCGCGCTGCTGCGGCTGGCAGAGGACCTCGAGCGCTCGCGCGACCAGCTCGTCAAGGGCGCCGACCTGGACCTGGCCGGGCCGCAGGTGCGCCTGCGCCTGATCGCAGACGAGGACCCGGCCGTGCCGCGTTGGGCCGCCGGGCGCGAGGGCGAGCTCTTCGAGCGCGCTTTCCACCGCGAGCTCGCGGTGGCGGCCTAGCGGGCTCGCGCGAGCCGCACCTAGTAGGCGTGCGAGGGCGCTTCGTGGCGCGGGTCGAACGCGGCCAGCGCGGCTTCGTGGCCGGCGCAGTCGAACAGCACGAGCCCGGAGGGATAGGCGACCGGGCTGTTCCATTCGAACGGCGGGATCTCGGTGCAGACGTGCAGCACAGCGTTGGTCGCCTTGTTGCCGCCGCGAGTCGAGTAGACGCCGCCGAGCAGCGCGTAGCGGGCTTCGTGGTGTTCGACGAGCCGCGCGAGCGTCGGGCCGTCGAGCGCCGGGTCATCGCCGCTGTAGCCGCCCATCGCGGCCGCGCGCGTCCCCATCAGGATGAACGGCGCCGCGGTGTCGGAGGCGACCGTCAGCAGTTCGAAGCGATGCGCGGCGCCGTGCGTGTGCAGGTAGCCGATCAGCGCGCGGTAGAGCGCGATGCCGCGCGCGTCCAGCCCGACGCCGCCGTCGCCCTTCGCCGCCGTCGGCCCGGCCGCGGGGAACGTGGCCTCGACCGGCGCGAGCCAGGTGCTGCGCGCGTAGTCGGCCGGGATCACGAGCAGCAGCGCGACCGCGATCCCGACCCCCCAGGCGGCGATCGCCGGGCGGCGCGACAGGCCCGCGATCAAGATCGCCAGCAGGCACAGCGCGCCGCCGAGCAGCAGCAGCGGCTCGAGCGAGACCAGGAAGTGCTCGCGGTGCATCTGCACGACCTCGGCGCCGATCGTCGCGACCACCGCGCAGCCCGCCAGCGCGAGGCCCGCGAGGAACGAGCGCCTGCGCGCGAGCCACGCGATCGCGACCGCCCCGGCGCCGACCATCGCCGCGGTGCCAGGCGCGAGCGCGGAGGTGTAGTAGGGGTGCACGATCCCCTTCGAGCTGCTGAGCACGAAGGCCTCGGTCAGGAACCAGCCCCCGAACACGATCGTGAACGCGAGCCGCGGGTCGCGGCGCCCGCCCGGCGTCGCGGGGCGCTCGGGCGGTTTCAGCCGGCGCTGCATGAACAGCATCAGCCCGACCGCGAGCAGCCCGAACAGCGCCAGCGGCAGGTACCAGCCGCCCTGGTCGCCGAGGCCCTTGCCGAACAGCCGGAACGGCCCGGGCGAAGCCCCGAAAGGGATCGGTTTGGCGGCGTGGCCGTGGCGCGGGACGCGCGGGAAGATCTCCTGTTTGACGGGGTTCACGTGCGGGTGCGTCGCGATCCAATGGCGGTCGACCCGCTGCTGCACGTGCTTCGGGACCGCCGCGCCCGATTTGGCGTAGATCTGCCCGGGCCCGCCGCGCTGGCCTCCGACGCGGCCGAAGCCGTTGTATTCGAAGGTCAGCCCGAGCTCGGTGTTGTGGGTCGAGCTGCCGACGTACGGGCGTTTTGAGGCCGCGGTCGCTTCGACCATCGCTATCCACGCGAACGAGACCGCCGCCAGCACGAGCCCGGCGGCGAGGAGCGCCAGCAGGCGGCGCACGATCGGGACCGGCGAGCACACGAGATATCCGAGCGCGATCGCGGGCACGACCAGGTAGGCGGCGAGCGTCTTCGTGTTGAACGCGAGCCCGACCAGCGCCGCCGATCCGAGCAGCGAGACCCAGCCGCCGGTTTCGCAGGCGCGCACGGCCGACCAGGCGGCGAGCGTCATCAGCAGGATCAGCAGCGGGTCAACGCCGTTGGCACGCGAGACCGCGACGAACGACGGGAACACGGCGAACGCGATCCCGCCGGCGATACCCGCGGCCAGGCCGAAGCGGCGCTCGAGCGCGAGGTACAACGCGGCGACGGCGGCGACGCCGATCAGCGCCTCCGGAAGCAGCACCGAGACCGTCGAGAAGCCGAACAGCTTCGCGCTCACGACCTGCACCCACAGCGCCAGTGGCGGCTTGTCGACACTCACGAGCCCGGCCTGGTCGAACGACGCGAACAGGAAGTTGTGCAGCGAGCCGAGCATCGAGCGCACGCCCGCCGAGTAGAAGATGTTGGCGTAGCCGTTCTGCGAGAGGCGGACCGTGTTCAGGACCGCCGAGATGGCGATGACGAGTGCGAGGCCGCCGTAGCGCAGGCGCCGGTCGCCGCGCCCGGATGCGGGCGCCTCCGGGAACGCGGGGCGCGCCAACGGGACGCCCGGCGGGGGCGGGGGCGGCAGCGCGGGTTCGGTCGCGGTCTGGGGGGGAAGGCTCATCGGTTGTGTTGGAGGGTCGGTTGGATGGGGTTCGCCCGGCTCACCCCCCGGCGGCCGCCGACCCCCTGCGGTCACTAGGAGAGCGTCTCCAGCAGCCGCTCCAGGTCGCGCTCGTCGTTCCAGGCCCCCACCGACGCCCGCAGCCACGGCCGATTGGGAATATTACGCACGAGCACCCCGGACTCGGCGAGCTTCCCGCGCTCGACCTCCGGATCCTCGCTCGGGAACGACACCAGCGTGGTCTGCGCGCGGGGCGCGGGCGGGCGTCCTGCGCCCTCCAGCAGCTCTGCCAGGCGCGCCGCCAGCGAGCACGCGCGGGCGTGCAGCGCCGCGGCGCCGAAGGACTCGAGCAGCTCGGCGGACGCGAGCCCCGCGGCAAGGCTCTCGGCGCTCAGCGACAGCGCGTCGAAGCGCCGCGCGTCATCGTGGAGCGGCGAGGCGAGGCCCGCGTTCGGCTCGGCGAGGTTGGCGTAGCCGCGGCGCGACACGGCCAGCCGCGCGCGCAGCTCGGGTGAGACGTAGAGCATTCCTAGGCCGTCGGGCCCGCACAGCCACTTCTGCCCGGCGCCGGCATAGGCGTCGCAGCCGAGCGTGGCGACGTCGACGTCGATCGCGCCGACGCCCTGGGCGCCGTCGAGCAGGACCGGACAGTCCAGCTCGGACAGCGCGGCCGGCGCGAGTTCCCCGTTCATCCAGTTGACGTGCGAGCACGCGACCAGCGCCGTGTTCGGGCCGGCCGCCTCGGCGAGGCCGCCCAGCGGCACCATCCGCACCTCGACGCCGCGCAGCTCGATCGCCGCGATCAGCGCGCCGAGCAGCCCGGGGTGCTCGTCCTCGCTGGTGAGGATCTCCTGGCCTCTGCTGCAGGTCCAGGCCGAGCACGACGCTCGCCATCCCTTCGGTGGTGCAGGTCGTCAGCGCCACGTCGGCTGAGTCGGCGCCGAGCGCGCGCGCGTAGGCCGCGCGCAGCTCCTTCGAGAGCTCGGCGCGGCGTTCGAAGTGGGCGCCGGTACGGCCGTCGGCGGCCTCCCGCTCGAGCTCCTCGCGCGCCGCGTCCACGGCGCGCCGGGGCAGCGGTCCGTCGGTGCCCGCGTTGAGGTAGGCGAGCTCCCGCAGCACGGGGAACTCGGCGCGCAGTCCCGATGGCTCCACGATCGGCGAGAATATCCGCATGTCCAGCGTCGACTCCCCGCGCGCGCTCTGGGCGCCCTCGCCCGAGCGCGTGCAGGCGACGGAGATGGCGCGCTTCATGTCCTGGGCCGGCGAGCGCCGCGGTCGCCCCTTCGACGGCTACGAGGATCTGTGGCGCTGGTCGGTGCAGGAGCTCGAGACCTTCTGGGCCGGCGTGTGGGAGTTCTGCGGCGTGCGCGCCTCGCGCCCGTACGAGCGCGTGCTGGCCGCACGCGAGATGCCGGGCGCCGTGTGGTTCGAGGGCGCGCGGCTGAACTACGCCGAGAACATGCTCGCCGATCGCGACCCCGGCGCGGTCGCGGTGATCCACAGCGCGGAGTTGCGCGAGCTCGGCGAGCTGCGCTGGGGCGAGCTGCAGCGCGAGGTCGCGCGCGCAGCCGCCGGGCTGCGCGCGCTCGGGGTCGGGCGCGGCGACCGCGTCGTCGCGTACATGCCGAACATCCCCGAGACGCTGATCGCCTTCCTTGCAACCGCGGCGGTCGGGGCGATCTGGTCGAGCGCGGCACCGGAGTTCGGCGCGCGCAGCGTGATCGACCGCTTCGCGCAGATCGAGCCGGCGGTGCTGCTGGCCGTCGACGGCTACCGCCACGGCGGCAAGGACTTCGACCGTCGCGAGGCGGCCGCCGCGATCCGCGCCGAGCTGCCGAGCGTGCGCCGGACGGTCCTGCTGCCCTACCTCGACGGCGACGCCGACCCCGCGAGCATCGAAGCGGGCGCGCTCTCCTGGCAGGGCCTGCTCGAGCTCGGGGACTCCGCCGCCGAGCTGCCGATCGAGTTCGAGCAGGTCCCGTTCGATCACCCGCTGTGGGTGCTCTACTCCTCGGGCACGACCGGCCTGCCGAAGGCGATAGTGCACGGGCACGGCGGCATCCTGCTCGAGCAGCTGAAGAAGCGCCTGCATCTGGACCTGCGTCCCGGCGACCGCATGTTCTGGTTCACGACGACCGGCTGGATGATGTGGAACTTCCTCGTCGGCTGCCTGCACAGCCAGGCGGCGATCGTGCTCTACGACGGCAGTCCCGCATACCCGGACGCGGGTGCGCTGTGGCAGCTGGCCGAGCGCGCCCGGATCACCTGCATGGGTCTCAGCGCAGGCCTTCTGGCGGCGTGCGAGAAGGCGGGCATCGAGCCGCGCACGGAACTCGACCTCTCGTCGCTTCGCGCGATCGGCTCGACCGGCTCGCCGCTCTCGCCGGAGAGCTTCCGCTGGGTCTACGAGCACGTCGACCCCGACGTGTGGCTGTTCTCGACCAGCGGCGGGACCGATGTGTGCACCGCGTTCGTGGCGGGCTGCCCGGTCCTGCCCGTGTACGAAGGCGAGCTGCAGTGCCGCGCGCTCGGCTGCGCGGTGGAGGCCTGGGACGAGCAGGGCAACAGCCTGCTCGACGAGGTGGGGGAGCTTGTCGTGACCGAGCCGATGCCCTCGATGCCGCTGTTCCTGTGGGGCGATGAGACGACCGAGCGGCTGCGCGAGAGCTATTTCGCGATGTACCCGGGCGTCTGGCGCCACGGCGACTGGATCCGCATCACCCCGCGCGGCGGGGCGGTCATCTACGGGCGCTCGGACTCGACCATCAACCGGCAGGGCGTGCGCATGGGCACGAGCGAGATCTACCGCGCGGCGGCGCGTGTCGAGGGGGTGCTCGACACGCTCGTGGTCGACATCCCGCCCGCCGGCGAGGGCGGCGTCGGCGATGAGCTGCGCATGATCCTGTTCGTGGTGCTCGAGGACGGCGCCGTGCTCGACGAGCAGCTGGCGGCGGAGATCAAGCGCCGCATCCGCGAGGACTGCTCGCCGCGGCACGTCCCCAACGAGGTGCGCCAGATCGCGCAGGTGCCGCGCACGCTGTCGGGCAAGGTGCTCGAGGTGCCCGTCAAGCGGATCCTGATGGGGGTGCCGGCCGAGCAGGCGGCGAGCGCCGACTCGCTCGCGGACCCGCGCGCGCTCGACTACTTCGTCGAGCTGGCGGGGGAGATGAGGGCCGAGGCCGCCGCCACCGGCGGCTGAGCGGCCGGGCCTCAGAGCCCCAGCGAGCGCCCGACGATCTCCTTCATGATCTCGTTCGCGCCGCCGTAGATGCGGGTCACGCGGGCGTCCGCGTAGGCGCGCGCGATCGGGTACTCGAGCATGTAGCCGTAGCCGCCGAACAGCTGCAGGCAACGGTCGGCGACGCGGCCCTGCAGGTCGGTGCACCACCACTTGGCGGTGGCGGCCTCCTCGGCCGTCAGCTCATCGGCGTCGAGCGCGAGCGCGCAGCGGTCTACGAACGTGCGCGCGATCTGGATTTCGCCGTGCAGCTCCGCGAGCTCGAAGCGCGAGTTCTGGAAGGACCCGATCGCCTGGCCGAAGGCGCGGCGCTCCTTGACGTAGTCGAGCGTCCAGCCGAGCGCGGCCTCGGCCGCGGCGACCGCGCTGGCCGCGATCGAGAGCCGCTCCTGCGGCAGGTTCGAGACCAGGTAGAGGAAGCCGCTTCCCTCCTCGCCCAGCAGATTGGCCACAGGGACCCGCACGTCGTCGAAGGACAGCTCGGCCGTGTCCTGCGCGTGCTGGCCGATCTTCTCGAGGTTGCGCCCGCGCTCGAAGCCCTCCATGCCGCGCTCGATCACCATCAGGCTGATCCCCCGGTGGCGCTCGGACGGATCCGTCTTGACGGCCGTGATGACGAGGTCGGCATTGATGCCGTTCGTGATGAACGTCTTCGAGCCGTTGACGATGTAGTGGTCGCCGTCGCGGCGCGCGCTCGTGCTCATGCCGGCGAGGTCCGAGCCGATGCCGGGCTCGGTCATCGCGATCGCGGTGATCAGCTCGCCGCTGACGAGCCCGGGCAGCCAGCGCGCGCGCTGCGCCTCGTCGCAGTAGGTCAGGAAGTAGGGCAGCGAGATGTCGTTGTGCAGCGTGATCCCGAGCCCGAAGCTGCCGAGCGCCGCGCGCTGGCACTCTTCGCCGATCACGAGGTTCAGGCGGAAGTCATCCGCGCCCGCGCCGCCGTCGGCCTCCGGGACGGCCATCGCGAGGAAGCCGCCCGCGCCCGCCTTCTCGAACACCTCGCGCGGGATCAGCCCGTCGCGCTCCCACTGCTCATAGCCGACTGTGACCTCCCGCTCGAGGAACGTGCGGAAGCTCGCGCGGAAGTCTTCGTGGAGGTCTTCGAACAGCTCGCGGCGCATCTCTACTCGGGCAGCTCCTCGTAGTGCTCGTGCCAGAGCGCGCCGCACTCGCACCCGCCCTCCAAGATGGCGCTCTCCCCGCTCACGGCGACAATCTTGCCTTACGGCGCCGAGCCGCACCGGCTCGCCGGCACCGGCGCTGTCCACCCCAACTGCGCCGTGCCGCTCGATTGCGTTGCTGCGCAGGCAGGAGTGAGACCACGTCGCGTCGAACTCATGCGCCGTGAAACGTGCAGCGACGAAGACCCCCGAGGCGCCCCGCACAAACGGGAACGGCAACGGAAACGGAAACGGCAAGGCGCGCGGCGGGACCGCCGAGCACCAGAGCCTCTCGAAGTACATCCAGGCGCGCTTCGATGAGTGCTCGCGCTCGCAGAAGGACGTCGCGCAGTACATCGTCGACCACCTCGACGAGGCCGCGTTCCAGACCGCCGAGGAGCTGGCGCGCCGCGCGAACACGTCGAGCTCGACGGTCGTGCGCTTCTCGCAGGCGCTCGGCTTCGAGGGCTTCCCGGAGCTGCAGGCGGCCGCGCGCGAGGAATACCGGCGCGTGCACGCGAAGTCCGGCGAGGGCACGGCCGGCGGGCCGTCCTCCTCCGCGCCGCTGTTCTCGCTCGACCAGAACGAGTTCGAGTCGGCGCTCGCCGCCGATCACCTGAACGTGGAGGAGACCGCGCGCAAGGTCTCGCGCAGCGAGGTCGAGTCCCTGATCGCCGCGATCGTCGAGGCCGACAAGGTGCTCGTCGCGGGCACCGACCAGATGGCCTTCTTCGCAAGCTACCTGCGCCACCTGCTGATGCTGCTCGACCTGCGCGTCGATGTCGTCGCGAGCCCCTCGCAGGAGGCGCTCAGCCGCCTCGGACGGATCGATGAGGCCACGCTCGTGATCGGGCTCTCCGCCGGGCGCCCGCACCCGCTCGTGGTGCGCGCGATGAAGCTCGCCCGCCACCGCCAGGCGCGCACGGCGGCGATCACCGACGCGACGCTGTCCGAGGTCGCCAAGCTCGCGCAGATCAAGCTCTACTACTCCTCCAACAGCCCCGCCTACGTGCGCTCGCACGCGGCGCTGCTGAGCGTCATCCAGGCGCTCGCCTACGGGGTCTACGCGCAGGACACGGCGCAGTACGACGACCGCATCAAGGCCTTTCGTCTGAAGTAGATTTCCCCCCGCCGGGCCCTGTCCCGCGCGCGTGGTTCCGGCGATCAGCCGTGCGTCAGTTGCAGACCTGGCAGCGGCCGCCGGCGCACTCGCAGGCCGGAAGCAAGGGTGCGCTCGCGCGCTGCGGGCCCCAGACGCGCAGCCAGCGCATCTCTGCCTGCCCGGTGCGATCGCCGAAGCTCCCCGGCCAGCAGCGGCCGAGCATGCTCGCGGCGAGCCGAAGCGTCTCCGCGCGGCCGCGCGCGGCGACCGCCGCGATGTGGGCGTCCAGGCGGGGGTCCGGTTCTGCCATACCCCCTGTATATCGACCCGGCAGGTCGCTCCTGAAACAGCGGCACGCTCACGGCCGGGCGGCCGGCGCCTCGCGCACAGGCACGGCGCCGGCGCGCCGGGTTGATCTCAGGTGGCCGCCTCGACGCTCGAGATGCTCTCGCGGTAGATCTCCATCTCGCGGGCGACGCCGGTCTCGGTGTAGCCCTCGATGAGCCGCATGTCGTCCACGATCAGGGTCGCCGCCGCGAGCATGCGGCGGAAGTCCTCGCTCTCGCGGACCGCCGCGAGCTGGGCGCCGGACCCGTGCAGCTCGATGTAGCCGCTCAGCTCCGGGTTCGGCCCGAGCAGCACCACGTCGAACCGCTCGATCCGGCCCTCCTGCTGCATCCTGCCGTAGAGGCCGATCGCCTCGTCGAAGACCTCCAGGCCGCGCTCCTCGCGGCCGCGCACCGCGGTCCCCCAGCCCAGAAACAGCACACGGTCGGCCATCGCCGACCTCCTTCCACTTACGGCCCGGCCCATGCCGGGCCTGTGCGTCGAACCTAACACGACCGAGGGGTGGCGCGCCAGACCCCCCGGCGCCGAGCCCGGTAGCCTCGCCTCATGGCTACGCCGTGGGATGCGGACACATACGACCGCACGAGCCAGCCGCAGCAGCTGTGGGCGGGCGAAGTGCTCTCGCGCGCGATCGGCATCGCCCCGGGAGCGACCGTGCTCGACGTCGGCTGCGGCACAGGTCGCGTGACCGAGCACCTCGCGCGACTCGTCCCGTCCGGGCGCGTGCTCGCGATCGACGCCTCCGAGGACATGGTCGGCCTCGCGAGCGAACGGCTCGGGGAGCGCGCCGAGGTCTGGCGTTGCGACGCCCTCGAGCTCGACCTCGACGGGGAGGTCGACCTCGTCTTCTCGACGGCGACGCTGCACTGGATCCGCGACCACGACACGCTCTGGCCGGTGCTCGCGCGGGCGCTTCGGCCGGGCGGCCGGATCGAGGCGCAATGCGGCGGGGAGGGCAACATCGCGCGGGTGCGTGAAGTGATCGACGAGGCGGCGGCCTCCGTCGGCAGCCAAGAGCTGGACGGCTTCTCGCCGTGGACGTTCGCCGGCCCGCGTGAAACCGAGCGCAGGCTCGCCGCTGCGGGCTTCACCGAGACGCGGTGCTGGCTCACGGAGGAGCCGACCTACCCGCAGGAGACCGAGGCGTTTGTGCGCACCTCGATCCTCGCCGCGCACCTCGAGCGCCTGCCCGAGCCGGCGCGCGAGCCGTTCGTCGCCGCGGTGATGGAGCGCGTGCAGCTGCCGCTCGACTACGTGCGCCTGAACGTCTCGGCGGTGCGCGGCTAGCGCGATGGCGGCGGCCGAGGACGAGCGACCGGCGGCGCTCCGGCACGTCACGGTCGCCGACCTGCGCGTGATCCTCGAGGACCTCGAGGACTTCTGGGGCGAGGAGCGCGACATGGGGTTCCTGCACCAGGCGCTCTACGTGCACGAGTTCGGCGGGACCTCCGTCCTGGCAGAACGCGACGGCCGGATACTGGGGTACCTGCTCGGCTTCGTCGACCAGGAGGAGACCGGCTACATCCACGCCGTCGCCGTCCGCCGCGCCGCACGCAACGACGGTCTTGCCCGGCGCATGTACGAGCGCTTCGCCGAGCTCGCCGATGAGCACGGCGCGCTCGCGCTGAAGGCGATCACCGCGCCCGAGAACGAAGGCTCGCGGTGCTTCCACGAGGCGATCGGCTTCGGCGTGCAGGAGGTCGAGGACTACTCGCCCTCGGGCGGGACGCGGCTCGTCTTCCGCAAGCCGCTGGGCGCGCCGGTTTCCGGCTCCGAGCGCGAGATCGACCTCGGCGACGGCGTGAGGATGCGCCAGATGCGGCTCGAGGACACCGACGAGCTGCATGGCGCGATCGAGGCGAACAGGTCACACCTCGGATGCTGGCTGCCGTTCGCCGAGCAGCCGTTCGAGCGGACCGCCGCGCACGTCCGTCGTAGCGTGCGCCGGTTCGAGGCGGGAAGAGGCCTCGCGATGATCCTGCTCGACGGCGGCCGGCTGGTCGGCGCGGTGAGCTTCGTCGATCCCTCGCGCGAGCAGAGCGCGACGCAGATCGGCTACTGGCTCAGCGAGAGCGCACAGGGGCGCGGGATCATGTCGCGAGCGGTGGCCGAGGTCGTCGAGCTGGCGATCGGCCCGTGGGGCTTCGAGCGCGTCGAGATCCGGGCCGCGGCCGAGAACGCACGTAGCCGGGCGATCCCCGAGCGACTCGGCTTCCGGGAGGAAGCGGTGCTGCGCCGGGGCCACACCATCGGCGGGCGCCCGCACGACGAGGTGGTGTACGGGCTGCTCGCGAGCGATCGCCGCGACCCGGTCCAGGGCGCCAGCGCGTCGGTCCCGGACTCTCACCGGGATCCCCCGCGCGCGTGACGGGCGTGACGAAACAGGTGGCCGCGCGGGCCGGGCATGCCGGGGGCGCCGGATAGACTGCGTCGCATGCGCGACGAGTCGACATTCCGCGTCAAGAGCGGCCTGGCCGAGATGCTCAAGGGCGGCGTGATCATGGACGTGGTCACCCCCGAGCAGGCCAAGGTCGCCGAGGATGCGGGCGCGGTCGCGGTGATGGCGCTCGAGCGCGTGCCGGCCGACATCCGCCGCGACGGCGGCGTGGCGCGCATGTCCGATCCGGAGATGATCGCCGGGATCCAGGAGGCGGTCACGATCCCCGTGATGGCCAAGGCGCGCATCGGCCACTTCATGGAGGCCCGCGTGCTGGAGGCGCTCGAGGTCGACTACGTCGACGAGTCCGAGGTGCTGACGCCCGCCGACGAGCGCAACCACATCGACAAGTGGGCCTTCAAGGTGCCGTTCGTGTGCGGCGCGACCAACCTCGGCGAGGCGCTGCGCCGGATCGGGGAGGGCGCCGCGATGATCCGCTCCAAGGGCGAGGCGGGCACCGGCGACATCGTCGAGGCCGTGCGCCACATGCGCCAGATCACCGGCGAAATCCGCCGTATGGCGACGCTCGGCGAGGAGGAGCTCGCGAGCGCCGCCAAGGAGATCGCGGCTCCGCTCGACATCGTCCGCGGCGTCGCCTCCGACGGGCGCCTGCCGGTGGTGCTGTTCTGCGCGGGCGGGATCGCCACGCCGGCCGACGCCGCGCTGATGATGGCGCTCGGCGCCGAAGGCGTGTTCGTCGGCTCGGGGATCTTCAAGTCCGAAGACCCATCGGTTCGGGCGCGCGCGATCGTTGAGGCCACGACCCACTGGCAGGATGCGCAGCGGGTGGCCGACGCCTCACGCGGCCTCGGATCGCCGATGGTCAGCCTCGAGAGCTCGAAGCTCGAGAGTGAGCAGTTGCTCGCCCAGCGCGGCTGGTAGCGGCCCAGCGGCCCGATGACCGGCGCGTCGCGGCGGCGTCCTCGCTCGCTGGAGTGTCCGGACACACTTCGCTCGCTGCGTCCTTGCGACGCTTGGTCCTCGGACCGCTGGGCGTCCTCGATGACCGGCGCGTCGTGAGCGATTCGTCCCTGATCGGCGTGCTCGCGCTGCAGGGCGGGTTCGAGGCCCACGAGACGATGCTCCGGGCGCTCGGTGCCGACACGCGGCAGGTGCGCGTGCCGGCGGACCTGGCCGGGCTCGACGGCCTCGTGATCCCCGGCGGGGAGTCGACGACGATGACGCTCGGGATCGGCCGCGAGCAGCTGGCAGAGCCGCTGCGCGCGCTGGCCGCCTCGGGACGGCCGGTACTCGGATCGTGCGCGGGGATGATCATGCTCGACAGCGAGCACCTCGGGCTGATGGACATGCGCGCCGAGCGCAACGCGTTCGGCCGCCAGCTGCACAGCTTCGAGGCCGACCTCGCCGTGCGCGGGCTCGAGGGCCCGCCGCTGCGCGGGATCTTCATTCGCGCGCCCTGGGTGGCCGAGCATGGGGAGGGGGTGGAGATCCTGGCCGAGGTCGACGGGCATCCCGTTGCCGCGCGCCAAGGGCCGCTGCTCGCGGTCGCGTTCCACGCCGAGCTCGGCGAGGACGATCGCCTGCACCGCATGTTCCTGGGCGAGGTCGCCGAGCGGCGGGCGGCGGCCGCCGCTTGACAGCAGTTGCGTAAGTGCTAACTTACGGTAAGCAATGGCTTACCTAGGCAGGGAGTTCGACGCGCTCGGGGATCCGACCCGGAGGCACATCTTCGAGCGGTTGGCCGACGAGCCGCTGTCGGTCGGCGAGCTGGCGGCCGAGCTGCCGGTCAGCCGCCCGGCGGTCTCGCAGCACCTCCGCGTGCTGAAGCAGGCCGGCCTGGTCAACGACCGGGCGGCCGGCACGCGGCGTATCTACCAAGTGGACCCGGCCGGGGTGAGCGCGCTGCGCGCCTATCTCGACGGCTTCTGGAACCGGTCTCTCGCCTCGTTTCAACAGGCGGCGGAGCGCAGACAACAGGAGGGACGATGAGCACGGCAAACGCATCCGAGACGGCGGTGACGGCGGCGATCACGGTTAACGCGCCGATCGAGCGGGCGTTCGAGACGTTCACGACCGAGATGGCGGCGTGGTGGAACCCCGATCACCACATCATCGAGGCCCCGCTTGAGGAGATGGTCTTCGAGCCGCGGGTCGGAGGGCACATCTACGACCGCGGCACCGACGGCAGCGAGTGCCGCTGGGCGACGGTCCTCGCCTACGATCCCCCGCGCCGGCTCGTCTTCAGCTGGAACATCGGGCTCGACTGGAAGCTCGAGCAGGACCCGGCGCGCGCCAGCGAGGTCGAGGTCCGCTTCACGCCGCAGGGCGAGGAGCAGACACTCGTCGAGCTCGAGCACCGCCACCTCGACCGCCACGGCGAGGGCTGGGAGGGGATGCGCGGAGCGGTCGGCTCGCCGGGCGGCTGGCCGGGCGGCCTCGGGCGCTTCGCCGAGCACCTCGCGAGCTGAGGCATCGCTCGAGCGCGCGAGCCGCGATCGCGACCCCCCGGGGCGCGGTTGGCGGCTCCCGCGCCGCGCCTGCGCTTGCGCTAGAAGTGCCCTGTGTCATTCGCCGAGACCCCTGTCGTGGCGGCGCTGTCGAGCACACCCGTCAAGTCGCTGCGCATCCAGCGCCGCGAGCACCTGCTGCTCGAGGCCGGCGGGGCGCGGGGAGACCGGTCCTTCTTCCTCGTGGACGCACGCGGGCGCATGGTCAACGCCAAGCACCACCCGTCGCTGAACGGCGTCGTCGCCGAGCTCGACGGGGACGGCGTGCTCGAGCTCTCGCTGCCCGGCGGGCGTCGCGTCGCCGGGCGCGCGATCGCGGGCGAGGAGCTCGAGGTGCGCTTCTACTCGCTCTCGCGTCCGGCGCGCGAGATCGACGGCCCGTTCTCGCAGGCGCTGTCCGAGTACGCGGGGACGCCGCTGAGGCTGGTCGCGTTCGCCGACGGCAGGCCTGCCGTGGACCGCGGCGCGCAGGGCGCGGTGACGCTGCTGTCCCGGGCTTCCGCCGAGAGGCTCGCGGCGCTCGCGGGGCAGGGGCGGATCGACACGCGGCGCTTCCGTATGACGATCGAGCTCGACGGCTGCGAGCCGTTCACCGAGGACGGGTGGATCGGGCGCGAGCTGCGCGTGGGCGGTGCGCGCCTGCGCCCGCTCGGGCATGTCGGCCGCTGCTCGGTGACGACGCTCGACCCCGAGACCGGCACGGTCGACCTGCCGACGCTCGAGGTGCTGCGCGAGCTGCGCGGCGAGGCGGCGACGACCGAGCCGCTTGCACTCGGCGTCCACTGCGCCGTCACCCAGCCGGGCGAGGTGACGCTCGGCGACGTCGTCGAGGTGGAGGGGTGAGGGTTTGCGGGTAGCGGCTCAGCCGCTCGCGCGGAACCGCACGACGCCGTCGCGCTCCTCTTCGACCGCGCTGCCCTCCTCGAGCAGCAGGTCGGCGTGCCCGAGCACCTCCGAGAGGGTCAGGTAGGCCTGCGTGACCGCGACGTTCCCCCACAGGCGCTGCGCGATCTCGTGCGCGCTCAGCGGCTCGCCCTCGATCAGGCCGCGGATCTTCTCCGCGCGGCGGCGGTGCATGCGGAAGCGCTCGTCGATCAGCGCGCGGTGGTCGGTGATCGGCCGGCCGTGCCCCGGCAGCACGAGCCCGATCTCCATCTCGCGCGTCTGCTCCATCGAGCGCATGTAGGTCAGCAGCGCCTGCGGGCGCGGGGCGGGCGCGGACTCGATCGCCGGCTCTGAGCCGAGCGGGCGTGCTAGCAGTGGGTTCGAGGAGATGTGCGCGATCAGGTGGTCGGCGGCGAGCATGATCGAGCGGTCCTCGTCGAACAGGACCGTGTCCGAGGGGCTGTGGCCCGGGCGGTGCAGCACGCGCAGGGTGCGGTCGCGCAGCGCGAGCTCGCCGCCGTCGGCCAGCGGCGTGGTGACCTGCACCGAGGATCCCCACGCGCGGAAGCCGGCCGACACAGCGCGCAGCGCGGTGACGACTTCGCCCGGAATACCGTGGCGCAGCATGATGCCCTCGGCGAACGCGTCGTCGAGCTCGGTCTGGCGGCTGTAGGTCGCCAGGTAGGGCGCGAGCGGGGCGATCGCGGCGACCTCGGCGCCCGAGCGCCGGGCGAGGATCGAGGCGAGCCCGAAGTGGTCCATGTGCTGGTGGCTGATGACGAGCAGCCCGAGGTCCTCGATCCGGTGCCCGCGCGCCGCCAGCAGCTGCTCGAGCTCGTCGAGCGCCTTCGCGGAGTTGGGTCCCGAATCGACGAGCGTGAGCGGGTCGTCCTCGATCAGGTACGCGTTCACGCGCCCGACCATGAAGGGCGTCGGAACGGCTAGACGATGGATGCCGGCCTCGGCCGCGCGCTCGAGGTCGCGCTGCTCTGCCTGTCCCTCGTCGTGCTCGCTCACGAGCGGATCACGGCGAGCACCTCATCGCGGCGGCGCTCCATGTCCTGCTCTGAGACGAGCGACTCCAGGCACAGGCGCAGCAGCGGCTCGGTGTTCGACGGGCGCACGTTGAAGTGCCAGTCGTCGTAGTCGATCGAGATCCCATCGAGTTCTTCCCGGCGCGCGTCCGGGTAGCGCTCGGCGAGCTCATCCATCTTCGCCTGCTGGTCGGCGACCTCGGAGTTGATCTCGCCGGAGATGAAGTAGCGCTCGCGGTAGGGGGCGAGCAGCTCGGACATGCGCCGTCCTGTGGTCGCGAGCATCTCGAGCACGAGCAGCGCCGGGATGGTCCCCGAGTCGGCGCAGTAGAAGTCGCGGAAGTAGTAGTGGCCGGAGACCTCGCCGCCGAACAGCGAGCCCTCGCGCCGCATGCGGGTCTTGAAGAACGCGTGGCCGACGCGGTTGACGTACGGGGTGCCGCCGGCCGCGCGGACGGTGTCGGCCACCGCGCGCGAGGCACGGACGTCGTAGAGGATCGCTTCGCCGGGGTTTTTTCGCAGCAGCGACTCCGCCAGCAGCGCGGTCAGGAAGTCGCCGTCGACGAAGCGCCCGCCGTCATCGATGAAGAAGCAGCGGTCGGCGTCGCCGTCCCAGGCGATCCCGAGGTCCGCGCCGCTCTCGCGGACCCGCTCGATGATGAAGCTGCGGTTCTCCGGCAGCAGCGGGTTCGGCTCGTGCCCGGGAAAGGTCCCGTCCGGCCGCCAATAGCTCTCGATCAGATCGAGCCCGAGACCCTCGAGCAGCGGTCCGACCATCGGGCCGGCCATCCCGTTGCCGCCGTCGACGACGACCTTCAGCCTTCGCGGCGCGCCCCGGACCGCCTCTGCGTCGATGAAGCGCAGCACCGTCTCCTGGAACTCGGCGTAGATGTCGAGCTCCTCGACCTCGCCGAGGGGCGGCGCGCCGAGCTCGGGTCCCGCGCCGGTCTCGACCAGCCGGCGGACGTCCTGGATGCCGCTGTCGCCCGACAGCGCCAGCGCGCCCTCGCGCACGAGCTTCGCGCCGGTGTAGGCCTTCGGGTTGTGCGAGGCGGTGCACATCAGCCCGCCGTCGAGCTCGCGCGAGCCGACCAGGTGGTAGAGCATCTCGGTGCCCACCTCTCCCGCGTCGAGCACATCGGCCCCCGCCGCGAGCATCCCCGAGCGGTAGCGGGCGGCGAGATCCGGGGCCGTCAGGCGCATGTCGCGGCCGAGCCCGATCCGCAGCTCCTGCGCGGGCTTGCCGCCCAGGTCGGCGAGCACGAGCACGAACGCGCCGCCGATCCGCTCAGCGAGATCGCCGCCGATCTGCTCGCCGAAGATCCCGCGGATGTCATACGCCTTGAAGATCTGAGGGTCGACCGGGACGGTCATCGCCGCGCATCCTAGTCGCCCGCCGCTCGCGCCCGCCGCCCCGCGCGTGCGGGCGGATTCGTAGACTGGAGGCTATGTCAGGGCATTCCAAGTGGGCCAGCATCAAGCACAAGAAGGCGATCGTCGACTCCCGCCGCGGCGCGCACTTCTCGAAGCTCACGCGCGCGATCACGATCGCGGCGCGCGACGGCGGCGGGGACCCGGTCGGCAACCCGGCGCTCGACCTTGCAATCCGCAAGGCCAAGGAAGCGTCGATGCCGAAGGACAACATCGAACGCGCGATCGCGAAGGGCACCGGCGAGGGCGGCGACGCGGAGGCGATCGAAGCCGTCCTGTACGAGGGCTACGGACCAGGCGGCGTGGCGATCCTCGTCGAGGCGCTGACCGACAACCGCAACCGCACGAGCGCGGAGGTGAAACACATCTTCGCCAAGAACAACGGCAGCCTGGGCGAGCCGGGGTCGGTCGCCTACCTGTTCGACAAGAAGGGCACGATCGTGATCGACGCCGAGCGCTACTCCGAAGACGACCTGATGGTCGCCGTCGAGGCCGGCGCCGAGGACATCGCCACCGACGAGGGCTCCTTCGAGGTCGTCACCGAGCCGTCCGAGTTCAGCGCCGTGCGCGGCGCGCTCGAGGACGCGGGCGTCGAGATCGACAGCGCCGAGATGGCCTACCGGCCATCGAGCGTCGTGCCGGTCGACGAGGCCACCGCCGGGCGGCTGATGAGGCTGCTCGAGCTGCTCGAAGACGACGACGACGTCTCGGCCGTGCATGCGAACTTCGACGTCGCCGCCGACGTGCTCGAGCGTGTCGCAGGCTGATCGCGGGCCCGCCCGCCCGCCCGGCGCACCGCGGCCGCCGGTCGCGATCCTGTGCGGCGGGCGTGGCACGCGGCTGCAGGAGCACACGCAGGCGATTCCCAAGCCGCTGGTCGAGATCGGCGGCATGCCGATCGTGTGGCACGTGATCCAGCTCTACGCGGTGCAGGGCTTCACGCGCTTCCTGCTCGCGACCGGCTACAAGGGCGAGCTGATCGAGCGCTTCGCGGCCGAGCACGAGTGGCCGCCGGGCGTCGAGGTCACCTGCGTCGACACCGGCCTCGAGACCCAGACGGGCGGGCGCATCAGGCTGCTCGAGCCGCTGCTCGCGCACGAGCCCGCGTTCTGCGCGACCTACGCCGACGGCGTCGCCGACATAGACCTCGGGGCGCTGCTCGAGTTCCACGGCGCACACGGGGCCGCCGCCACGATGACCGTCGTGCGGCCCGAGCTGCAGTTCGGCGTCACCGAGCTCGACGGGCACGGGCGCGTGACCGGCTTCCGCGAGAAGCCGCGCTCCGAGCACTGGATCAACGGCGGCTTCTTCTGCTTCGCGGCGCGCGCGATGCAGTACATCGGGCACGGCAGCGTGCTCGAGCGCGCGCCGCTCGAGCGCCTGGCGGCCGAGGGCGAGTTGCGCGCGCACCGCCACGAGGGGTTCTGGGAGTGCATGGACACCTACAAGGACGCGGTCGCGCTCAACGACCTGTGGGCGTCGGGCAGCGCGCCGTGGCAGCTGTGGGACAGGGCTCCCGAGGAGGCCCCGGTCCTGTAACGAGACGCCGCGGGCTTCACGCGGCGCCGTCCGCCGGCCGGGCCCGCGCGCGGAACAGCCTGACCGGCTCGCGGACGCCCTTCAGGCGCCGTTCGCCCGCGAACGACCACCGGAACGGACCCTCCTCGGCCGCCTCGTGCAGCGTCCGGTCGGCCAGCAGGCTGCCGGGCCGCGCGACCGACGTGATGCGGCTCGCGAGGTTCACCGGCCGCCCGAACCAGTCGCCGGCCCGCGGCAGCGCCGCCCCGAGCGCGGCCCCGGCGCGAAGCTGCGGGAACTGCTCGCCCTCGGCGTCGGCGGCGTCGATCAGCGCGAGCGCGGCGCCGAGCAGCGGCTCGGGCTCGGGGGAGGCGAGCATCGCCGCGTCGCCGATCGTCTTGACCAGCCGCACCGGCGGGACCGCGACGTCGCCGGCGAGCGATTCGAGTCGCACCGCCAGCCCGCCGAGCTCGTCCGGCGGGACTTCCTCGCCCAGACGCGTGAACCCGACCAGGTCGGCGAAGCACACCGCCACCTCGCGCGAGCCCGGCAGCGTGCCGCTGCTGCGCTCCATCTCGTTGATCACGGTGCTCTGGGTGGCGTGGCGCAGGTGCAGCGCGAGCACGTTCGTGACGAGCGGGTCGGCGAGCGGGTACAGCCGCTGGACCGCGAGCGCGTAGCGACGCGCGAGCTGGGCCTCGCTCAGACCCGGCTCGAGCACCAGTTTCAGCGGCAGCGCGCGAAGCGCTTCGGCTACCTGCGAGAGCGAGCGCCCGAGCACGCGCAGCAGATCGAGCAGTTCGTCGTCGGAGATGCCCGCCTCCCGCGCCACGTGGATCATCCGCGTCGACTCGAGCTCGGCCTCGGTGAAGATCGCCTCGCCCGGCTCCGGGATCGGCAGGCCCATCGCGCGACGCGCGGCGATCAAGAAGCCTTCGTCGACGTCGCCGCGGGCCGCGACTTCGGCGGCCGTGAAGCGGTCGGGCCCCACGATCACGCCGTCGGCGAGCAGGTAGACGATCGTGCCCGAGGCGGTCGTGCGCCGCAGCTCCGACAGCGGCATGCCGCCCGCGGCCAGCTCGCGCAGCAGCGCGAGGCGGTCCTCGCGCGGCTCGCCCTCGAGCCCGTCGAGCAGTCCCTCGGCCTCGAAGTCGATCTCGGCTCGGGAGTCCTCGCTCACCCACGGCAGCGTAGGGGAGGCCCCGTGCGGGCGCCGTGAAGATCCCGCGCGGGCGCCCGCGCACAGCCCGGGGAGGCGTCCGGGCGCGCGCGCAGAATCACGGGCCATGACCGTCCTCGGCATCGATCCCGGGCTCGCCAGCACCGGCTACGGCGTGGTCGCGCGCCGCGGCGGGCGACTGCTCGCGCTCGACGGCGGCGTGATCGCCACCGCCGCCGGGGCGCCGGCCGAGACGCGGCTGGCCGAGATCCACCGCGCGGTGGCGGCGCTGATCGAGGAGCACGAGCCCGGTGCGCTCGCGCTCGAGGAGCTCTTCTTCGGCCAGAACGTGCGCAGCGCCTTCGCGGTCGGCCAGGCGCGCGGCGTCGTGATGCTGGCCGCCGGGGAGCGCGGCATCCCGTGCGCCGGCTACACGCCCCAGCAGGTGAAGGGATCGGTGTGCGGGTCGGGCCGCGCCGACAAGGGGCAGGTCGCGCGGATGGTGGCGGCGCTCCTCGCGCTGCCGGAGCCGCCCCGCCCCGACCACGCCGCCGACGCGCTCGCGGTCGCGATCTGCCACTGCAACCGGGCGCCGATGCAAGCCGCGCTGGCGGATGCGAGCCCGATCGCGGGGCGCACTTGATCGCGCTGCTGCGTGGCGAGGTCGCGGTGCGGCGCGCCGATCACGTGGTCGTGGTCTGCGACGGCGTCGGCTACCGCGCGGCGGTCTCGGCGGAGACCCTGCGCCACGTGCCGGCGGTCGGCGAGCAGCTGACGCTGCACACACACCTGATCGTGCGCGACGACGCGCTGGCGCTTTACGGCTTCCACTCCGAGCAGGAGCGCGACCTGTTCCTGATGCTGCTGAGCGTGCAGGCGGTCGGGCCGAAGGTCGCGCTGGCCGTGCTCTCCGGGGGGCGCCCGCGCGAGCTGCAGGCCGCGATCGCCGCCGGCGATGCTGGGCGCTTTCAGGCGGTGCCCGGCATCGGCAAGCGGACCGCCGAGCGGATCATCGTCGAGCTGCGCGAGAAGGTCGGGACGGCAGAGGAGCCCGAGGACGGGCCGATCCTCGCGCGCCGCGCGCAGGAGCCGCCCCGCGCGCTCGCCCGCGAAGGCCTGATCGAGCTCGGCTACGCGCCGGCCGAGGCCGAGGAGATGCTGCGCGAGGCCGAGGGCGCGAGCGCCGAGGAGCTGATCGCCGCCGCGCTGCGGCTGTCGAGGAGCGCGGGGTGAGCGAGGCCGTGAACGCCGAGCGGATCCAGACCCCCTACCTCGTCGCCGAGGACGAGCTCGACCGTTCGCTGCGGCCACGCACGCTCGACGAGTTCGTCGGGCAGGACACGCTGCGTGAGCAGCTCGCGGTCGCGATCGAGGCGAGCTGCGCGCGCGGGGAGGCGCTCGACCACCTGCTGCTGGCGGGGCCGCCGGGACTCGGCAAGACCTCGCTCGCGCAGATCGTCGCCGGCCAGCTCGATGTCCCGTTCGTGCAGACGGCCGGCCCGGCGCTCGAGCGAAAGGGGGACATCGCCGCGTTCCTGACGGCGCTCGAGCCGCGCAGCGTGTTCTTCGTCGATGAGATCCACCGGCTCCCGCGCGCGCTCGAGGAGACCTTCTACCCGGCGATGGAGGACCGGCGCCTGCCGATCACCGTCGGCCAGGGCGCCGGCGCGCGCGTCGTGACGCTCGAGCTGCCGCCCTTCACGCTGATCGGGGCCACCACGCGCGCGGGGCTCCTGACGACGCCGCTGCGCGACCGCTTCGGGATCCAGGCGCGCCTCGAGCCCTACACGGTGGCGCAGCTCGCGGTGATCGTGCGGCGCTCGGCCGGGATCCTCGAGGTCGAGCTCGACGAGGCCGGCGCGTGCGCGATCGCCGCCCGCAGCCGCGGCACGCCGCGCGTCGCCAACCGGCTGCTGAAGCGCGTGCGCGACTTCGCCGAGGTGCGCATGGAAGGTGTCGTGACCGCCGACGCCGCCGAGGCGGCGCTCCAACTGCTGGAGGTCGACGAGCTCGGCCTCGATCGCCTGGACCGCGAGATCCTCGGCGCGATCTGCACGAAGTTCGCCGGCGGGCCGGTCGGGCTCTCGACGCTGGCGGTGGCGGTGGGGGAGGAGCAGGACACGATCGAGGACGTCTATGAGCCCTACCTGCTGCAGCAGGGGCTGCTGAAGCGGACCCCGCGCGGGCGCGCGGCGACGCCGGCGGCGTTCGAGCACCTCGGCTTGGCGGTGCCCGAGCCGGCGGCGGGCTCGCTGTTCTGAGCGCGGCTTTAGGTGCCGGCGCCATCCTGACCCGTCGCGCGCGTCCCTTTCGTACTCTGTCCAACGATGGCCCATCCGTTCATCTGCCCAAACTGCGGTCACCGCACGACCGAGGTCGACCGCAACATCGGCTTCACGCGCCAGCGCAAGGGCTGCGTGCAATGCGGCTTCGCGTTCCTGTTCGAGCTGCTGGACGACTACTTCCCGGCCCCCGACGCAGCCTTCTTCGTGTGCGACAAGGAGGGGCGCGTGATCGGCTGCGGTCGCAACGCGTTCGCCTTCACGGGCCTCGAGGAGGAAGACGTGATCGGCCAGCCGGTCGAGCAGGTGCTCGGGCTGAGCTTCTCCAACGGCGATGATCCGGTCGCGACCGTGCTCGAGTGGGGCGTGCGCGCGCTGGAGGTGCCCGTCGAGGTCAGCGGCGAACGCGATGTGGCCGCAGCCGCAAAGGCCGACATCTTCCCGGCCTACGACGACGACGGCGGGCTGCTGCTCGTGCTGACGCCGGACAAGTAGTCTGACTGGTCGAGGAGAGATGGCCGACCGACGGAAAAACCTTCTGATCCTGCTGATCGTCTTCGGGCTGGTCGCGGCTTCGCTGGCAGTGATCACGACCAAGAAGACGCGCCTCGGGCTCGACCTGAAGGGAGGCGTCGAGCTCGTCTACCAGGGGCGGCCGAGCGCGGCATCGAAGGTCAACTCCGAATCGCTGAACCGGGCGATCGACATCATGCGCAAACGCGTCGACCAGCTGGGCGTCGCGGCGCCCGAAATCCAGCGCTCGGGCGAAAACGAAATCGACGTCGCGCTGCCGGAAGTCAGCAACGCGCACCGCGCCGAAGACGAGGTCGGGCGCACCGCGCAGCTGCAGTTCTACGACTGGGAGCCGAACGTGATCGGCCCCGACGGCAAGCCCGCGCCGACCGAAGCGAGCGTCACCGGCGGGCGCGAAGCCGGCTCCTCGGCGTTCGGCCTGCCGCAGTACCAGGCGGTCCTGCGAGCCGAGAAGCGCCCGGCGGAATTCTTCCCCAAGTCGACCACCTACTCGCCGGGCTGCACGCCCGAACAGAAGGGCGGCTGCCTGTACGGGAGCTGGTACCTGATCGACGAGAAGAACGAAAAGATGCTGTGCGCGGGCAAACAGCCGACCTGCGCGCCGGCCGAAACCGAAGCCAACCTGTTCGCCGACGGCTACAAACCCCCGCCCGGTTCGAAGCCGCGCGCCGTGCGGATCAACCCGGGCACAGTGCTGCTGCAGGCGCGGGCGACCGAATCCTCGGCGGGCAAGGTGATCAACCACTCGCCGAACAGCTTCTACGTGCTCAAGGACGACCCGATCCTGAGCGGCGAAGACATCACCCACCCGCAGCAGGGGTTCGATGAAGGCGCCGGCGGCAACGGCCAGCCGAACGTGAACTTCGGCTTCACCTCGGGCGGCAAGGGCAAGTTCGAAGAAATCACCAAGAAAATCGCCCACCGCGGCCAGGAAGCGCAGCTGCCCGGGGTCTCGAAGGAAGCCGCGCAGCAGCACTTCGCGGTCGCGCTCGACGGCCAGCTGATCACGGCCCCGTCGATCGACTACACGCAGTACCCCGAAGGCATCGACGCCTCCAACGGCTCGGAGATCTCGGGCGGCTTCACGATCACCTCCGCGCAGGAACTCGCCGAAGAGCTCCAGTCCGGCGCGCTGCCGATCAAGCTCAGCCTGATCTCGCGATCACAGGTCTCCGCGACGCTCGGCAAACAGGCTCTCAGCCAGGGGCTGCGTGCCGGTCTCGCGGGCTTCCTGGTCGTGTGCCTGTTCCTGCTGATCTTCTATCGCGTGCTGGGCGCGATCGCGGTCGGCGGCCTGTTGATCTACGGGATCTACTTCTTCGCGCTCGTCAAGCTGATCCCGATCACCCTGACGCTGCCGGGCATCGCCGGCCTGATCCTGACGATCGGAGTCGCGGCCGACGCCAACATCGTCATATTCGAGCGCGTCAAGGAGGAGATACGCGGCGGCAGATCGGTGATCTCCGGGATCGCGACCGGATACAAGCGCGGCTTTGCTGCGATCATCGACGCCAACGTCGTCACGTTCATGACCGCGTTCATCCTGTTCGCGCTCGCGACGGCCGAAGTCAAGGGGTTCGCGCTGACGCTCGGCATCGGCACGCTCGTGTCGCTGTTCACGGCGGTGCTCGCCACGCAGGCGGCGCTCGGCGTGATGAGCGGCTCGCGCCTGGTCACCCACCCGGCCGCGCTCGGCGCCCACAAAGAGCGCAAAGGCTGGACGTTCGACTTCATGGGCGCCTCGCGCTGGTTCTTCTCGCTGTCCGGGACGATCCTGCTGATCGGCGCGCTCTCGATCGGCGCCAAGGGCCTGAACTTCGGCATCGACTTCAAGTCCGGCACGCGCGTGAAAGCCTCGTTCGTACAGGCGGCGACCACCAATCAGATCGGCGAAACGCTGCGCGGCGTGGGCGTCGACAACGCCGAGGTCCAGAAGATCAAAGACTCGAGCATCGGCGGCAGCGGCTTCCAGATCTCGACGCGCAAACTCACGCCGCCGAACGTGACCAAGGTCGAAACGGCGCTCAAAGACCGCTTCGGGATCCGAGAATCCTCCGCGCATACGCCGTACTTCTCCTCGACCTCGATCGGGCCGACGTTCGGTAAAACGATCGCCAACAGCGCGGTGATCGCGATCATCGCCTCGCTGCTCGTGATCTCGGCGTACATCGCGCTGCGCTTCGAATGGAAGTACGCGGTACCGGTGCTGATCGCGCTGATGCACGACCTGCTGATAACGGCTGGCGTCTACTCGCTGACGGGGAGGGAAGTCACGACGGCGACGGTCGCCGCTCTGCTGACGATCCTGGGGTACTCGTTGTACGACACGATCATCGTGTTCGACCGCGTGCGCGAGAACGTGCCGCGCATGCCGCGCGCCGCGTTCTCGCAGATCGTCAACCGATCCATGTCCGAGGTGCTGACCAGATCGCTGGCTACGAGCTTCTGCACGCTGCTGCCGGTGCTCGCGCTGCTGCTGTTCGGCGGCGAAACGCTGAAGGATTTCGCGTTCGCGCTGATGATCGGGATCGCCTCGGGTGCCTACTCGTCGATCTTCATCGCCTCGCCGGTGCTGACCCACTGGAAGGAGCGCGAGCCCACCTACCGCACACGGCGGCTGCGCCTCATGCGCGAACTGGGCTCGGTTCCGGCCTACGCGACCACGGCGGGCGGGGCCCCCGAGGACGTCGAGCCCGAGCAGAAGAAGCGCCGCACGCGCCGCGGCCGTCTGACCGCGCCCGAGGAGCCGGGCGAGCAGATCACCCGCGACGAGTTCCAGGAACTCGTCGCCGACCTCGACATCGAGGACGACGCCGCCGCCCGCAGGCGCTCGCGCGTGGCGACCGAGGCGCCGCCCGAGCCCGAGCCCGAGCCCGAGCCCCAGCCGCCGGCACGCGACCCGGCCGCCGACCTGACGCCCGAGGACCTGGTGCTCAAGGACCAGCCGAAAGCGCGCCCCAAGACGCGCCGGCCGCGCAACAAACGTCACGGGCGGTCGCGCTGATGGGGATGCTCGGCTGGGTGATGATGGGCCTTGCGATCTGGCACTTCACGGTGTTCGTCCCCGACCGCTTCTGGGGCGGGATCGTCGGCGCGTTCGTCGGCTCGCTGATCGGCTCGGTCATCTCGGGCTTCATCATCTTCGGGGTCTCCTCCTCGACCTTCCGGATCCCCGGCGAACACGCCACCGACGTGAAGGTCGTGCTGTACGCGGTCCCCGGCGCGCTGATCGGGATGGGGATCGTGTACCTCGAGGGCATGCGCCGCGAACGCGCGGGCACCCAGCAGCCCGCGCTCTACTAGCACCGGCTGAGCGCCCCGGCCGCCGGCCGCCGTGGTCGTTCCGTCACGGCCCACCCGTAGGCTCGCCGTGTGGAGGACCCGATCCTCGAGATCCCGCCGTGCCCGCCGCACGAGGTCGCCCGCCTGCGCGGCGAGCTCGGCGTCAGCGACGCGCTGGCGCAGGTGCTCGTGCGCCGCGGACACAGCGACCCGGCGGCGGCCGCCGCCTTCCTGGCGGCCGACGAGGAGCACCCGCCGGACGCGTTCGCGGGCATCGCCGCGGCGGTCGCCGAGATCCTCGCGCACGTCCGATCGGGCTCGCGGATCACGGTCCACGGCGACTACGACGTCGACGGGATCTGCTCGACGGCGATCCTCGTGCGGACGCTGCGCGAGCTGGGGGCGGACGTCGACTCCTACATCCCCGACCGCGCCGGCGACGGCTACGGGCTCGCGCGCTCGACCGTCGAGCGCCTGGCGCAGCGGGGCACGCGGCTGCTCCTGACCGCCGACTGCGCCGTGACCGCCGTCGAGGAGGTCGCCGCCGCGCGCGAGCTTGGCATGTCGGTGATCGTCAGCGACCACCACTCGCCGCGCGCGGACGGCGTGCTGCCGGCGGCGCCGATCGTGCACCCGCGCGTGTGCTCCTACCCGTTCGAGGAGCTGTGCGCAGCGGGCGTCGCGTACAAGCTCGCGCAGGCGCTCGTGGCGGCGTCCGGCAGCGATCGCCTCGACGAGCGCGTGCTGCGGCGCGAGCTCGACCTGGTCGCGCTCGCGACGGTCGCCGACGTCGTGCCGCTGGTGGGCGAGAACCGCACCCTGCTGCGGCGCGGCCTGCGCGTGCTGGCCGGGACCTCGAGGCCCGGGCTGCGCGCGCTGATGGCGGTCGCCGGCGTCGACGCAGCGCGCATCGACGAGCGTGCGATCGGCTTCGCGCTCGCGCCGCGCCTGAACGCCGCGGGGCGGCTGTATCGCGCCGACGCGGGGCTCGAGCTGCTGCTGACCGAGGACGCGGCGCGCGCCGCGGCGATCGCGCGAGAGCTCGACGACGCCAACCTCGAGCGGCGGCGCATCGAGCACAAGATCCGCTTCGAGGCCGAAGCGCAGATGGCCGAGCTCGGCAGCCGCGACGCGTACGTGCTGGCCGGCGAGAGCTGGCACCCGGGCGTGATCGGGATCGTCGCCTCGCGGCTCGTGGAAGCCTCGGGGCGCCCGGTCGTGATGGTGGCGCTCGACGGCGAGCGGGGCCGCGGCTCGGGGCGCAGCATCGGCTCGTTCGACCTGCTCGCGGGCCTGCAGGAGTGCGGCTCGCACCTCGTTCGCTTCGGCGGACACCGTGCCGCCGCCGGGCTCGAGCTCGAGCGCGGGCGCCTCGACGGGTTCGCGCAGGCGCTGGCCGAGCATGCCGGGCGGGTGTTGAGCCCCGATCTCGCTCGCAGCGTCGAGCGCGTCGATGCCGTCCTCGACGGGGATGAGCTCGGGCTCGAGCTGGCCGAGGAGCTGCGCGCGATGGCTCCGTTCGGTCGCGCGAACCCGCCCGTCTGCCTGATGCTCGCCGAGGCGCGCTTCCGCGACCCGCGCCCGATGGGCGAAGGGCGCCACCTGCGCTTCACGGTCGAGTCGCGCGGGCGCCGCGCGCGGGGCGTGTGCTTCGGCCAGGGCTCGCGCCTGCCGGTCGCGGAGGGCGAGCTCGCGCGCGCGACCTTCGCGCTCGAGATCAACGAGTGGAACGGCGTCGTCGAGCCGCGCCTGCGGCTGCGCCACGCCGAGGCCGCGCCGGTGGGCGAGCCCCCGGGGCCGGGGCCCGAGCTCGAGGAGCTGGTGCTCTTCTAGACGGCTTGGCTGCGCCCGGCGCGTCCCCTAACCTTCTCTCATGGACAGCGTCAACGATCCGCTCGCCGACCAGGGCATCCAGGTGTCCGAGCGCCCCGATGCCGCGGTGCTCCCGAGCGCCACGCCGCCCGCCGAGGTGCCCCAGCCGGCCGGGCTGAGCGCGTCCGAGCGGCGGCTGCTGAGCGACCTGTTCGCGATCGTCTCCGAGCACGCCGCCGACTCCGGCGTCGATATCGACCGCGCGCGCGTGCAGGACGCGTTCGTGTTCGCGTGCGAGCACCACGCCGCGCAGCGACGCAAGTCCGGCGAGGAGTTCATCGTGCACCCGGTCGGGGTTGCGCGCATCTGCGCCAGCATGCGGCTCGACACCGAGACGCTGTGTGCGGCGCTGCTGCACGACACCGTCGAGGACACCTCGGCGTCGATCGAGGAGGTGCGCGAGCGCTTCGGCGAGGAGATCTCCGGGATCGTCGACGGCGTCACGAAGCTGAAGGGGATCACCTTCCAGTCACGCGACGAGGCGCAGGCGAGCAACTACCGCAAGATGATGATCGCGATGGCCACCGACGTGCGGGTCATCCTGATCAAGCTCGCCGATCGCCTGCACAACATGCGCACGATCGAGGCGATGCCCAAGCAGAAGCAGATCGAGAAGGCGCGCGAGACGATCGAGATCTACGCCCCGCTGGCGCACCGGCTCGGTATCCACGCGATCAAGTGGGAGCTCGAGGACCTCGCGTTCGCGACCCTGCACCCGCGCAAGTACCAGGAGATCAAGGCGCTCGTGGCCCAGCAGCGCGACGACCGCGAACGCTACGTCTCAGAGGCCGGCGAGTACCTGTGCAGCGAGTTGCGCGACGTCGGCATCGAGGCGCAGATCGCCGGCCGCGCCAAGCACTTCTACTCGATCTACTCGAAGATGACCAAGAAGGGCCGCGAGTTCAACGAGATCTACGACCTGACCGCGATGCGCGTGATCGTCGACTCGGTGAAGGACTGCTACGGCACCGTCGGCGTGATCCACTCGCTGTGGAAGCCGCTGCCGGGCCGTTTCAAGGACTTCATCGCGATGCCCAAGTTCAACATGTACCAGTCGCTGCACACGACGGTGATCGGGCCCGAGGGCAGGCCGCTGGAGATCCAGATCCGCACCCACGAGATGCACGAGATGGCCGAGTTCGGCGTCGCCGCGCACTGGGTCTACAAGGGCCAGGACGGCGAGCAGCGCGCGGGCTGGCCGGGAGGCGGCGAGGACGCGAAGCTCAAGTGGCTGCGCTCGATGCTCGACTGGCAGAGCGACATGTCCGATCCGCAGGAGTTCATGGAGACGCTGCGGACCGACCTGTTCGAGGAGGAGGTCTACGTCTTCACGCCCAAGGGCGAGGTGCGCTCGCTGGCCGCAGGGGCGACGCCGCTGGACTTCGCCTACGAGGTCCACACCGAGATCGGCCACCGCTGCGTGGGCGCGCGCGTGAACGGGAAAATCGTGCCGCTTCACTACGAGCTGCGCTCGGGCGACATCGTCGAGATCCTCACCGCCAAGCGCGATCGCGGGCCCTCGCGAGACTGGCTTGCGATGGTCAAGACGACCCGTGCGCGCAACAAGATCAAGGCCTGGTTCAAGGCCGAGAGCCGCGTCGACACGGAGCACGCCGGGCGCGAGCTGCTGCAGGAGCAGCTGCGCAAAGCGGGCCTGCCGGCGCAGAAGATCACCGGCTCGGCGCTGCTCGCCGACGTGATCCGCGAGGTTGGCTTCCGCAAGGCCGACGACTTCTACATCGCGCTCGGAGCGGCCAAGATCTCGCCGAAGCTGGTCGTCAACAAGGTCATGCAGCGTCTCAAGCAGGGCGAGTCCGCCGCCGGGCCCGAGGCAGACGCCGACCTCTTGAGGGTCGGGCGCCCGCGCCGGCGGCCGAGCAAGTCCTCGGGGCAGTACGGGATCGTCGTCGAGGGCGTCGATGACGTGATGCTGCGCCTGGCCAAGTGCTGCCGCCCGGTGCCGGGCGATGACATCGTCGGCTACATCTCGCTCGGGCGCGGGATCACGATCCACCGCGCCGACTGCCCGAACACGGCGCTGCTGCGAAAGAACCCCGAGCGCTTCACCAACGTCTCCTGGGAAGGCGAGCAGTCGACCGGCTTCATCGTCGAAATCCAGATCGACGCCTGGGACCGCCACCGGCTGCTCGAGGACCTCTCGCGCTCGTTCTCGGAGTCGGGCGCGAACATCCTCGAGGCGCGCTGCCTGTCCAACGGGCCGATGGTCAAGAACCGCTTCGTCGTCGAGCTGGCCGACACGCACGCGCTGAAGAGCGCGGTCACCCGCCTGCGCAACACCGAGTCGGTGTTCGACGCCTACCGGGTCACGCCGGGCGCGGCGGCTGACTAGGCCAGCGGGCCGCCGGCCAAGCCAGGCAAGGACGCAGCGAGCGAAGTGTGCTTCGCACATGAGCGAGTGAGGACGCAGCCTGGCGCCTACCGGCGGCCCGCTAGGCGACGACGTTGAGCGCCTGCGGCAGCACCGAGTAGCGCGCCTCGGCGACCTCGCCGAGGTAGTCGCCGTCGACCTGCAGCGGCAGCGGGCGCTCGTCCGCGCTGCGGACCACCAGGCCGCTCGCGTCCGGCACGGGCGTGACCTGGCGGTGGCGCGCGACGCGCGCGCGCGGCGAGAGCGCGCGCCAGGCGATCGAGGGGCCGGCGAGCAGCGTCGCGCGGCGCAGCACGCCGCCCGCGAGCGCCCCCGACTGCAGCGAGGCGCCCTCGGCGATCTCGATCGGCCGGTCCTGGAAGTAGGTGAACGGGGAGCCGTTCTGGATGATCGCGGTGACGCCTTCGACCTCGCCGTCGGGCGTCTGCACGCGCATCCGCGGCGGGCGCACCAGATAGCGGCGCATGAACGTGTCGACGGCGATCCAGGTGAAGAACCACGGGCCTAGGCGCGCCTTCAGGCGCGGGTTGGCATCGACGCGCTCGACGACGCTCGCGTCGAGCCCGAGCCCGGAGGAGAACGTGAAGCAGCGCCCGTTGACGACGCCGAGGTCGACGCGGCGCGGTCGCCAGTCGTCGGCCATCGCGAGCATGTGCTCGGTCGCGTCGACGGGGTCGCCGGGGATGCCGAGCATCTTGCCGAATACGTTCGCCGAGCCGCCCGGCAGGCAGCTCAGCGGCGTGGGCGATCCGAGCAGCCCGTTGGCGGCTTCGTTGACGGTCCCGTCGCCGCCGAAGGCGACGACCACGTCATAGCCCTCGTGGGCGGCCTCACGGCACAGCTCGGTCGCGTGCCCGCGCGCCTCGGTGTCGACGGCGTCGACCTCGAAGCGCCCCTGGAGCGCGTAGACGACCAGGTTGCGCAGCCTGTCGGAGACCGTGGTCGCGTACGGGTTGACGATCACGAGCATGCGCCGCTTGGCGCCCGGGACAGCGAAGCGGAACGGCTCCTCGCGCTCTTCGGTGCGTGGCTGCCCGGCGGGGAGGGGCTCGTGTGTGCGCGTGGTCGGAGTGCCCACGTCTGCGCCTACACCGCGAGCGCGCGCGCGTTACCTCGCAGGGCTCCAGGTCGGCTTGTCCTCGTGCCGATAGGGTTGCTAGACTGCCGCGCAAAGCAGCAGACACATCCAGAGGGGTGGAGGGACTGGCCCTACGAAACCCCGGCAACCACGCCAAGTCACGGGCGGAAGGTGCCAATTCCAGAGAGATGTGTGACGAGCCCCGGCTCATCGCACAGTGGCAGAGCGATAGAGCGAAAGGGGTTTCGAAATGGCTGCGAGCCATCTGCAGTGCAGAGAGTGCAAGACCGAGTACCCGCTCGAGGCGCTGTACGTCTGCGAGCGCTGCTTCGGCCCGCTCGAGGTCGCCTACGACCGCAGCGGCGCTGAGCTGAGCGTCGCCGAGCGCCGCCGCCGCATCCAGGCAGGGCCGCAGAACATCTGGCGCTACGCCGACTTCCTGCCGACGACCGCCTACGGCCACCGCACCGACGAGCGCACCGGAGGGGGCGGCTCCACGCGCGTGGGGCTGCCGGCCGGCTGCACGCCGCTGATCAGGGCCGACCGGCTGGCGGCGCGCCTCGGCCTGGGCGAGGTGTGGGTCAAGAACGACGCCGCCAACCCGACGCACTCCTTCAAGGACCGCGTCGTCTCGGTCGCCGCCACGCGCGCCCGCGAGCTCGGCTTCGAGACGATCGCGTGCGCCTCGACGGGCAACCTCGCCAACTCGGTCGCCGCGCACGGCGCCGCGCTCGGGCTCGACTCCTACGTGTTCATCCCGTCGGACCTCGAGGAGCAGAAGGTGCTCGCGACCGGCGTCTACGGCACCACGCTCGTCGGCGTGAAGGGCAACTACGACGACGTCAACCGCCTGTGCACCGAGCTGTGCGCAGAGCGCGACTGGGCGTTCGTGAACATCAACCTGCGCCCCTATTACGCCGAGGGCTCGAAGACGCTCGCGTTCGAGATCGCCGAGCAGCTCGGCTGGGAGCTGCCCGACCGCTGCGTCGTGCCGATCGCCTCCGGCTCGCTGTTCACGAAAATCGCCAAGGGCTTCGAGGAGTGGGTGGACCTCGGGCTGATCGAGGGCTCCTCCAGGCGGCTGCCGCGCATGAGCGGCGCCCAGGCCGAGGGCTGCTCGCCGGTCGCCACGGCATACGCGGACGGTCACGACGTGTGCCGCCCGGTCAAGCCGAGCACGATCGCCAAGTCGCTCGCGATCGGCAACCCGGCCGACGGCCCGTACGCGCTCGACCTCGCGCGCCGCAGCGGCGGCTCGATCGACGCGGTCAGCGACGATGAGATCCGCGCCGGCATCCGCCTGCTGGCCGAGACGACGGGGATCTTCACCGAGACCGCCGGCGGCGTCACGACCGCCGTGCTCGCGAAGCTCGCGCAGCGCGGCGAGATCGACCCCGGCGAGCGCGTCGTGCTCGTGATCACCGGCGAGGGCCTGAAGACGCTCGACGCGGTTCGCGGGAGCTTCGAGACGCACACGATCGAGCCCACCGTGCAGGGCTTCGAAGCAGGTGTGCCGCAGCCGCTCGCGGTCTGATGAGCGTGCTCGTCAAGATCCCGACGCAGCTGCGCGCCGCGGCGGGCGGCGAGGCAGAGACGGTCGTCGACGGCGCCACCGTCCAGGAGGTGCTCGATGGCCTGTTCGAGCGCCACGAGGAGCTTCGCGCCCGTATCGCCGACGACGACGGCTCGCTGCGCCGCTTCGTCAACATCTACCTCGCGGGCGAGGACATCCGCTTCCTCGACGGGCTCGCCACGCCGGTCGAGGACGGGGCGGAGCTGACGATCCTGCCCGCCGTCGCCGGCGGTTAGGGCGCGCCCGAGCTCGCCGAGCTCAGGCGAGGCTCAGCGCGCGGAGCGCGCCGGCGCGGGTGCCGCGGCGTGGGTGTGGGCCGCGGCCGCCGAGGAGCCGGAGAAGCCGACCGTCGAGACCAGGCCGGCGGCGCACATTGCCGCGACCGTCAGGCGGCGCATGCGCTTCGGCGTCAGCCACGGCACCCCGTGGGTCTGCATCCAGGTCCTGAACCCGGTTGCGGCCGACGCCGCCGCCATCGCACACCCTGCGCACATGCAAGGAGCGTAGCGCTCGCGCCCGCGGGCGCGAGCCGCAGCGCAGACGCGGCCGCGCGCGGCGTCCCCGGTCGCTCGCATGCACGTGCGGCGCCGTGGTGGGACACTGCATGCATGCGGGAGCCGGGACGCTCACGCGAGACACTGGCGGCGGCTCTCGGCGCGGCGTTCGCGGAGGGGCTGCTGAGCGAACGCACGCTGTCGCACCGGCTCGAGCGGCTGTACGCGCCCGGCCTGGTCGATCCGCTCGGCCTGATCGGCGACCTGCCGCGCGGCTATGGCTCGCCCTCGCCGCGGCTGCGCAGCGCCGTTGCCCGCACCGTCGGCGCATCGCGGTCGCTGTGGCACCGCCTGCTTGCCCCCGAGCGGCCGCCGGCGCTCGTGCTGGCACTCGATTCCGTCCCGCCGGTGGGCGCGCTCACGCTCGGGCGCGCACCGGGCTGCGACGTCGTGATCCGCGAGCTCACGGTCTCCCGCCGTCACGCGCTGCTGCGGCTGCGCGACGGCGGCTGGGTCGTTCAGGATCTCGCCTCGCGCAACGGGCTCACGGTCAACGGCGAGCCGGTCGGGCGCAGTGCGGTCGGGCCGGGCGACGTGCTCGGGCTCGGCCTCGCCCACGTCGAGCTCGACTGACGGCTCGGGCGCGGATCGGCGCCGTTGCTCAGCTGGGCGGCCGTGCGGCGCTGCCCTGCAGTGGTGCGGGCGCCGTCGCCTGGGCGCCGGCGGCGCCCTCGACACGCCGTCGCAGCTCGGCGGTGCGCCCGGCGGCGACCGCGCGCGCGGCGCGGCGCTCGCTGAGCTCGACGCCGTTCGCATGCGCCAGATCGAGCAGGTCCTGTCGTTCCTCGCTCTCGCGCGCCGCACGCAGGAACAGCCAGCAGAACAGCCCGAGCGTCAGCAGCGACTCCTCCACCATCATGATCGCGCCGGCGATGTTCTGGTCGGCGAGCGGCGAGACGTGGTAGGCGATGTCGCCTTTGAGGTAGTACGGGTAGAACACGGTCCCCGACCACAGGAAGATGTTGCCGAGCACCCCGCCGGTGAGGCGCACGGCGACGATGTAGCACAGCCGCCCGAGATTGCCGAACCAGGCCGGCATCGGCAGCGGGCCGAACAGGCACATCCACATGTTGATCCCGAAGAACAGGAACATCGCGTGCTCGAGCGCGTGCAGCCAGCCGTGGCGCAGCGCGGCCTGGTAGAGCACGGGCAGGTGCCAGATGTAGAGGTCGAGAGCCCACAACGGGAACGCGACCAGCGGGTGCGCGAGCCAGCGCAGTTTGAAGAACGGCCGGAACGAGCCGATGCGGAAGTTCAGGACCGGCGCGATCAGCGGGGCCGTCAGCCCGAGCACGATCAACAGCGCGCCGATGTCGCCCAGCAGCAGGTGCTCGACCATGTGCACCCACAGCAGCTCCTGGCTCGAGCGGCCCGAGGCCGCTGACCGCCAGGACGATCACGAGCATCCCGGCGTAGAAGCAGCTCTGGCGCCAGGCCGGGACAGGGCGCCCGCGGCGCCCGAGCGTGCGCGCCCGGCGGGCGTAGGCGAGCGCGATGACGGCCGAGGGCACGAGCATCACAGCGGCTGTGAGCGTGTCGGCCGACACGGCGAGCGTGAGGGGGGGCATACCTATGCGAAAGGGTACGCGAGCCGGGGGGCGTCGGGACTCGGCGGGCGCGGCCCGCTCGTGACAGGCGCCGCAATCTCGCGGAAGCGGGTTTTTGCGTTTTTCTTCACGGGTATTGAGGTGGCCGTGAGTAGCATGGGCTTGGCTATGGGCATGAGCTCTGAGACCCTCATCCGCCCGGCATCCGAAGGCCGCCCGCCGGCCGAGGGGGCCACCGAACGCGTGGATCCGATCTCGTGCCTGGACGAGCGCACGATCAGCCGCGCCAGGGAGGCCGGTCCGGCCGAGCACGGGCGCTACATCGAGGTCCAGGGCACCGGGCGCACGCTGCTGATCCCGGTCGGCACCGACGTGATCCACATCGGGCGCGGCCTGTCGGCCGACCTGCACCTAGACGAGAGCTCGGTCTCGCGCCGCCACGCGATCCTCGTGCCCCGCGCCTCCGGCGCTCGCATCCTCGATGACCGCAGCTCGAACGGGACGTTCGTCAACGGTCGCCGTGTGCAGCAGGCCGACCTCTCGAACGGCGACGTGATCGTCGTCGGGCGGGTCGTGCTGCGCTACCTGGAGATCTGAAAGGCTCGATCGCCGCGCCTTTCGGCCGGCGGCGCGCTCATCGATCCGCCGCGTGCGCCCGTGCCTGCGGCGCCGGGCTTTGCGTCTGCTGCTACGATTCGCCGGTCCGAGGGGTGTAGTCGATTCGTCCCGCGCTGATCGACGCGGGCGAGCTGGGAGGGGCGAGCATCATGCGTGGAGGGTCGCTGGGGACATGGATGGTTCGAGGGCGCCGAGCGCGCCCGTTCGGACGCTTGATCGCCGCGGCGATCGCGTGCTGTGCAGCGCTGCTGGCGCTGGCCGCGACGGCCGGCGCATACGAAGACTTCTCCGGGAACGCGTACCAGATCCTGAACCCGGGCGCCGAAGGCGGGCTCAGCTTCAGCAAACACGCGACCGACCAGATGGAACTGTACGCGAAGCTCACGCCGCGAAAGGGCAACATCACCCAGTCGGTGATCGAAAAAGACTTCCTGCCGGAGAAATTCGGCGCCACCGGCAAAAAAGTCCTGCGGATCGAAAAACCGCCGCGGGCAGGGCTCGAAATCGTCCGCGACCAGTGGGATGTCCCGCACATCTACGGGACCACCCGCGGCGCCGCGATGTACGGCTCCGGCTGGGTCGCCGCCAAGGACCGCGGCGTGCTGCTGAAGCTCGGCCTCGGCCCGGCCTACGCCGCCGCCGAGAGCGTCCCGGGCTTGAACCCGTTCGGGCTGCTGCTCGAAAGCCGCTCGTTCAAACCGAGCGCCGAAGCGGTCGCCTGGGTCGAAAACCAGAAGAAATCACTCGAAGAAAAGGGCCCCGAAGGCGACCAGGTGATCGAAGACCTCGAAAACTGGGTCGACGGCGTCAACGCCTTCGAGGAAACATCGGAAGGCTCCCACGCGTTCGGGCCGATCAAAGTGGCCGACGCGATCGCGGGCTTCGCCTTCATCGGCTCGATCTTCGGCAACGGCGGCGGCGCGGAAGTCCAGGACTCCGAATACCTCGCCCGGCTGGAGGCGCGCTTCGGCGAAGCGGCCGGCAAGCAGATCTTCCACGACCTGCGCGAGGTCAACGACCCCGAAGCGCCGACGACCGCCTCGAAAGCGTTCCCGTACGACACCGAACCGACCGGGCCCACACCCGGCGCGGCGCTGGTCGAACCGGGGACAGTCGAAGGCGCGGCCCGCAAGGACGCCAGCGCGCTGCTCGCGAGCCGCAGGAAAATGTCCAACTTCCTGCTCGCCGGCGCCCAGGATGCGGCCGACCACCACCCGATGGCGGTGATGGGGCCGCAGCTCGGCTACTACTACCCGGAGATCGTCTTCCAGGCCGACATGCACGCCCCCGGGCTCGACGCCCAGGGCGTGGTCGCGCCGATCTCGCCGTACGTGTTCATCGGCCGCGGGCGTGACTTCGCCTGGTCGCTGACGAGCGCCGGCAGCGAGAACACGCAGACGTTCCTCGAGCAGCTCTGCAACGAAGACGAAAGCCCGCCGACGCGCGCATCGACGTCGTACATGTACGAAGGGAAATGCATCCCGTTCCACAAATTCGACGCCGGCCGGCTCGGCGAACCGCTGGGCGGCGGGGAACCGGCGCACGAGGTGTACTTCAACGAATCGGTCCACGGCCCGATCAACGGCACCGTGATGGTCGGCGGCCGGCCGTACGGGATCGCGATCGACCGTGCCACCCGCGGCCATGAGCCGGAGGGCGAGGTCGCCTTCAGCAGGTTCGACTCCGACAAGGTCCACAACCCGCAGCAGTTCTTCGAAGCGGCCAACGAACTCGAAACGACGTTCAACATGGCCTACCTAGACAACGAACACATCGCGTACTTCTCGACCGGCCGCCTCCCGGTGACCGCGCCGGGGACGAACCCGAGCCTGCCGACCCTCGGCACGGGCGAATACGACTGGAAAGGGTTCCTGACCCTCGAACAGCATCCGCACGAAGTCGACCCGGCGAGCGGCTACTTCACCAACTGGAACAACAAGCCGGCGCCGGAATTCGGAGCCGCCTCGGACACCTGGTCCTACGGCCCGATCCACCGCGTGCAGCTGTTCAAAGGGTTCAAAGAAGGGATGACCGAGGTCAACGACGTCTCGATCATGAACAAGGCCGCGACGCAGGACCTGCGCGCGATCGAAGTCTGGCCGACGATCGAAGAAGTCCTGAAGAAGCCCGGCCCGGAGCCGAGCGCGCTGGCCCAGCAGGCCGTCAAGATGATCCGCCGCTGGGTCAAACAGGGCGCGAGCCGCTACGGCAAGGAAGGCCCGAAGGCGCCTGCCGCGGCGATTCTCGACGCCGCCTGGACTCCGATCGGTGAAGCGGTCCTCAGCCCGGTGCTCGGCACCGAACTGACGGGCGACCTGAAGTCGATCATCGGGCCGAACAACGGTGAGAACTCCCAGGGCTCCTCCTACGGGAGCGGCTGGTACGGCTACGTCTACAAGTCGCTGCGCGAAGTGCTCGGCGACACCGTCGCGCAGCCCAACAGCCGCGGCTACTGCGGGAACGGCAACGTGGAAGCGTGCCGCAACTCGCTGTGGTCGGCGATCCAGGGCGCAGCCGAAAAACTCGAAACAGAACAGGGCAGCGAACCGAAGCAATGGCGCGCGGAAAAGGTGCGGATCGACTTCCTGCCGCACCTGCTGCAGGCCACCTTCCCGTGGACGAACCGCTCGACGTTCCAGCAGGTGATCGAATTCACCGGGCACGCGCCGGAATGAGCGACTGAGAAGCTCGCAAGGAGGCGAGTGAGGCGAGCAGGGCCGTGCCGGGGGGCGCGGCCCTCCTCGCTTCAGGGGGCGCCGGCTCAAGCCCTCGGGGAGGGCGGCCGATACGAACGCCGTGAGTGACGACCTCGACCCCGGCCGCTGGCTGAGCGCGGCCGAGCGGCTGCTGCTCGGGCCGCTCGTGCGGCGCCTGGTCTCGAGCGCCAACCCGCGCGTGCAGCGCGCGCTCCAGGAGACCGGCGCCGAGGCGACGTTGCGGATGGCATGCGTGAACGCGCTGCGCATCTACGCGATCGTGCTGTTCGCGGCCGGCGTGCTGTGCCGGATCGCCGGCGTGGCTGCGGCCGCCTACCCGCTGTACGCGCTGGCGATCGCGTGCATGGCATGGTCGTTCTGGGCACTGGCACTGACCGTGCGCCCGGAACGCGAGTTCCGCCGCCGCGCGTCGGGCCCCACGCGGAGCGCCTGACTCACGACAGCAGCGGAGCGCCGAGCAGCGCGGCCACCGCGCCGATCGCGCCGCACGCGAGCAGCGTCGGCACGACGGGCGCGCGCAAGAGGAGCAGGGCGACAGCCGCGGCCGCCAGCAGCGGGTACTGCCACGCCCGCCCGAGTGCGAGCGTCAGCGGGATCGCCGCGCCGATGATGGCGCCCGCGGCGGCCGGCGCCGCGCCCGCCATGAACGCGAGCGCGCTGCGGTTCGCGAGCAGCCGCTCAAAGCGCCCCGCGCCGATCAGGATGAAGGAGAAGGACGGCGCGAACGCGACCGTCGCCGCGAGCAGCCCGCCCGCGAGGCCTCCCGCCGCGTAGCCGACGGCGCCGACGGTCTGCACCAGCGGACCCGGCGTGATCTGGCCCAGCGCGACGGCGTTCAGGAACTGGGCGTGGGTCATCCAGTGGTAGGCGCCCACGGCGTCGGCTTCCATCAGCGGCACGATCACGAACCCGCCCCCGAACGCGAGCGCGCCGACCTTGAAGGCCGTCCACACGAGCGCGCCCGTGCCGGCCGGCGCCGCGGCCGCCGCGCTCGCGAGCAGCGGCCACGCGAACGCCGCGGCGGCACGCGGGGCGGCCAACTGCTCGCGCATCAGCTCGATCGCGCCGCAGCCGAGCAGCACGAGCACGAGCCAGGGGCCGGTCACCGCCGCCGCCGCGCCGCCCGCGAGCCCGTACAGCAGCAGGCGCGTGTGCAGCGAGGCACCCGCGCGGCGCCACATCGGCCGCGCGATGTCGAGCCCCGCGCGGACTGCGACCGCCGCGACCGCCGCGCCCGCGCCCATGCCCGCCCCGCGGACCCACGTCGGGGGCGAGCCGGCGAGGAACAGCGCCGACAGCGCGAGGATCACGATCAGCCCCGGCACGATGAACGAGACGCCGCCGATGATCGCCCCGGCCGTTCCCCGCAGGCGCCACGCGCAGTAGATCGAGAGCTGCGTGGAGGCCGGGCCGGGCAGCACGTTCGTGGCGGCCAGCGCGCGCTCGAAGTCAGAGCCGCTGAGCCAGTGCCGCCGCTCCACGCACAGCTCGCGCAGCAGCGAGATGTGGACAGGAGGGCCGCCGAAGCCGATGCAGCCGATGCGGCCCCACTCGCGGACGATCTCCCACAGCCCCGGGGCGGCCTCGGCGCTCGGCGGCTTTCCGGTCGCGGCGGCGGGGGGCACGCGGGGAAACATCGCAGAAGCCCCGGGGCGGGCGGTGCGCGGAGGGCAAGGGCTCGTGGCGAGCCGGCCTGCGCGCCCGCCGGGCAGGGTTGCGCGCGGGCGCGCAGAATGCTCCAGTCGATGAGCCTCGGAGCAGATGTGCCGCTGCGCGAGGAGGATCTCCCGCCCGGTTGGCTCGAGCAGTTCGGCGCCTGGCGGGCCGAGCTGCTCGCGGCGGGCGTGCCCGAGCCGGATGCGATGGTGCTGGCGAGCGCCGGCGCGGGCGGCGATCCCTCGGCGCGGACGGTGCTGCTGAAGGGCGTCGACGAGCGCGGCTTTGAGCTGTTCACGAATCTCGACTCGCGCAAGGGGCGCGACGTCCGTGCCAACCCGCGCGCAGCGCTGGTGTTCCCGTGGTATGCGCTGCGCCGCCAGGTGCTCGTCACCGGCGCCGTGAGCCCGGTCGAGCCCGAGCGCTCGGACGCGTACTTCGCAAGCCGCGCCTATGGCTCGCAGATCGGGGCGCGCGCGAGCCGCCAGTCGAGCGTGATCGCCGATCGCGCAGAGCTCGAGCAGGCGGTCGCCGAGCAGGAACGGCTGCACCCGCAGGGCAGCGCCGTGCCGCGCCCGGAGCGCTGGGGCGGCCTGCGCGTGGAGCCCGAGAGCGTCGAGTTCTGGCAGGGACGTCCGAGCCGGCTGCACGACCGGCTGCGCTATCGGCGGCTCACGGACGGAGGCTGGGTCATCGAGCGGCTTGCGCCCTGAGGGGCGGCGTGTGGGTCTCGGGGCGGGCTAAGCTCTTCACTGTGGACGGTCTGCGACGCGGCGACAGATCTGTTCGCCTTCTCGGTGCTCAGGCGTTGATCTGACCGCCGCGCGGTGAGGTGCCGCGCGCACGGCCACCCGCGCTCGCGGCAGGGCGCAGAATCGGTTTCACGGACAGGAGCAAGGATGTCAACGCGCGGTGCAACGACGATCGAGCCCCCGGGGGGCGCGCACGTCGGCGCGCGGCCGCTGGTCGTCATGTACCTGTACGTGCACGAGCCGGGCGAGAGCTTCGCGTACCCGAGCGCCCGCACGGCCGGCTCGGCGGGCAGGCTGGCGGCACGCTACCTCGAGTGCGCGCTCGCGCAGGCGGGCTCGCTGAGGCTGCGGGGCGCCGAGTGCGACATCGCGCTGGCGAGCAACACCCGCGATCGCACCCTGCTGGGCGCGCAGGGCTCCGCGCTGCTGGACTCGCTCGGAGAGATCGGCGTGAGCCTCCTGCACGCGCCCTACGAGCACCGGCCCGGCGACGGCAGCACGTGGTACGCCGCCTCGCGCTATGTGCTCGACGCGATCACCTCAGCGGCCGCCGGGCAGCCGCCCGATCGTCCGATGTGGTTGACCGATCTCGACTGCGTGTGGCCGGACCCGGCGCGCGCGTTCGCAGCGCTGCCCCCCGAGCCGGAGATCGGATGCGTCCTGATCGACTACCCGCCCGACTGGGACACGGTCGGGCTGAAGGGACACGGCACGCGGCGGGAGGTCGGCGAGCTCAGCGCGAGCCTCGGCGGTGAGGGCGGGATCGCACCGTGGGTGGGCGGGGAGCTGCTGGCCGGGTCGAGCCGCGCGCTGCTCGAGCTCGTCGCCGCGGCCGAGCGCACCGACGCCGAGCTGGCCGAGCGCGGTATCACGCTGCCGATGGAGGAGCAGCTGCTGAGCCTGATGGCCGCGCTCGGACGGATCCGCGCGCGCGACCTCTCCGCGGTCGCCAGGCGCGTGCAGACCGGGCGAGGGCACCACGCCGAGCCGACCGAGGGCGCGACCGAGCTCGGGCTCTGGCACCTGCCCGGCGAGAAGGGGCTCAGCCTGCGCCGCGCCGCGCGCGAGATCGCGCGGGGCCGCACCGGGCAGCTGCGCTCGGACCTGGCCGATCCGCGTCGCGCCGCCCAGCGCTTCAACGTCGCCGGCGCGGGGCCGGCTCGACGGCTGCGCGACGGGGCCTGGATCGTCGGGCAGCGGGTGGCGGGGATGCTGGGAGAGCGGGGGTGAGGGGAGTTCACGGGCACCTTCCACGGGAGCGATCATCCGAGCGCGTTCCAGCGGCCACGCGATTCCAGCCGTCTGCCCTCCACCCGAAACCTGCGGGCGACTGGCTCCCGAAGACCCCGCCTCGCTGTGGGGTTATTCGGGTGGCAGCCGCCCGGGGTGGGCGGCTTGGAATGCCAGCCGCGCTCGCTCAGCCGCCACATCGCCGCGGATCTGGCGAAGGCCTTCGACGATCATGGCAAACGATCCGCCGTGCAGGAGCTTGGTTCGTTCGGACGGAGAGGCATCCCTCGCGGCAGCCACCTGGGATTCCATCCCCGCGAGCGTGTTCTCGTCCGAGCGCAGGCGAGCGGCCACCGACGGCGGGCCCTGTGGTAGGCCGGGGGCGCCGCCCGGGCCGTTGGGGATCTGCTCGATGATCGTGCGCCCGTTGCGCAGACGGACCGTCGCAGTGATCCGGCCGCGGAAGAACTGGCCGTCGTAGACGACGATCAGTACATGGTGCGGGCCGCTCGGGCGGATGGTCCGCACGTCGCTCGGCGTGGCGATCGTGACCGAGACAACGTCGGGCTGGGCGATGCCCGTGACGATCGTCCTCCCCGGCAGTGCCCGCCGCTCGATCTCGGGCGGTGAGGGCGTGGCCGGTTCACCGCCCGGCAGATCCGGTTCGGGGCCGCCCTGTGCGTCGAACCACACAGGCGGCCGGCGTCGCCGTGTTGGTTCGTTGCCACCGCCGCTCGAGCCGTCCGGGCCCGTGTGCAGGGTGCCTGTGAGCGGTTCCACGACCGCCAGCCGGCTTTCGACGATGCGCCCGTAGGCGCTGCCGTTGGCGTCGGCCGCGAAGCCCCACGGCGCCGCGCCGTCCGGATCCGGAGCACGGGCTTGGGGAACGGTCAGGTTGTAGGGCACCGGCAATGTGTTGCCTGAGCCGCCGATTCGCCGGCCTTTGACGATCGCGCTGACGTGGAGCTCGGCGTCCCAGTAGCGACCGGGGAGCACGAGCAGGAACGCCCGGTTGCGGTCCAGCCGCAGAGGGCGGGGCGGTCCTGCCCCCGTCAGCACCGGGTCGGCTGCGTCCGGTCGCAGCATCCCGCTGACGACCGTCCGGACGGGCCGCGGCGAGTAGGCGTAGGGGTCCTGCAAGTAGGTTGTGGCTTCGGCCAGCGGCGGAAAACGCTCCATGCTTTGCGGGTCGTCGCAACCGCCAACCCCGAATCCCTGTTCGCCGAGGCTCAGCACGTGGGCCGGGCGCCCGGGTCGCGGCTGGACGATGTGGCCATGTTCGAGGATCCCGACCTGGTAGCAGTAGAAGCGGTTCGGGCGGTAGCCCGCGCCGAAGTTGGCGCGCGGGTTGCGCCGGCCCTGCCAGCTTCGAAGCACCCATTCCGGCCCACCCGCGGGATCAACTGCCCGCAGGGTCTCGCGGATCGTGGCCGAGATCGGGATCTGGGCGGGCGCCGGTTCGGCCTGCGCCCGCGGGAGGGGTTCGCGATAGGCGGGCACCGGCGCCGGGGCGATCGGCTTGTTGGAGCGTTCGTCGTACAACAGTGTCGAGCGCCTGAACGTCACGCTCTGCCCTTCCCGCAGCCGCGCCTGCAGGCTCAGCGCCCGCGGGTCGACGTGGCCGTCGAGGACTGCCAGGAACACCCCGCCGTGCGGGTCGATCGCCAGCGGCCGCGGCGGCCCGGCGCCGAGCAGCGTGAGCGCTGCTACGCGGGGCGCGGCCGCGCCGTACACGAGTGTCCGTGACGGGCTGTCGCCCCACGGAAAGCCCGTCCGTTCGCCGGTGCCAGGGACGAAGCGGCGAATCGAGACGAAAAGCGGCGCGGTCCCCAGGCGCCCGCACACAATGGGCGTCAGCGACGCTTCGAACTGGCTCGGGTCGTTGCGTCCTACGAGCTCTCCCGCTTGAGCGCAGTTCTCGTCCGGGAAGGCGCCCGGGCCGATGTCGGCGCCGCCACTGACCTGCCACGCGTAGCGGCCCGTCGGGTCCGCCACTTCGAAGGCGTAGGACGGCGACAGGGCGATCGAACGAATGCGGCCGTCGCTCATCGCGAGCACGATCCGTGGCCGGACTTCCTCGACGTAGCCCGGGTAGACGGTGATGAAACTGCCCTGCGGTCCAAGCCGCAGCGGCCGCGGGCCACCCGGTCCGTAAACGGTCACCGAGCGCACGCCGGGGCCAGCCACACCATTGACCACAGTCCGCGCTTCCGAGGCATCGGCGCCGACGAACACCCTCGCGCCGGCTAGCAGCGGGCCATCCGGAGCGGCCACGCCGCACGCGTCGACACCGCCGAGGGGTAGGGCGCGGAACACGTGGTCCAAGCCGACGATCCCGAACTGGCTGCCGAGTACCTGGCCGACGGCCGTGCAGGTCTCGCCCGCTGCCGTTCGCGACAGCCTGATATCCCACGCCGGTTCGCCCGCCCGCGGGTCCGGCGCGTCGAGCCCCGCCAGCCGTGCCGTCGCCGCCAGCGGGACCCCCTGAGATTGCAGGTCGCGAATATTGGCCGCCGGCAGCGGAGTACCCCTGGTGATCAGGATCGCCGCGGCCGCCGCCCCAGCCAGCGTGAGGACGAGCGCCAGCGCGATCAGCAGCGCGCGCCGCGTCAGCGGGCGCCGCCCCCGCGGCGGCTCCCCGAGCGAGCGAAACTCGGCGCCGAGCGCCTCGATGACGAGTAGCGGACTCTGGTTGGCAGGCCGCTCGCTCACGTGTTTCCTCCCACCCCATCGCCGACGGCGCGGCGCGTAGACGCGCTCCGGGGTGTCTCGAGCGCGACGCTGAGCGCCTTCAGGCCCCGCGACACCCGCGCCCGCGCGGCGAGCTCAGAGATGCCCAACGCCGATGCGACCTCCGAGTAGGGACGCTCCTCGACGACTCGCAACTCGAGCGCTCGGCGCTGAGCGTCGCTCAGCCGTGCGAGCTCCTGGCTGAGCGCCGAGCGGAGCTCGGCCACTCCGGCGCGCTCTTCGATCTGTGCGAGGTCGTCCTCGTGTGCGACTGGTGTCTGTATGCCGAGGCGCGTCAGCGCACGCTGCTCGACGCGGCCGCGGCGGCGATATCGACTCAGGCGCCGCCGGGCGATCGTGTAGATCCATGCCTGGCGCTGCTCGGACGCGCGCCCACGCAGTCGGGCGAAGCCGAGATAGGCCTGCGCGAACGTCTCGGCCGTCAGTTCCAATGCAACCTCCGCGTCGAGCGTGCGCCGCGCGAAGAACACGAGCACGCCCATGCTCTCGCGTCGGTAGAAGGCATCGAAATCTCCGGCATCCGCCATCAGCAGTCAATGTGCACCAACCGGCGATTGTGTGACCTCCACGTGTCTTCCGGACTCCTGCCAGGAGCCGCGCGGCTCCTGGCAGCGACATCCTGCTGCCCGCCCACGCGACGAATCGGCCATCGCACGAGTCTGGCGCTGTCACAATCGGGCTTGCCGAGGCGAGGTAGAACCGTGCAGCGCGTGACCGGGGTCGACGACGACGAGCTGCTGATTGCCGCCAGCTGTGGGGACGGCCGAGCTTTTGCGTTCTTCTACGAGCGTCACCTGGCCACTGTGCTCGCGTTCGTGCGGCGGCGCGTTGGCAGCGCCGAGACCGCTGCGGACGTGACGGCGGAGACGTTTGCCGCGGCGCTGATCTCCTGCGGGCGCTACCGGCCAGGTGGCGCCCCTGCTGTCGTGTGGCTGCTGGGGATCGCCCGCAACAAGACCAACGACGCCCTGCGCCGGAACGGCCGGGACACACGCGCAAGGGAGCGCCTGCGGATCCACGAGATCCCGTTCACCGAGGATGACCTCGCCGCGGTGGAGGCGCTGGCGGCCGAAGGGTCGCGGGTGCTCGCCGAGCTCGACCGGCTCCCGGCCGAGCAGCGCGAGGCGGTGTGGAGGCGCGTCGTGCAGGACCAGGACTACCCCGCTCTCGCCGAGCAGCTGGACTGCTCGCCGGCGCTCGCGCGCCAACGCGTCAGCCGCGGCCTACGCCGCCTCAGGGCCCGACTACAGGAGGACCGATGACCCCTTACTTCGAGCGGTTGCGCGAGGAGCTGGCGACCGCCACCGAACGCCACTACGGCGCCGGCGCCGCGGAGAGCCGCCGTCAGAGTGACGGAACAAGACGGGTGTCCCGCGGCGGCATCCGTCGCGGGCCCGTGGCGCTCGCGGTGATCGGCGTCCTCGCCGCCGCCTCCGCGGCGGCTGCCACGGTGAGGCTGCTCGGCGAGCCGCACGGGCTCACCGGGACCGTACCTCCGGCGGCGCTGCGGAGCGTCCCGGGCCGCCGGTCCGCGGCGCCCGGCTCGGCCGGCGGAGCGCTCGCCGGGCTTCGCTACGCGGTGGCGGTGACGCCGGACATCGAGCCGGGCCAGGCGGGGTGGTGCGGGTCGCCTCTCTACACGCCGGCGCGGAGCCGCGCGGAGCTACAGGGGGGCTCCGCATGCGCCACCGCGGTGTCCGGCGGTTCGGAGGGGGTCGCTGGCGGGGAACCGCTCGCGAACCTCGCCTCCGGCTCTGTCGCCGGGGAGGCAGGCAGTCATGCTGCCTCGGCACGCTCGCTGCTCAACCGCGAAATGCGCCGACGGCTGGACGGGCGAGAGGCGGCGGCGCAGCTGGAGTGGTTCGTCTTCGCCCCTCCGGCGAGCGCCGTGAGAATCGGGGCCGAGACCTATCCGCTCAGCCCCAACCCGGACCTGCCGAGCGGATGGCGCGCGCTCGTCCTCTTCGCGAGCGGCTCCGGTCCCGATTCGGTCGTCGCGCTCGACGGACGCGGGCGGCCCCTCGTGCCGTCTCCGGTCGGCGCCATCGAACACGTCCAGGCTCTGCTCGGCGCGATCCCGATACGCCACGTCGACCCCCGCCACCCCGGCGACTCCGGCTGCCGCCTCGGGCCCTCGCGGCTGGCCGGCGCCACCGCGGAATGGGAGGCCGTGGCGCAATCGGCGCCGACGCTCGGCGGGCAGGTACCGGCCGGGACGTTGTTCAGCTGTGCGCGCGCCTGGTACGCGCTCTCGGGCCCCCACGCCGTCTACTCGGCGGCGCTGCTGCTCGACGCGCAGGACCCTGCACGCCGCGCGCCCGAGCTGGCGGGCCTCTCACCGGCCTCCGCCCCCGGCGAGTTCGAAATGGACGCCGCCACGGGCAGGCGGTTCTCCGCGCGGCGCACCGGGAACGGCTGGCTGGTCGTGGAAGGGCCCGACGCACGTGTTCGGCACGAGCTGCTGGGGAAGGTGGCGGCCGGCGGCGTCAGCTGAGTGAGCGGGCATCACCGCCGGGAAGAGGTGCCCACGTTCTTCCGGCAGGTGAACGGACGGCCTCGACCTCTGGCTCGGCGGATGCCTTCACGCCACCCTAACATTGTGACGAAGGTCGCGCGATAGGCTCACTGCCGGCGAGGTGCGGCATTCGACTTGCGAGGCTCCGCGGGTCCCGGGAAGCCGGGCGGGGTCGATGCGACACAACGCAAACCTCAATTCGCATTCAGGGGGGTCTCATGCGCAAGGTATTGCTTCTCACGGCCACGATCGCTCTCCGTCGCCCGGACTGACGGCACCGCGTACGCGAAAGGCTACAAGGCGACTGAGCTGGTGCAAGGGGAAAACGGCAGCTGTGGACGCTTCGTGGAAGGACTGCCGATCATCGGATCTGCGAAGTTCAGCCGCATCGAAAACAAACTCAAGGTCACCTACAAGGCCAAGGGCCTCGCAGCAGCGACGACGTACGAATTCGTGTTCTATAACGCCAGCCCGTGCGAACTACTCGCTCGTGCCGCGACTTTCACGACGAACGCAAAGGTGTCGGCTCGGTCACAGCCGAAATAACTGTGCCCGAAAACGACGCCGAATTCTTTGTCGACGCTGTGAACATTTCAGCTCCTCCCTTCGGCGCCGACTCCTTCATAGCCACGCTGCCGAAACCTTGATCGCTTGATCGCGATCGAGTAGCGCCGAGCGCCGATAGGCGTCGAAGCTGAGAAGGCCTGGCGTCCTCCCTGGCCGAGAACGCGGATCGCTCGAGGTTCGCGATCTCGGCGCGGGGGAGGAGTGTGTCGCCGATACCCAACGCCCGGGGAACGGCGTCGGCTGCTCAGCTCGCGAAAAGGCAGCGAAACGGCAGCAGCCTGGCCATCGAGACCGCGTGATCGGCGAGAACACCAGCGCGCCCGGCAAGATTCGAACTTGCGACCTCTCGCTCCGGAGGCGAGCGCTCTATCCACTGAGCTACGGGCGCGGGGGGCCGATTCTAGTTGGGTCACCTCGCGCACCGCCGATCGCACCCATCGGCGCGACCGTCGAGGTTCGCAGCTGAGCAGGCGCAAGACGCCGCGGCCTCCACTCGTATAGGATCCGCGCGATGCGGCGCACGGACGCGACCATCCGGAGGGGGATCGGCACACTTCTGGTTACCTTGGCTGTCTCGGCAGCTCTGCTCGCCGGCGGCGTGAGCGGCGCCTCGGCGGCGGCGGTCGAAGAAACCCAGACGCTCGTCAGCGGCGAAAGCGACGCGCTGTGCATCGCCCCGGTCAGCGGCTTCCCGACGACGGTCGGCGGAGCGCCGAACTACGCGCCGCTCATCACGCCCCACAGCGGCCCGTTCCCGGACTCCGGCAGCGCCTGCGGGGTGCCGTCCCCGAACCATGCGGTCGCCGTGCCGGCCGGCACCCACCTGCTGTCCTTCCTGTGGACCGGCTCGATCCCGGGAGCGTCCTGGGTCAGCATCAACGCGGCCGGCGTCGACCTCACGCAGCCTCCTCCGGTCTACTACATCTACAGCACCAGCTTCGCGCTCTGCTCCGACCAGGTCGCGGGCGCGCAGATCAACGTTCACATGCTCGCCGACGACGACGCCGGGGCGTTCCTGAACGGGGTCCCGATCGGGCACATCCCGGATCTCGAACCGACGGGAACCGAAAACTACGCGGGCGCCGTGGGTGGCTGGCCGGCCACGTCGGCCGTCGGTGCGCCCGGGGGGTTCGTGCCGGGGACGAACAGCCTTCAGTTCGTCGTGCGCGACAACCTCCCGGTCAACACCGGGCTCGACTTCGGGGCCACCGTCACAGCGCACGCGTGCGAAGGCGCGGGCTCCGGGCCGGGCTCGGGAGCCGGGCCCAAGGGTGCGGGCGTCGCGCCGGGCTCGGGCATCAGCGCGCCGCCCGCCGCGACCTGCCTCAGCGAACGCGCGTTCACGATCCACATCCGCAAGCCGGCGAAGCTGACCTACCGGAAGGTGACGGTCAAGCTCAACGGCCACCCGATCCACGTGAGCCGCGGCCGAACGTTCAGCGCCAAGATCGATCTCAAGGGCCAGCCCCGCGGCACCTACACCCTGTCGATCACGATCCTCACCTCCAAGGGGAGCGTGATCAAGATCACCCGCATCTACCACACCTGCGCTCCCCCGGGCTCGGGGCACTAGCCGCCAGGGCGCGAACCGCCCGCGAGGCGGCCCGCGCCGCAAGGCGCATTCCGCGCTGAGCCGTTCAGCGCGCCGGTTCCCGGCGCTCGTCGATCGCGGCGGCTTCCTCCTCGCCCGTGTCGCTCACGTCCGGGTCCACAGACCGCGCTTCGTCGTTCCTCGCGCGGGCGCGGCTCATCGCGCCCTCGGCCTCGGTCGAGGTGCGGCTCGCGAGCGCGCGCTCGCGCCGCGCCTGCGCCGACTTCTCCTGCGCTTCGGCCTCCGCTCGGCTCGCGCGCGCCTCGCGCTCTTCTGCGCTCGCGCGCACGGTCTGCGCCTCCACGGCGCGGCTCTGGCCTTCGCGGCGCAGCTCACGCGCCTGGCGACGCCGGCCCTCGAGCCTGCGCCTCCGGGCGAACGCCGCCAGCAGCGCCAGCAATACGACGGCCACTACCACGATCGCGATGATCAATCCCGTGCTCATCCCTTCTCCTTCCTCTGTGAAGACAGTCGCTTGGACGGGCGTCCGGCCGGCCCGATCGGGCCGGCCGGCACGCTTCGTCGCTCTGATGGCACCGGGAGGCGGTGTGCCGCCCGGTGCCTGCTCAGGCGCGGTTGACGATGAAGCTCGCGAGGAACACGATCGCGAGCACGATCAGGCCGAGCCACAGGAAGTGGACCAGCGCGCCCACGCCGAAAGCGAGGGCGATGATGATTGCTGCAACGAGTATCAATCCCATGTCAACGGGGGTACCCGCTCGGGAGCCGACCAACCCCTCGATTTGCTGTCAGATCGCATACGTCTCCTGCCGCGCGCCGCTAGTTTCTTTGTGATGGACCTCTCGATCTTCTTCGCCGGTACGGCGGGCTCGGTGCCGAGCGCGCGCCGCGGCCTGCCCGCGCTGCTCGTGCGGCGCGGAGGGGAGAAGCTGCTGTTCGACTGCGGCGAAGGCACGCAGCGCCAGCTGCTGCGCTCGATCGGCCTGCTCGACCTCGACGCCATCTTCGTCACCCATTTTCACGCCGACCACTGGCTCGGTCTCCCGGGGATGCTGAAGTCGCTGGCGCTGCGCGACCGCACGGCGCCCCTGCGCCTCTACGGGCCGCCGGGGCTCAGGGAGCTGATGTCGAGCATGAGCGTCGCGTTCGGGCGGCTGCCCTTCCCGCTCGCGGTCCTCGAGCTCGGGCCGGCTGAGGCGGTCGAGGGGGACGGGTACCGCATCGCCGCGGTTCCGGTGCGCCATCGCGCGCCGGTGTCCTACGGGTATGCGCTCGTCGAGGACACACGACCCGGCCACCTGGATCCCGAGATCGCCCGCCAGCTCGGCGTCACGCCCGGGCCGGACTTCGGGCGCCTGCAGCGCGGCGAGCCCGTCGGCGGCGTGCGGCCCGAGCAGGTGATGGGCCCCCCGCGCGAGGGGCGCAAGGTCGTGATCTCCGGCGACACCGCCCCATGCGAGGCGCTCGCGATCGCAGCCCACCAGGCCGACGTGCTCGTGCACGAGGCGACCTTCATGCACGAGGAGGCCGAGCGGGCGCGCGAGACCTCACACAGCACGGCCCGCCAGGCCGCCGAGCTCGCGCGCGACGCCGAAGTGCGCCTGCTCGCGATCACCCATCTCTCGGCCCGCTACGCCGGGCGCGAGGTGCGCGAAGAGGCGCGCGCGATCTTCCCGCGCACCGAGGCGCCGCGCGACTTCGACACGATCGAGGTGCCGTTCGGAGAGCGAGGCGAGGCCGAGCTCGTTCGCTGGTCCGAGCGGCGCCGGCGCGAGCACGGCGGCGAGCCGGCCGTGGAGGCCGAGGACGCCGCCCCGCCGGAGCCCGTCGCTTCCCCCTGATAGATTGCCGCTGATCCTTTAACCCGGTCCCGCGAGGCCAGGAAGGAAGCGATGGAAGGCAACGAGAAGGTGGTCCTCCGCGAGGAGGAGGTGCGGCGCGCGCTGACGCGCATCGCGCACGAGATCGTCGAGCGCAACCCCGGCGACCCGGCTCCCGCCCTCGTCGGCATCCACCGTCGCGGCGCGATCCTCGCGGCCCGCCTGCGCGACACGCTCGAGGAGCTGATCGGGACCGAGGTGGCGCTCGGCGACCTCGACATCGGCTTCTACCGCGACGATGTCGCCACGCGCCCGGACGCTCCGGTGCTGCACGCCTCGCACGTCGACTTCGACGTCACCGGCCTGACGGTCGTGATCGTCGACGACGTGCTGTTCACCGGTCGCACCGCGCGCGCCGCGATCGAGGCGCTGTTCGCCTACGGGCGCCCCGCGCGCGTGCAGCTCGCGGTGCTCGCGGACCGGGGGCATCGCGAGCTGCCGATCCGCCCCGATTACGTCGGCAAGAACCTGCCGACGGCGATGCGCGAGCACGTGCACGTGCGCGTGCGTGAGCTCGACGGCCTCGACGAGGTCGTGATCGCCGGTGTCGGCGAGGAGATCGTGGGGGCCGGCGCTTGAACCACCTGCTGTCGATCGAGGACCTCGACAGGCCGGCGATCGAGCGGATCGTGAGCCAGGCCGAGCGCTTCGCCGAGGTCTCCGACAGGGAGATCAAGAAGGTCCCGGCGCTGCGCGGGCGGATGGTGCTGAACCTCTTCTACGAGGCCTCGACCCGCACGCGCAGCTCGTTCGAGCTGGCCGCCAAGCGGTTGTCGGCCGACGTCGTGAACTTCGCCGCCAGCGGGTCGAGCGTCGAGAAGGGCGAGTCGCTGAAGGACACCGTGCTGACGCTCAGCGCGCACAAGCCCGACGCGATCGTGCTGCGCACGCCGTGGGCCGGTGCCTCGGAGCTCGTCTCGCGCTGGTGCGCCGCTGCGATCGTCAACGCCGGCGACGGCAAGCACGAGCACCCGACGCAGGCGCTGCTCGACGTGTACACGCTGCGCCGACGGCTCGGCGACATCGACGGGGCGAACATCTGGATCGTCGGCGACGTCATGCACTCGCGCGTCGCGCGCTCGAACATCCTCGCGTTCCAGCGCATGGGCGCGCACGTGACCGTGGCGGGCCCGCCGACGCTGATCCCGCGCGGGATCGAGCGGCTCGGGTGCGAGGTGCGCTACACGCTGGCCGAGCTCGAACGCGCCGATGTCGTATACGCGCTGCGGATGCAGAACGAGCGCATGAGCGAGCCGTGGGTGCCCTCGGTGCGCGAGTACGCGGCCTGGTATCAGATCAACGGCCGGCGCCTCTCGCCGCGCCAGATCCTGATGCACCCCGGGCCGGTGAACCGCGGCGTCGAGGTCTCCGGCGAGGTGGTCGATTCGCCCCAGGCCGTGATCACGGCCCAGGTCGAGGCGGGCGTCGTCGTACGGATGGCCGTCCTCTACGAGCTGCTGGCGGGCTCGGGTGCGCCCGGGGCGCGCGCCGCCCACGAGCAGGAGCAGGCGGGCGATCTGGCGGGCGCTCCCAGGAGCGGCGGGGCCGCGTGAGCGCCGAGCCGCTGATCGGCGGGAGCGGCGAGCGGGTGGCGCTGCTGCTGAGCGACGTGCGTGCGCTCGACCCGCGCGAGCGCCTCGACGCGCGCGTCGACGTACGCGTGCGCGACGGCGTCGTGGCCGAGCTCGCCGACCCCGGATCGCTCGAGCCGCAGAGCGGCGAGGAGTCGGTGCGCCGGCGGTGGGCGGCTCGTGCTGCTGCCGGCCTTCTTCGACCCGCACGTGCACCTGCGCACGCCGGGCCAGGAGCACAAGGAGGACCTCGCAGACCGGCACGCGCGCCGCGGCGGCGGGCGGGTTTGCGGGCGTGATCGCGATGCCGAACACCGACCCGGTGCTCGACTCGGCGCCGCTGCTCGGCGCGCTGCGCGAGGCGGCGGCGCGTCAGGCGCGCGTCCCGGTCGGCTTCCTGGCGGCGATCACGCGCGGTCTGGAAGGCGAGCGGCTGACCGAGATGGCCGAGCTCGCCGGGCAGGGCGCGCTCGGCTTCACCGACGACGGGCGACCGGTGGCGAACGCCGGCGTGCTGCGCAAGGCGCTGCAGTACCAGCGGCTCTGCGGGGGCGTGCTCACGCTGCACGAGGAGGATCCGACGCTCTCGCGCGGCGGGGCGATGCACGAGGGCGCCGTCAGCGCGGCGCTCGGGATCACGGGGATCCCCACGGTCTCCGAGTCGACGATGGTGGCGCGCGACGCCGAGCTGGCCGCCTACGAGGACGGCCGCGTGCACTTCCAGCACCTGAGCTGCGCCGCCTCGGTGCGCGCGGTCGCGGAGGCCAAGGCGCGCGGCGCGCGCGTCAGCGCCGAGGCCTCGCCGCACCACCTGCTGCTGACCGACGAGGACGTGCGGGGTCTCGACACGCGAATGAAGATGAACCCGCCACTGGCCGAGCACGAGGACCGCGAGGCGCTCGTGGCGGGGCTGCGCGACGGCACGATCGACTGCGTGGCCACCGATCACGCCCCGCACGCACGCGAGGAGAAGGAGGTCCCGTTCGAGCAGGCGCCGATGGGTACGACCGGCCTCGAGACGGCGTTCGCGGCGCTTTACGGCGGGCTCGTGCTGCCCGGTGCGATCTCGCTCGAGCTGCTCGTCGAGCGGATGACGGGGGGCGCGGCGCTGTTCGGCCTCCCGCTCGCGCGGATCGCCGCCGGGGCGCCCGCGAACCTCGCGCTCGTCGACCTCGATCTCCGCTGGGTCGCCGGCGAGCACGGCTGGGAGAGCCGCTCGGAGAACTGCTGCTTCACCGGCCGGGCGCTGCAGGGGCGGGTGCTCGCGACTGTCGCAGCCGGGGTGCTCGCCCACCGCGACCGCGCGCTTGCGATGGTGGAGGCCTGATGGGGCTGCTCTCGCGTCACAGGAGCGCGCTGATCGTGGTCGATGTGCAGGAGGGCTTTCGCGCCTACGACGTGTTCGAGGGCGTCGCGCAGGCGTGCGCGAAGCTGCTCGCCGGCACGCGCATCCTGGGGGTGCCGGCGATCGCCACCGAGCAGTACCCGAAGGGCCTCGGGCACACCGCCCCCGAGGTCGGGCTGAACGGCGAGCGCGTGATCGAGAAGACCGTTTTCTCGGCCGTGCGCGCCGAGGGCTTCTCGCTCGGCGGCCGCGACCAGGCGATCGTGTGCGGGATCGAGGCGCACGTGTGCGTCAGCCAGACCGTCCACGACCTGCTGCAGCGCGGCGTCGAGGTGCACGTGCCGGCCGATGCGGTCGGATCGCGCCACCTGCTCGACTACGAGCGCGGCCTCGAGCGCCTCGAGCGCGCCGGGGCGGTCGTGAGCACCGTCGAGATGGCGCTGTTCGAGCTGCTCGGGGCGGCCGGCACGCCGGAGTTCAAGGAAGTCCAGAGGCTGATCCTCTGAGCGCCTCGGTCCAACCCGGCTACGTCCTGCTCGAGGACGGCACCCGCTTCGACGGGCACGTGTGCGGCGCCGAAGGCCACGCCGTCGGCGAGGTCGTGTTCACGACCGGGATGTCGGGCTACCAGGAGTCGATGACCGATCCGTCGTTCGCCGGGCAGCTGATCACGTTCACCTATCCGCACATCGGCAACTACGGCGTCAGCGGCGAGGCGATGGAGTCAGACCGCGCATGGGCGCGTGCGGCCATCATGCGCGACGCGCGCAACGCCGAGGACGCGCCGACCGCCGAGCGGGGCTGGCTCGACTGGCTGACCGACTGCGGCGTGCAGGCGATCACCGGCGTCGACACGCGCGCGCTCGTGCGCCACATCCGCGAGGCGGGCGCGATGCGCGGCGGCGTCTTCCCGGGAGCGGTATCGGAGGCGCAGGCGCGCGAGCTCGTGCACGCCGAGCCGCCGATGGCGGGGCAGGACCTGGCGCGCGTCGTGACGCCCGAGCGGGTCAGTGAGCACGGCGGCGGAGAGGGGCCGCTGATCTCGGTGATCGACACGGGGATCAAGGGATCGATGGTGCGCGAGCTCGTCGAGCGAGGGGCGCGCGTGCAGCTGCACCCGTGCACGAGCAGCGCCGCGGAGCTGCTGGCGGGCGACCCCGACGCGGTGTTCCTCTCGAACGGGCCGGGCGACCCGGCGGCGCTCGACTACATCGTCGAGACGGTGCGCGGGCTGGTCGGGCGAAAGCCGGTGTGGGGGATCTGCCTCGGGCACCAGCTGCTGTGCCGCGCGGTGGGGCTCGAGACGTTCAAGCTGCCGTTCGGGCACCGCGGGGCCAACCACCCGGTACGCGACCTCGAGACCGGTCGCGTCGAGATCACCTCCCAGAACCACGGCTTCGCGGCGCTCGGGCCGGGCGGCGCGAGGACGATCGAGGGCGATCAGCCGGTGCGCTGGGAGACCGACTTCGGGGCGGCGTCGCTGTCGCACGTGAACCTCTACGACCGCACCGTCGAGGGCCTCGAGCTGCTCGACGTGCCGGGCGGGACGGTCCAGTACCACCCCGAGGCGGGACCGGGCCCGCACGACAGCCTGTACCTGTTCGACCGTTTCCTCGCGCGCATCGCGGAGGCAGCGTGAGCGCGTCCCGCGAGATGATCCTCAGGAGGGCCCCCCGAGGGGGCCCGGATGGGTTCGCGCCGCACGGACCCTCCGGGGGGCGCTGATGCCCAGGCGCGAGGACATCCAAAAGATCCTCATCCTGGGGTCTGGGCCGATCGTGATCGGGCAGGCTGCGGAGTTCGACTACTCGGGCGTGCAGGCGTGCAAGGTGCTGCGCGAGGAGGGCTACGAGGTGGTGCTCGTCAACTCCAACCCGGCCACGATCATGACCGACCCGGAGTTCGCCGACGCGACCTACGTGGAGCCGCTGCTGGCGGGCCCGGTGCGCAAGGTGATCGAACGCGAGCGCCCCGATGCGCTGCTCGGCACGCTGGGCGGGCAGACGGCCCTGAACCTCGCCAAGGAGCTCCACGACGACGGCACGCTCGAGCGGCTCGGGGTCGAGCTGATCGGCGCCAACCACGAGGCGATCGCGTGCGCCGAGGACCGCGAGCTGTTCCGCGCCACGATGGAGCGGGCCGGCCTGCGGATGCCGCGCAGCGCGATCGCCACGACCCTCGAGCAGGCGCGCGCGGCGCTGCCCGAGCTCGGCCTGCCCTGCATCGTGCGCCCCGCGTTCACGCTCGGCGGGCGCGGCGGGGGCATCGCGCGCTCAGAGCAGGACTTCGAGCGCATCGTCGCCCAGGGCCTCGAGGCCTCGCCGATCGGGCAGGTGCTGCTCGACGAGTCGGTGATCGGCTGGGGCGAGTTCGAGCTCGAGGTGATGCGCGACCGGGCCGACAACGTCGTGATCGTCTGCTCGATCGAGAACGTCGATCCGATGGGGGTCCACACCGGAGACTCGGTGACGGTCGCGCCGCAGCAGACGCTGACCGACCGTCTCTACCAGCGCGTGCGCGACCAGGCGATCGCCGTCATCCGCGCGGTCGGCGTCGAGACGGGCGGCTCGAACGTGCAGTTCGCGGTCAACCCGGAGACCGAGGAGATCCTCGTGATCGAGATGAACCCGCGCGTCTCGCGCTCCTCGGCGCTCGCCTCCAAGGCGACCGGCTTCCCGATCGCCAAGATCGCCGCCCGCCTCGCGGTCGGCTACCGCCTCGATGAGATCGACAACGACATCACCGGCGTCACGCCGGCGTGCTTCGAGCCGACGATCGACTACGTGGTCGTGAAGTGGCCGCGGTTCGCGTTCGAGAAGTTCCCCGAGGCCTCGGCGACGCTCTCGACCCACATGAAGTCGGTCGGCGAGGTGATGGCGATCGGGCGCACCTTCCAGCAGGCGTTCGCGAAGGCGCTGCGCTCGCGCGAGCTCGACAAGCCGCCGTCGCTGAGCGACAGCCCGGACGCGGAGCTGCTCGCGAGCCTCGAGGTGCCGCGCCCGGCCCGCTTCGAGACGATCATCGAGCTGCTGCGCCGCGGCGCCTCGATCGACGCGGTGCACGAGGCGACGAGCGTCGAGAAGTGGTTCCTGCGCGAGCTCGGCGAGCTGGCGCGCGAGCCGCAGGCGCCGTTTGCGGGCGCGCGCTCGTTCCGCTCGGTCGACACCTGCGCGGCCGAGTTCCCGGCCCGCACGCCCTACTACTACTCCGGCTGGGAGGGGAGTGGAAACCCACCCACCCGCCACGAGGTCGAGCGCGGGGAGCGCGAGTCGGTCGTGATCCTCGGCGCCGGGCCCAACCGGATCGGCCAGGGGATCGAGTTCGACTACTGCTGCGTGCACGCCGCGATGACCGTCAGGGAGTCCGGCCGTGACGCGGTGATGGTCAACTGCAACCCCGAGACGGTCTCGACCGACTACGACACCTCCGACCGGCTGTACTTCGAGCCGCTCACGCTCGAGGACGTGCTCGCCGTGGTCGAGGTCGAGCGCGCGGGCGCTCCGCTCGCCGGGGTGATCGTGCAGTTCGGCGGGCAGACCCCGCTGAAGCTCGCCGCCGGCCTGGCCGAGGCGGGCGTGCCGCTGCTCGGCACGAGCGTCGAGTCGATCGACCTGGCCGAGGACCGCGGCCGCTTCGGCGCGCTGCTCGCGCGGCTCGGCTACAAGGCGCCGCCCTACGCGACCGCCCGCTCGGTCGAGCAGGCGCTGCGCTGCGCGGGCGAGGTCGGCTTCCCGCTGCTCGTGCGCCCCTCCTACGTGCTCGGCGGGCGCGCGATGGAGATCGTCTACTCGCACGACGGTCTCGCCGACTACCTGCGCCGCGAGGCCGGCGAAGGCGGCGAGATCTACCTCGACCGCTTCCTCGAGGACTCGCTGGAGGTCGACGTCGACGCGCTCTGCGACGGCTCGGAGGTGTGGATCGGCGGCATCATGCAGCACGTCGAGGAGGCGGGCGTGCACTCCGGCGACAGCGCCTGCGTGCTGCCGCCCCACTCGCTCGGCGAGGAGATGCTCGAGCAGCTGCGCGCCGCCACGCGCGACATCGCGCTCGAGATCGGCGTCGTCGGGCTGATCAACGTTCAGTACGCGATCCACGCCGGCGAGCTGTACGTGATCGAGGCCAACCCGCGCGCCTCGCGCACGGTCCCGTTCGTCTCCAAGGCGGTCGGGATCCCGCTCGCGAAGCTCGCCTGCCGGGTCATGCTCGGCGAGCGCCTCGCCGAGATGGACCTCCCGCGCGATCGCCAGGGGCTCGGCTACGGCGACCACATCTCGGTCAAGGAGGCGGTGCTGCCGTTCGACCGCTTCGAGAACAGCGACGCGGTGCTCGGGCCCGAGATGCGCTCGACCGGCGAGGTGATGGGCATCGCCCGCGACTTCCCGACCGCGTTCGCCAAGGCGCAGGCCGCCGCGGGCGTCCCGCTGCCGCGCGGCGGCACCGCCTTCATCACGGTCACCGACGAAGACAAGGCGGGCGGCGTCGGGATCGCGCAGACGCTCCACGACGCGGGTTTCAGGGTCGTCGCCACGCGCGGCACCGCCGAGGCGATCGGGCGCATGGGGATCCCGGTGGAGCGTCTGAACAAGATCGGCGAGGGCTCGCCGCACGTGCTCGACTGGATCGAGCGCGGCGACGTCGACCTCGTGATCAACACGCCGACCGGCGTCGGCGCGCGCACCGACGGCCACGAGATCCGCCGCGCGGCCGTGATGCACGGGGTGCCGTGCCTGACCACGCTGTCGGCCGGCATGTCGGCGGCGCGCGCGATCGCGCGAGCGCTGATCGACGGCGAGCCGGAGGTGCTGTGCCTGCAGGACCTCCACGGGATGGCGCGCGGGCAGGCCCCCGGCGGCGCGCGCTCGCGCATCTCCGCCGGCGAGCGGGCCGCCGGCGCCCGGGGGCGCCGTCGAGCGCCGACGGCGCCGGGGTCGCGTGAGCGCGGCCGCCCCGCCGGACGCGGCGTTCGGGCGCCGCCTGCTGAGCGTCGCCGCGGTCGGCGAGCTCGGCGCCTACCGGCTGATCACGCTCGCCGACCCCGACGGCCCGAGTCCCGGCCGCCGGCCAGTTCGCGATGCTGGCCGCCGCCGAGCGCTGGGGCGGGGGCGAGCGCGAGCGCCCGTTCCTGCCGCGCGCGTTCTCGGTCGCGCGCCACAGCGGCGGCGAGTCGCAGTTCCTGCTAGAGGACGTCGGCCCCGGGACACGGAGGCTGTGCGAGCTCGAGCCCGGGGAGGAGGTGTGGTCGCTCGGCCCGCTCGGGCCGCGGCTTTCAGATGCCCGCCGAGGGCCGTCGCGCGCTGCTGGTCGGCGGCGGGGTCGGGATCGCGCCGCTCGCGATCCTGCAGGACGAGCTCGACGCGGCCGGGCATCCGGCGAGCGTGCTGCTCGGCTTCCGCGACGGAGCGCGCGCGGCCGGCGCCGGGCTGCTGCGCGGCGCCGCCGTCAGCACCGACGACGGCTCGGCCGGGCGCCGCGGCCTCGTGACCGAACCGCTCGAGGAGGAGCTCGGCCACGACCCGCACGCCGTTGTCTACGCGTGCGGCCCGGCGCCGATGCTCGAGGGCGTACGGGCGCTGTGCGAGGGCGCAGGCGTGCCCGCCCAGCTGGCGCTCGAGTCCGGGATGGCCTGCGGGTTCGGCGCCTGCTTCGGCTGCGTCGTGCCGCTGCGCGGCGGCGGCTACGCGCGCGTGTGCGTCGAGGGCCCGGTGATCGAGGCGAGCCGTCTCGACTGCGTCGAGGCCCACGCCGGAGCGCCGGCGTGAGCGTCGAGTTCTGCGGGCTGCGCCTGGCCCACCCGATCGTGAACGGCTCGGGCACCTTCGATGCGATCGCGGCCGCGCGGGCGCTCGGCGCCGGGCGTGCGCGAGGCGTTCCCGTTCGCCGCCTACATCTCGAAGACGATCACCCTCGAGCCGCGCGACGGCAACCCCCCGCCACGCCTGTGGGAGGCCTCCGCCGGCCTGATCAACTCGATCGGGCTCCCCAACAAGGGGCTCGACGGCTACATGCGCGAGGACCTGCCCGAGCTCGCCGGGCTGCGCACCGACCCGCGTGCGAGCGCCGACGGACGCTCGCACGAGGTGCCGCTGATCACGAACGTGATGGGGTCGAGCGCCGAGGAGCTCGGGCAGCTCGTGCGGGCCTGCGAGGAGCGCCCGCAGATCGCCGCGATCGAGCTGAACGTGTCGTGTCCGAACGTCCGCACCGGCCTTGACATCGGCGCCGACCCGGCCCAGCTGCGCGAGGTGGTGGCCGAGCTTCGGCCGCTCACACGCAAGCCGCTGATCGTCAAGCTGACGCCCAACGCCGCCGACGTGCCGGCCTGCGCGGAGGCCGCGCAGGAGGGGGGAGCGGACGCCGTCTCGCTGATCAACACGCTGCGCGCGATGGCGCTCGCGCCGGGCTACGAGCCCCGCCGCGCCTGGCTCGGCGGGGAGACCGGGGGCCTCTCGGGCCCGGCCGTGCGGGCGGTGGCGCTGGCCCAGGTGGCGGCCGTGGCGGCCCGCGTGTCGATCCCGGTGGTCGGCATGGGCGGCGTGCAGAGCGCCGCGGACGCCCGTGAGCTGCTCGATCTGGGCGCTTCGCTGGTCGCTGTCGGCACCGAGAGCTTCCGCGATCCGGCCGCGGGCACGAGAATCGCCGCGGGACTGCTCTGCGAGCGGAAAACCCCTGCAAACACAGGCGCGGGGGTCCAGCAGCCTCGATTCACCTCCACCTCAGCCTGAGGTCAAGGTGAATTCGGGCTTTTTGGGTTGAACGCGGCCCCGGGGTGTGTAGACTCGCCGCCCATGGTGACGGCGACCGGCCCGACGTCCAACACGGCGTCCAACAGCACCTCAACAGCCCCGGAGCGGTCTCTCAACCAGAGGATGGACGCCCTCGCGCGGGCCAACCAGATCCGCATCAAGCGGGCCCAGCTGAAGCGCGATCTCAAGGCCGGGCGCCGCACGATCCACTCGCTGCTGCTCGACCCGCCCGAGTACATCGAGACGGCCAAGGTGTTCGACATGCTGCTCGCGGTTCCGAAGTACGGGCGCGTGAAGGTCAACAAGATCCTCGTGCACTGCCGGATCGCCCCCAGCAAGACGATCGGCGGGCTCTCCGAGCGCCAGCGCTCGGAGCTGATCTCGCTGCTGCACCAGTAGGGCCGCCCCGCCGCGGCGCGATGCGGCGTCTGTGCCCCTCAGCGCGCCGCCGCCACGCACCGGCGCGAGGCCGCCGAAGCGCTCACTAGGGTGTCTGCCCCCGTGGCTCTCCTGTTCGTCATCACCGGACCGTCGGGGGTCGGCAAGGGCACCCTGATCAGGGGGCTGCGCGAGCGCCTGCCGGAGCTCGAGCTGTCGGTCTCGGCCACCACGCGCGCTCCGCGCCCCGGCGAGCAGGACGGAGTCGACTACCACTTCATGGAGCGCGAGCAGTTCGACCGCGCGGTCGCCGCCGGGGAGTTCGTCGAGCACGCCGACTACGCCGGGCGCAGCTACGGGACGCTGCGCTCGGAGCTCGATGAGCGCGTGCGCGCCGGCGTCCCGGTGGTGCTCGAGATCGAGGTCCAGGGGGCGCGCCAGGTGCGCGCCGCGATGCCCGAGGCCGTGCAGGTGTTCATCGCGCCGCCGTCGCCGGCGGCGCTGCGCACGCGCCTGGTGGGGCGCGGCACCGACGACGCGCAGGAGGTCGACCGCCGCCTGCAGGTGGCCGAGCGCGAGCTCGCGGCGCAGCCCGAGTTCGCCCACGTGGTCGTCAACGACCGCCTCGACGAGGCGCTCGAGCAGCTGGAGCGGATCGTGCGCGAGAGCCTCGAGGCGCCGGGTCCCAGCTAGACTGGGTGTTGCCAACCCGTACAGAGAGGCCACCCACAGAAATGATCTCCCCCCGCATCGACCGTCTGCTCGAGCAGGTCGACTCGAACTACGCCGGCGTGATCGTCGCCGCCAAGCGCGCCCGGCAGATCAACAGCTACTACCACAACCTCGGCGAGGGGACCTTCGACGAGTTCCCGCCCCCGATGATCGAAACGGCGTCGAAAAACTACCTCACGATCGCCCTCGAGGAGGTAGCCGCCGGGAAGATGAAGTACCACTACCGGGGCGGCTGACAGCCGCACCGCAGGGCTTGCCAGGGCGCCTGCCCGCGCCGACAATCCCGGTGTAATGGCACGCATCCTGCTCGGCGTGAGCGGCGGCATCGCCGCCTACAAGGCCCTCGAGCTGATCCGGCTCGCGACGGGCGCGGGCCACGCCGTGCGCGTCGTGCAGACGCCCGCCAGCCGGCGCTTCGTCGGCGAGGCGTCCTTCGCGGCGCTGAGCGGGGCCCCGGTGCTGGTCAGCGAGTTCGAGCGCGACCCGATGCGCGGCGCGTTCCCGGGCCAGCAGCCCCCGGCGCACGAGCCGATCGGACACCTCGAGCTGGTCGCGAACGCCGAGGTGCTGCTGATCGCCCCCGCGAGCGCGAACACGATCGCCAAGCTCGCGGCCGGCATGGCCGACAACCTGCTCGGCAGCTGTGCGCTGGCCGCGAGCTGCCCGCTGCTGATCGCCCCCGCGATGAACGACCGCATGTACCGCCACGCGGCCACGCAGGAGAACATCGCGACGCTGCGCCGCCGCGGCGCGGTGGTCCTCGAGCCCGGCGTGGGGCGCCTGGCCTCGGCCGGGGAGCACGGCATCGGGCGCCTGCCGGAGCCCGCCGAGCTGCTCGCCGCCTGCGAGCGCGCGCTCTCAGGCGCCGCGGCTGCCTCCAACGGCGCGGGCGCCGGGGCGCTGGGCGGCCTGCGCGTGCTCGTCACAGCGGGCGGCACACGCGAGCCGATCGACAGCGTGCGCTTCATCGGCAACAGCTCCTCGGGGCGGATGGGCTTCGCGCTGGCAGAGGTCGCGGCACGCCGCGGCGCCGAGGTGACGCTGATCGCCGCCAACGCCGCGCTGCCGACGCCCGCGGGCGTAGAGCGCGTGGACGTCGGCACGGCGGCCGAGCTCGAGCGCGCCTGCCGCGAGCGCTTCGCGGGCTGCGACGTGCTGCTGATGGCCGCCGCGGTGGCCGACTTCGCGCCCGCCGGCGCGCACGGCGGCAAGATCAAGAAGGCCGGCCGCGAGACGCTCGAGCTGGTGCTCGAGGCGACCCCGGATGTGATCTCGGGTCTCGCGGCCTCGCGGCGCCCGGAGCAGACGCTGGTCGGCTTCGCGGCCGAGCACGGTTCCGAGGGCCTGCGCGCCGCGCGGGACAAGCTTCACGACAAGCGCCTCGACGCGGTCGTCTTCAACGACATCTCGCGCGGGGACATCGGCTTCGACTCACCCGACAACGAGGTCACGATCCTGACGGCCGCCGCCGGCGCGGGCGAGCCGGCCGAGCGACACGTCGCGCGCGCCGGCAAGGAGGTCGTCGCCGGAGCCATCCTCGACACGGTCGGAGCGCTGCGAGAGGGCGTCTAGGGTATTGCGATGGACAACGTGTACGAGCTCTACCGGCGAGGCTGTGAGCTGCTCGAGCACGGCGACCACCAGGCCGCGATCGTGCCGCTCAGCAAAGCCCGCGACCTCGAGCCCGACAAGGCCTCGATCCGCGAGGCGCTCGGGCGCGCGCTGTTCCACGCACAGCGCTACGAAGGGGCGGCGGCCGAGTTCGAGGCGATCGCCTCGAGGACGCCGACCAACGACTACGCCCTGTTCTGCCTCGGCCGCGCGATGCAGCAACTCGGGCGGCACCGCGAGGCGTGCCACCCGCTCGCGCTCGCGTGCTCGCTCCGGCCCGAGCGCGAGGACTACCGCCTCTACCGGGAACGCGCCCGGCGGGACGCCGAACGCGCCTGAAGACGTAGCCGGGCAGGGTTGCCCTTGCTATTCTCGAACCACAGCTTTCGTGTCGTCGCGCAGGCGCCGGCAGCAGTACCGAGAGTGGGCGCCCGCCCGCTCTCTTTGCGTAAGGGACCAGAAATGACAGATCAGACGAACCCGCTGCAGGCGCAGATCGAAGAGCGGCTCGCGCACGACGAGCCCGACGTCGAGGTGCTGCTCGCAGAGATCCTCGGCGGGCGCTGCCTGCGGGTCTTCATCGACCACCCCGACGGGGTCGACCTGGCCCTGTGCGAGCGCGTGACGATGCTGCTGAACGACCTGCGCGAGCGCTACTCGCTGGAGGTCTCCTCGCCGGGGAGCGAGCGGCCGCTGACCAAGCCGGCGCACTTCCGCCGCTTCGTCGGCCGGCGCGCGCGCGTGCGGGTCCGTCACCCGCGCCCTGCCGAGCGGCCGCCGGCGGAGCGCGAGCCGCGCGCCGTGCGCAGCTTCACGGGAGAGCTGGTGGGGGCGTCCGAGCAGGAGGTCACGTTGGCTGCCGAAGGCGGCGTCATCGCGATCCCGTACTCGGAGATTCGCCGTTCGAACCTGATCGAGGACTAAGGAGCCACCCGCCGATGTCACGCGAGATCCTGGAAGCCATGCACGCGCTCGCGCGTGAGAAGGGCATCGAGCCCGAGAAGCTGATGATCGCGCTCGAGGACGCGCTCCTGTCCGCCTACAAGAAGCAGCCGGGCTCAGCCAAGTACGCGCGCGTGGAAATGGACCGCGAGACGGCCGACTTCCGCGTCATCGAACTGAAAATCCCCGAGCGCCTGGAGGCGCATCTGATCGTCGAGACGATCGACGAGGAAACGACGGTCGACCCCGAGACGGGCGAGATGCGCGAACCGGAGGACCCGGAAATCGATCCGAAGAAGTTCGCCGAATACCGCGACCAGATCGACGAGGAAGACGTGACGCCCGACGACTTCGGGCGGATCGCGGCGCAGACGGCCAAGCAGGTGATCCTGCAGCGGATCCGCGAGGCCGAGCGGGACATGATGTACGAGGAATACCGCGACCGCGTCGGCGAGCTGATCACCGGCATCGTGCAGCAGTCCGACTCGCGCTACACGCTCGTACAGCTGCGCGAACGGGTCGAGGCGCTGCTGCCGAAGTCCGAGCAGGTCGACGGCGAGCGCTACGACCACTCACAGCGCATCAAGGCCGTCATCAAGGAGGTCTCGCCCTCGACCAAGGGGCCGGCGATCATCGTCTCGCGCCGTGACCCGGAGCTGATCAAGAAGCTGTTCGAGCTCGAGGTGCCGGAGATCGCCGACGGCCTCGTCGAGATCGCGAACGTCGCGCGCGAGCCCGGCTACCGCTCGAAGATCGCGGTCGTCTCGCACACCGACGGCGTCGACCCGGTCGGCGCCTGCGTCGGCCCGCGCGGCTCGCGCGTGCGCATGGTCGTCTCCGAGCTGCGCGGCGAGAAGATCGACATCATCCCCTTCAACGACGAGCCCGCGCGCTTCGTCGCCAAGGCGCTCTCGCCGGCGCGCGTGCGCGAGGTGCTCGTGGACGACGACGCGAAGCAGGCCACGGTGATCGTTCCCGACGACCAGCTCTCGCTGGCGATCGGCCGCGAGGGCCAGAACGCGCGCCTGGCCGCCCGCCTGACCGGCTGGCGCGTCGACATCCGCTCCGAGACCGAGTTCGCCGCCGAGGAGGCCGAGCACGGCTACGAGGAGGAGGAGGTCACCGGGCGCTGCGCGGCGATCCTCTCGAACGGTCGCCGCTGCCCGAACGCCGCGCTGCCGGGCTCGCGCTACTGCGGGCTGGAAACGCACCAGGCGCTCGCGAGCATCGACAGCGACGACCTCGCGGACCTGGCGGGAGGCGGCGCCGAGGCGCCCGCCGGCGAGGAGGAGCTCGTCGCCGTCGAGGTGGCCGAGGAGGCCGCCCCGCTGCCGCCGACCCCGGCCGCCGTGATCGCGCCCGAGCCCGAGGAGGACGGGGCCGAAGCCGAGGCCGACCTCGCCGAGAAGCTCGCCGAGGAGGACGCCACCGCGCCGCCGGATGCTGCGGGCGACGCCGAGGGCGCGTCCGGCGATGCCGCCGGGGAGCCGGCGACATAGCCCGGCCGCACACCGAGGGGGACAGCACCGGCTCCGATCGCCGCCACGGCTCAGCGCCGGTGCGCCGGTGCGTCGGCTGCGGGCGCAGCGCGCCCAAGCGCGAGCTGCTGCGGCTCGCCCTCTCCGGCAGCGCAGAGGGCGCGACGGCGGTGCTCGATCGAGACGGGCGGATGCCCGGGCGCGGCGCCTACCTGTGCCGCTCCGGCGAAGGCGAGCTGCCCGCCGCCGAGTGCCTGTCGCGAGCGCTCCAGCGCGGCGCGATCCAGCGCACGCTGCGGGCGCGGGCAGCCGTCGATGCCAAGCTCGTAGAATCGGTGGGCCGATGAGCAAGAAGCGCGTACACGAGATCGCCAAGGAGCAGGGCGTCACGAGCAAGGAGCTGCTCGAGAAGCTGCATGCCGCGGGCGTGCAGGCGAAGGCCGCTGCCTCCTCGGTCGAGGAGTCGCAGGCGCTCGCGGCGCTCGGGATCGCGGCCGGCACGGCCGCCAGCAACGGCTCCGCCGGCGCCGACGGCAAGGCCGCCACCCCGGCGCCCGTCCAGCCCGCCGCCGCCGCCAAGCCCGCGGCGAACGCGCCCCAGGCACGCGCCCAGGCGCCCGCCGCCGCACAGACCGAGGCACCGGCACCGCCGCGCGAGCCCGCCCAGCCGCAGCGCCCGCCTGCTGCCCAGGCGCCGGCCGGCGCACCCGCTCCGCCGCGCCCGGCTGGAGCGGCCCCGGCCGCGCCCGGCACCGAGCGCGTGCGCCCGACGCGCGACTCGCGCACCGGCGAGCGCACTCCCGGGGATGTCGGCCCCGGCGGGCGCCGCCGCGTCGTGATCGATTCCCAGGCCTCACGCCGCCAGCAGGGCGGCCCTTCCAACCAGCCCCAGCGGCGTCCTCGCCGCGGCCGGCGCCGTCGCGGGACCTACGACGACACGATCGCCCCAATCGACACCGCGGCGATGGAGGCCACGGACACGATCCGCGTCAACTCGGGGTCGACGGTCAAGGACGCGGCCGAGTATCTGGGCGTGCCGGTCCCGGACGTGATCAAGAAGCTGATGTCGCTCGGCGAGATGGCGACGCTCACGCAGACGCTGTCCGACGACGCGATCCAGGTGCTCGCGGACGAGTTCGAAAAGCAGATCGAGATCGTCCACGCCGCCGACGACGTCGAGGTCGAGCCGGTCTACGAGGACACCGACGAGGACCTGATCGCGCGCCCGCCGGTCGTGACGATCATGGGACACGTCGACCACGGCAAGACCTCGCTGCTGGACGCGATCCGCGAGACCGAGGTGGCCGCGGGCGAGGCCGGCGGCATCACCCAGCACATCGGCGCCTACCAGGTCCGCCACGCGGGCAAAGAGATCACGTTCCTGGACACTCCCGGTCACGAGGCCTTCACGGCGATGCGGGCCCGCGGCGCGAGCGTCACCGATCTGGCCGTGATCGTGGTCGCCGCCGACGACGGCGTGAAACCGCAGACCGAAGAGGCGATCGACCACGCCAAGGCCGCCGAGGTCCCGATCGTCGTCGCCGTCAACAAGATCGACAAGGAGGGCGCGCAGCCCGAGCGCGTCCGCACCGAGATGACCCAGCACGGCCTGCAGCCCTCCGACTGGGGCGGGGAGACCGAGTTCGTGGACGTCAGCGCCAAGACCCATCAGGGCCTCGACTCGCTGCTCGACACGATCCAGATCGTCACCGATCTCGAGGAGCTCAAGGCCAACGCAGGCGCGGAGGCCTCCGGCGCGGTGATCGAGTCGAAGCTCGACCCGGGCCGCGGCCCGGTCGTGACCGTGCTGATCCAGCGCGGGACGCTGCGCGTCGGCGACGCGCTCGTCGCAGGCGCCCACTTCGGGCGCGTGCGCGCGATGCACGATTTCAACGGTGCGAAGATGAAGCGCGCGACTCCGGGGGAGCCGGTCGAGGTGCTCGGCTTCGACGGCGTTCCCGAGGCGGGCGAGCACGTCCGCGTGGTCGAGAACGAGCGCCGCGCGCGCCAGCTCGCGGGCGAGCGCGCCAACCGCCTGAAGACCGAGGCGCTCGCGCGCCGCTCCGGGCGCAAGGTGTCGCTCGAAGACGTCTTCAAGCTCGCCCAGGAGGGCACCGTCCAGGAGCTCGCGCTGGTCGTCAAGGCCGACGTGGCGGGTTCGCTGGAGGCGCTCGAGGACGAGATCGCAAAGCTCCCACAGGACGAGGTCGCGGTCAACGTCGTGCACCGCGGCGTCGGCGGCGTCAACGAGTCCGACGTTATGCTCGCGGCTGCCTCCGAGGGCGTGATCCTCGCCTTCAACGTACGCCCGGTCGGCGACGCGCGGGCGGTCGCCGAGCGCGAGGGCGTCGAGATCCGCTCCTACTCGGTCATCTACCGCGCGATCGAGGAGCTGCGCGCCGCGATGCAGGGGATGCTCGCGCCCGAGGAGGTCGAGACGCCGCTCGGCCAGGCCGAGGTGCGCCAGCTGTTCAAAGCGTCGCGGATCGGCACGATCGCCGGCTGCTTCGTGACGGAGGGGAAAGTCACGCGTGGCGCGCGGGCACGGGTCGTGCGCGACGGCACGGTCATCTACGACACTACGATCGAGAGCCTGCGACGGTTCAACGACGACGTGCGCGAGGTGGCCCAGGGCTTCGAGTGCGGGATCGTGCTGGCCAACTTCCAGGACCTGAAGGAGGGCGACGTGCTGGAGACCTACGAGACCCGCCAGGTGGAGCGCGAGCTGGCTTCCTGACCGGCAGGGAAGGGACGCCGGGCTCGGCGAGGAATTGAGAGGCACCGATGAGCACGGGACGCATGCGTCGTGTCGACGAGGCGGTTCGCCAGGTCATCGGAGATGCAGTCGCAGGTGAGCTGAAGGACCCGAGGGTTGGATTCGTGACCGTGACCGACGTCAGGACAAGCGCAGACCTCCGCCACGCGCGGGTGTACGTGAGCGTGCTCGGCGCCGGCGGCGGAGTCTCCGATGAGTCGGAGCGCGAGGCGAGCCTCGAGGGACTGCGCAGCGCCCACGGCTTCCTGCAGGGCAGGCTCGCCGAGGAGCTGCGACTGAAGCGCACGCCGACGCTCGAGTTCGTCTACGACGACACCACCGACCGGGCGATGCGCCTCGACGCACTCATCGACGAAGTCGGCAGCGCATGAGCGCTGCGGGCAACGGCCAGGACCCGCGCGAGCTGGTGCTCGCGCGACTGCGCGAGGACACGTCGTTCGTGCTCGCCACGCACGAGAACCCCGACGGCGACGCGCTGGGCTCGCTGGTCGCGATGCAGGGTCTCTTGACAGCGCTCGGCAAGCGCTCGGAGATGTTCGTCTCGCCGCACGACCTGCCGCTGCCGCGCGAGTACCGCATGTTCCCGCTCGACGGCCTGATCTCAGAGCCACCGGCCGACATCGCAGAGCGCACCGTCGTGTTCCTGGACTGCGGCAACATCGACCGCAACTCGGCCAGCGTGCTGCGCGACGGCGCGCGCCTGCTGAACATCGACCATCACCACGACAACACGCTTTTCGGGACCGTCAACCTGGTGGAGCCGCAAGCCTCCTGCACGGCCGAGATCGTCTGGGACCTGATGCACGGCCTCGGCGTGACCCCCTCCCCCGAGGTCGCCGAAGCGCTCTACATCGGGCTGATCACCGACACAGGGCGCTTCATGTATGAGAACACGACCCCGCGCTCGCATGAGATGGCCGCCGAGCTGATCGCGGCGGGCGTGCAGGTGCCGCTCGTCTACCGGCGCCTGTACGAGGACATGCCGACCGGCAAGCTGACGCTGATGGCGCTCGCGCTCGCGCGCCTGCAGCGCTTCGACGGCGGCGAGCTGACGATGGCGAGCCTGAGCGCCGAGGACTTCCGCGCCGCCGAGGCCGAGGACAGCTACTCGGAGGGCATCATCGACCAGCTGCGCGGACTCGAAGGCACGAAGGTGGCGGCACTCGTCAGGGAGCTCTCGAGCGGTGACCGCAAGGGCCAGCACAAAGTCTCGCTGCGCGCGACCGACGATGACGTCGACGTGTCGGTGATCGCGCGCGCCCAGGGCGGCGGCGGACACCGGCGCGCGGCTGGCTTCACGACCGGCCTGGAGCCGGCCGAGCTGCTCGAGTTCCTGCGCGCGGCGATCGCCGAGCAGCTGCACCCGCAGGCCGGCGGGCGCCCTGCCGCGACGGCGGTCTGAACGTCCCCGGCGCGTGCCCGGCGCAGGTGAGCCGATGGACGGCGTGCTGCTGATCGACAAGCCGGCGGGGATCAGCTCCCACGACGCGGTCGCGGCCGTGCGGCGCGCGCTCGGGGGCGCCAAGACCGGACACGCCGGCACACTCGACCCGTTCGCGACCGGGCTGCTCCTGATTCTGATCGGGCGTGCGACCAAGGCGCAGCGGGCGTTGATGGCGCTGCCGAAGACCTACGAGACCCTCGCGGTGCTCGGTGCCAGATCGAGCACGGGCGACCCGGAGGGGGAGATCACGATCACCGGCCGGCTGCCGGCCGAGCCGCTCGCGCTGCCGACCGGCGAGCTGCGCCAGCGCCCGCCGGCGCACTCGGCCGTCAAGATCGGCGGCGAGCGCGCCTACAAGCGCGCCCGCCGCGGCGAGGCGCTCGAGATGCCCGAGCGGATCGTGACTGTGATGCGCTTCGAGCAGCTCCGGCGCAGCCCGCCGGAGCCCGACGGCACCGCACGGGCGGCGTTCTCGATCGAATGCGGCTCGGGAACCTACGTGCGCTCGCTGATCGCCGATCTCGGCGACGCCTACTGCCTGGAGTTGCGCCGCACAGCGATCGGGCCGTTCGAGGTCGAGCGGGCGATCGCGCCGCCGGCGCGCGGTACGAGCTGGGCCGAGCCGCCGGCCGGTGCGGCGTTCCTCGCGCTCGGAGAGGCCCTGGAGCTCGCGCGGCACTAGGCTTTGGCCGCGTGAAGGTCACCCGCCTGCCCGACGTCGCGCGCGGAGCGCCGCGCAGCGTCGCGGTCGGCACCTTCGACGGGGTGCACCTCGGGCACCGCGAGGTGATCGCCGGCTCCGACAGCGTGCTGACGTTCGATCCGCACCCGGTGTCGGTCGTCGCCCCGCAGCACACGCCGAAGCTGCTGACGACGCTCGAGCGCAAGGCCGAGCTGGTCGCCTCGCTGGGCGTGGAGGAGATGATCGTGATCCCGTTCGACGCCGGGTTCGCGAGCCGCAGCGCGCAGGAGTTCGTCGAGCAGGTGCTGGTAGGGGCGCTCGGCTCCAAGCGCGTCTCGATCGGTGAGAACTTCCGCTTCGGGCACCGCGCGCAGGGCGACCCGGCGCTGCTGGCGGCGGACGGGCGCTTTGAGACGGTCGTGCACCCGCTGCTCGAAATCGACGGCGAGATCGTCTCCTCGAGCCACATCCGCGGGCTGCTGCAGGCCGGCGAGGTGGCCGAGGCCAACCGCCTGCTCGGCTCGGTGTTCGAGCTGAGCGGCGAGGTCGCCCACGGCGACGAGCGCGGGCGCGAGCTCGGCTATCCGACCGCCAACCTCGTTCCCGACGAGACGATGGCGACCCCGGGTCACGGTGTCTACGCCTGCCTGTGCCGCGTGGACGGCGAGGAGCCGCGCGCGGCGGCCGTCAGCATCGGCGTGCGGCCCACGTTCGAAACCGGGCGGGCAGAGCTGATCGAGGCCTATCTGCTCGACTTCGACGGCGACCTGTACGGACGCACGCTGACGCTCGAGTTCGTGCAGCGGCTGCGCGGCGAGCGGCGCTTCGACAGCGCGGAGGCGCTGGTCGAGCAGATGGGCGACGATGTGGCGCGGACACGGGAGATCGCCGCAGCGGGCGGCGCCTGAGCGGTCGCGCGGCGATTTCGATCCTGTGATCGTGCGCGCTGCAGCTGGGATCACCCGGCGGCCGGCGCGACCCCTTCTGCTACCGTCCCACGGCGATGCCGGCACTGACCAGCGAGCGCAAGCGCGAGATCACCGCCAAGTTCGGCGCCAACGAGGCCGACACGGGGAACACCCGGGTCCAGATCGCGCTGCTCACCGAGCGCATCAACCACCTCACCGAGCACCTGCGCGACCGGAAAAAGGACCACCACTCGCGCCGCGGGCTGCTGATGCTCGTCGGCCGCCGCCGGCGCTTTCTGGACTACCTGCAGCGTGAGGACCTCGAGGGGTACCGCGCGTTGATCAAAGAGCTCGGCCTCCGCAAGTAGCCTCAGGCGTCCGCTGACCGGCGCGGAGCTGCGTCCTCGGTCGCTCGTGTGCGAAGCACGCCACGCTCCCTGCGTCCTTGCTCCGCTTGGTCAGCGAACGCCTGATGCGTCGAGTGGCTGTGCCCTCCCACCCGATAGGGTCCCGCACCATGAGCGTGATCGAGCCCGGCGCAGCAGCGCCCGAGTTCTCGCTGAAGCGGGCCGACGGCGAGGACTTCACGGCCGCCGACCTGCAGGGGCACGGCTCGGTGCTGGTCTTCTACCCGTTCGCCTTCAGCCCGGTGTGCACCGACCAGCTGCAGCTCTATGACCCGTTGCTCGAGGATCTGGCGGCCCGCAGCATCTACGTGTACGGGGTCTCGTGCGACGCGACCTTCTCGCAGACCGCGTTCCGGGAGAAGCTCGGCGTGGGCAGCGAGCAGCTCTCGGACTTCGAGCCCAAGGGCGCGGCGAGCAGGGCCTTCGGTGTGCTTCACCCGGGCGGCTTCTGCCAGCGCGCGCTCGTGATCACCGGCCCCGACGCCGTCGTGCGCTGGAGCTACGAAGCCGAGAACCCGGGCGTGCTGCCGGGCCCCGACCTGCTCGCGCAGGGCATCACCGCCGCCTTCGGCGACGCAGCGGCAGCCGGCTGAGATCCGGCGGGGGGTCCTCGCCCAGGCCGGCAGGGACGCCGCGGCTCATCCGCCGCTCGGGCCACTGGCCCGGCGCTCCGAGCCGCTCGATCGCCTCGCACAGATCTTGATCGGCATGCCCGCGGATCCGCAGGATCGTGCCCGCGCCGTCGGGCGCGAGCTCGACCTCAAGGCGCCGCGCCGTCAGCTCGCGCAGGCGCCCGTAGAGCCCGAGACGGCGGGGTTTGCCGCTGAACGCCCACGTGCCCGAGCCGAAATCGCTGAACAGCAGCCGCAGCGGCTCGCGCCGAACGAGCGCGAACCCCGCCCTGCGGCGCAGTTCCCAGCCGAGTTCTTCCTCGACCATGCGCCGCGCGTCGGGCGGCGCCACGCCGATCCGGAAGCGGTGATCGACCCGTCCCACCGCTGAAGCCTAGTCGCGGGCCGGGGCCGCGAGGCCCGCGCGCCGCTCAGCGGTCTTCGGTCGGCGCGCCCTCGGTGAGCCTGACCTCGGGCCAGTGGCCGGGGGTCCCGAGCAGCTCGATCGCGTCGCGCAGGCGCCCCTCGGCGTGGCCGTGGATGTGAACGAGGGTGCCCGCGCCGTCGGGCGTGAGCTCGACCTTGATCTTGCGGGCCACCAGTTCGCGCAGGCCGACGTAGGCGCCCTCGGTTGCGTTCCGCGGAGTGATCTCCATGTGCACGTAGCCCGGGCCGGGGGACGGAGGCAGTTCGAAGGACTCCTCGTCGGAGAGCTCGTCCGCGCGGCCGTCGCTGTAGCGCAGGCTCCCCGGCTGCTCGCGCACGAGCGCGAAGCCCTCGTCGCGGTGCAGTTCCCAGCCGATTTCCTCCTCGAAGCGCCGCTGGGCCTCCTCCGGAGGGTCCTCCATGCGGAAGCTTCGGTCGACGTGGGCCACGGCCTGCAGGCTACTCCCGGCAGCGGGACCGCGCCAGTGGGTCCGCTAAGCTCCGTCCGTTCGGATATTGGGATAAAAGAAACGCTCCGCCGACCGACGGGCGGAACACGAAAGGCAGTGACATATGAGTAGTGACGCCGTGACGCGGGTCTCCGTGGAGATTTCGGGCAGCGAGATCTCGTTCGAGACCGGCCGTATGGCCAAGCAGGCTTCAGGAGCAGTCGTCGTCCGCCAGGGCGACACGATGGTTCTCTGTACGGCGGTCGCCGGAGGCATCCGCGACACCGACTTCATGCCCCTGACGGTCGACGTCGAGGAGCGCATGTACGCCGCCGGGAAAATCCCCGGCTCGTTCTTCAAGCGCGAGGGGCGCCCCGGTGAGAAGGGCACGCTGACCGCCCGCATGATCGACCGCCCGATCCGCCCGCTGTTCCCCAAGGACTGGCGCTACGACACACAGCTTGTCGCGATCCCGCTCTCGATCGACCACGTGCACCCGTACGACATCCTCGCGATGAACGGCGCATCCGCCGCGCTGATGCTCTCCGACATCCCGCTCCCGACGCCGGTCGGCGCGGTGCGGATCGGCAAGATCGACGGCAACTTCGTCGTCAACCCGGAAGAGCCCGCGCTGCTCGAGGACGCCGAGAACGCCTCGGACCTCGACCTGATCGTCGCGGGCACCGAGGAGGCGATCCTGATGGTCGAGGCCGGAGCGAACGAGATCCCCGAGGCCGAGATCCTCGACGCGCTCGACATCGCCCACGCCGAGATCAAGAAGCTGTGCGCGCTGCAGCGCGACCTCGCCGCCAAAGCGGGCAAGGCCAAGAAAGAGTTCGACCCGATCCAGGTCGACCCCCAGCTGCTCGAGCAGGTCCGCGCCTCGCACGGCGCCAAGCTCGACGCGGCGACCCAGGTCGAGGACAAGCTCGAGCGTCAGGACGCGACCAAGGCGGTCGAGCAGGAGATCCTCGAGCAGTACGCGCCGCCCGCCCCCGAGGGCGCGGGCGAGGAGCAGCTCGTGGCCGCCAAGGAGCGCCGCCAGGCCGCGCAGCTCGTGTTCGACAAGCTCGAGAAGTCGATCATCCGCGAGCGCATCGCGGTCCACAAGAAGCGCCCGGACGGCCGCTCGGAGAACGAGATCCGCGACATCACTATCGAGGTCGGGGTCACGCCGCGCACGCACGGCTCGGCGCTCTTCACGCGCGGGCAGACGCAGGCGCTGAGCGTGGTGGCGATGGGCACCCTCAAGGAGGAGATGCGCCTCGACACGCTCGGCCTGGAAACGAAAAAGTTCTACTGGCACCACTACAACTTCCCGCCGTTCTCGGTCGGGGAGGCGGGTCGCATGGGCGGCGTCAAGCGCCGTGATATCGGCCACGGCGCGCTCGCCGAGCGCGCGCTCGCGCCGATGGTGCCCTCGATCGAGGACTTCCCGTACTCGATCCGCGTGGTCTCGGACATCCTCGAGTCCAACGGCTCCTCCTCGATGGCCTCGGTGTGCGGCTCCTCGCTGTCGCTGATGGACGCCGGGGTACCGATCAAGCGCCCGGTGGCCGGGATCGCGATGGGCCTCATCAAAGAGGGCGAGGACTACGTCGTGCTGACCGACATCGCCGGCGTCGAGGACCACCTCGGCGACATGGACTTCAAGGTCGCCGGCACCGAGCGCGGGATCACCGCGCTGCAGATGGACATCAAGATCACGGGCGTGACCTTCGACATCCTGCGCGACGCGCTCTCGCAGGCGAAAGAAGCCCGCACGTACATCCTCGGGCGCATGGGCGAGGCCATCGGCGGCCCGCGCGAGCAGCTCTCGCAGTACGCGCCGCGCATCCAGACGATCCAGATCGACCCGTCGCAGATCGGCCTGCTGATCGGCAAGGGCGGCGAAACGATCCGGGGGCTCTCGGACGAGTTCGAATCGCAGATCGACGTCAACGACGACGGCCAGGTGCTGGTCTACTCGGCGAACGGCGAGCTCGGCGACGCGCTCGTCGAGCGGATCACGATGATGATGAAGGAGGTCGAGGTCGGCGACGAGTACGTCGGCAAGGTCGTCAAGACGACCACCTTCGGCGCGTTCATCGAGCTTGCCAAGGGCACCGACGGCCTGCTGCACATCTCCAACGTCTCGCCTGGCGAGCGGGTGGAGACGGTCGAGGACGTGCTCAACAAGGGCGACGAGGTCAGCGTGCGCGTGGTCGAGGTCGACCGTGAGCGCGGCCGCATCGGCCTGCGCCTGGCCGACGACCCGGACATCGCGGGCAAGTCGGTCGAGGAGCTTGCCGGTGTCGGGACCGGCGGCGGCGGTGGCGGTGGCCGCGAGCGGCGCCCGTCCTCCAACGGCCGCGATCGCTCCGACCGGGGGCCGCGGCGCGGTCGCGACGGAGATCGCGGCTCGGGCCGTCCCCGGCACGGCCGCGACCGCGACTGACGCGGCCCACCGGACGCGCGTGTCCGGACACCTGATCACGACGCTGGACTCCGGCGTGAGGATCGTCACCGAGCGCATCCCAGAGGTGCGCTCGGTGGCCCTCGGCTTCCTGGTCGCGACCGGCTCGACCGACGAGAGCGAGCACGAGGCGGGGATCTCGCACCTGCTCGAGCACATGCTGTTCAGGGGCACCGAGCGCTTCGGATCCGAGGAGATCGATCAGATCTTCGACGAGATGGGCGCCGAGATAAACGCCGGCACCGACAAGGAGGCCACGACCGTCTACACGCGGGTCCTCGACGGCCACCTCGAGCGCGCCTTCGACGTGATGGCCGACATGGTGTGGCGCCCGCGGTTCGGTGAGCTCGAGGCCGAGCGCGAGGTCGTGCTCGAGGAGATCGCGATGTACGAAGACGACCCGCAGGACCGCGTGTTCGACCTGCTCGGGCGCGCGATCTTCGGCTCGCACCCGCTCGGGCGCCCCGTGATCGGCACGCGCCGAGGCCGTCGGGGGCGTCACCCGCGAGCAGCTCATCGAGTTCCACGAGCGGCGCTACCGCCCGGGCTCGATCGTGATCGCGGCCGCCGGATCGGTCGACCACGACCGGCTCGTCGAGCTGGCGAGCGCCGCCGGGCCCGCGGGCCACGGCGTGCCGGCGCCCGCCGCGGGCACCACCGGCCCCGAGGCGGCGGCACCCGACTTCCGGGCGCGCACGAGCTTCCTCGAGAAAGACACCGAGCAGTACCACGTGTGCGTCGGCGGCGCCGGCATCGCGCGCGACGACGAGCGCCGCTTCGCGCTGCGCGTGCTCGAAGGCGTGCTCGGCGGGACCTCCTCCTCGCGGCTGTTCCAGGAGGTCCGCGAGCGCCGCGGCCTCGCCTACTCGGTGTTCTGCTACTCGAACCTGTACGCGCTCACCGGCGAGGTCGGCCTCTACGTCGGCACGCGCCCTGAGAACCTGAACGACGCTCTCGGCGTGGTCGCCGACGAGCTGCGCCGCTGCGTGCTCGACCCCGCCACCGAGGCGGAGCTGACGCGCTCGCGCGAGAACCTGAAGGGCCGCACGGTGCTCGGGCTCGAGTCCACCGGCGCGCGCATGGGCCGGCTCGGGGCCGCCGTGCTCACCGGCATGCCGGTGCTCTCGCCCGACGAGGTGATCGACCGCATCGACGCGGTCACGCTGGCAGACGTGCGCGAGCTCGCCGGCGAGCTGTTCGAGCCCGAGCGGCTGTCGCTGGCCGGGGTCGGCCCCGAGAGCGTGCGCTTCGAGCAGGCGACCAGGTCGCTGCGCGAGGCGCCCGTGACGGCGGCCACGGAGCCCGGCCCGTGATCCGCGTCGCGGTCGCGGGCGCGGCCGGGCGCATGGGGGAGACCGTGTGCCGCGCCGTCGAGGGCGCGCCCGACATGGAGCTCGCCGGCCGCGCCGACCCGCTGCTCGGGACCGAGCTCTCTGACCTGCTCGCGGGGGCGGACGTGGTGGTCGACTTCACCCGTCCCGAGACCGCGCTCGAGAACGCGCTCGCGTGCCTCGAGGCCGGCGTGCACGCCGTGATCGGCACGACCGGCTTTGACCCTGCGCCGCTCGCGCAGGCGGGCGAGCGGGGCGGAGCCAACGCGCTGGTCGCGCCGAACTTCGCGATCGGCGCGGTGCTGATGATGCGCTTCGCGGCCGAGGCCGCGCGCCACATGCAGAAGGCGGAGATCGTCGAGCTGCACCACGACCGCAAGCTCGACGCCCCGAGCGGGACGGCCAAGCTGACGGCTCAGCTGATCGCCGCGGCGACGGGCGGCCCCGAGCCGCCGGTCCACTCGGTCCGCCTGCCGGGCCTCGTCGCCCACCAGGAGGTGATCCTCGGCGATCTCGGTCAGACGCTCACGATCCGCCACGACACGATCGACCGCGAGTGCTTCATGCCGGGCGTGCTGCTGGGCGTGCGGCGGGTCGGGGAGCTGCCCGAGCGGCTGACGATCGGGCTGGAGGGGCTGCTGTTCGAGGACTAGGCCGGGCCCCTTGATCGGGCGGCCTCTGTTGGGCGATACTCCTTCCAGGCTAGGAACCGGGAGGTCCGATGTCCGAGCAGAACAAGCGGGTGGTGCAGCAAGGCCACGAGGCCCGCTCGGCGGGCCGGATCCACGACTGGGTCCAGACGCTCGATCCGAACATCGAGTGGGACATCTCCTCCTACCCGGTGGAGGGCTTCCCGGAGCACGGTGCGGGGCGCAGCGAGTTCGTCGCGCACGTGAGCGCGTACTGGTCGATCTGGAACGACTACTCGCAGGATGTCAAGGAGATGGTCGACCTCGGCGAGGAGGTCGTGGTCGTGCTCCACGAGCACGCGCGCGAGCGCAACAGCGACGCCGACGTGGAGCGCGACGTGACGGCTGTGTGGACGATCGAGAACGGCCGGCGCGTGCGCTTCAGGGCGTTCGCGAGCCGCGAGGCCGCCATGAGGGCGGTGGGGGCCGACCGCGAGCAGCGGGCCGGGGCCGGGCGCTAGGAGGCGCGGATCGCGCTCGCCATCCGCTCCGCGCTTCCGGGCGCGAGGTGCAGGTAGAGACGCGGCTCGATCGCCTCGAGCTCGATCAGAAGCGGAGAGCCGTCGGGCCCCTCGACGAGGTCGACGCGCGCGTAGAGCGGCGGGCCGAAGCGCGTCGTGACCTCCGCGAGAAGGCTCTCGGCGAGCTCGCGCTGCGCGCGCACGCACGAGCCGGGGCCGACCAGGTCCTCGCGCAGCATCGCCTTCGCGGGCCCGCCCTCGCCGGCGGTCGGCGCGACCTCGTCGGCCGCCAGGACGGGCCGCTTGTGGAGCACATGCGAGAGCTCGCCGCCGAGGAACACGAGCGCCGTCTCGCCGCGCTCGTCGACGGCCGCCATGTAGGGCTGTACGAGCGCCACCCGGCCCTCGGCGCGGATGCGCTCGATCAGGGCGAGCGCGAGCTCGTGGGTCGCCGGGGAGAAGCGGCCCGTGTCGCGCGCGCCCCCCGAGACGTTCGGCTTGACGACGATCTCGCCGCTCAGCTGGGGCAGCTCATCGCCCGGGCCGACGAAGGTCGTCGGCACCGCCGGGCAGCCGAGGTCGGCCAGGTAGCGCTTGTCCGCGTTCCACGCCACCAGCTCGGGCGCGTTGCGCAGGCGCTCGGGGCCGAGGGCGTGGCACCAGCGCAGGAACTCCTCGGCACGCAGCGTGTAGTCCCAGGTCGAGCGGATCACGACGCGGTCATAGCGCTCCCAGCCGGCCGCCGGATCGTCCCAGCGCACGAAGTCCGCGCCGAGGCGCTCGGCCAGTGCACGCTCCTCCTCGACGCCCTCGGGGAACCAGGAGCAGGTGGCCAGGGCGATGCGCACGCGGGCCACGCTAGCGGGCGGGCGGCGCCCGGACCGGAGCCCGAGGCGTAGGATTTCGATGATCGGGATGAGGAGGCTCGCGCTCGCGACTGTGGTGTGCTGCGGGATGCCGGCGGCGTTCGGCATCGCCGGCGCGACGGCGCGCCTGGAGGCCAGCGCGCGCAGCTCGGCGCAGATCGTCGGCTGGCACCCGGTCGACGCCCATTGGTTCGCGCTCGAAGTCGGCCCGCGTGAACGGTCGCTGGTGATCGGCTACGTATCCGTTTGCAACGAGCGCGGCTTTCGCCCGCGCGTGCGCGAGACGGCGCGCAACGTCACGATCCACATCCGCGGCGAAAGGGCCGTGTCCTCGCCCCCGAACGTTGGGATGTCGTGCCCGCCCGGACGGATCCACCGGGTGCGTGTGGCCCTCGCACATCCGCTCGCCGGACGGCCGATCCTCGGCCGCCCCGCCGGAGAGGGCCTGTTCGGCGGGCGCGTGTTCTCATCGCCCGAACCGGTGCCGGTACCGTCACTCGTCGGCTTCGCGCCGGCCGACGCCGAGCGCGCGCTCGCGATCGCCTACCTGCGTGCCCACGTCGCGCCCGTGCTGCGGCGCCCGGGCAGGCGCGTCGTGACAGCCCAGCGCCCGCAGGCGGGGGCGCAGGCCCCCGACGGCTCGCTCGTCACGCTGACGGTCGCCGGCCGCTGAGCGCCGCCCGGGCGTGAGATACTGAGCCGATGCTCGAACTCGGAGCGGTACTGACCGCGATCGTGACGCCGTTCGACGCGCGAAACCGCGTCAACGAGGAGGCGTTCGTCGCGCTGATGCGCCATCTGGCCGACAACGGCTCGGACGGGTTCGTCGTCGCCGGCACGACCGGCGAGGCCTCGACGCTGACCGACGAGGAGCAACTGAACCTGATCGGCCTCGCGGTCGCCGAGCGCCCGCCCGGCGTCTCGATCGTCGCCGGCACCGGCACGAACGACACCCGCCACGCCGTCCACCTGACCGAACGCGCCGGGGAGCTCGGTGCCGACGCGGTGCTGTCGGTGACGCCCTACTACAACCGTCCGAGCCGCCTCGGCCTGATCCGCCACTACGAAGCCGTGGCGGCCGCGACCGACAAACCGACGCTGCTCTACAACATCCCGGCGCGCACCGGCACGAACATCCCGCCCGACCTGCTCGCCGAGCTCGCGCAGATCGAGGGCATCGAGGGCGTCAAGCAGGCCAACCCTGAGGAGCTCCAGCCGATCGAGGGCCTCGTGCTCTACGCCGGCGACGACCCGACTTTCGCGCGCGCGCTCGAGATGGGCGGTGCGGGCGTGATCAGCGTCGCGAGCCACGTGGTCGGGAACGAGATGCAGCGGATGGTGAGCGAGCCCGAGCACCGGGCCGAGATCGACGCGTCGCTCAAGGACGTCTACGAGACGCTGTTCCTGACCTCCAACCCGACGTGCACGAAGGCCGCGCTGAACATGCTCGGCCACGAAGTCGGCGGGCTGCGCCTGCCGCTGGTCGGGGCGACGGCCGAGGAGGAGGAGGCCGTGCGCGCGATGCTCGAACGGCACGGTCTGCTCGCGAGCGCCCCGGCGTGAGCGGCGCGGTGAGGGTCCTGCCCCTCGGGGGGCTGGGCGAGATCGGCAAGAACATGACGGTCGTCGAGCAGGACGGCCGCATCGTCGTGGTCGACGTCGGGCTGCGCTTCCCGACGCCGGAGATGGTCGGGATCGACCTCGTGCTGCCCGACTTCGCCTACCTGCGCGAGCGCGTGCGCGACATCGAGGCGATCGTGATCACGCACGGGCACGAGGATCACCTCGGCGCGCTGCCGTGGGTGCTGCGGGAGCTGGGTGGTGAGCTCGACGCGCCCGTGTACGCGGGCGCGCTGACGACTGCGATGGCGCGCTCGAAGCTCGACGAGCACCGGCTGCGCGATGTCGAGCTGAACGAGATCGAGCCGGGTGAGACGCTCGAGCTCGGGCCGTTCTCGCTCGAGCTCGTGCACATGACGCACTCGATCCCCGACTCGACCGCCGTCGCGCTCGGCACCGACCACGGGACCGTGCTGATCACCGGCGACTACAAGTTCGACCAGACGCCCGTCGACGGCCCGCCGGCCGACGTCTCGCGCCTGGCCGAGCTCGGCCGCGAGGGCGTGCTGCTGCTGTGCGGGGACTCGACCAACGTCGACCGCGAAGGCTTCTCGCCGTCGGAGTCGGTCGTCGGGCCGCACCTGGAGGAGGTGTTCGCCCGCTGCCGGGGGCGGATCGTCGTGACCAGCTTCGCGTCGAACATCCACCGCGTCCAGCAGGTCGTCGACGCGGCCGAGGCGCTCGGGCGAAAGGTCGCCCTGGTCGGCCGCTCGATGCGCAAGAACGTCGGCATCGGGCGCAATCTCGGCCACCTCGAGATCCCCGACGGGATGGTCGTGGGGCCTCGTGAGATCTCAGACCTGCCCGACCACCGCGTAGTCGTGATCTCGACCGGATCCCAGGGCGAGCCGCTGTCGGCGCTGCGGCGGATGGCCTACCGCGATCACCGCCAGGTCGAGCTGAAGGCCGGCGACACGGTCGTGTTCTCGGCCACGCCGATCCCCGGCAACGAGCGCGCCGTCAACGAGACGATCGACCGGCTCTACCACATCGGCTGCGACGTGATCACGCCGCGCGATGCCCCCGTGCACGCCTCCGGGCACGGCTATGCCGAGGAGGTCAAGCTGATGCTGAACCTCGTCAAGCCGCGCTACGTGATGCCGTTCCACGGCGACTTCAAGCGCCTGCGCATGCACGCCCAGCTCGCCGAAGCGGTCGGCGTGCCGCCGGAGGACATCTTCCAGGGCGACAACGGGCTGCCGCTCGACATCGACGAGCGCGGCGCGCGCTTCGGCGAGCGCGAGCAGGCCGGGATGATCTTCGTCGACGGCGTCGAGCTCGGCGACATGGCCGACGTCGCGCTGCGCGACCGCCGCATGCTCTCGGCAGACGGCATCTTCATCGTGGTCGTGACGATCGCCGAGCAGGACGGGCGCTCCGTCGCCCCCCCCGAGGTGATCTTCCGCGGCGTGCCCTTCATGGACGAGGCCGACGAGCTCGAGGGGGAGATCCGTGCGACCGTGGACGCCTCACTCGAACGCGAGGCGCGCGAGAAGGTGTTCGAGGTCGACGTGCTCACACAGGTGCTGCACGACGACCTCGCGAAGCTGGTCTATGACCGGCTGAAGCGCAGGCCGATGGTCCTGCCGGTCGTCGTCGAGGTCTAGCGGACTCGCTAGACGGCGCGCTGCGCCACGAGCCGGCCCTCTGCCTGCTCGGGCTCCACGGGCTCCGGGCTCGCCGGCAGGCTGACGACGAAGCGGGCGCCGGTGCCCGACTCGGGCTTCTCGAGGCGCACGCTGCCACCGTGCGAGCGCGCCACCGCCTGCACGATCGCGAGGCCGAGCCCGAATGAGCCGCCGCGGTCGCCGGCGCCGCGCACGAAGCGCTCGAACAGGGTCGGCGCGATCTCCTCCGGCACGCCGGGGCCGTCGTCCTCGACGCTCAGCTCCACCGCGCCGCCGGCCGTGCGCGTCGCGACGCGGATGCTCGTGCCCGGGGGCGTGTGCTTGATCGCGTTCTCGATCAGGTTCACGGCCACCCTGTGCAGCTCGTCGCGCACCGCGCTGACGGGCGCCGGCTGGACGTCGAGCGTGATCTCGTGGCGCTCGCTGAGCGGCCCGAGCTCGCCGGCGGCGTCGACCACCAGCGTCGCCAGGTCGAAGCGTTCGCGCGGCGCAACGCGCTGCGCGTCGCTGCGTGCGAGCAGCAGCAGGTCGGCCACCAGCCGGCGCATGCGCTGGGAGGAGCGCAGCGCCGAGCGTGCTGTCTCGCCCTGGTCGCCGTCCAGCGACTCGGCCAGCAGCTCGAGGTTCGCGAGCACGCTGGTCAGCGGGGTACGCAGCTCGTGCGAGGCGTCGGCGACGAACTGGCGCTGGCGCGCGAGCGCGGCCTCGGTCTCGCCGCGCGCCGCATCGAGCTCGCGCAGCATCCCTTCCAGCGTGTTCGCGAGTTCGGCCACCTCGTCGTCGGCATGCGGCTGGGGCATGTGCAGCGAGGGGTCGCGCGTGCGCGCGATCTTCGCCGCCGCCGAGGTCAGCTCACCGATCGGCGCCATCGCGCGGCGCGCGATCGCGATGCCCGCACCGAGCGCCAGGATGCTGCCGACGAGCACGCCGCCGAACAGCAGCAGCTCGACGCGGCGAACGGTGGCCTCGGTGGAGCCGACCGGGCGCCCGTACTGGAAGATCAGGCTGCCGATCGGTTCCCCGTCCTCGAGCACGACGACGTGGTTGCTGATCACGCGGTAGCCGTCGACGATCTGCGCTTCGCGCAGGTTCGGCGGCCCGAGCGCGGGCGCGTTGGACGGGTACTGTTCCTCGACGTGGCCGCCCTCTGAGAGGATCCGGATCACCGACTGCTCACCGGGCGGCGCGATGTAGCGCAGCGCGGGGGTGATCGTGAACGTGTTGTGCAGCGGATCGACGTTCGCGTGCATTTCTTTGACCAGGTAGGCGGCGGTGCTCTGCACCTGGCGGTTGAAGTCGCTGCGGATCCGGTGCACGGTCAGCGACCCGATCACGATCGCGAACGCGCACAGGATCACGAACGTGAGCAGCGCGGAGACCCCCGCCAGGCGGACGCGGATCGGCAGCCGGTCGAAGGCCGCCGAGACGCGGGCGAAGCCCTCGCGCGGCCTACGCACGAAGGACGTAGCCGGCTCCCCTGATCGTGTGCAGGAGGCGCGGCTCGCCGCCCGCCTCGAGCTTGCGCCGCAGGTTCGAGACGAACACCTCGATCGTGTTCGTGGTCGAGAACGGGTCATAGCCCCACACCTCGTCCAGCAGCCGCTGGCGGGAGATCACGATCCGCTCGTTGCGCATCAGGTACTCGAGCAGCTCGAACTCGCGCTGCGTCAGCTCGACGCTCCGCTCGCCGCGAAGCACCTCGTGGGTGTCGGCGTTCAGCGACAGGTCGCCGACCCTCAGCGGGGCCGAGCCGCGCGGCGGGCGCCGGCGCAGCAGCGCGCGCATGCGCGCGAGCAGCTCCTGGCGCTCGAACGGCTTGACGAGGTAGTCGTCGGCGCCGGAATCGAGGCCCTCGACGCGCGACTCGAGCGCGTCGCGGGCGGTCAGGATCAGGATCGGGACGTCGTCGTCGGCGCGCATCGCGCGGGCCACGTCGATCCCGTCGACCTTCGGCAGGCCGAGGTCGAGGATCACCAGATCGGGCGCGAACGCGCGGCCCTGCTCGAGCGCCGCCTCGCCGTCGGCGGCGGTGCGCACCTCATAGCCCTCCATGCGGAGCGAGCGCTGGAGCGCCTGGGCGATGTCCTCGTCGTCCTCGACCACCAGGATCCGTGCGGTGCGGGAGAAGTCGTTCATGTCTTTATCTAAATGCCGGCGTGTAAAGCGATGGTAAGCGTCCGAGGCAGGTTCCGGTGCTCCGGTGTCGAAGTTGCGCGCGATGCCTCGAAGCTCCAAACGTGCGCCGGCGCGGCGCAAATCCTCCGGCGCGCGCTCGCGCGCGCGCTCCACGGGGCGCCGCCGCCGCTCGCGCTCGCCGCTGGCCGGGCTGGCCGGCGGGCGCTCGCTGCGCATGCCCGTGCTCGACCAGCGACAGCGCGACGTGCTCGGCCTCGCGCTCGTGGCGCTGGGCGTGTTCATGGGTTTCGTGCTGTACGGGTCGGGATCGCCCGCGCCCGGGGGGCGCGCCGGGCACGCGCTGTCGGTCGCCTCCGGGTGGCTGCTCGGCGGCGCGCGCGTGCTTGCGCCCGTGACGCTCGTGCTCGCGGGCGGGGTCCTGCTGCTGCGGCCGGTGCTGCCCGCGCTTCGCCCGCTGCGGACGGGGGCGGTGTGCGTGTTCGCAGGCGTCACGCTCGCGCTGGCGGCCGGCCTGTCCGGGCTCGCCGGCTCCCCGCAGCACGGCGGGCGCCCGTGGAGCTCATCCCATCTCCAATCCCACGGCGGGGTCGCGGGCGAAGCGCTCTACCGTCTGCTGCACCCGCTGGCCCAGGGCGTCGGCGTCGACATCGTGATCGCGTTCCTGCTGGTCGTCGGGGTGGTGCTCCTGACCGGCGCCTCGCTGGCGGCGGTGCTGCGCGCCACCGGCTCGGGCCTGCGCGACACCACGCGGATCGTCAGGCGCATGAGCGCGCCGCCTCCGCGCGCGACGCTGCAGGCGCTGCGCGACCCGGGCGCAGCCGAGCCCGAGGTGCTCGTGCCCGAGCCGGAGCCCGAGCGCCTCATCGTGCGCGCGACCCACGTCGAGGCGCCCTCGCGAGACTGGGAGGACGAGGAGCCCGATGGGCTCGCCGGGGCCGAGCGTTCCTCACCCGAGCCGAGCATCCCGGAGCAGGAGCCCGAGCCCGAGCGCGCGGCGGGCGCCGGGGACGAGGCGGACGAGCACGTCGCCGGCGTCGCCCACGCGGACCCCGCCGATCTGACGCCGCAGGGGCGCCTGCGCGGCGCCGTCACCGACGACCCGTCGTTCGAGTGGGATCTGCCCGACGCGAGCCGGCTGCTGACGCGCTCGACCGGTGAGCAGACGCGGCCCGACACCGCCGGGCAGGAGCGCACCGCCGCGAGCCTCGTCGAGGCGCTCGGGCACTTCGGCGTGCAGGCGAAGCTGATCGGCACCGTCGCCGGCCCGCACATCACGCGCTATGAGCTGCGCCTGGCGCCCGGAATCAAGGTCGGCAAGGTTGCGCAGCTGAAGGACGATCTCGCCTACGCGCTGGCCGCCACCGACGTCCGCATCCTCGCGCCGATCCCGGGCAAGCAGGCGGTCGGGGTCGAGGTGCCAAACGCACACCGGCGGATCGTGCGCCTCGGAGACGTCTTCCAGGAGCCGCCCAAGGACTGGTCGCCGCTGACCGTCTGGCTCGGCAAGGACGTCGCCGGCAAGGCGATCGGAGCCGACCTCGCGAAGATGCCGCACATCCTGGTCGCCGGCACGACCGGCGCCGGCAAGTCCGGCGCGATCAACGCGATGCTCTCGAGCATCCTGCTGCGCGCGACCCCGCACGAGGTGCGGCTCGTGCTGGTCGACCCCAAGCAGGTCGAGCTCAACCACTACGAGTCGATCCCGCATCTGCTGACGCCCGTGATCACGAGCCCGCGGATGGCCGCCAACGCGCTCCAGAACCTGGTCCGGGAGATGGAGCAGCGCTACGGGATCATGTCGCTCGCCAGGACGCGCAGCCTGATCGAGCTCAACAAGGCGCGCGAGCGGCGCGGCGAAGCCCCGCTGCCGTACATCCTGTGCGTGATCGACGAGCTCGCGGACCTGATGATGGTCGCGCCCGCCGACGTCGAGGACTCGATCATCCGGCTCGCGCAGAAGGCGCGCGCCGTCGGGATCCATCTCGTGCTCGCCACGCAGAGCCCGCGCGTGGACGTGATCACCGGCATGATCAAGGCCAACGTGCCCTCGCGGATCGCGTTCGCGGTCTCCTCGCAGACCGACTCGCGCGTGATCCTCGACCAGAACGGCGCCGAGTCGCTGCTCGGACAGGGCGACATGCTGTTCAGCCCGGTCGGCAGCTCGCGCCTGCAGCGGATCCAGGGGGCCTATATCGACGAGGCGCAGATCGCCAAGCTGACCGAGCTGTGGCGCCGCCAGGGCGAGCCGGAGCTGCGCGAGGAGCTGCTCGAGGAGGTCGAGCCGGAGGAGGGGGGCGGCTCCGGCGGCGAGGAGTTCGACCCCGACGAGGACCCGCTGCTGCGCGATGCGATCGCGCTCGTGGCCGAGATGCAGACCGCCTCGACCTCGATGCTGCAGCGGCGCCTGCGGCTCGGCTACACCCGTGCGGGGCGCATGATCGACATGCTCGAGCGGCGCGGCGTGATCTCCGGCTACGAAGGCTCGAAGCCCCGCCAGGTGCTGATCACCGAGGCCGACCTGCCGCGCGTGCTGGCGGCGCTCGAGTCGCCCGCGGCGTCCTCGGCGGCCCCGGCCGGCGAGTAGCCCGCCCCGCCGGCCGGCGTTAGAGTCCGGCGATGGACTGCTTCTGCGGATGCGGTCGCCGGGTCCGGTTCGTCCACCGAGGGGCCAATGCATACGGGGCCGCGAGTCTTCTGCTCGTCACCCAGCTCGAGGAGCTCGCCGGGCGCCAGGACCCCGCCTACCGGCTGCTGATCGACCGCGGCCGGGAATGGACGGGCGCGTACGCCAGCGTGACCCACGGGCAGGGCTCCTTCGGCGAGCTCAGCATCGAGGGCTGGCGCACCTGGCGCGACATGGCCGAGCGGACGGTCGAGGAACAGGGGGTGGGGACTTGAAGGACTGAGCCGAAGGGATCGGATCGATAGAATCGCCGCCCGGCCTGCGCGCCGTGATCGCGCCCACCTCGACCGCGAGCCAACAGATGATCCCTTCAACGGCGATGTGCCAGCGGCGGTGCAGGATCGCCGAACCGATCATCTAGCCTCTGCCCGAGATGCCCGAGATCGGAGCAACGCTGCGCGAAGCGCGTATGCGCGCCCGCATCGACGTGTCGGAGATCGAGGCGCAGACGAAGATCAGGGCCAAGTACCTGCGCGCGCTCGAGAACGAAGAGTGGGGGCTGCTGCCCGGGCCGACGTTCGTGAAGAGCTTCCTGCGCACCTACGCGCAGGCGCTCGGTCTCGACGGCAAGGCACTCGTCGAGGAGTACCGGCTGCACCACGAGAAGCCGAGCGACGGGATGCCCGAGCCGATCGTTGCGAGCTCGCGCAGCCGCTCACGGCAGCAGCCGAGCGGCCCCTCGCGCGGCTACATGGTCGCGGTCGGGACGATCCTCGCTCTGATCGTCGTGCTGATCGTGGCGCTCGTGAGCGGCGGGGGCGGCTCGCCGAGCAAGACCGGCACCACGGTGACCGTGCACAAGAAGCGCGCCGCGCCTGCATCGACCGGCAGCTCGCCGAGGACCGCGGCCCCCGCCCGCAGCGACGTCGTCTCGCTGTCGCTGACCCCGACCGCGCCGGTGTACGTATGCCTCGTGGGCGAAAACGGCCATATCCTGATCCCAGGTGAAGAACTGCAGCCGGGCCAGAGCACCGCGACCTACCACGCCAAACACTTCCTGATCACGCTCGGCAACAACGCGGTGTCCCTCTACATCGACGGCAAGCTCCGGCCGATCCCCGCCTCCAGCCAGGCCATCGGTTACTCCATCACGAGGGCCCGCGGGCGCCGGACGCTCGCGCCCGAACAGCAGCCGACGTGCAAATGAGCGCGACCCAGGGCGCGCGCGCCGGCATCGTGGTGACCGGCACCGAGGTGCTGACGGGCCGCGTCAGCGACCGGAACGGCCCCTGGCTGGCCGAGCGTCTGCTCGAGCTCGGCGTCGACCTCGCCCACACGGCGATCGTCGGCGATCGCCCGCAGGACATGCGCGCGGCGCTCGAGTTCTTCGCCGCGCAGGGCATGGACCTGATCGTCACGAGCGGCGGGCTCGGGCCGACCGCCGACGACCTGACCGCCGAGATCGTGGGCGAGTTCCAGGGGCGGCCGATGATCCTCGACGAGGCCCTGTCGGAGCGGATCGCGCAGATCGTCGCCCCGCTGATGAAACGCTGGCCGCACATCGACCCGCAGGCGGTGCAGGAGGCCAACCGCAAGCAGGCGACGGTTCCCGAGGGCGCCGAGGTGCTCGAGCCGGTCGGCACGGCGCCCGGGCTCGTGGTGCCTCCGTCCTCGGGCGAGCGACCGACGGTGCTCGTGCTCCCGGGGCCGCCGCGCGAGCTGCAGCCGATGTGGTCCGCGGCGGCGCAGGACAGCGAGACGCTGCGGCGCGCGCTGGCCGGCGCGACGAGCTATCGCCGGGAGACCCTGCGGCTGTTCGGGATTCCCGAGTCCGAGATCGCCGAGACGCTGCGCGCCGCCGAGGCGCAGGGACTCGACCTCTCGCAGATGGAGGTGACGACGTGCCTGAAACGCGGCGAGATCGAGGTCGTCACGCGCTTCGAGCCCGACCGCGAGCCGCTCTACGACGCGTTCAGTGAGCTCGTCCGAGAGCGCCACGGTGACACGCTGTTCTCCGAGGATGGCCGCACGATCGACGAGATCGTCGCCGGGCTGCTGCGCGAGCAGGGGCTGACGATCGCCACCGCCGAGTCGTGCACCGGTGGGCTGCTGGCCGGGCGCCTGACCGACCTGGCGGGCTCCTCTGACTACGTGCGCGGCGGGATGGTCGTCTACGCCAACGACGCCAAGAGCGAGCTGGCCGGGGTCGACCCGGCGCTGATCGAGCGCCACGGGGCCGTCTCGCAGGAGGTCGCCGAGGCGCTCGCTGACGGCGCCCGCGCGCGGCTGCGCGCCGACGTCGGCGTGGGCGTGACCGGGATCGCGGGACCTGCGGGCGGCAGCGCCGAGAAGCCGGTCGGGCTCGTGTGGCTGAGCGTCGCGGCGCCCGGCGAGCAGGAGCGCCTGACGCGCTCGGTGAACCTGCCGGGCGGCAGAGCCGACATCCGCGATCGTGCGGGCACCGTCGCGATGCATCTCGTGCGGCGCGCGCTCGAGGGCGGCGCCTAGTGTTGTTCCCAAGCACGCCTGCCGTGCCGGCGGCGCTAGCATCGGGCGGTCTTGCCGCAAGGTGCCTCAGCCCGGCTGTTCGCGGCGCTCGAGGTGCCGCCTGCGATCGCCGAGCGACTCATTGCCTGGGCGCGCGGGGCGGCGCGCGCCCGAGAGCGGCGACCGCGCGGCCCGGCGATGCGGGTTCTGGCCCCCGGCTCGCTCCACCTCACCCTGCTGTTCCTCGGCGAGCGCCCACTCGAGGAGATCGATCCGCTGGCGGCCGCGCTCGCGACGGCGGCGGGGGAGAGAGAGGCGTGCGATCTCGAGCTCGGCGCGCCGCTGTGGCTGCCGTTCCGGCATCCGCGCGTGCTGGCCGTCGAGGTGCACGACGCGAACGGGGCGCTGGCCGGCCTGCAGGCCGCCGTCGCGCGCGAGCTGACGCGGGTGTGCGCGCTCGAGCCGCCGGGGCGCTTCCGCGCACACATCACCGTCGCGCGCACCCGCGGCTCGGCCCCGGCGCCGTCAGGCGAGCAGCTCGATCCCACCCCGCAGGCGGCGTTCCGCGCCGATGAGGTGGTGCTCTACCGCTCGTTCCTCGAGCGCGAGGGAGCCCGCTATGAGCCTGTCGCCTCGGCGGCGCTCGGCGAGCGATGGGGGCGCTCCTGAGGCGCCCGCGCGCTCAGACTTCTTCTTCGCGCTTGACGCTCGGCGGTTCGGTTTCGCAGCCGTCGGAGCCGGCGGCCGATTCCGGGCCGTCCGAGCAGGCCCATTCGATCGTCACGCATTCGCCGGCGGATTCGTGCGCGCACGCTTCCCATTCGCCTTCGGCTGCGATCGAGCAGACGGGTTCGCCGCTGCCCGCCCGCCGGCCGAGCGTCCCTTCTTCGCAGCCGGGCGTCGAGCCGTCTTCGCAGGTATAGGAGCCGTCGCCCGCGCGCGCCGGCACGCCGCCGTCTTCGCAGGCGGCCGGGACGAGTTCGACCTTGACCGCCGGCGCAGGCTTCGTGGCCGGCCTGTGGGCGCTCGAGTGGTGGGGCGCCGCCTTCGCAGGCTTGGTGCGGTGGGAGCAGCCGTGGGCGCCGGCGCCGTGCCGGTGCCCGGCCGAGTGCTTGACGGGGGTGCAGCGGTGGGGGTGCGCCGTGCGGGCGGCAGCACCGGCCGGCAGCGCCGTCACCGCGGCAGCGGCGAGCGCCAGCAGCGCGAGGCGCGGATGCTGACGCTTCTGTCGGCTCATGGCGGGGGTCATGGAGTCGGAGTCCGGGTTCGGACGGGGCTGCATCGTCGGCCCGCGGGCGCGCCCGCAGCCTCCAGGTGGTTTCTGGACAAAAGGCCGCTGTCCTGCAGGCGATCGGGCGCCGGGCACCGTCCACAGAGGCCCGCGGAGCGCCCGTGCGCGAAGAGCCGATGCGAACAGCTGTTCCGTCCGATGACCGCTCTACCTTTGGCTGCCGATCCCGACCCGGAGGAGTCCCAGCATGCCCGTCACCGAGCAGGAGAAGGCCGCCAAGGCGCGTGACGCCGCGCTGCAGGGCGCCCTGTCGCAGATCGAGCGCGAGTTCGGCAAGGGATCGGTCATGCGCATGGGTGACGAGGGCGCGCAGGTCCGCTGCGAGGTGATCCCGACCGGGGCGCTGTCGCTCGACCTCGCGCTGGGGATCGGCGGCGTGCCGCGCGGGCGGATCGTCGAGCTCTACGGCCCGGAGTCCTCCGGCAAGACGACGCTGATCTACCACGTCCTGGCCGAGGCGCAGAAGCTCGGCGGCGTGTGCGCGTTCATCGACGCCGAGCACGCGATGGACCCGCTGTACGCGAAGGAGATCGGCGTCGACATCGACGAGCTGCTGGTCTCGCAGCCCGACTACGGCGAGCAGGCGCTCGAGATCGCGGACATGCTGGTCCGCTCCGGCGCGGTCGACGTGGTGGCGATCGACTCGGTCGCGGCGCTGACGCCGCGCGTCGAGCTCGAGGGGCAGATGGGCGACCAGACGGTCGGCTCGCAGGCGCGGATGATGTCGCAGGCGATGCGCAAGCTGGCGGGGAACCTGAACCGCACCAGCACGCTGTGCATCCTCACGAACCAGATCCGGGAAAAGGTGGGCGTGATGTTCGGCTCGCCCGAGACGCAGCCCGGGGGCCGCGCGCTCAAGTTCTACGCGTCGCAGCGCCTGGACATCAGGCGCATCGAGACGCTGAAGGACGGCACCGAGGCGGTCGGCAACCGCGTGCGCGTCAAGGTCGTCAAGAACAAGGTCGCGGCACCGTTCCGCCAGGCCGAGTTCGACATCGAGTTCGGCAAGGGGATCTCGACATCGGGGTGCCTGATCGACCTCGGCCTCGAGCACAACATCGTCTCGAAGTCGGGCTCGTTCTTCTCCTACGGCAACGACCGCCTCGGGCAGGGGCGCGGCAACGCGAAGGCACACCTCGACGCGAACCCGGAGGTGGCTAAGGAGATCGAAGCCAAGGTCTACGCCGCGCTCGGGATCACGCGTGACCTGGTGACCCCGATCGACCGCCCCCAGGACGCGCCGGCGCCGATCGCGAGCGAACCGGCGGTCGCGGCGGCCTAGCGGGCCGGCGGTCGCGGGGAAGACGAGCAAGAAGCGTCTTCCCTACGAAGCCTTCCACCTCGATTTAGCCGCTCCGCGCCCGGGAGGCGGCGCAGAGGCGCCCGGCATGTCCAGGCGCGATCTTGGCTCGGACGTGACGTTGAGACATCGACTGATCACGTCGATACATCCGGCGATGGGAGCCCGAACGACAAGGTCTGCCGGGTTGGTCGCTTGCTGCCTGTTGGCGGGTTGTGGCTCGGCTTCGAGGGCGCCCGCTCGCGTGCATGTGCAACCGCACCCTGGGCCAGTGGCACGGATCCGGGTCACATCGCGGAGATGGGTCGCCATCGGGCAGGCGAACGCGCGGAGTGTCCGCCCGGGCGGTCGACTGAGAGTGTGCAGGACGGAAGCCCCGTTTCCGCAGGCGGGTACGCTGCTCACGGCAGAAATCGGGATTTCCAACGCATCGCCTGGCGGCAGCTTCACGACCTACTCATGGGCGACGGCGGGCGTGCACGTGCAGCCACGCCCCGGTTTCAGCCAGCGCTTCGTTCTCGGCCAGAGGCTGGTAACGCGATCGGTGACGGTGATCGGAGAACCGATACCGAACGGCACCGTCACGGTCGAAATGCGCAGCAACGGCGTTCGGGTGGCACGCCTCTCGATTCGGTTGCTGCCCGGCCCGAGCTGTGGGCACATCTCTTCACCCTCCTGATCCTCGTTCTACGCGGTCTGGCTGCGAGATCCGCAGTCGTTCGGATCGCACCTACTGTGCTCGACACGTGTGGTCCCGATACGACGTGTCGCGCCCATCCGACGCACCGCGCCTGCCGGGCTCTACTCTGTCGCTGACATGGCCAAGGCCTACCACCTCACCACCTTCGGCTGCCAGATGAACGAGCACGACTCCGAGCGCATGAAGGGCATGCTCGAGTCGCTCGGCTACCGCGAGGCGCCGGAGCGCGCGCAGGCCGATCTGATCCTGTTCAACACCTGCTCGATCCGCGAGGCGGCCGACAGCCGTTTCCTCACCCACCTGGGCGAGGCCCGCAAGCTGAAGCGCGAAAGCCCGGAGACTGTCGTCGGGGTCGGGGGCTGCTGGGCGCAGTCCCTCAAGCAGGAGGTGTTCGAGCGCTTCCCGTTCGTCGACGTCGCGTTCGGCCCGGGCCAGGTGCACATGCTCGCGCAGTTCCTGACGAGCGACTCGCTGACCGCCCAGGGGTACTTCGAGTTCGAGGGCTTCACGGGCCATCTGCCGGCCCGCCGTGCGCGGCCGCACCAGGCGTGGGTGCAGATCAGCGTCGGCTGCAACTGCCGCTGCTCCTACTGCATCGTCCCCTCGACGCGCGGGCGCGAGGTGAGCCGCCCGCCGGCCGAGCTCGTCGCCGAGGTGGGCGTGCTGGCGCGAGACGGGGTACGGGAGGTCACGCTGCTCGGGCAGAACGTGAACTCCTACGGGCGCGACCTGCGCGCGCCCGCGGGGAGCGCGCGGCCGACCTTCGCGTCCCTGCTCGCCGAGCTCGATGCGATCGACGGGATCGAGCGGATCCGCTACACGAGCCCGCACCCGAAGGACATGCGCGAGGACGTGATCCGCGCGCACGCCGAGCTGGCGAGCGTGTGCAGCCACATCCACCTGCCGCTGCAGTCAGGCTCGAGCCGCGTGCTCAAGGCGATGCGGCGGACGTATGACCGCGAGCGCTACATGGACCGCGTCGCGCTGATCCGCGAGCACGTACCGGACGTCGCGCTCACGACCGACATCATCGTCGGCTTCCCGGGGGAGAGCGACGAGGACTTCGAGCAGACGATGCTCGTCGTCGAGGAGGTCGGCTTCGACGGCGCGTTCACGTTCGTGTTCTCGCCGCGCCGCGGGACCGAGGCGGGCGCGATCGCCGACGGGCTCGTGCCGCACGCCGTCAAGGTGGCTCGGATGGAGCGCCTGGTGGAGCTCGTGCAACGTCGTGCGCGCGAGCGCGCGCAGCGGTTCGTCGGCCGCACGCTCGACGTGCTCGTCGAAGGCCCGTCGCGCACGGACCCCGACCGGCTCCGCGGCCGCACCTCGCACAACAAGGTCGTCAACTTCGACGGCCTCGCGGCGCCCGGCGAGCTCACGCCGGTCGAGATCAGCTCGGCGACCAGCCAGACGCTGGCCGGCCACGAGCGGCTGCTCGCGCGCGCCGGCTAGCGTCGGGAGCGCTGCTCTCGCGGCCGCTAGGATCGGCGCGAGCCACGGGAGGAGGCCCACGATGAAGATTCGCGCCGCAGTCCTCGAGGAGTTCGCCAAGCCGCTCGTCGTCCGAGAGGTCGACCTCGCCGAGCCCGGCCCGGGCGAGGTACTCGTGAGGCTCAGCGCGTGCGGCGTGTGCCACACCGACATGTACACCGCCTCGGGCGTCGACCCGTCGGGCTACGCGCCCACGGTGCTCGGCCACGAGGGCGCGGGCGTCGTCGAGCGCTGCGGCGAGGACGTCACGCTGCTCGCGCCCGGCGACCACGTCGTGACGCTGTTCTCGCCCCAGTGCGGCGAGTGCGTGCACTGCCTCAGCCCGCTGACGAACCTGTGCCTTGCGATCCGCGAGCAGCAGAACCGCGGCTACCTGCCCGACGGCACGACGCGGCTGTCGATCGACGGCGAGCCGCTGCGCCACTTCATGGGCACCTCGACGTTCGCGGAGTACACGGTGATGCCGGAGATCGCGCTCGCGCGAGATCGACCCCGAGGCGCCGCTCGACCGCGCGTGCCTGTTCGCATGCGGGCTCTCGACCGGGCTCGGCGCGGCGATCCGAACGGCGGCGGTCCGGCCTGGCTCGACGTGCGTGGTGTTCGGCGCCGGGATGGTGGGGCTCGGCGCGGTCGCCGGCTGCCGCCTGCAGGAAGCCGAGCGGATCGTGTGCGTCGACCTCTCTCCGGCGCGGCTCGAGCTCGCGCGTCAACAGGGGGCGACCGACGTGATGGACGGCGGCCCGGAGGCCGTGGAGGCGATCCTCGCGATGACCGGCGGCTTCGGCGCCGATTACACGTTCGAGGCGACCGGCAACGTCGCCGTCATGCGCCAGGCGGTCGAAGCCGCGCGCATGGGGTGGGGGCTGTGCACGGTGTGCGGCGTGGCCGGCAAGGGGGAGACGCTGGACGTCGTGCCGCGCCTCTTGATCACCGGCCGGCGCGTGTGCGGCTCCTCGTTCGGCGGGCTGAAGGGCCGCGAAGACGTGCCGGCGCTGATCGACCGCTGGATGGCGGGAGAGATCGACGTCGACCCGTTCATCTCGCACCGTTTGAGTTTGGATGAGGTGAACCGGGGCTTCGAGCTGATGGAGGCCCAGGACGGGATCCGCAGTGTGCTCGTGCTCTGAGCGCGTCTGCCCTCAGGCCGCCTGCGCGAGCGGATGCCCTTGCGGCGGCTCTTCGGCGGCGACGACGACGCGGTTGCGCCCGGCGCGCTTGGCGGTGTAGAGGGCCGCGTCGGCCTGCTCGAACACGAGGTCGTAGTCGAAGCGCGTGCCGGGGATCGATGCGCCGACCCCCAGGCTGATCGTCACCGGCACCTGGCCGGAGCCGGCGCCCTCGTCGACGCCGGCGCGCAGGCGCTCGGCCAGTTCGGCCGCGGCAGCGACGTCCGATCCTGGCAGCAGGATCAGGAACTCCTCGCCGCCGAGCCGGTAGGCGAGGTCGAACGCGCGCAGCTGCTTGCGCAGCAGGTAGGCGACCTCGCGCAGGACGATGTCCCCAGCGGCGTGGCCGTGGGTGTCGTTGATGCTCTTGAAGCGGTCGAGGTCGGCGACCACCAGACCCACCGGCTCGCCGGTGATCGCCGACTGCTGCGCGAGCTCCTGCACGCGCACGCTGAGCGCCTTGCGGTTGAGCATGCCGGTGAGCTGGTCGATCACGGCGTCGCTGCGGTGCTGGATCTCGGAGTGCATCAGCGGCGTCGAGAGCACCGCTACGCACACGATCAACGCGAGCGGCGCGATCACGATCTCCGGGCTCGCGAGCACGGCGTGCGGGTCGCTGCCGAAGCCGACGGCGAGCACGAGCGCGCTCGCGATCACGACCCCCGCCGCGATGCCGCGCATCGAGAAGCGGCTCGCGAGCGTGATAACGGGGATCGCGAGCCACGTTATCGCCGTGATGCGCGCGCCGCCCTGGATCGCGACGGCGCCCGCGATCGTCATCTCGCTGCCGACCCAGGCGGCGAACATCAGCAGCTCGGGCCGCGCCACGCGCGGCATCATGCGGTCGGCGAGCGCGAAGAACGAGATCGCCGGCACGAGGAACAGCAGCGGCCACCAGCCGAGCCAAGGGCCGACGGCGGCGATCGCCGCGAACAGGATCGCGAACGTGCGGCGGCGCGCGGGGGTGATCCGCTCCTCCATGTCCATCAGGCGCTCACGGTCGAAGTCGTCACGGCACAGCCAGGAGGACTGGCTGGCTCTCCCCCCGTTTCCCCGCGTGGGGGACTCGTCGGCCATGTTTCATGCTCGGCGTGGCTGCGGGAGAGGATGACCGCAGGGCCGGGGCGTGGACACAAGTCATGCAGCGGGTTGGCCGCTGTGACGTGGGGTGAGTGCTGCCGTTGCTGGGGCTGTCCGGGCCGTATGCGAACATACGTTCGTGCGCTGGGACAACCTCACGCTCGACCAAGAGCCTCAGCACCGTCTCCCCGGGTACCGGGATCCCGCATCGGTGCGCCGTTTCTCGGCGCCCGAGGCGATGGACACGCGCTTCTACGAGGTGCGGGCCAAGTCGGTGCTCAACAGGGTGCCGGAGGCCTCGCAGATGCCGTTCAGGTGGACTGTCAATCCGTACAGGGGATGTTCCCATTCGTGCAATTTCTGCTTCGCCCGCCCCACCCACACCTACCTCGGCTTCGATGCGGGACGCGACTTCGAGCGCGAGATCGTCGTCAAGGTCAACGCACCGGAGGCGCTGCGCGCCGAGCTGGCGCGGCCGTCGTGGAAGGGCGAACACGTCGCGCTCGGCACCAACACCGACCCTTACCAGTGGGTCGAGGGCCGCTACCGGCTGATGGAGGGCATCTGGGCCGCGCTGCGCGACGCGCGCAACCCGTGCTCGATCCTCGACCAAGTCTCCGCTGCTGCTGCGTGACCTTCACCTGATGCTCGAGATCGCCGAGTGCGCCGAGTTCACGGCGTGCCTGTCGATCCCGACCCTCGACGAGAAGGTGTGGCGCGAAACCGAGCCGCGCAGCCCGAACCCGCGCGCGCGTCTGGAGGCGGTCGCCGAGCTCAACCGCGCGGGGATCCCGACGGGTGTGCTGATCGCTCCGCTGATGCCGGGGATCAACGACGCGCCCGAGCAGCTCGAGCCGCTGCTGCAGGCGGCCTCGGAGGCCGGCGCGCGCAACGTCGCCGGCATCGCCCTGCACCTGCGCGGCGAGGTGCGCGACGTGTTCATGGGCTGGATGCGCGACGCGCGCCCCGAGCTCGTTCCGCGCTACGAGCGCCTGTACGCCAGGCGCGCCTACGCGCCGCAACCGGAACGTGAGCGCCTGGCGAGGATGGTCAGGCGCGGCGAGCGCCCGGGCGCGTTCTGGCGAAACCGCTCGCGCGAGGACGGCGCCGCGACCGGCACCGGGCACCCGCCGCGCGTGCGCTCGCTCACGGCGCCGGAGCTCCAGCAGGCGCTGTTCTGAGAGCCGCTCAGCGCTTGTCGCGCTGCCCCGCGGCCATCTGGCTCGAGATCTCGTCCGAGCCGATGCGCCGTGCGACCCGACTCGCCGTCTCCGGCGCGAGGCTGGCGAACACGGTGCTGATGCGCAGCGGCAGCGGCGCGACGTCGATCTCGCCGCGGTTGCGCTCGATCCCGCTGACGACGGCAGCTGCGACCTCCTCGGGGGTGCGCGTGCCGACGCCGGGAGGCAGCTTCACGTCGGCGTCGGCGAACATGCCGGCGTCGCGGATGAAGCCGGGGAACACGGTCGTGACGCCCACGCCGCTCTCGCGAAGGTCGGCGCGGATCGCCGCGGCGAAGCCGCGCATGCCGTACTTGCTCGCGTTGTAGAGAGCGGTGTTCGGGGTGGCCGCCTTGCCCGACAGCGAGGAGATGAAGACGAGGTGCCCGGACCGGCGCTCGATCATGCGGGGCAGGAGACCGTGGGCCAGCACGATCGGCGCACGCAGGTTGACGTCGAGCGCGCGGTCGATCTCACGCACCGAGAAGTCCTCGAGCGTGCCGGTCGCTGGAAGCGCAGCGTTCGCGACCAGGATGTCGACCTCGCCGGCCTCGGCGATCAGCCGCGTGACCTCGTCGCGCTCGGCGAGATCGACCGCCAGCGCCCTCCCGCCGAGCTGGCTCGCCAGCGGCTCGAGGACGTCTGTGCGCCGACCCGTCAGGATCAGCTTCGCGCCGCGGGCGGCGAGCGCCCGCGCGATCGCATGGCCGATGCCCCCGGTGGCGCCTGTCAGGAGCGCTGTCGATCCCGAGATCTGCACCAGATCTGTGAGCCTATCCGCATGAGGATCATCGCGTTGTTCGGGCCGACGGGCGTCGGCAAGACCGCGGTTGCGATCGAGCTCGCGCAGCTGCTGCGGGCCCGCGGCGAGGACCCGGCCGCCGTGTCCGCCGACGCGCTGCAGGTCTACGCCGGGCTCGAGACGCTGACCGGCGCGGCCGTAACGGCCGACCGCGCCCGGCTCGAGCACCGGCTGCTGTCGTTTCTGCCGGTCAACGCGAGCTTCAGCGTCGGGCAGTACGCACAGCTCGCGCACGCCCAGATCGACGAGCTGCTCGGCGAGGGCCGGCGCCCGATCGTCGTCGGCGGCACGGGCCTCTACCTGCGCGCCGCCCTGACCGAGCTCGACCTGCGCCCGGCGCCGCCCGAGGGCGTGCGCGAGCGGCTCACGGCCGAGCTCGAACGCGCCGGCCCGCTCGCGCTGCATGCGCGCCTGACGGCGCGCGCGCCGTGGGCCGCGGAGGAGATCGACCCGCACGACCGCCAGCGGATCGTGCGCGCGCTCGAGCTGCTCGAGCTCGGTGAGCTGGAGCCGCCGGAGGGGCCCTCCCAGTTGTGGAGCAGCGAGCTGCGCCATCCGACGCTGCTGGCCGGCCTGACGATGGAGCGCGAGCAGCTCTACGCCGCGATCGACCGGCGCGTCGATCTGATGGTCGCGGCGGGCGCGCGTGAGGAGGTGCTGCGCGCGAGCGCCGCGGGCGCGTCGGAGACCGCGCGCAAGGCGCTCGGCTTCGAGGAGCTGCTGGCGGGCGACGTCGAGCGGATGAAGCGGCGCACCCGCAACTACGCGCGCCGCCAGCTGACGTGGATGCGGAAGCTCGCCGGCGTGCGCGTCATCGACGTGACCGGCCGCGACCCCTCCGTGGTCGCGGCCGAGATCCTCAGACTGCCCTGCCCGCATGAGCTTCCGCTTCGAGAAGTGGCAGGCGCTCGGCAACGACTACCTGATCGTCGAGCAGGGCGCGCTGCCGTTCGAGCTGACCCCCGCACGCGTGCGGCTGCTGTGCGCGGCTCACTTCGGGGTGTTCGCCGACGGCGTGCTGCTGCTGTCGCCGCCGGCCGACCCGGCGGACGTCGCCGATCTGAGGATCTTCAACCCCGACGGCTCGGAGGCCGAGCTGTCGGGCAACGGCGCCCGCGAGGCGATCCTGTACCTGCGCCGCCGGGGCTGGACCGACCGCGACAGCTTCTCGATCTCGACCGTCGCGGGACGGATCCGCCCGACGATCACGGGCCCCGACGCGTGCCGCGTGGACATGGGCACGGCGAGTCTGACCTCGCGAGACTTCCCCGGCGGGCCGCCGGACGGGCGCGGGGTGGCCGGCAGCGGCGGTCGCTCCTGGAGCTTCCGGCACGTCTCGATCGGCAACCCGCAGTGCGCGATCCGCGTCGAGACGCTCGACGAGCTCGACGAGCTCGACCTGCCCGCGATCGGCCCCGGCCTGGAAGGCGGCGAGCAGTTTCCGAACCGCACGAACGTCTCCTGGTACGCCGAGCTCGGCCCCGCGAGGATCAGGGCGCGGATCTTCGAGCGCGGGGTGGGGGAGACGCTGTCCTCGGGGACGGGAGCAAGCGGCGCCGCCGTCGCCCACTCGCTCGAGGGCGATCGCGCCGACTCGGCCGAGGTGACCGTCGTGCTCGACGGCGGCGAGCTGCAGGTCGAGGTGGGGGAGGACCTGCGCGTCAACCTGACAGGCTGGGCGCGCCCGGTGTTCGCGGGCGAGGTCAGCGACGAGTTCGAAAAGGAGCTGCATGAGACCGAGTAGCCGCCTGGAGAAGATCCCGCCATACGCGTTCGCCCAGCTCGAGCGCAAGATCGCCGATAAGCGCGCAGCCGGGATCGACGTGATCAGCCTCGGGATCGGCGATCCCGACCGTCCCACGCCGGCGCTGATCGTCGAGGCCATGCAGGAGGCGGTCACCGAGCCCGCGACGCATCAGTACCCCTCCAACCGCGGCCGCGCCGACTTCCGCGAGGCCGTGCGCGACTTCTACGAGCGGCGCTTCGACGTCGTGCTCGACCCCGAGCGCGAGATCATCCCGGCGATCGGAGCCAAGGAGGCGATCTTCAACCTCAACCTCGCGTTCCTCGACCCCGGCGACTACGCGCTGGCGGCCGACCCGGGCTACCCCGTGTACACGGGCGGCCCGTGGCTCGCCGGCGCCGAGCCGGTGCTGATGGCGCTCGATCCCGAGCGCGGCTTCGTGCCCGACCTCGACGCGATCGACGCCGAGGTCGCGCGCCGCGCGAAGCTGATGTACCTGAACTACCCGAACAACCCGACCGGCGCGGTCGTCCCCGAAGGGTTCTTCGAGCAGGTGGTCGGCTTCGCGCGCGCCAACGACATCCTCGTCGTCCACGACATGGCCTACTCGGAGATCGTCTTCGACGGCTACCGCGCTCCGTCGTTCCTGGCCACGCCGGGTGCCAAGGAGGTCGGCATCGAGGTCTACTCGCTATCGAAGGGCTTCAACATGACCGGGTGGCGGTGTGCCGTCGTGGCCGGCAACGCCGAGGCGATCGAGACCTACTGGCGGCTGAAGACGAACATCGACTCGGGGCTGTTCGAGGCGGTCCAGCTCGCGGCGATCACCGCGCTCTCGCCCGACACCGACGCCGAGATCGCGTCCATGATCGAGTTGTACAAGCGCCGTCGCGATCTGGTCTGCGAGGCTCTGCAGGAGATCGGCGTGCACGTGCGCAAGCCGCACGCGACGATCTACGTGTGGGCTCCCGTCCCGGAGGGCTTCGAGAGCTCGGCCGCCTACGCCGAGCACGTGCTCGAGCAGGCGGCAGTCGTGATCTCGCCGGGCGCGATCTACGGGCCGGCCGGAGAGGGCTGGTTCAGGATCTCGCTCACGACCCCCGACGAGCGGTTGCTCGAGGCGGTCAAGCGGCTGGGCTCGCTCGCCTCCTAGCCCGCGCCGCCGCGCCACAGCCGAATCGTCACAGGTTCGCGCCCCGGAAGGCCCTAGACTGGATCACAGATGGACAGGAGCCGGAGCGGGGGCCGCAGCGCACAGACCGCGGCCACGAACGGGTTGGACCCCGGACAGAGAGCCCGCCAGCGCGCCCTCTGCGTGGGGGCACTGGCGCAGGGCGACGACCTCGCTGAGCTCGGCGAGCTGCTTCGGACCGCGGGCGTCGCGGTCGTCGGCGAGATGCTCCAGCGCCGCGAGAGCCCCCATCCGAACACCTACCTCGGCCCGGGCAAGGTGGCCGAGGCCAAGGCGGCCGCGAAGGCGTGCGACGCCAACCTGATCGCGTGCGACGACGAGCTGACGGCGCGCCAGGAGCGCAACCTCGAGGAGGCGATCGGCCTGCCGGTGATCGACCGCACGACCGTGATCCTCGACATCTTCGCCTCGCACGCCGGCAGCGCCGAGGGCAAGCTCCAGGTCGAGCTCGCGCAGCTCGAGTACAACATGGCCCGCATGCGCGGGCTGTGGAGCCACCTCGAGCGACTCGGCGGCGGGATCGGCACGAGGGGCCCGGGCGAGACGCAGATCGAGACCGACCGGCGACTGGCGCGCAACCGCATCGCGGCGCTGCGCAGGCGACTCGAGCACGTCAAGGGCACGCGCGCCGTGCAGCGCGCCGAGCGCGAGCGCGCGGCGCTCCCGACGATCGCGCTCGTCGGCTACACCAACGCCGGCAAGTCGACGCTGCTGAACGCGATGACCGGGGCCGAGGTCGGCGTCCGCGACCGCCTGTTCCACACCCTCGATCCCACCACGCGCACGCTGCGCATCGGCGGGCGCGCGCACCTGATCACCGACACTGTCGGGTTCATCAGCAAGCTGCCCCACCAGCTGGTCGACGCGTTCGCGGCGACGCTCGAGGAGACCCGGCGGGCGGACCTGCTCGTGCACGTCCTCGACGCCTCGGCCGGCGAGGAGCACGCGGCGGAGATGAAGCACGCCGTCGAGGAGACGCTCGAGGAGATCGGCGCCGGCGAGCAGCCGCGCGTGCTCGCGCTCAACAAGATCGACCTGCTCAGCGCCGAGGAGCGCCAGGAGCTGCGCTTCGCGCACCCCGAGGCGGTGCTCGTCAGCGGCGCGAGCGGCGAGGGCCTCGAGGAGCTCTCGCAGCGGATCGAGCAGGAGCTCGCGCATACGCTGCGCCCGCTCGAGCTGCTGGTGCCCTACGCCGACGGCGGCAGCCTCGCTGAGCTGCACGAGCTGGCCGGCGAGGTCAGGCGCGAGGACACCGCCGAGGGCGTGCGCGTACGGGCGCTCGTGCCGGCGCGGCTGGCCGAGCGCTTCGAGCGCTTCGCGATCGCCTCCTAGGCGGGGACGCCGGCGGCGCGCCGCGCGCTCGCGTGCGTCGCACGCTCGATCTCGTCGTCGAGCGGCGCGAGCTCGCCGTCCTCGAGGCCGAGGGCGCGGGCGATCAGCCAGTCGGCGAACCACGTGTTCTTGGGCAGCAGGGGCCCGTGCAGGTAGGTGCCGATCGTGTTGCCCACGACCGCTCCCTCGAAGCCGCTGCGACCGTCGTTCCCGAACCCGCGCAGCACACGACCGAGCGGCGCCTGGCCGGCGCCCAGGCGCGTGCGCCCGCCGTGGTTCTCGAACCCTGCGAGCACGCGTCCGGCGGCCCCGGGCAGCTCGGCGAGCTCGATCGCCACATTGCCGATCAGGCGCGGGCCGGGCTCACGCACGGTCTCGAGGTCGAGCAGCCCGACGCCCTCGATCCGCTCGCCGCCGAGCGTGTAGGAGCGCCCGAGCAGCTGGTAGCCGCCGCACACGCCGAGGATCACCGCGCCGCGAGCGGCCGCCTCGCGCAGTGCGACCGCCTTCAGCGCCAGCAGGTCGGCCGCGCACAGCCGCTGGTCGCGGTCCTGGCCGCCGCCGATGTAGTAGAGGTCGTGGGCGCCGGAGTCGAGCGTGTCGCCGAGGCTGCTGGGAGTCAGCTCGAAGCCGATCCCGCGCCAGCCGCACCGCCGCTCGAGCACGATCAGGTTGCCGCGGTCGGCGTAGATGTTCATCAGGTCCGGGTACAGCGCGCACACGCGCAGCGTCCGCGCCGCGGCGCGAGTCCTCACGTCAGACATCGAACATCACCACGAGGCTCTCGCAGTGCTCGGCGGTCGGGCCGATCCAGCGGCTCGGCAGCGGGCGCAGCCCGGCACCCTCGCCCTCGCGCCACAGCTGCTCCTCCGCGACGAGCTCGAGCCGCACGAGATCGTCCTCGACCGGGCCCAGGGAGAGGCGTCCGGTCCGAGCACGAGCCGGCGCCGCTCGACCTCGATCGCCTCGCCTCGGATCAGCACTCGCACCGGGCGACTCACGTACAGGCACTCCTCGCGCCGCTGCTGGTCGGGCATCGGCACCGGGTCTCCGGAGTGGGAGTCGAACGTGTCGAACTCGGTGACGATCGTAAGCGCGAGCCGGCCGCCGGGACGCAGGTGGGCGCGCGCCCCGCGCATCAGGGCCTCCCGCTCGTCGGAGCCGTGTAGCAGCTGGACGGTCTGCATCGGCACGATCACGAGGTCGAACGGCCGGCCGTCGATGTCGATCTCGCGCGCGTCGCCGAGCACCGTGCGCACCGGCAGAGAGGCGGCGCGCTCGCCGAGCACGCGAAGCAGCACCGGGGAGATGTCAAGCGCGGTGACCTCGTGCCCCTCGGTGGCGAGCGCGAGCGCGACGCGGCCACTGCCCGCGCCCACGTCTAGCACGCGCGCCCGGCCCCCCGGCGGCGCGGCGGCGCCGGCGAGCTCGCTCCACAGCGCCAGGTCCGCGCGGTAGGAGCAGCACTCGACCTCGTGCCAGGCGAGCTCACGCTCCTCGGCGTTCGGCGCCGCGACGGGCCGCGTGTCTCTCACAGCCACGCGCTGCGCGCCTCCCCGCGCGCGACGAGCAGCTCGCGCAGCGCGAGCATCGAGGTGTAGGTCGGAAGGGCATACAGCGGCCGGGACCGATCGCCGAGCGAGAGCGCCTCCTGCGAGCGCCCGCTCGAGCTTGCCGTCGAGCGCTGATTCGTCGCTCGGGTCGACGCCCGGCGTACTTCAGCCGCGCGGCCAGGTCGGCCGCGCGCGTACCGCTGCAGACGACGCGCCGCACGCGCTCGGCCAGCAGCTCGAAGTCGGCGTCCCAGATCCACGACACGTCGCGGCCGTCGGCGATCTGGTCGTTGAGGACTCCGAGCAGCGTGTGCTCGCCGGGCTCGAGTGCGAGCGTGCGCAGCACCTCGTTGGCTCCGGCCGGGTTCTTGACGAGCAGGATGCGCAGCTCGCGCCGCGCGCCGCCGCCGCCGGGCAGCGGCAGGCTCATGGTCTCGGCGCGCCCGAACGCGGGCCGGGTCGCCTGCGAGCCCGGCCACGATGTCCTCGAGCGGCGACCCCGAGCGCGGTCCCCAGGGCGGCGGCGGCGAGAGCGTTGTAGACGTTGTAGAGGCCCGGGCAGCGCGAGCCCGACCTCGGCTTCTCCGGCCGGTGTCGCGCAGCGCGAAGCGGGCGCCGCGCACCCCCTCGAGTCGCACGTCGGTGGCGAGCACCGCGGGCTGCGGGCCGCGCCCGCCCGCACGCGGGGCAGTGGTAGTGGCCGAGGTGGCCGAGATAGACCGCGTCGAAGACGTAGGGAGCGCCGCAGTTGCGGCAGTGCTTGGCGTCGGCCGCGTGGGCCATGCCCGCCAGCGCGAGCGAGTCGTCGTCGATTCCGAAATACGTGACCGCTCCGCCCCGGCGCGCTCGCGCCCGAGATCGGCGATCGAGGGGTCATCGGCGTTCAGGACCGCGTGCGCCGCGCTGGAGGCGAGCAGCTCCTGCCAGCTGTCGGCGATCGCCTCGAGCTCGCCATAGCGGTCGAGCTGGTCGCGGAACAGGTTGCCGAGCAGGATCGCGCGGGGGTCGAGCTCCCGCGCCACTCGCGCGAGCCACAGCTCGTCGACCTCGAACAAGCCCATCTCGCCGGCGATCCGCTGCCCGGGCGCCGGCCGCGTCGAGCAGCGTCGTGGCGATGCCACCGGCCATGTTCGCGCCGGCGCGGTTGTGCACGAGCCCGATGCCGGCGCGCTCGAGGATCGCCGACGGCCATCGCGGCGGTGGTCGTCTTTCCGTTCGTCGCGGAGATCAGGGCGCTGCCGGCGCTCAGCCGCGGGCCGAGGCGCTCTATGCGCCGGGCTCGAGCCGCATCAGGACCTTGCCGGGCAGGCTCGTGCCGCCGCTGCCCCGCAGACGCGAGAGGGCGCCGGCGCCGCGGGCGACGCGCGAGCTTCGCCGCGCAGGAGCGATGCCATCAGGCGCCCGTGCCGGGCTCGCCCGTGCCCTCGCGCGCTCCGGCGGCGCTGGCCGGCGCGGGAGCGCCGAAAGGCGACTGGGCCGCACCGGTGCGCGGCACGATCATCTCGACCGCGCCGCTCAGCGCCCGCACGCGCAGAGGCATCTCGCCGATCGGATCGCCGTCGGCGTACATCGTGAACGGCCGGTCGCTGTGAGCGCGATCTCGCGCGCGCGGAACACGTGCACACACGGCAGCTCGACGTGAGTGCCCTTGAAGACACTTGCGGAAAGATGCGCGTCAGGAAGGCGAGCTTGCTGACGTTCTCGAGCACGACGACCTCCAGCATGCCGTCGTCGAGCAGCGCCGCGGGTGCGGCCATCATCCCGCCGCCGTAGGCCTTCGAGTTCGCGGCGCCGACCGAGTAGGCGGAGAACACGTGGCGCTCGCCGGGCGGATCGAGCTCGATCTCGAAGCGGGCCGGCTTCCAGGCGGCGAGCGCGCGCATCGCGCCGTATGCGTACACGAGCCCGCCGAGCCACGATGGCGCTTCGTTGGCGATCCTGTTGGCGTCGCTGTCGAAACCGGCCGAAGCGATGCCGACGAACGCCACGCCTCGAGCCCGCGCTCTCGACGAGGCCGAGGTCGACCGGCCGCGAGAAGCCCTCGGCGATGAGCGCCGCGGCGGCGGCCGCGTCGTCGGGGATCCCGAGCACGCGCGCGAGATCGTTGCCGCGCCCGCCGGGTACGAGGCCGAGCACGGCGCCGGGCAGCGCGCGCAGCTCGTCGGCGAGCACGCCGATCAGCCCGTCGCCGCTGACGGCGACGATCCGCTCGCCGGCCGCTGCCGCCTCGCGCGCGAGCTCGCGCGCGTGTCCGAGGTCGCGAGTGTCGGTGCGCCTGACCTCCAGCCCGCGCCCGCGCAGCTGGCGCTCCGCTTCGGGGGCGACGCGTGCAGCCCGCCCGCCGCCGGCGGATGGGTTCACGATCAAGCAGACAGGGTCGGACACCAGCGCAAGCCTAGTGTCCCGCCTGGCGTGCGGCGGCGGCTCAGCGGCCGGCGGCGGCTCGCGCGCGATCTCGGCGGCGCCGGCCGATCGCGGCGGCGATCGCAAGCCCCGCGATCACGACGAACACCCCGAGCAGGATCGCGGGGGCGAGGCCGAAGCCGCCGAACGGCAGCGAGATCAGCTCGACGATGCCGGTCCCGATCGCCAGCAGCACGATGACCAGCAGGATGATCAGCGCGATCCCGCGCAGTCGCGCGAGGATCCCGGCCGAGGCCGGTGGCAGCAGCAGGCCCATCGCCCGCAGCGCGAACATCTGGCGCCCGCTCGGCGCCTCTTGGCCGAGACGCTCGACGGCCTGTTTGAGGTCCCCTGCGCGCCGTTCGGCGAGCGCCAGCGACGCATCCGCCATGCGGCGCAGCTGCATCCGTTCCTGCGGCCGCGCAGCGGCGATCGCTCGCTGGAAGTAGCCACGCGCCGCCTCGGCGTCGAACCGCTCCGAGGCGCGGGCGCCGAGGATCGCGAGCGCGGCCGCCTTGTATTTGGTCTCGGCTTCGAGCTCCTCGTCCGAGCGCTGCTCGAGCGCTTGGATCGCCTCGACTGCACCGCGCTGCTCGATACGGATCTGACGTTGTTTGGGGGCCATCGGCGAGGCATTCTACGGGCCGCGGCGCTGGTCGGCGCACATGCCGCGGTCGCTGCCAACCACCCCGCCGGGAGAAGGTATCCTCGCGAGGTGCTCTCGAGCCCTGCTCACCGCGCATCGCTGCGACGAGTGCTCGCGCCGGTCGCGCTCGCCTGCGTGCTGCTCGCGCTCGCGGGAGCAGCCGCTCCGGGCGCGGGCGCCACGTCGGTCGAAGGCGGCAACTCGTTCAACGAACTGTCACAGAAGGCGCAGGAAACAACCTCGACCGCGGCCACGACCACGACGAGCACCACGGGCTCGTCGTCGGCGAGCAAGAACTCGAACTCGAACTCGATCATCTTCATCGGCATCGGGGCGGCGGTCGTGCTGCTGCTGGGGATCGGCTTCGTGATCGTGCGCGACGCGCGCCGCGTGGCACCCGCCGGCGCCGAGGACCTCATCGACGGGCGCTCCGGCAAGGACAACACGCGCCGGCACGCGAACCGGCGCCAGAAAGCGAAAGCCGCGCGCCGGCAGCGTAAGAAGAACCGCTGAGCGTCTAGCTGCGGCCGTGCGTGGCGATGCGCGCCGGGCGTCCCGCACGGAGCGGGCGCCGCACCCTGGGCGGCCCGGCGGGCGCCGGGGAGCCGTGCGGCCCGCGGCGTGGCAGGCGCGGAAGCGGTCCGCGCGGGTGGGGGTTCTTCGGGCCGCCCGGGAGCGCCTTGGAGCCGCCGTCCTCTTCGCTCGAGTCGGGCTGGTCGGGCGCGTAGGCGGCTTCGTCGTAGCGGAACGGGATCCAGAGCATCAGGCCTGCGATCGGCAGCTTGATCAACCCCGCGAGCAGCAGCACCCACATCCACGTCGGCATGGTCACTGCGATGGTACTACTGCTGCGTGCCGTCGGAGCGCGAGTCTGAGCTGCACCGCCTGGAGCGCGAGGTAGTTGGCTGCCGGCGCTGCCCGCGACTGGTCGCCTGGCGCGAGCAGGTGGCGCGCGAGCGCCGCGCCGCGTTTGCGGAGGAGGAGTACTGGGGGCGTCCGCTGCCCGGCTTCGGGGACCCGCGGGCGCGGATCCTGCTGATAGGCCTCGCTCCTGCTGCGCACGGCGCCAACCGCACCGGGCGCATGTTCACGGGCGACCGCTCCGGCGACTTCCTCTACGCGGCGCTGTGGCGCGTGGGGCTCGCGAGCGCCCCCGCATCACGGGCGCGGGGCGACGGGCTCGAGCTGCTCGGCGCACGCATCACGGCGGCCGTGCGCTGTGCGCCGCCCGCCAACCGCCCGCTGCCGGCCGAGCGCGATGCGTGCCTGCCGTGGAGCCTCGCCGAAGCCCGTGCGCTGCACGACGTGCGTGTGGCCGTGTGCCTGGGCGGGTTCGCGTGGGATGCGGCGCTGCGGCTGCGCACGCAGCTCGGCGGCGAGCCGGTGCGCCCACGGCCGCGCTTCGGCCACGGCGTGGAGGCGCCGGGGGAGCCGTGGCCGCTGCTCGGCTGCTACCACCCGAGCCAGCAGAACACGTTTACGGGTCGGCTCACAGAGCCCATGATCGACGCGGTGCTGGAGCGCGCCAGAGCGCTTGCGGGATGAGCGCCCGCCGCCGGATAGGGTGGCCGCGTGTCCTACTCGAGCAATGACGGGCGGCGCCAGCTGCTCAACGTCGTAGCGTCGGCTGTCGACCGCCTGGCGGCCGCCCTCGGGCTGCTGAGCGGCGCCTACGAGCTGCTCGACGAACGGACCGCCGAGCAGCTCGAAGAGCGGCTGTTCCGGCCGGTGCAGCACGCATACGGGGCGCTGCGGCGCACGCACGCCGAGTTCGCCGCGCGTCACGGCCTGCCCGTGCGGGAGTTCGTCCCGGCTCCGCAGGGGGCCCCGGCGCGCGGGCTGCCGGGCCTGACCGAAGCGGCGGCAGAGGCGGTCGCCGAAGCGGACGCGCAGCTGGCGGAGCTGCAGGACTCGATGCTGCCGGTCGAGGTCGGCGACCTCGAGCTGCGCAACGCGCTCGCTGCCGTGCGGACGGAGATCGCGCCGGTCGGCGGCGCCACTCGCCAGCTGCTGCGTACGCTCGGCCGCTGAGAGGGCGCGGGCCTGGCAGCCTCAGGCGGCCAGCCCGACTGCGAGCGGGGGATGGTCTGAGAGCGTGCCGCGCCCGTCAGTCGACGGGCTGCCCGTTCGCCGTCAGGAGGACATCGATGTTGCCGCGCGTCGCGTTCGAGTACGGGCACACCTGGTGGGCGGCCCGGACGAGGTCCGCGGCGGCGCTCTGGTCCTCGACGCTCGGCAGGCTCACATCGAGCTCGACGCTGAGCTGGAACCCTCCGGTGCCGGTCGGCGAGAGCGAGACCTTCGAGTCGATCCCGACGTCGCCGGTCTCGAGCTTCGCGCGGCGGCCGACGACGCCGAGCGCGCCCTCGAAGCAGGCTGCGTATCCGACTGCGAACAGCTCCTCGGGGTTGGTCCCGCCGCCCTCGCCGCCCATCTCCTTCGGGAGGCGCAGGTCGACCTCGAGCGCGCCGTCGCTCGTACGTCCGTGGCCCTCGGCGCGGCCTCCGGTCACATGGGCCTCGGCGGTGTAGATGGTGTTCGGCATCGCTGGCCTCCTTGATCGTTTGGCGTGATGCTATGTGAGGACGCGTCGGGCGCCGTGACCTTCCGGGTGCCCCAGGTGGACATAACCCGCGCGTTGACAGGCGGACCGGAGGGGGATCATCCAGCCGCGTCGTGGAGCCCTCAGCGCACCGCAGCCCAGCTGTCCAGGGTGGGACCCATGTGGCGCCCGATGGCACGGGCGCTGCCGTGGTGCGCGCCCGCCGTCTGGTGCACGTGCCGGAGCGTCGGGTTGCTGATCTCGCGCGAGAACGACGGGCGCATCGTGCGCGAATCTGTCTGCGCGGAGCCGCACAGCGCCAAGCTCGCCGCCGGACGCGGCCGGAAACCGAAACTGCGCCGGCGGGCGCCTATCTGCTGACCGGGCTCGCACCCGTCGCCGCTGGTGCTGTCCGGCGCCGGCATACGGGGCGGGAGCATTGGCGGCCGCCCGGGCCTGCCGACCCGCCCAGGTAGACATAACATCGATTATCGAGCGGTTGAGGCAGCAGGAGCGCTGAGCCTCGGCAGCGCTCCACTGACCTGGTGTATGACCATCGAGCTCGCTAGGACCCGGGCAGCGCCACCGCCACGAGTTGGACGCCGTCGACAAACGTCTCCGCCGCCGTGTATCCCGCCGCGGCAAGGCCGAACCGGCGGGTACCTGACTTGCACGGGACGACAGCCTGGAAGGCCACCTTCTGGAAGTAGTTGTTGGACGGGGTCAGTCGCGCGTCCGTCTGACCGGCGAACCCCTCGCCTTCGAACGAGGTCCCGATCGAGATGCTGGATTCCGCCTTCGCGTGTGGCTCATACACTTCGGCCGTGCCGAGCAGAAGGACGTTGCCGGCGCTTGAGAGGTGCAGCGTGACCTGCGCGAGCGAGGTCGGCACCGGCGGCGGAGGCGAACACGCGACGCCGCCGCTGAAACAGCTGGCCGACAACGGACTGCCGACAGCGCGGAACCCGCCCAGACCCGCGCTCGCCATCGCGATCGGGAAACCAAGCTTCCGTTGCGTGACGGCGCCGTCACGGAGCTGCGAGGTTCCGACGCTGTTAGCCGGCAGCTTGATCGCCCCGTAGGACACTCCTCCCAGTGCGATGAACAGCGCCAGAGTCGAGACGACGTTCGCGTAGGTCAGCCGAGGCATACGCATTATCGGAATTATGCCCGGTCCCGCCGCGCTGGTTTCGCGGAATCTGCCCCGCACACCGCACCCGCGGATCGACGCGTGACTGCGAGTGCTTCGCTCCGACGGCGGCCTGTAATCTGGCCCCGATGGCCGACAGCGGGTTTGGAGCAGGAGCCTCCGAGGAGCCGCGACAGCAGCAGGTGCCGATGTGCCCGTCGTGCAGGAGCCAATCGACGCCCGAAGAGCGCAAGCTGGTGGTGCCCCCGTACAGCTCGACGTGGGTCTTGCTCGTCTGCTCCAGCTGCGGCGCGATCGTGGCCGGGCAGCGTCAGTAGGCGATCGCCCGACCTCCCGTCGTGCCAGGCGCCGACCGACCCGACTAGCCTGTCCCCATGTCCATCAGCGGCGCGGGCTACGGCCCCCAGATCGAAGCCTTCGAACGGGAATCGCATGAACGGTTCCCGCCCGATGTCGGACCCGAGCACGAGAGCTTCACCGACGAGCACGGCCGCTTGGTCCGGCGCTGGACGAGCGGTGGCCGGCGCATCGAGGAGATCATCTCCCTGGCCCCCGAGGTGGCGCTCGACCGCTTGGGAGTGATCTCCGAGTGAGGCGGCCCGGCTGGCGCTAGCCGCCGGGCGACGCGACGACGATGTGAATCGCGTGACTCCCCGGCAGGGCGTCCCCCGCCCGTGGGTTCTGCGCGATCACGCGAGCCCGCGGCACATGACGGTGCTCGTAGCGCGCCACGAGGTGGATCGTCCCCGCCCCGCCCTCCGACAGCAGCTTGCGGGCGTCGGCGGGCGAGAGGCCTATCAGGCGCCGCACGCCCTTCGGGCCGAACGGCATCGCACCTGAGGGCTGCCACGCCCCGGCCAGCGCGCGTCCTTCCAGCGGGTGCGCGAGCACGACCGTGTGGAACGCGATCACCGCGAAGGCCGGGCATGGGCCGCTCACCTGTTGGTCTTCGACCGTCGCGGTGATGCTCACGCTCGTCGCCGTTTCGGCCAGCGCCGTCCGCGGCGCCTGCTGGCAGCCGCCGTACGTGTAGCTGATCTCGAGCGAGCGTTCATGCGGCCCGACCTGCACGAGCGACCACCTCAGCGGGACACGCTCGCGGCCTCCTTCGGCGCGGGCAGCGACGGGCCCGAGCGCGAGCAGCGCCAGCAAGCCCAGCAGGGCCCGCCGCGACCGGCGTGTGCGCGCAGGACGCTCCATATCCCCCGATTATGCGTCAGATCCTGAACCTCCGAGCCTGAGGCGGGCTTTATGCACGCCTGCCACACTGGCCGCGTGAGCCGGATGTTCGGCAATGGCGGGTCGTTCAAGCGTCGCATCGCGCTCGTCGTGGCACTTCTCGCGCTGCTCGTCGGTGGGACCGCGGTCGCGCTCGGCGCGACCGACGGCGGCACCGGCCACCACCGCCACGGCGCCCACGCGCTGCGCGGCGGTGGCGTCCTCGGCGCCGCGTCCGCCTACCTCGGAATCTCGAAGGCCCAGCTCGAGCAGCAGCTGCGCTCGGGCAAGAGCCTTGCGCAGATCGCCGCCGCGACGCCCGGGCACAACGAAGCGGGTCTGATCGCCGCCCTCGTCGCCGCCCGCAAGGCGCGCGCACTGGCCCAGAGCGGCCAGCTGCCGGCCCAGGTCAAGGCGCTCGTCAACCGGCCCGGCCTCGCCCACGCGCGCTTGGGCCGCTCGCGCCACCGCCTGCGCTCGACGGTGATCTCCTACCTCGGCATCACGCGCAGGCAGCTGCGCTCCGAGCTCCGCTCGGGCAAGACGCTCGCGCAGATCGCCGATAGGACGCCGGGCAAGTCCGCCTCCGGCCTCGTCGAAGTGATCGTCGCCTCGATCGCCACCCGCCTGCAGACGGTGGTCTCCCAGGGCCGACTCAGCCAAGCGCAGGAGGCGGCTCGGCTCGCGGCGCTGAAGGTGCGCGTTACGGCGCTCGTCGACAGCTCGAGCTTCGGGCACGCGGCGCGCCAGAAGACCTCCTAGACGCCTCCGGCGCTCAACTCCTCCGTCCGGCCCCCGCCGCGTGGCGCCCCTCTGCCCGCGCGGCCGCCTACATGCGAGAACGGCTGCGGCGTGGTCTCGGGCAAGCCCCTCCTCCAGCCGATCCGACCATCGGGTCCAGTCATGCCTTGAAGAAGAGTTTGGCTTGCCTTATCCTTTTCCCATGGCCACCAAGGAAGCGCTCCGGACGCCCGCTGTCGAGGACTACTCGAAGGCGATCTTCTCGCTCGAATCGCGCAGCGAACAACCGGTGCCGACCAACGCGCTGGCCGAGCGCCTCGGCATCACGCCCGGCTCGGTCTCCGCGATGCTTCGGCGCCTGGACGAGCTCGGCCTGACCACGCACGTCCCCTACCGCGGCGTGCGCCTCACACCCGCCGGGCGGCGCATCGCGCTCGAGGTGATCCGCCACCATCGCCTGCTCGAGAGCTACCTGGCCGAGGTCCTCGGGATGCCCTGGGACCGTGTGCACGACGAGGCCGAGGTGCTCGAGCACGTGCTCTCCGACGACCTCGAGGAGCTGATCGCGGCCAAGCTCGGCCACCCGACGGTCGACCCCCACGGCGATCCGATCCCGTCGGAGGAGTTCGAACTGCACGAGGGCGAGACGCGCGGTCTCGACGAGCTGGCGATCGGGGCGACCGGGCGCTTCGTGCGCGTGTCGGACTCCGATCCCGAGATGCTCCGCTACCTCGCCGAGCAGGGCATCGCGCTCGGCGACGAGCTCGAGGTGATCCAGCGCCAGCCCTTCGGCGGCCCGCTGTTCGTCCGCTTCGGCGAGCGCACGCACGCGCTCGGCGACGCTTTGACTCGCGCGATCCGCGTCGAGTCCGGAGAGTCGCCCGCGTGAGCCCTCCCCCCGCGTTTCGCTGCCGGCGCTCGAGGGCGCCGACGGGACGCCGCTCGCGCTCGCCCCCGAGCTGCCGAGCGCTCTGGAACAGGTGCTCGCGAAAGGACGCGTGCGGGCGACGCTCGCGATGCTCGGGCCGGCCTTCGTGGCAGCGGTCGCGTATGTGGACCCCGGCAACTTCGCAACCAACATCGAAGGCGGCGCCCGCTACGGCTACCTGCTCCTGTGGGTCGTGCTGCTCGCGAACCTGATGGCGATGTTGATCCAGTACATGTCGGCCAAGCTCGGCATCGTCACCGAGCACGACCTGCCGGAGAACATCCGGATGCGGTTCCCGCAGGCTGTCTCCTGGGGAATGTGGATACAGGCGGAGGTGATGGCGATGTCCACCGACATCGCCGAGTTCCTCGGCGCTGCGCTCGGACTCAACCTCTTGTTCGGGATGCCGCTGTTGCCGGCGGGACTGGTGACCGGTGTCATCGCGTTCGGGATCCTGGGCCTGCAGCGTCGCGGCCACCGGCGCTTCGAGCTTGCCATCACCGCGCTGCTCGGGATCATCTTCGCCGGCTTCACATACGAGGCGCTGCACATCGGACCCTCCGCGCACGCGTCGCTTCAGGGGCTGATCCCGGGCCTGCGCGGCAGCGGTTCGCTGTACCTCGCCGTCGGGATCATCGGTGCCACCGTGATGCCCCACGTCGTCTACTTGCACTCGGCGCTCACCAACCGGCGCGTCCCCGTCAGGAACGAGCGCGAGCGCGCACGGGTCCTGCGCTTCGAGCGCTTCGACGTGATCCTGGCGCTCGGCCTTGCGGGCATCGTCAACCTCGCGATGCTGGCCGTGGCGGCAAAGCTGTTCCACGTGCCCGGGCTGGCAGGGCTGAGCAGCATCACGCAGGCCCACGCCGAGTTCGGACGCCTCGTCGGCGGCAGCGCCGCGCTGGCGTTCGCGGTCGCGCTGCTCGCCTCCGGTGCGTCGTCCTCGAGCGTGGGCACCTACGCGGGGCAGGTCGTGATGTCGGGGTTCATCGGGGTGCGGATCCCGGTGTTCGTGCGCCGCGCGGTGACGATGGTCCCCGCCCTCGTGGTGCTGGCGCTGGGTGTCAACCCGACCGCCGCGCTGGTGCTCAGCCAGGTCGTGCTCTCGTTCGGGATCCCCTTCGCGCTCGTGCCACTCGTGCTGCTGACCTCGCGACGCGACGTGATGGGCGAGCACGTGAACCGCCTGCTGACGCGCGTGGCTGCCTGGGGTTGCGCGGGGCTGATCGCGGTGCTCAACGTCTTCCTGATCGTCCAGCAGCTCGGCGGCGCCTGAGCGCCCCACGCCGGCAGCTCAGTCGAACACCAGCTGCACGATCGCGGCGATGCCGACCACCACGATCAGCGCCCGCAGCCCGGCCGGCGGCAGCCGCCGCCCGTAGCGCGCGCCGACCTGCCCGCCGAGCATCGAGCCGCCGGCGATCAGCAGCGCCGGGCCCCAGTCGATGTGGGTGGCGATCACGAAGTACACGGCGGCGACGCCGTTGACGAGGCCCGCGAGCACGTTCTTGAGCGCGTTCGTACGCTGCAGGTCCTGCGCGAGGGCGATGCCGAGGATCGCGAGCAGGATGATCCCCTGGGCGGCGCCGAAGTAGCCGCCGTAGACGCCGGTCAGGTACACCGCGAGCGCCGTCAGCGGGTGGTTCGGCCGCTGCAGGTCGATCTGCCGGCTCGCCAGCCAGCGCATGATGCGCGGCTGCAGGACCGTCAGGACGAGCGCGATCGCGATGAACACCGGCACGATCGCCTTGAAGGCGCTCGCCGGCAGCACGAGCAGCAGCACGGCGCCGGTGATCCCCCCCAGCACCGACATCGTCCCGAGCCGCAGCGCCCGGCTGCGCTGGCCCTGCAGCTCGGTGCGGTAGCCGATCGCGCCGGACACGGAGCCCGGCACGAGGCCGACCGTGTTCGACACGTTCGCCCGCACCGGCGCGTAGCCGAACGCGAGCAGCACCGGGAACGTGATCAGCGTGCCGCTGCCGACGACCGTGTTGATCGTGCCCGCGGCGAGACCCGCCAGCGCTATGCAGACGATTTCCGCGGTGCTCAAGCGGCGCTCGGGAGGGCGCTGTCGGTGTGGGCGGCGGGCTCGATCTCGGGGGCCTCTAGGGTGGGGGCGTGGACGTCGAGAAGGCTATCCGCACGCGCCGCACGCACAAGGCGTTCGGGCCGCGCGAGGTCGACCGCAGCGAGCTGCTCGAGCTGTTCGAGCTCGCGAGCTGGGCGCCGAATCACCACCTCACGAACCCCTGGCGCTTTCGCGTGCTCGGCCCGCGCACGCGTGAGCGGCTCATGGAGCTCGCCGAGGAGCGCGCGCCCGGCTCGGCGGTGAAGCTCGCGCGCGCGCCGACGCTGGTCGCGGTGAGCGCGCAGCTCACGGGCGACCCGGCCCAGGATCGCGAGGACGTGCTCGCGACCGGCGTCGCCGCCTACATCGTGCTGCTCGGTGCCCACGCCCGCGGCCTGGCCGCCTACTGGCGCACGGTGCCGTTGCTCGAGGATCCGCACGCCCGGAAGCTGCTCGGGATCGGGCCCGAGGAGACGCCCGTAGGCCTGCTGTACCTCGGCGACCCGGTCCAGGATCAGCGCGTCCCCGAGCGCGCACCGCTCGGCGAGATCGCGATCGAGCTCGACTGAGCCACGTCCGCCCCGGTGTCCCGCGTTACGGTGATGCCGTGACGGCGGGCGATCCAGCCACCTGCGCCGCGGCGCGCCGGCGCGCGCGGTGAGCGCCGCTGCCGTCGGGCTGCGCGCGCGCCTGCGGCCGGAGCCCCGCGAGGGCCCGCTCGTGCCGCTGCTCGTGTCGCTGACGTTTCTCACCGGGGTCGTGGACGCTGTCAGCTACCTGCGGCTCGGCCACGTGTTCGTCGCGAACATGACCGGCAACATCGTGTTCCTCGGCTTCGCTCTTGCAGGCGCCGGCGGGTTGTCGGTCGCGAGTTCGCTGATCGCGCTCGGCGCCTTCATGATCGGCGCGCTCGCGGGCGGGTCGATCGGCGCGCGCCTCGGCTCGCATCGCGGCCACCTCCTGCGCGGCGCCGGGGGGGGTGCAGACCGCGCTCGTGGCGCTCGCGCTCGCGGTCGCGCTGCTCGCCTCAGAGCCGACCGCTGACGGCGCGCGCTACGCGATCACGGCGCTGCTCGCAGGTGCGATGGGGATCCAGAACGCTGCCGCAGGGCGGCTCAACGTCCCCGAGCTCACGACCACCGTGCTGACGAAAACGATCACGGCCCTGGCCTCGGATGCGGCCTCCGCCGGACACGGTGCGAAGCCTCTTCACACCCGGCGCCTGGTCGCGGTCGGCGCGATGCTGCTCGGCGCGCTCACCGGCGGGCTGCTCGTGCTGCACGTCTCGATCGGCGCCGCGCTCGGGGTCGCGTGCGGGCTGTCGGCGGGCGTGGCGCTGATCGCCCACGTCGTCTCGCGCGGGCGGCCCGAGTGGGCGCGCACGTAGCGTTCCGGCGCTAAAGCTTTCGCTCTGCAGAGCCGATTCAGACGTCATGTTCCCTCGGCGGAGCAGGCGAGGGTCACGGCCTGGCACGGTGGGTCTCGCGGCTCTCGCCCTGGCGATCGTGCTCGGCACGCTCGCGGTCGTGATCGGCAACGCCCAGGACACCGCCCGCCAGCAGCTACTCGACAACTTCAAGCTGCGCGGCGTCGCCTCGGCGAACCTCGTCTCGACCTATCTCGCCCAGCAGGCGGCGCGCGAGCAGGGCACCGCGGCGCGCTTCCTCTCCCCCCCACGGTCTCGCACACCGCCTTCCAGACGGTCGCGGCGGCGTTCGGCAGCACCGCCGCGGTGCTGGCGGACGAGCACGGCACGGTGCTCGACGCGCTGCCGCCCGACCCCACGCTCATCGGCAGGCGCCTGACCGCGCGCTTCCCGTCGGCCGCCGCTGCGGCGGCCGCGACCGAGAGCGGGTCGACCGCGGTGTCGAACGTGATCAACGCCGGCGTCGGCGCCGGCGATGTCACGGCGGTGGCCGTACCGTTCGCCACGCCGCGCTCGGGCCGGCGCGTGTTCGCCGCTGCGTATGCGGTCAGGAGCCCGCAGCTCGAGGCCTTCGTGGCGCGCGCGATCGCCTACCCGCAGCACGAGGTGCTGCTCGTCGACGGCCTCGGCAACGTGCTCGCGGCGAGCCCTGACACGGCGGCGGGAACGCTCGCACGCGCCCACCCGGCGCTCGCGCGCGCGAGCGCGACCGCCACCGTCGGCCCGGTTCCCGGCGCCCCGACGCCGAGCACGTTCACGATCGCGCCGATCGCCGGCACGCCGTGGAGCATGGTCCTGATGGTGCCCGACAACCGCCTGTTCGCGACCGTCCAGGGGCTCGAGCAGGTGCTGCCGTGGTTGATCTTCGCGCTCGTCAGCATGCTCGGGCTACTGCTGCTCGGGCTGTTCGCACGCTCGCTGCGCGACCGCGCCCGGCTCGGGCGGCTGTCAGAGGAGCTCGACCTCGCGGCCCGCACCGACCCGCTCACCGGCCTCGCGAACCGGCGCGGTCTGAAGGAGGCGCTCTCGCGCGCGGGCTCCCGCGCGCGCCGCTCCGGCGAGCCGCTTTCGGTCCTGATGATCGACCTGGATCGCTTCAAGCAGGTCAACGACACCCACGGCCACGACGCCGGCGACCGCGTCCTGTGCGAGCTCGCGGCGTGCCTGCGCGACGTGCTGCGGGGCGAGGACGTCTACGGGCGCCTCGGCGGCGACGAGTTCGTGGTCGCGATCGAGGGCGGCGAGCCGCAGGCGCGGGCGGTCGCCAGGCGCCTTACGGATGCCGCCGCGGCGCGGCGAATGCCGGAGCTCGGCCTCGACGAGGGCATCCCGATGAGCGTCGGCCTCGCCAGTGGCGCTCACCAGCTCCCGGAGGATCTGATGCGCGCCGCCGACGTGGAGCTCTACCGCGTCAAGGAGTCGCACCGGGCCAACGCGGCAGCACGCACCGCTACTTGACGACCAGCGTCCCTTCCATGCCGGCCTGCCGGTGGCCCGGCACCGTGCAGAAGAACTTGTAGGTCCCCGGTTTGAGGTTCAGCGACAGCGTCTTGGTGGCGCCCTGGAACGTCGGCGTCGCGCCGACGGTCTGCCCAGACGAGGATTCGATCGTCATGTTGTGCGACAGCGGCGACATGTTCGTGAACGCGATCGAGACCTGGCCCGCTTTCGCGGTCAGCGTCTTGCTCGTGTATTCGAGCTGACCGCTCGGGTTGGCGGACTCGCTGACCGAGCTCGATCCGCCGCTCGAGGGGGCGGTCGTGGCGTTCGTCGTGCTCGGCGCGGCCGGAGTCGAGGCCGTGGAGTTCGAGCCCGAGCTCGAGGAGCTCCCGCAACCGGCGAACGCCACCAGGCCGAGCGCCAGCGCGGCCGCCGCGCCGGCGATGCGAAGGCGCTGCGGGCGCTCCGGCGCGTGCGGCGGTGCGGATGTCGTCGTGTTCACGTTCGGATCCTCCAGTCTCGTGGCCGTCGGTTTCCAGACACCACCTGCCCGGGATCCTTCCCGCGACGGGGCCCGGCGAAGCCCATGCTACGCCCTCGCCCGGGTGGTGTACCCGGCCTCAGAAGCCGCTTGCGCCGCCCTGTGTGCGTGTTCGGGTGGCTGGCCGCTCAGATGCCGCGACGCGCCCGCTCAGGGCTCGGTGTGCACCACGACGTCGGCGATCCCCGGCAGCTGCTGGCGCAGCTGGTCCTCGAGCTGTCCGGCCAGCTCGTGCGCATCGGTCAGCGACTCGGCGCCGCGGCCCGCGAGCGTGAGGAACACGACATCGCCGGTCTCTGTCGGGATCAGCCTCACGCGCTGGGGCTCGCCGCCCGTGCGCTCCCGCACGAGCGCCCTGATCGCGCTCTCGTTCGCGCCCGGCGGCGCTGCGCCGCCCGCCACCCGCAGCGGGCGCTCGAGCGGCTCCAGGTGCGTCTGCACGTCGCTGACCTCGGGGAGCTCCCGGACCGTGTGCTCGACGCGCTCGGCAACCTCGTGCGCGGTGCGCAGGTCGAGGTCGTCCGGGAACTTGAGGTGCAGCGAGACGCTCGCCGAGCCGTCCTGCTCGAACACGGCGATGTCATGAGCCTCCTTGACGAGCGGCTCGGTCAGGGCGATCGCGAGCACCCGGTCGCGCAGGTCGAGGCCGCGGCGCCGCGGCTCGACGTGCACGATCACGTCGCTTCCGGGCAGGGCGCGCTCGACTGCCTGCTCGACGAGGTCGGCCGCGCTGTGGCTCTCGACGAGCGCCTGTCCGGCGGGCACGCTCACGACCACGTCGGCGAAGAACCTGCCGGCCGACTCGCGCAGACGCAGCCGGCCGAGCTCGATCCCGCCGCCGAGCGATTCGATCGAGCGCTCGGCGGCCGCGCGCGCCTCGGCGGGCGTGCGGTCCATCAGCACGTTCGCGTTCACCGCCAGCAGGCGCCCGGCCGCGAACATGGTCAGCCCGGCGACCAGCAGCGCCGCCACCGAGTCCCCGGCCGCGAACCCGGCTTTGGCGACCAGCAGGCCGGCGAGCACCGCGATCGAGCCGAGCAGGTCGGCGCCGAAGTGGACCGCGTTCGACAGCAGCGCGGGGCTGTCATAACGCCGGGCGCCGAGCGCCGAGACGATCGTGCGGCCGGCGTCGAGCGCGACCGCCACCCCGATCACGGCGAACTGGTACCAGCGGATCTGCGGCGCCGAGGTGCCGTGGATCAGGTGCGTGACCGCCGCGACCGTCACGACCAGCGCGCCGCCGATCAGGATCGCCGCCTCGCCGAGCGCCCCCAGGTTCTCAGCGCGCCGGTGCCCGTAGGGATGGCCTCGATCGGCTGGACGGCCGGCGAGGCGCACCGCGAAGAACGTCATGACCGCGGCGAGGACATCCCCGCTCGACTCGATCCCGGCCGCGACCAGACCGAGACTCCCGGTCGCGAGCCCGACGCCGAGCTTCAGCGCCACCAGCAGCGAGGCTGCGCCGATCGAGACGAGCGTCGTGCGGCGCTGCCCCGGCGGCGCCTCGCTGGCCTGCCCGTTGTCCATCGGAGCAGCGTAAACGCGCCGCCGGGCCGCAAACCGCGGCGGCGGGCGCTGGACGCTGGCGTATCTTGGGGCGGTGGCGCATCAGCACGCTCACGGCCATGTCCACGTTCACGCGGGCGGCGCAGACCGCAGGCGCCTGGCGTGGGCGCTCGCGCTGATCGTCGGCCTGATGGTCGCCGAGGTCGTGGCCGGCGTGATCGCGAACTCACTCGCGCTGCTCTCGGACGCCGGCCACATGCTCGCCGACGCCGGAGCGATCGGCTTCTCGCTGTTCGCGATCCGCATGGCGGCGCGACCGGCCGCCGGGGCGCTGACATTCGGCTTCCGGCGCCTCGAGATCCTCGCCGCGCAGGCCAACGGGGTGACGCTGCTCGTGGTGGCCGCTTTCATCGTCTTCGAGGCGATCAGCCGGCTCGTCTCGCCGCCGCACGTGCGCGCCGGGCTGGTGCTCGGCGTGGCGCTCGTGGGCGCGGCCGTGAACGTGATCGCCGCCCTCACCCTCGCCGGTGCGGACCGCTCGAGCCTCAACATCGAGGGCAGCTTCCGGCACGTGCTCACCGATCTGTACGGCTTCCTCGGCACCGCGATCGCGGCCGGCGTGATCCTCGCCACCGGCTACGAGCGAGCCGACCCGATCGCCTCCCTCGTGATCGCCGCGCTGATGATCCACGCCGGTGTCGGGCTGGTCCTCGCCTCGGGTCGGATCTTCATGGAGGCCGCCCCGAAGGAGCTCGATCCCGAGTCCATCGGGCGCGCGCTCGTGGGCGAGCCCGGCGTCGTCGAGGTCCACGACCTGCATGTCTGGGAGGTCACGAGCGGCTTCCCCGCGCTCTCGGCGCACGTCCTGGTCGACCCTCAGACCGACTGCCACCGCGCGCGGCGCCGGATGGAGCAGACGCTGCGCGAGCGCTTCGGGCTCGACCACACGACCCTCCAGGTCGACCACACCGGCGGCGAGCTGCTGGAGATCGCCCCGCCGCCGGCACGCAGCGGCTAGCGGCGGTCCGGGGCCGGGCTCCTGGCCCGGCCCCGAACCCGCCGGTGCCTCATACGAACTTGAACTTCGGGCCTTCGCTCGAGGACCCGTCTTCGCTTTCGACGATCACTTCGACTTCGCCGGCGCTGTAGGACGGCGTCTTGGCGGTGATTTCCGTTTCCGAGACGATCGTCACTTCGCGTGCCGCCTTGCCGATCGTCACGCTCGAGCCTTTCAGGAACCCTTTGCCTTTGATGTGGACCAGCGTGCCCCCGGCGGTGCTGCCTTCGGACGGGGTGATCGACGTCACGGTCGGCGGCGCGACGTACGTGAACGTCGGCCCGGTCGTGGTCTTGCCTTTGGTGTCTTCGACGACGACCGTGTCTTTGCCGGCGGCGGTGGCGGCGGTCTTGGCCTTGATTTCGGTGCTCGAGAGCACTTCGACGCTGGTGGCTTCGCTGCCGATCTTCACCGTCGCCCCTTCGACGAAGCCCGAGCCCTTGATGACCACGGCGGTGCCGCCTTCGGTCGAGCCGATCGCCGGGGTGATCGAGGTCACGGTCGGCGGTGCGATGTAGGCGAACTTCGGGCCTTCCGCCGAAGCCACGTTCGTCGCGTTGGAGACGACGACTTCGTCTTCGCCGGCTGTGTCGGCCGCCGTCTTGGCGGTCATTTCGGTTTCGCTGACCCAGGTGACGTTGGTCGCGGCCTTGCCGATCGTGACGGTTGCGGTTTTGGCGAACGCCTTGCCCTTGATCGTGACGGTCGTGCCGCCGGCGGTAGAGCCGCTGGTCGGTTCGATCGATTCGACTTCGGCCGGGGCGACGTAGGTGAACGAGGGCCCGGCTTTCGAGGCCCCGTAGGTGTCTTCGACGACGACTTCATCGGCGCCGGCCGAGCCCGCGGCCGTTTTGGCCTTGATTTCGGTTTCGGAGACGACTTCGACGCCCGTGGCTTCGCTTCCGACCTTCACTTTCGTGCCGGTTTTCTGGAAGCCTTTGCCCTTGATCACGATCGCAGTTCCGCCCGCGGTCGAGCCGGTGGACGGTGCGACGGACGTCACGGACGGCGGCGCCACGTACGTGAACGAGGGGCCGCCGGTCGACGCGACGCCGTTGGCGTAGGCGACGACGACTTCGGCTTTGCCCGCCGCGGTGGCGGCGGTCTTGGCCTTGATTTCCGTTTCCGAGACGACTTCGACGCTCGTCGCTTCGCTGCCGATCTTGACTTTCGCGCCTTCTTCGAAGCCGGTCCCCGTGATCACGACTTCGGTCCCGCCGGCGGTCGTGCCGCTCGCCGGTTCGATCGAGCTCACGCTCGCCGGGACCACATACGTGAACTTCGGGCCTTCGCTGGACTTGCCGTATTCGTCTTCGACGACGACTTCGTCTTCCGCGGCCGAGCCGGCGGCGGTCTTGGCCGTGATTTCGGTTTCGGAGACCACCGAGACCGATGTGGCTTCCGAGCCGATCTTGACCTTCGAGCCTTTCAGGAACCCTTTGCCTTTCACGTGGACCAGGGTGCCGCCGGCCGTGCTGCCCGCCGTCGGGGTGATCGAGCTGACGCTCGGCGGGGCGACGTAGGTGAACGTAGGCCCGGTGGCGTTCTTGCCTTTCGTGTCTTCGACGACGACCGTGTCTTTGCCCGCTGCCGTGGCGGCGGTCTTGGCCTTGATTTCGGTTTCGCCTACGACTTCGACGTTGGTGGCTTCGCTGCCGATCTTGACTTTCGCGCCTTCGGTAAAGCCGGTGCCCTTGATGACGACTTTCGTGCCGCCTTCGGTGGAGCCCGTCAGCGGGGTGATCGAGGTCACGGTCGGCGGTGCGATGTAGGCGAACTTCGGGCCTTCCGCCGAAGCCACGTTCGCGGCGTTGGAGACGACGACTTCGTCTTCGCCGGCTGTGTCGGCCGCCGTCTTGGCGGTCATTTCGGTTTCGCTGACCCAGGTGACGTTGGTCGCGGCCTTGCCGATCGTGACGGTTGCGGTTTTGGCGAACGCCTTGCCCTTGATCGTGACGGTCGTGCCGCCGGCGGTAGAGCCGCTGGTCGGTTCGATCGATTCGACTTCGGCCGGGGCGACGTAGGTGAACGAGGGCCCGGCTTTCGAGGCCCCGTAGGTGTCTTCGACGACGACTTCATCGGCGCCGGCCGAGCCCGCGGCCGTTTTGGCCTTGATTTCGGTTTCGGAGACGACTTCGACGCCCGTGGCTTCGCTTCCGACCTTCACTTTCGTGCCGGTTTTCTGGAAGCCTTTGCCCTTGATCACGATCGCAGTTCCGCCCGCGGTCGAGCCCGTCGCGGGCGCGACCGAGGTCACGGACGGCGGCGCCACGTACGTGAACGAGGGGCCGCCGGTCGACGCGACGCCGTTGGCGTAGGCGACGACGACTTCGGCTTTGCCCGCCGCGGTGGCGGCGGTCTTGGCCTTGATTTCGGTTTCGGAGACGACTTCGACGTTCGTGGCTGCGCTGCCCATGTCGACTTTGGCGCCTTCTTCGAAGCCCGTCCCGGTGATCACGACTTCCGTGCCTCCGGCGGTCGTGCCCGAGGAGGGTTCGATGGCGCTGACGGTCGGCGGCGTGACGTACTTGTACTTCGGACCTTCGGCGGACTTGCCGTATTCGTCTTCGACGACGACTTCGTCTTCGCCCGCCGACCCCGCGGCCGCTTTGGCCGTGATTTCGGTTTCGGAGACGATCGCCACGGACGTGGCTTCGGAGCCGATCTTGACCTTCGAGCCTTTCAGGAACCCTTTGCCTTTCACGTGGACCAGGGTGCCGCCGGCGGTGCTGCCTTCCGTCGGGCTGATGGAGCTGACGCTCGGCGGGGCAACGTAGGTGAAGGTCGGTCCGGTGGCGTTCTTGCCTTTGGTGTCTTCTACGAGGACCGTGTCTTTGCCGGCCGCGGTGGCGGCGGTCTTCGCCTTGATTTCGGTTTCGCTGACGACTTCGACGTTGGTGGCTTCGCTGCCGATCTTGACCTTGGCTTCTTCGGTGAAGCCGGTGCCCTTGATGACGACTTTGGTGCCGCCTTCGGTGGAGCCCGTCGCCGGGGTGATCGAGGTCACGGTAGGCGGCGCGATGTACGTGAACTTCGGGCCTTCCGCCGAAGCCACGTTCGTGGCGTTGGAGACCACGACTTCGTCTTCGCCCGCGGTGTCGGCGACGGTCTTGGCCTTCAGTTCCGTTTCGCTGACGTATTCGACGTTCGTGGCCGCCTTGCCGATGGTGACGGTCGCGGTTTTGGCGAACGCCTTGCCCTTGATCGTGACGGTCGTGCCGCCGGCGGTCGAGCCGCTGGTCGGTTCGATCGATTCGACTTCGGCCGGGGCGACGTAGGTGAACGAGGGCCCGGCTTTCGAGGCCCCGTAGGTGTCTTCGACGACCACTTCATCGGCGCCGGCCGAGCCCGCGGCCGTTTTGGCCTTGGCTTCGGTTTCGGAGATGACTTCGACACCGGTCGCTTCGCTTCCGACCTTCACTTTCGTGCCGGTTTTCTGGAAGCCTTTGCCCTTGATCACGATCGCAGTTCCGCCCGCGGTCGAGCCCGTCGCGGGCGCGACCGAGGTGACCGACGCGGGAGCCACGTACGTGAACGAGGGGCCGCCGGTCGAGGCGACGCCGTTGGAGTACGAGACGACGACTTCGGCTTTGCCCGCCGCGGTGGCGGCTGTCTTGGCCTTGATTTCCGTTTCCGAGACGACTTCGACGCTCGACGCTTCGCTCCCGATCTTGACTTTCGCACCTTCTTCGAACCCGGTCCCCGTGATCACCACTTCGGTCCCGCCCGCGGTCGTGCCCGAGGAGGGTTCGATGGCGGTGACGGTCGGCGGCGTGACGTACTTGTACTTCGGACCTTCGGCGGACTTGCCGTATTCGTCTTCGACGACGACTTCGTCTTCGCCCGCCGAGCCCGCCGCGGTCTTGGCGGTGATTTCGGTTTCGGAGACGATCGCCACGGAGGCGGCTTCGGAGCCGATCTTGACCTTCGAGCCTTTCAGGAACCCTTTGCCTTTGACGTGGACGAGCGTGCCGCCGGCGGTGTTGCCTTCCGTCGGGGCGATGGAGCTGACGCTCGGCGGGGCGACGTAGGTGAAGGTTGGTCCGGTGGCGTTCTTGCCTTTCGTGTCTTCTACGACCACTTCGTCTTTGCCCGCCGCCGTCGCCGCGGTCTTGGCCTTGATTTCGGTGCTCGAGAGCACTTCGACGTTCGTCGCTTCGCTGCCGATCTTGACCTTGGCTTCTTCCACGAAGCCCGTGCCCTTGATCACGACGGCCGTGCCCCCTTCGGTCGAGCCCGTCGAGGGGCTGACGGAGGTCACCGTCGGCGGCGCGACGTAGGTGAAGGCCGGGCCTTCGGTGGAGGGGACGTTCGTGGCGTTTGAGACGACGACTTCGTCTTCGCCTGCCGTGTCGGCGACGGTCTTGGCCTTCAGTTCGGTTTCGCTGACGTATTCGACGTTCGTGGCCGCCTTGCCGATGGTGACGGTCGCGGTTTTGGCGAACGCCTTGCCCTTGATCGTGACGGTCGTGCCGCCGGCGGTCGAGCCGCTGGTCGGTTCGATCGATTCGACTTCGGCGGGCGCCACGTAGGTGAACGAGGGGCCGCCTTTGGAGGCGCCGAAGGTGTCTTCGACGACGACTTCGTCGCTACCCGCGCTCCCCGCGGCGGTTTTCGCCTTGATTTCGGTTTCGGAGAGCACTTCCACACCGGTCGCTTCGCTTCCGACCTTCACTTTGGTGCCGGTTTTCTGGAAGCCTTTGCCCTTGATCACGATGGCCGTGCCGCCGGCGGTGGTGCCCGTCGCGGGCGCGACAGAGCTGACCGAGGCGGGAGCCACGTAGGTGAACGACGGCCCGCCGGTCGAGGCCACCCCGTTGGAGTAGGAGACGACGACTTCGTCTTTGCCCGCCGGTGTGGCGGCGGTCTTGGCCTTGATTTCCGTTTCCGAGACGACTTCGACGCTCGTCGCTTCGCTTCCGATCTTGACTTTCGCACCTTCTTCGAAGCCCGTACCGGTGATCACGACTTCGGTGCCGCCGCCTGTCGTCCCGGACGACGGTTCGACCGCGCTCACGCTCGCCGGCGTGACATATGTGAACTTCGGGCCTTCACTAGAGGAGCCGTATTCGTCTTCGACGACGACTTCGTCTTCCGCGGCCGAGCCGGCGGCGGTCTTGGCCGTGATTTCCGTTTCGGAGACGACCGAGACCGACGTGGCTTCGGAGCCGATCTTCACCTTGGAGCCTTTGAGGAACCCTCGGCCTTTGATGTGTACGAGTGTGCCGCCGGCGGTGGTGCCTTCGGTGGGCGTGATCGAGGAGACGACGGGTGGGGATACATAAGCGAACGTCGGACCGCTCGCCGAGACGCCGCCTTCATCGTCGACGACGACTTCGTCTTTTCCGCGCCCTTCTGGCGTTTTCGCCTTGATTTCGGTGCTCGAGACGACTTCGACGCTGCTCGCTTTGCTGCCGATCCAGACCGTGGCGCCTTCGGCGAAGCCTGCGCCCTTGATCGTGACCGACGTGCCCCCCGTGATCGGCCCGCTGGTGGGCGAGATCGAGGAGATCGTCGGCACCGCGGGCGTGATGAGCCCCAGCGGGGCCGTGAAGACGCTCGGCGCGGGGGCCGCGGCTGACATCAGAACGGCCTGTTTGGAGGGCGCGAGCGGCGCCGAGACCCCGTGCGACTGCTGGTTTGCGGGCGTCTGCTTGTGAATGCAGGCGGCGGTGAGAAGCCTCTTCTTCACGCCGTGACGGATCACGGTGCAGCGCGGCTTGGCGGCGGTCTTGCGCTGCTTCGAGGACACGGCCGCCTTTTGGAGGGTGGACGCGGCGAAGGCGGGGCCGGTGAGGCCCAGGGCGAATATCACACACACGACGAGCGCAGCGATTCCTCCGATCAGCCATGCGGGCTGTGTCGTCACCGAGCGCGCGTCGGCGATGCAACGGCTGATCCTGCTGCCCTGGTTCATTTCCTGCCTCCCGGCGGTGGAAAACTGCTGTGTGTGAGGCGCCCCCGACGTGGTGAAACGTCGGCCTCCCGGTTTGTGCGGTGCGCGGTCTATCGCGTCGCGAACGACGTGTGCAACACCTGCAACTTCTCCACCATCAGCTCGGAACCCACGCAGGGTTCTCGGGCCCAGGCCCCATCTGCCGCGGCCGGCGCGCTCAGGTGAAAGTTCTCTGGCAACTGTGACGGATCGCACAGATCGCCTCGCCGGATCGCGGGCTGTGCCGATAGGGCGCGCCGGGCCGGCGACGCCGCCGCCCTCCGGCATCGCACACGCACGCCTGGTCGCGCCCGTTCCCGCCGGCGGTCGGCCCACCGGAAGCGTCCAGTCCAGACCCTGCTCCCCTGCGGGCGCGAAACACGCGGAAAAGTGGCGCGGATCCCTGCCGAACCGGCGTTTCCGCCCCCTCGGGGCGCGAAAACGCGCCGAAAGCGCCCCGGGCGCTACCGCACCTGGCCCGCCGGGCGCACGAGAACCTCGTTCACGGCGACGTTCGGCGGCGCAGAGATCGCGTAGAGGATCGCGCGGGCGATGTCGCCGGACTCGAGCGGCGCGACCTCGCCCAGCACTCCGCGGATCGTCTGCTGGATCTCCGGGCGGTTCTGGTCGACGAGCTCGGTCGCGACCGCGCCGGGCTCGATCAGCGTCACGCGGATGCCGGCGGGCACGGCCTCCTGGCGCAGGGCCTCCGAGAAGGCCCCGACGCCGAACTTGGTGAGGTTGTAGACGCCGGAGCCCGCGCGCGCGAAGCGCCCGGCGACCGAGCTGACGTTGACGATGTGCCCGGAGCCCTGGGCCCGCATCAGGGGCAGGGCGGCGTGCGTGCAGTAGAGGACCCCGAAGACGTTCGCGTCGATCATGCGCCGCCACTCCTCGGTCGGAGCGCCTTCGATCGCGCCGAGCAGCATCACCCCGGCGTTGTTGACGAGCACGTCGAGGCGGCCGAGCTCCTCGGCCGCGCGTCGCACGAACGCGCCCGCCTGCTCCTCGTCCCCCACGTCGGTGCGCAGGGCGAGCGCCGTGCCGCCCTCGCCGTTGATGCGTTCGGCGAGCTGCTCGATGCGGTCCATCCGGCGCGCGGCCAGCGCGACCGAGGCCCCCGCGGCGGCGCACGCGAGCGCCGTGGCTTCGCCGATCCCCGAGGACGCGCCGGTGATCGCGACCGCGCGGCCGGCCAGGTCGCTGCTCATGCGGCGAGCTTAGCGTCGAGGGCGCTGTAACCGGGGCGGCCGCGGCGGGTAGACATAAAAGGCCCGCGCAGCGATCCTTTTGTCGTCCTCGCGCGTTTATCCCCCGTACAGGTGGGCATCGTACGGTTGCGCGCAATGCAGGGAGCACGTACCGACCGTCGAATGGCGCCTGGAAACCTACGCCGAACAGAATGATTGACAACGCAACTATCGAGGCGTATAATTCCGACTGCAAGCATCGGATTACGAAGGACGCCCATGTCTGATTCCCCCACAAACACCACCCTAGAGCTCGAGCACGAGGCCCCCGACCTCGCCGAGGACGCGAACAGCGAGGACGCCCAAGTGCGCTCCTCGGTGCGGCTCGACAGCCCGATCGAGCGGGTTGAAGACGACCCGGCCCACCACATGCCGGACACCTTCATCCCCGAGTCGGTCGACCAGCTGCTGGCCCACTCGCGTCGCTACCCCCTGCTGACCCCCGAACAGGAGATCGACCTGGCAAAGCGCATCGAGCGCGGCGACCTGCACGCCAAGGAACTGCTGGTCAACTCCAACCTGCGGCTCGTCGCCTCCAACGCGCGCCGCTACCAGAACCAGGGCCTGCCGCTGGCGGACCTCGTCCAGGAGGGCATGCTCGGCCTGATCAGGGCGAGCGAGAAGTTCGACTGGCGCAAGGGCTTCCGGTTCTCGACCTACGCCACGCTCTGGATCCGTCAGGCGATCCAGCGCGGCCTGGAGAACTCCGGCCGCACGATCCGCCTGCCCGTCCACGTCGCCCAGCGCTCCCGCAAGGTCGGGCGCGTCGAGCGCGAGCTGTCGGTGCGCCTCGGGCGCGAGCCGACGCTCGAGGAGCTGGCCAAGGAGACCGGCCTGCCGATCGACCAGGTCGAGGAGGTGCGCCACCAGCGGGCGGCGCTCGTGAGCCTCGACCAGCAGATCGGCGAAGACGGCGACACCGCGCTCGGCGACCTGCTCCCCTCGGACGTCGAGGCGCCCGAGGAGACCGCCTGGGAGCACGAGCGCGAGCAGATCGTCCACCGTGCGATCGAGCAGCTCCCGGAAACGGAGCGCAAGGTCCTGACCCTGCGCTTCGGCACCGGGCGCGAGGAGCCCCAGACGCTGACCGCGATCGGCAAGCGGCTCGGCTTCTCCGCCGAGCGGGCCTCCCAGCTCGAGCAGCGCGCGCTCAAGAAGCTCGCCGAGTCGCCCGAGCTGGCGGCGCTGCGCGAGGCAGCCTGAACCTCAGTCCCTCCTGATTGTCCGGCCCCCGGAACGCATGATGCGGCCGGGGGCCGGGTTTTCTTCAGGGCCCGCGCAGCGGTCCCAGCGAGGGCGGCGAGCCAAGCAGCCGAAACGTCTCGTCGTCAGTTCGCTGACACCGGTATCACGCCGCGCTCGACGAGCGCCTGCTCGAAGGAGTCGATCCTGCCCGTGTCCTCGTAGAAGTCGTCGTGCTCGACGATCCTGCCCCAGCGGGTGCGCAGCACCATCGCGACGCGGTTGCGGTACAGGAGCTCGCCGTCCGGGGCGCGCGCTTCGTCGTCGAAGCGGCCGATCAGCGTCATCGCCCACGGCGGGCCGGCGAACCAGGCGTCGATCAGCTCTCCGCGCAGCCCGGCGCGCGTGAACTCGGTCAGGAAGCGCTCGATCGCGTCGCGGCCGCGGTGCTCGCCCGCCCAGCGGTGGGGCCCGTTCGTGAAGCGCAGCACCGCGTCCGGCGAGTAGGCGGCCAGCAGCGGCCCGTAGTCGCCTTCGTTGAGGCTCGCGAGGTTGCGCCGCAGCTGCCACAGCAGCGCCCGTCTCGCGAGCGCCCGCGCGCCGATCGCCGCGCCCACGCCCAGGAAGAAGCCTCGCCTGCCGGTCATCAGGACCTCCATGCTGTCGGGTGCGCGGAGTCTACGCCCGCTGCGCCGGCCCGGGCCCGTGCCCAGGGACGGTCTGTCGGAGCCAATAAGCTGGCCGGGAGGGGAAGCCAGCCGAGGAGGTCGACATGCAGCAGAAGTCCCTTTGGGACCGCACCGTCGAGTTGACGATCAAGGTCGGGGAAGCGATCCTCGCGCCGATCGAGCGCTTCATCGGCAGGCGCTCGCTCGTCGGCGACGCGACGTTCTTCCCGCTCGAGCGCTTCCCGTGGGTGGCGCACATCGAGGCCAACTGGGAGGTGATCCGCGAGGAGGCCGAGCGGCTGCTCGACACGCAGGAGGACCTGGCCAACTTCCAGGACATCTCCAAGGACCAGATCGAGATCACCGACGACGACCGCTGGAAGACGTTCTTCCTCTACGGCTACGGCTTCGAGGCCAAGCTCGGCGTCGAGATGTGCCCGCGCACGGCCGCGCTGATGCGCTCGATCCCCGGCATGAAGACCGCGATGATCTCGATTCTCAGCCCCCGCAAGCACATCCTCGACCACCGCGGCCCCTACAAGGGCGTGCTGCGCTACCACCTCGGGTTGATCGTCCCCAAGGACGCCGAGAGCTGCCGCATCCGCGTCGGCGAGGACATCCGCCACTGGGAGGAGGGCAGGAGCCTGATGTTCGACGACACCTTCAACCACGAGGTCTGGAACGACACCGACGAGACCCGTGTGGTGCTGTTCGTCGACGTCATGCGCCCGCTCCCGTTCCCGGACTCGGCCGTCAACGAGGGGATCGTCAAAGCGATCGGCTACTCGCCGTTCGTGCTCGACGCGAAGCGCAACCAGGAGGCCTGGGAAGCGCGCTACCGCGCGCAGCACACCTCTGCGAACGGCGCCGCGCCGGCTCAGGCGCAGGCCGGCCAGGCGTAGGCCCGCCGGCGCCCGCGCTACACCGAGCTCGAGGGCAGCCCGAGTTCGTTCGTCAGCGCCTGCGCCTTCGTGTTGAGGATCGTGAACTCGCCGGTCACGATCAGCAGCCCGAGCGTGATCATGACGACGCCGCCGATCGCGATGATCACCGGGAAGTGGCGTTTGACGACCGAAAGCGTGTTGGTCATGCGGTCGAATGCGAGCGCGATCAGCAGGAACGGGATCGCGAGGCCCGCCGAGTAGAACGCCAGCAGCAGCGCACCGTGCGCCGCCGAGCTCGAGATCGCCGCCTGCGTGAGGATCGCCCCCAGCGTGATGCTCGTGCACGGCGTCCACGCGATCGCGAACGCCGCGCCCGCCACCAGCGGGCCGCCGCGCCCGGCCAGCCGCAGCAGCGTCTCGGAGTGCCACTCGCGGTTGAACATCCCGACGAACGGCGTCGAGAGGAAGATCACCCCCATCGCGATGATCAGCAAGCCGCCGATCTTCTCGAGCTCCTGTTTGTGCGTCGTCAGCGCCGAGCCGATGACCGTGGCGCTCATGCCGAGCAGGATGAAGATCGCCGAGAAGCTCGCGATGAACAGCAGGCTCGGGATCAGCACGCGCTTGACCCCGACGCCCTCCTGCAGGTCGCGCGGCGTGACGCCGATCACCGTCGAGAGGTATCCCGGCACGAGCGGCAGCACGCACGGCGACAGGAACGACACGAGGCCCGCGGCGACCGCGACCGGGATGCCGACGCCGCTGGCCGTGTCGGAGGTCGCCGCGAGCAGCAGGTGCGCGCTCACGCCGGCTCCCCTCCCCGCCCTCGGCGGCGCCGATCCGCTCGCGCAGCTCGGCCACCGCGCTCTCGAGCACCGCGACGCGCTGCTCCAGCGCGGCGTGGCCGTTGAGGCCGCTGGGCGCGCCCGCGGCGGCGTGCGCCGGCTCGGGCGCCGGCGCGAGGTCCGCGCTCTCCAGGGAACCCCCGCCCAGCAGCTGCGCGTAGCGCTCCTCCTTCTGCCCCGGGCGCCGCCCGAGGCGCTGCGCCAGTCCGCGCCCGATCAGCTTCTGCAGCGTCGCGAGGACGTCCTCCAGCGATCCGAACGGGTGCATTCGCTCGGTTCGCTGCTTCAGCTCGCCCGGCGTCTGTGGCCCGCGCAGCATCAGCACGCACATCACCGCCTGCTCGGAGCGCTCCATCGGCAGCGCCTCGGCGAGCAGGTGCCGGTACTTGGGCGCGCGGCTGCCGGCGCCGCTCGCCAGCCTCGTCAGGCCGCGGCGCTCCAGCCGGTGCAGCGCGTCCCGCAACTCGTGCTCGTCGTACTCGACGACCGGGTCGCGGTTGGTCGACTGGTTGCAGGCGAGCCGCAGCGCGTTCAGCGACAGCGGATACTGGTCGGGGGTCGTGCGCTGCTTCTCGAGCAGGCAGCCGAGCACCCGCAGCTCCGGGTCCGTCAGCGGCTGGCCGGCAAGTTGCGACATCGCTCGCTCAGCGCCCCGATGCTGTTTCCGCACGCGTCATCTCGCCACCAAGCGTAGCCGTGCGCCCCGCCGCCGGCGCTCGTCGCAGGCGCCCCCGGGGAGTAACCTCAGCAGAGGCCGTCGACGACCGCGCCGCGGTCGCCGGCCGGAGGTGGCTCGATGAGGCTCCCGATCGCCGCGCTGAGCATCGCCGCCGCGCTCGCAGCGGCCGCGGGCGCGCCCGCGCAGCTGCCGAGCACCGCCCGCGACGTGCTGATCGTCCCCGGCCACTCGATCGGCGCCGTCAAGCTCGGCGCCACGCTCTCCTCGGTCGAGCGCGCGTGGGGCGGCGGCGCCTGCCACGAACGCTTCTGCCTTTACGGCAGCTACCTCGAGCGCGAAGGCTATGCCGCCGTCGAACTCGTCTCCGGCATGGTCAGCGACATCGAACTGCGCGGCGGCTATTGGGGTGCCCCACCCCGCGAGCACGTCGCGGCGGCGCTCACCCGCCTGCGCACCGCACGCGGGATCGGGCTCGGATCTCGTCTGTCGGCACTGCGGGCCGCCTATCCCCACGGCCGCCTCAGCGGGCGCACGTACGAGATCGGCGAAGCCGGCGGCCGCGAGACCGACTGGCAGATCGTCGGCGGCGTGGTGGGCGGGATCGCCGTCAGGGTGCTCGATTCATCGAGCACCCCCGCACCGGCTGAGGGCGTGCGGAAAAACCGCATCGCGCGGTGCGGCAAACCCGCGCCGATCAGCCGCGCTCCCCCGATGCTCGCGCTCGCGCGGCGCCCGAGACTGTGCCCGAAAAGCAACGAAACGCACTGGTCGAATGCCACGAAGGAGAGAACCATGAGAAAGGCACTGGAGATCGGGGGGCTGCTCGCGGCTGTCGTGCTGATCGGCTTCGGCGTGGGGGCGATCGTGATGGGCGCACAGGGGCGCAGCACGGTCCATGAAAGCCTCGTCGAACAGAAGATCGTCGGAACGCCCGACATGACGCCGAGCGCGATCAAGGCAGAGGCGGGCAAGGCCGGGCTGAACGTCGCGACGCTCAGCGTGCCGAGCTGCTCGGTGGCGAACGTGAAAGTCGAAAGCGGCTCGCAGGCGCGCTGCTTCGCTCAGTACATGGTGATCCACGCGCTGATGGCGACGGGCGGCAAGTACTACTCGCAGATGCCGCGCTACGCGACCGCCAACGGCGAAGGCACGAACGAAGAAGCCAAGGCCCTGAAGACACCCAAGGGCACGCCGGTCGACAACCCGGCACGTGAAGTCTGGATTCAGGAGACCGCGCTCTCCACGGCGCTGAACTTCGAGCTACATGGCCACCCAGGTCGGCATGTTCGGGGTCGTCGTCGGGATCGCGCTGCTCCTCAGCGGTCTCGGGTTCGCGATCCTCGCCGTGGGCGGGGCGCTGCGCAACCCGGACAGCGCGCTGCGCTTCGTCGTCCGCCGCCACGAAAGCGGACACGGCGCGACGCCCGCCCCCACGGGGGCGTAGGCACGGGGGCCGGATCCGGCCGCGGGCGCCTCACTCGCCCGCGGCCGGCCCGGCACCCGCTGCCGCCTCCGCCTGCCGCGGGCGCGCCTCCCCCGTCCGCGGCAGGCGCGATCTTGGCCGCCGCTGTAGGGCGGGCGGCGACGCGCGCGCGGGCCGGAGCGCTCCCGCCGCGCCGCTACAGTGGCTGGCGTGAGCGCCCAGCCCTTCTCGCCGGGGCGTTCGGGGGACGGCCACCGACGGCCGGCGCCGGAGCTGAGCCCGGAGGACGTCCCCGCGACCCCGGTCTCGCTGCGCAGGATCGCGCGCCTGTTCACGCCTTACCGCCCGCGCCTGTCGCTGCTGCTGACGCTGATCTTCCTGGCGGCCGGGCTCGGCGTCATCAGCCCGTTCCTGCTGCGGGAAATCATCAACACCGCCTACCCGCAGCACGACACGAAGCTGCTGGTCGAGCTGGTCGCCGGGATGATCGCGCTGTCGGTCCTGACGAGCGTGATCGGGGTCTCGCAGACCTGGATCTCCAATCAGGTCGGACAGCGCGTCATGCACGACCTGCGCGCCGCGGTGTACGCGCACCTGCAGCGGATGTCGCTCGCGTTCTTCACCCGCACGCGCACCGGCGAGGTGCAGTCTCGGATCGCGAACGACATCGGGGAATCGACAGCGTCGTCACCTCCACCGCGACCTCGATCGTCCAGAACGTGACCACCGTTGTCGCGACCGTAGTCGCGATGTTCCTGCTCGACTGGCGCCTGGCGGTCTTCTCCCTGATCCTGCTGCCGTTCTTCGTGTGGCTGACCCGGCGCGTCGGCGAGGAGCGTCGCCGCATCCAGTCCGTGCGACAGAGCCGTCTGGCCGACATGTCGAGCCTCGTCGAGGAGTCGCTGTCGGTCTCGGGGATCCTGCTCGGGAAGACGATGGGCCGCTCCCCGAGCTGGTGCGGCGCTTCAGCGAGGAGTCCGGCGAACTGGCCGACCTCGAGGTTCGCGCACGGATGGCGGGCCGCTGGCGGATGGCCACGGTCCAGATGAGCTTCGCGATCATGCCGGCGCTGGTCTACCTGGTGGGCGGACTGGAGATTCGCCGGGGGGCACGCGATCTCGATCGGGACAGTCGTCGCGTTCACGACGCTGCAGACGCGCTTGTTGTTCCCGATCCAGTCGCTGCTCTCGGTCGGGCTCGAAGTGCAGACCTCACTGGCGTTGTTCGGCCGCATCTTCGAGTACCTCGATCTACCTGTGGACATCGCCGAGCGGCCCGACGCGCGCCCGCTCGAGCACGTGCGCGGCGACGTCGCGCTTCGCGACATCTGGTTCCGCTACGACGCCGAGGCGCCCTGGACGCTGTCGGATATCAACGCCGAGATCCCCGCCGGCACCCGCACCGCGCTCGTCGGCGAGACCGGCTCGGGAAAGACCACGCTCGCCTATCTGGTCGCGCGCCTGTACGACGCCGAGCGCGGCGCGGTCACGATCGACGGCGTCGACATCCGCGACGTCACGCTCGGCTCGCTCGCCCAGACGGTGGGCCTCGTCTCGCAGGAGACGTACCTGTTCCACGCCTCGATCAGGGAGAACCTGCGCTTCGCGTGCCCGGAGGCCACCGACGAGCAGATCGAAGAGGCGGCGCGGGCGGCGCAGATCCACGACCTGATCGCCTCGTTGCCCGAGGGGTATGAGACGCCGGTCGGCGAGCGCGGCTACCGCTTCTCGGGCGGCGAGAAGCAGCGCATCGCGATCGCGCGCACGGTGCTGCGCAACCCGCCGGTGCTGATACTCGACGAGGCGACCTCGGCGCTCGACAACGAGACCGAGCGCGCGGTCCAGCACGCGCTCGACGAGCTCGCGCGCGGGCGCACGACGATCGCGATCGCGCACCGGCTCTCGACGGTCTCCGACGCCGACCAGATCCTGGTGCTCGACGGCGGGCGGATCGCCGAACGCGGCACTCACGAGGAGCTCGCGCGCGCCGGCGGGCGCTACGCGGCTCTGCTGCAGGGCTCGGCGCTGAGCGCCGGGCCGGCCGCGGCGGACGACGCGCTCGGCGCGGCCGTCTAGGCCGTCGCGTCGATGTTGAGCCGCACGTAGTCGACGACCACGGGCTCGCCGAGCTCGGCGAGGACCTCGTCCATGAAGCGCTCGCGCAGATCGGCCGGCAGCGCCTGGACGTGCGGCTGCAGCACGATCGTCTGCAGGAACTCGCGCGGGTGCTCGGGCTGCTGCGGCGCGGGCGTCAGCCAGCACTGGGCGTCCTGGAAGCCCGCCTCCCGCAGGCGTTCGCGCGTCTCATCCGGCCCGGCGTAGTTCCACGGCGGGCGAAACTCGCGCAGGTGCTCGGCGAACGGCTCGCGCTCGCCGACGCGCATCGCGCGGGCGCGCAGGGCGACGATGTTCCCCTCTCCCCCGCACTGGGCCACCAGGCTGCCGCCGGGGCGCAGGCAGGCGCGCAGCCGCGCGAACAGGCGCTCGTGGTCTCCGATCCAATGGAAGGTCGCCGTCGAGAGGATCGCGTCGGCGGGCTCGCCGAGGTCGAGCTCGAGCAGGTCGCACTCGAGCAGCTCGGCGCGGTCGCCGAGCCGCTCGCGTGCGGCGGCGATCATCGAAGCCGAGGCGTCGACGCCGATCACGCGCCCGCGCGGCAGGCGCTCGAGGAGCGCTTCGGTCACGCGGCCCGAGCCGCAGCCCGCGTCGATCACGGTCTCATCGCCGTTCAGCTGCAGCCGCGAGAGCACCTCGAGGCCCATCGACTGCATCACGCCCGAGATGCGGTCGTAGCTCGAGCCGTCCCATTCGCGCACCGCCATCGGCTGTACGTTATCACATACGTGCGTCTGCCGCGACTCCGGCGATCAGCCGCGAGAGCTGTCCTCCCTGCCACGCGAGCGGCGAGTGGGTGGGCGGGCCTTCATCCTCGACGGCGAGCCGCGCGCCGGGGATCCAGCGCGCCCAGCTCTCGGCGACCGCGAGCGGGTGGCCGGGATCGGGCTCGTCGCGGCTCGCGACGACGAGCGTCGGCACCGCCAGCCGCGAGAGCTCGGCGGCGTCCTCGAAGGGCGAGGAGCGCGGCACCGCTTCCAGCGCGTCGGCGACGGCCTGCGGGTGCTCGTGCGCGGCCAGGCGCTGGCGCAGCACGCGCTCGACGGTCTCCCGCGCCGGGGAGGCGATCGCGCCGAGGTCGTAGGCGGCGAGGAAGCCCTCGACCCCGCCCTCGCGCAGGCCGCGCGCGAGCGCGTCCCAGCGCGCGAGCTCGGCCGGCGTGCGCGCGTCCTCCGGGTCATAGGAGGGCGTGATCAGCACGAGCCCCGCGACCAGGTCCGGACGCTCGAGCGCCAGCCGTAGAGCGGTGTGGGCGCCCATCGAGGCCCCCGCCAGCACCGCACGGGCGAACCCTGCGGCCGCGAGCGCCGCAGCCAGGTCGCGCGCCAGGCGCTCGTATCCGTAGTCGCCCTCGGCGGCGGGCTCCGAGCGGCCGTGACCGCGCGCGTCGTAGGCGAGCACCCGGTGCCCGCTTCGCTGCAGCGAGGAGGAGCCCATCACGACGTAGCGGCGCGTCGCGGTCAGGCCGTGCAGCAGCGCGACCGGCGTGCCCTCGCCGCTCAGCTCCCCCGACAGCAGCGTGCCGTCGGCCTCTATGTCCAGCAAGTTCGCCGCGCCGCCGGGCGGCGGTGGGCTCACGCGCGCACGGCGGCGAGCTCGCGCACGAGCTCGGCCGAGCGCTGCGGCCGCTCCCAGAAGAACAGGTGTCCGACGCCGTCGAACACCTCGAGCTGGGCGCCGGGGATCAGCGAGGCGATCAGGCGCCCGTTGGCGACCGGCAGCAGCTCGTCCGCGGTGCCGTGGATCACGAGCGTCGGCATCCGCAGCGAGGGCAGCCGTTCGTAGGCGTCGTGCACCATCACGGCCTGCATCTGGGCCATCACGACAGGCACCGCGACCGCGCGGCGCTCGGCGATCTCGCGGAACCTGCTCCAGGCCTGCTCGTCGGCCGCGAACTGCGGCGAGACGTTCACCTCCCAGCCGGTGCGAATCGCGACCTCCCGGTCCCTGGAGGTCATCGCGCCGGCCAGGCGCTCGATCACTCCGGGCGCGGCGAGTGCGCTGCCGGGCCCGCCGCAGTAGGTGCAGCCGAGCGTCAGCGTCCGCACGCGCTCGGGGTGGGCGAGCGCGAGCTCCTGGGCGACCATGCCCCCCATCGAGATGCCGAGCACGTGGGCGTCCTGCAGCTCGAGCGCGTCGAGCAGCGCGGCCGCGTCGGCGGCCATCTCGGGGATCGTCACGCGGCCGCCGGTCAGGCGCGTGCTGGCGCCCACGCCGCGGTGGTCGTAGGCGATCAGGTCGAACTGCTCGCGCAGACCGTCGAGAAACGGCTCGCCCCAGTGCAGCGCGGTGCCGCTCATGCCCATGATCATCAGCAGGGGCGGCCGGTCCCGCGAGCCGCTGCGTTCGATGTCGAGCTCGATGTCCCCCGCGCGCACGAGCGCCATGCGCCGATCCTACACCCGCTCAGACGGGCAGCTCGAGCTGCTCGCGCTCCTGTCGCGCCGCGGGTGCCGTGCCGCGCTCGTCCGCGAGGCCCGCGACGCGCACACCGAGCAGACGGACCGGCCGCGGCGGGTCGTAGCGCTCGAGCAGCGAGAGCGCCTCGGCGCCCACCACCCCTGGGTCGCGCGTCGGCTCGGCGAGCGTGTGCGCGCGCGTGACGGTGGTGAAGTCGTCGAGGCGCACCTTGATCCCGATCGTCCGCCCGCTGCGCCCGTGGCGCTCGAGGCTCGCGCACAGCTCGCCGGTCATGTGCGCGAGCGCCTCGCGCAGCCGTGCGCGGTCGCTGACGTCCTCGTCGAAGGTGCGCTCGCGCGACTCCGAGACGACCTTGCGCGCCTGGCTGACGTGCCCGTTGGCTTCGAAGCGCGCCCGGCGGCGCAGTTCCGGCCCGAGGTTGGCACCGAAGCGCTCGACCAGCAACGACTCCGGCGCCGCGGCCAGCTCGGCGAGGGTCCCGAGGCCGAGCTCAGCCAGGCGAGCCGCGGTCTTCGGCCCGATCCCCGGAACGAGCCCGGCGGGCTCGCGGCGAAGCGAGCGCACGCCTCGCGCCGCGTCAGCACGACGAAGCCGGCCGGCTTCTCGGCGTCGGAGGCGACCTTCGCGACGAGCTTGTTCGGGCCGATGCCGACCGAGCACGTGATGCCGACGCGGGCCGAGATCTCCGCGATCAGCCGGCGCATCGCCGCGCGCGGCGAGAACAGCCCGGCGATGTCGAGGTAGGCCTCGTCGAGGCCGACGACCTCGACCCGCTCGACGTGGTCGCGCACGATCGCCATCATGCGCGCCGAGACCTCGCGGTAGGTGGCGAAGTCCGGCGGCAGGAACACGGCCTCCGGGCACAACCGCCGCGCCCGCGCGGCGGGGATCGCCGAGCCGACGCCGTAGCGGCGCGCCTCGTAGCTCGCGGTCGTCACGACCGCGCGCGGCCCGCTCCCCGCCACCACGACCGGCCGCCCGCGCAGCTCCGGATGGCGCCCGAGCTCGATCGAGACGTAGAACGCGTCGGCGTCGAGGTGCGCGACGCACAGGCTTTCCTCGCTGGCGGCCACCGAAGCCCCGAATCTAGCGCCGGCGCCGGTCCTCCCCTGGCGGCCGCGGTCAGCGGGCGAGCCCGGAACCGCGCGCGGCGTGCGCGGCCTCGTTGAGCGGCGGCGGCGCCCCGGTCGCGAGCAGCTCGCGGCGCGAGGACACCCCGAGCTTGCGGTAGATGTGCCGCGCGTGCGTGCGGACCGTCTCGATGCTGATGTGCAGCTCGGCGGCGATCTGAGCGTTCGAGGAGCGACGCTGCAGGCCCGCGAGCACGTCGGCCTCGCGCCCTGTGAGGAGGCCCGCGCCGCGCAAGATGCTGTCGGCGCCCCGCGGCGCGAGCTGCAGACCCCGCGAGGCGAGGTGGATCGCGTTCAGCACGTCGCGCGCCTGCGTCGTCTTCGCCAGGCAGGCCGAGGCGCCGAAAGCGAGCAGCTGGCCCGACTCGACGCTCGACGGGCGCTCGGCGAGCAGCAGCAGGTGCGTGCCCGGGTGCCGCGAGCTCAGCTGCCGCACCGCGGCCGGGTGGTCCAGACGCGCCGCGTCGAGGATCGCGACACGCGGCCGGCGCGCGCGCAGCACCATCGCCAGCTGGGCGCCGTCGAGGTCGCTGCCGACCAGCTCGAGCTGCGCGTCGTCTTCGACGAGCCCCCGCAGCCCGCGCGCGACGAGGTCGTCGAAGCGCCCGATCGCGACCGTGATCCCCTTCTCGGCCATGCGCGGATGATATCGGTCGCGCCGTCCGTCGGGTGAGGTATGCATCCCCCATGGCGTAACCCTCCGCCTAACCCGAAGATCCCCCTGCAGGGGGATCAAGAAGTTCGTGAACAGCGGGACACTAAGACAGCGGTTGCCGCGCTCCTGAGGGGGAAAGCTGCGGGGACGTAGCGGACAGGAAAGTGGCAGACGGGGAGCTACCCATGGAGTGGGACCGGATAGGCAGGGACGCATGAGCGGGCACAGAGCCCGTCACCAGCTGCGCGGGCACGCGCGGCGGCATGCGCGCGCGGTGCGCTCCCGCCGCCTGCTGGCGCTCTCGCTTCCAGCGCTGGCTGCGCTTGCGGTGATTGCACCGGTCGGCCAGGCCACGACCACCGGCCGCTCGCTGAGCCGCTCAGAAAGCCTCGCCCAGCGCCACGCAGAACGCGAAGCCGTCCACAACCAGCGCGCGCAGGAACGCAGCAAGGCGCGCGAAGAACGCCGGTCGAACCGCGCGCCGTCCCAGTCCAAAGAACGGCCGAACGCGGTCATCCACGTCGACTGCAGCGGGCTCGAGATCACCTATCGCGGCTTCCCGGACGCCCCCGGCAACGTGGTGCGCGAGCGCGTGCGCGTCGCCGGTGAACGCTTCCCGCCCCAGTACTACAGCTTCGATGGCCCCGACGCCGTGCAGACGATCCCCGTGGCTGCGCCGGTCGGCCAATACAGGATCGATGTCAGCTCGCGCTGGAGGATCAACGGCGTGGTCGGCCACTTCGACGTGCCGGGCAGCGTCAAATGCCCGCCGCGCCCGGAATTCACGATCGAAAAGCTGCAGATGATCGCGGGCTCGGACCAGTCGTTCACGACCGAACGGCTGACCGGGCACGTCGGCCAGACCGTCGATTACGAGATCCTCGTGACGAACACCGGCAACACGCCGCTGACGTTCACGCGTTTCACCGACTCCCACTGCGACCCCGGCACGATCTCCGGCGGGGCGAGCGGGCCCGTGGAACCGTTCACCGTCGTCACCTACACCTGCAGCCACAAGCTCACGCCTGCCGAAGAAGGGTCTGAACTCGAAAACTCCGCGACCGTCCGCGGCACCCCCGAAGAAGGCGAAGGGCCGCCCCACACCAAGGAATCGAACACCGTCATCGTCGGGCCGATCGGGCCGAAAGAAAAAGAAGAAGGCGGCAAAGAAGGTGGCGAAGGTGGCGAAGGTGGAGAAGGCGGCAAAGAAGGCGGCGAAGGTGGAGAAGGCGGGAAAGGCGGCGGCGGTGGTGGCGGCGGAGGCGGGACGGAAGGCCCGAAAGTCCCAGGCCCGAAAGAGGAAACGCTCGGCTCGATCAGCTCGAGCTCCGGCAGCTCTGTGGCGACCATCAGCAAAACCGGCGTGCTCGGCTTCTCGACCGCGACGATCCCGGCACTGCGCGGTCCGCAAGGGTGCGTGCGAGGCAGCTTCGTCGCGAGCATCAGCTCCACCGGAGTCGCCAGCGTGACCTTCTACCTCGACGGCCGCACGATCAAGCACCTGACCTCGCACAACGCGCACAAGGGCAGGCTGTCGATCACGATCAACGGCTCGAAGCTGAAGGTCGGCGCTCACCGCGTGATGGCCAAGATCACGATGAAGCCGACCTCGCCGTCCGCGAAAGCCGCTCGCGCGACGCGCGCGCTGACGATCGTGCGCTGCCACTCGGCCGTGATCACCCCGCGCTTCACGGGCTAGCGTGCGCGGCGCCCGCACCCTCGCGGCAGGGGTGCGCGCGGCGGGGCTCGCGCTCGCCGCGGCGGCCGCCGTCGCGGTGCCGGCGGCGCCGGCTTCGGCCGCCCCGCGGGCGGTGTTCACGCGCCTGTCGAACCTGCACACCTCGACGCGCTGGGCCTACCCGAGCGAAGCGGCGCTGATCCGAGCCTCGCCCTCCCCGCGCTCGCGCGCGCTCGGGCGGCTGCGGTTCCTGACGATCGACGAACAGGCCTACCTGTATGTCGTGCTCGCCTCCGCGCGCGTCGGCCACGGACGGGAGTGGCTGCAGGTCGAGGTGCCGGCGCGCCCGAACGGCGAGCGCGGCTGGGTCCCGCGGGCGGCGCTCGGGGAACTTCACACGGTCGACGGCTACCTGCTGGTGGACCAGTCCACGTTGACCGCGACGCTGTTCCGCCGCGGGCGCGCCGTGTTCAGCGCGCCGGTCGGGGTCGGCAAGGCGAGCACGGTCACGCCCAAGGGGAACTTCTACGTGCTCGATAAGTTGCGCGCGCTCGATGCGCCGCTGTACGGCCCGTTCGCGATCGGCACGAGCGCCTACGCGCCGACGCTGAGCGAATGGCCGGGCGGCGGGGTGGTCGGGATCCACGGCACCGACGAACCGCAGCTGGTCCCGGGGCGCCCCTCGCACGGGTGCATCCGCATGCGCAACGAAGACATCACGCGGCTGTGGCCGCTGATCGAACTCGGCACCCCGATAGAAATCACCTGACCGCGCCGCCCGGGGTGGGGCACGCCGCGGCCGGTGTCTCATCTCCTCTAGGCTTAGCGCCGCCGATGGACCTGACGTTCAGCCCCAAGGAGATCGCCTTCCGCGACGAGCTGCGCGCCTGGCTGGCGGCCAACCCGCCCGACCCCGAGCCGACCGACGGCGGCGAGGACGCGCACTACGCCTGGCGGCGCGACTGGCAGCGGCGCCTCTACGACGCCGGCTGGGCGGCGCCCGCATGGCCCACCGAGTACGGCGGGCGCGGCGCGTCGCTGACCGAGTCGGCGATCTACTTCGAAGAGATCGGCCGCGCGCGCGTGCCGATGGCCGGCGAACGTGCTCGGCCTGCTGCTCGGCGGCCCGACGCTGATGGTGTGGGGCAGCGACGAGCAGAAGGAGCGCTACCTGGCGCCGATCCTCTCGGCCGAGGAGATCTGGTGCCAGGGCTTCTCCGAGCCCGAGGCCGGCTCGGACCTCGCCTCGCTGAAAACGCGCGCGGTCAAGGACGGCGAGGACTGGGTCGTCACCGGCCAGAAGGTGTGGACCAGCGGCGCCCAGTACTCCAAGTGGTGCATGCTCGTCGCGCGCACCGACGCCGACGTGCCCAAGCACAAGGGCCTGACCTACTTCCTGATGGACATGGAGCAGGACGGCCGTGCAGGTCCGCCCGCTGCGCCAGATCACCGGCGAGGCCGAGTTCAACGAGCTGTTCATCGAGGAGGCGCGGATCCCCGACGCGAACGTCGTCGGCGGCGTCGGCAACGGCTGGAAGGTCGCGCTCACGACGCTCATGAACGAGCGCGCCGGGCTCGGCTTCGCGCTGCAGATCCGCCTGCGCCAGCTGCTCGACGACGTGATCGCGATCGCGGCCGAGCGCGGGCTGCTCGAGGACGCCGCTGTACGCCGACGCGCTCGCCGAGCTGCACGTGCGCTGCGAGTCGATCCGGCTGCTGGCCTGGAAGGGCCTGACCGACGTCGAGCGCTACGGCCAGCCCGGCCCGGAGGGCTCGCTCGTGAAGTGGCTGTGGTCGGACACCAACCAGCGCCTGACCCAGCTCGCGGTCGACATCGTCGGCGCCGAGGCGCTGACGGCCGGCACGAGCTGGAGCTACGAGCTGCTGCGCGCGCGCGGCAACACGATCGAGGGCGGCACCACCGAGGTGCTCAAGAACATCGTCGCCGAGCGCGTGCTCGGCCTGCCGCGGCTGAAGGCCGCGGCGTGAGGCTCGCGTAGCGATGGACTTCGGCTTCAGCGACGACCAGCGCGAGATCCAGCGCACCGCGCGCGAGCTGCTCGCCGAGCGGGCCCGGCCCGAGCGCGTGCGCGAGCACGCCGAGGCGGGCCGCACCGACGAGGCGCTGTGGGGCGAGCTCTGCGAGCTCGGCTGGCCCGGGATCGCCATCGCCGAGGAGCACGGCGGGCAGGGCCTCGGGCAGATCGAGCTCTCGATCCTGTGCGAGGAGCTCGGCCGCTCGCTCGCGCCCGTGCCGTTCCTGCCGAGCGTGATGGCGGCGACGCGTGATCGAGCAGGCCGGCTCGCCCGAGCAGCGCGAGCGCTGGCTGCCGGGGCTCGCCAGCGGCGAGGTCATCGGCGCGCTCGGGACCGCTCGGCGACGGGCGTCGCCGAGCTCGTGATCGGCGGCGGCGCAGGCCGAGGTGTTCGTGCTCGTCGACGACGACGGCGACCGGCGCGCCTGCTGGCGGCGGCGCGAGGCCGAGGTCACGCCGGTCGCCTCGATCGACCCGACGCGCTCGAGCGGCGCGCGTGAGCGCCGCGCCGACGACGCCGGGCGAGCCGCTCGGGCGACGGCGCCTGCGGCGGGCTCGGCCGCGCGCTCGTCGCGGTCAGCTCCGAGCTCGTCGGCGTCTGCGAGCGGGCGCTGCAGATGACCGTCGCCTACGTCAAGGACCGCAAGCAGTTCGGCGTCCCGGTCGGCTCCTACCAGGCCGTCTCGCACCGCTGCGCGCAGATGCTGCTCGACACCGAGAAGGCGCGCTCGACCGCGGCCTTCGCCGCCTGGACCGCGGACTGCCGACCCCGAGCGGCTCGCCGAGGCGGCGGCGATGGCCAAGGCCGCGCGCCTCGGCGCGCGGGCCGCGAGGTGACCGCGAGCGCGATCCAGGCTCACGGCGGGATCGGCTTCACGTGGGAGGCCGACGTGCACTGGCTGTACAAGCGCGCCCAGCTCGACGCCGCGCTGCTCGGCGGCGCCAAGCGCCACCGCGCCCGCTTGGCCGGCATCCTCGCCGACCGCGTCGGCGCGAGCACCCCAGCCTGAGCGCCCCGTCTCAGCGGTGCCCGGCGTGGCGCGGGCCGGCGCCCGCGAGTGCCGCGCCGAGGCCCAGCGCGGCGTACACGACTCCGGCGCCGCGGTCGAGCGCACGCCGGGCCCGTACGGAGGCGCGCAGGCGGGCGCCCAGACCGGCGCCGAGCAGCACATAGAGCCCGTCGCTCAGGAGCGCGAGCAACGTGAAGATGCACCCCAGCGCGAGCATCGCGAGCGCGGGGCTGCCGTGGCGCGGGACGAACTGCGGCAGGAACGCGACGAAGAACACGGCGATCTTCGGGTTCAGGAGCTGCACGGCCAAGCCGCTCGCGTACAGCCGCGAGCGCGCCCCCACAGCGTGCGCCGGAGCGGCGGCGCGCCCGCGCAGGCGCTGCACGCCGAGGTACAGCAGGTAGGCGGCGCCGGCGTACCTGACGGCGGCGAAGGCGCTCGCCGAAGCGGCGATCACGCCGGCCAGCCCGGCGGCCGCCGCGAGCGCGTAGATGAGCGTTGCGGTCTCGACGCCGAGCAGCGACACGAGGCCCGCGGCGCGCCCGTGCTCGGCGCTGCGCGTCACGAGGAAGATCACGGCCGGCCCAGGGAATGCCAGCAGCAGAGCGCTTGCCCCAAGGAACAGCAGCATCGTCGATGAGCCGGGCACGAGCGAAATGATGCCCGCTCGGCCAAGCGCGGGTACCGTGGTCGGGGTGCCCGCCACCCACGCCGCCTTCCTGAAAGGGATGAACCTCGGCAACCGCCGGCTCACCAACGAGGAGCTGCGCGCTCACTTCGAGGCGATCGGCCTCGGCGAGGTGGCCACATTCCGCGCGAGCGGGAACGTCGTGTTCAGCGCCCCGGCGCGGCGCGGCGAGCGTGCGCTCGTCGAGCTGATCGAACGCGAGCTCGCCGCGCTGCTGGGCTACCCGGTCGCGACGTTCGTGCGCACCCGCGAGGAGGTCGTGGCGATCGCCGCCGCCGAGCCGTTCGACGCCGCCACCCGCGCGCACCTGCACGGCAAGCCCCAGGTGATGCTGCTCGGCTCGGCGCCGAACGCCACGGCCCGCCGCAAGGCGCTCGCCCTTGCAGGCGACGAGGACGCGCTCGCGCTCTGCGGGCGTGAGCTGCACTGGCTGCCGGCCGGCGGTGTCAGCGAGTCCGCGCTCGACCACGCGGAGCTCGCGCGGCTGCTCGGCCCCGCGACGGTCCGCACGATGGGCACGATCGAGCAGATCGCGGTGAGACATTTCGCGGGCTGAGGCTCATGGGCATGTAGGCTGCCGCCGACGAGCGAGCGAGGAGGAGATCGGTATGCCGCAGCCGCTGCCGCGCGGGCGCAACCCGTTCGAGGAGGCCGGAGTAGAGCGTGACGCGACCGGCCGCGCACGCTACGTCGATCGCCCGGCCTCGCTCGTCGAGCTGCTGCGCGCGAGCGTCGAGCGCGACCGCTCCGCGACCGCGCTGCTCGAGGTCGGCGGGCCGTCGCTCAGCTACGGCGAGCTGTGGGAGCGCGCGGCGCGCGTCGCCGGCGGGCTGCGCGCGCACGGCGTCGGGCGCGGCGATCGTGTCGGCGATCCGGCTCGGGAACGGCATCGACTGGGTGCTGGCGTTCTTCGGCGTGCAGATGCTCGGCGCCGCCGCGGTGCCGGTCAACACGCGCTTCACCGACGAGGAGGCCGCCTACGTCGTCGGCGACTCGGGCTCGACCTACACGTTCGCCGCCGGCGCGGCGCTGCCGGATGCGGCGCCGGTCGAGCCCGCGGACCTCGCGCACGAGGAGCTGGCGGCGATCTTCTACACGAGCGGCACGACCGGCTTTCCGAAGGGCGCGATGACCTCGCACGGGAACTTCGTGACCAACAGCGAGAACGCGTTGCGATGCAATCCGATCGACCGCTCCGAAGGCCCGGAGATCTCGACGCTCGTCTCGGTGCCGTTGTTCCACGTGACCGGCTGCAACAGCCAGCTGATCCCGCTGCTCGAGCTCGGCGGGCGGATCGAGATCCTCTCGGGCCCGCTCGACTTCGACGGCTTCTTCACCGCGGTCGGCGAGCACGGGGTCAACCAGCTCGTCTCGGTGCCGGCGATCTACCACGCCGTCGTCAACCACCCGCGCTTCGCCGAGCTCGACGTCAGCGGCGTGCGCTGGATCTCCTACGGCGGCGCCCCGATCGCGGAGAGCCTCGTCGAGCGGATCATGCAGGCCTTCCCCGGCGCACGCGTCGGCAACGGCTTCGGGCTCACCGAGACCTCCTCGCTGACCTCGTTCCTCCCCCACGAGGAGGCCGCTGAGCACGCCGACTCGGTCGGTTTCGCGATGCCGGTCGTCGACCTCGCGCTCGACGAAGCGGACACCGACGGCTCGGACGCCGGCGTCGGCGAGCTGCTGGTGCGCGGCCCGAACGTCGTGCAGGGCTACTGGAACAAGCCCGAGGCGACCGCCGAGACGTTCGTGACGGCTGGCTGCACACGGGCGATCTCGCGCGCCTCGACGCCCGACGGCCTGCTGTACATCGTCGACCGCAAGAAGGACATGATCAACCGCGGCGGCGAGAACGTCTACTCGATCGAGGTCGAAAACGCGCTCGCGGGCGCCCCCGGCGTCGGCGAGGCGGCGGTCGTGGCGGTGCCGGACGAGATGATGGGCGAGAAGGTCGGCGCGGTGATCGTCCCGGCCGCCGGCCGCGAGCTCGACGTGGAGGCGGTGATCGCGCACTGCCGCTCGCACCTCGCGGACTTCAAGGTGCCGCAGTACGTGGCCGCGCGCAGCGACCCGCTGCCGCGCAACCCGGGCGGCAAGCTGCTCGAAGAAGCAGCTGCGCGACGAGACCGACTGGGGCAGTCCGCTTCGCTGAGGAGCGCCCCGGAAACGAGGAGAGCCGATGGCGCAGGTACAGACCGTGCAGGGCGCCGTCGACGCCGGGGATCTCGGGATCGTGCTCGCCGCACGAGCACGTCCGCTTTCGCGACGAGGCGGTCGCCGAGCAGTGGCCCGAGCCGCTACGACGAGCAGCTCGAGCTCGACGCGGCGCTGGTCGCGGTACGTGCCGCGGCCGAGCACGGCGTGCGCACGATCGTCGACCCGACCGCGATGTTCGGCGGGCGCGACGTGCGCTTCATGAAGCGTGTCGCCGACGAGACGCGGCGTGCGGATCGTCGCGTGCACCGGGCATCTACAGCTACGACTACCTGCCCCACTACTTCGAGAACCGCGACGTCGACGTGATGGCCGACCACTTCGTCGAGGACATCGAACGCGGCGTGCAGGGCACCGACATCAGGGCCGCCTTCCTGAAGTGCGCCGCCGACGCGGCCGGCGTGACCGAGCACGTCGAGAAGATCCACCGCGCGGTCGCGCGCGCGAGCGTGCAGACCGGCGCACCGATCATGGCGCACTCGATGCCGGCCGTCGCCACCGGACCGCGCCAGGTGGAGATCTTCGAGGAGGAGGGCGTTCCGACTCGACGCGCGTGCAGATCGCGCACTGCGGCGACACCGACGACGTCGACTACATCGAGGGCCTGCTCGACAAGCGGCGTCTACGTCGGGCTCGACCGCTACGGCCTGGAGATGTACCTGCCGATCGACAGGCGCAACGCGACCGCTGCCGAGCTGCTGCGCCGCGGGCACGCCGAGCGCCTGATGATCTCGCAGGACTTCTGCGCGACGATCGACTGGTTCCCGCCCGAGGCCGCCGAGGCGTTCGAAGCGCAGGGCGCGATCCGCAACTGGTCGATGACGCTCGTGTTCGAGGAGGTCGTGCCTCGCGCTGCGCGAGCAGGGCGTGATGGACGACGCGGTGTTCGACACGATCTTCGTCGAGAACCCGGCGCGCTGGCTGACCGCAGGGCTGTAGCGCGTCGCGCGGCAGGGGGTGGTCTGCGCGTCGCGTGCGCCGGCCACCGCTCGCCACCCGGGTGTCTCGCTGCCAGGCTCGCCGGGCCTCGCCTGCTCAGGCGGGCGCGAGCAGCAGCTCGGGCCCGTCGACCGCGGCGTGCACGTTGTTGACCGCCGGGTTCGCCGGGTGCGCCGTGAGCCGCGCTTCGGCCAGCGGCCCGCACAGCGCGAGCGCCTCCTCGGCGCCGAGCGCCGGGTCGAGCCACGCCCGTTGAGCCTCCTCGATCGGCGAGCACGACCGGCATGCGGTCGTGGATCGCGGCGGCGACCCGGTTCGGCGCCGAGTCGCAGGTCAGCAGCGTGCACGCTGTGCAGCCACTCCCCTTCGACCTTCGCCGGCGTCCACAGCGCGGCGAACGCGAACGGGATCCCGCCGTCGACGCTGGAAGTGGAACGGCTGGCGCGGCTCGGAGCGATTCTCGGGTTTCAGCCACTCGTACCAGCCGTCTGCGAGCTGCAGCGCGCGGCGCTGCCCGCGCGGGACCAGGCGCCGGTAGGCGGGCTTCTCGGTCACCGTCTCGATGCGCGCGTTGATCATCAGCGGGCCCTTGATCTCGCTTCGCCCAGGACGGCACGAGGCCCCAGCGCATCGTCTCCGCGCGCGGCTGCTGGGTGCGCTTCCATCTGCGACGATCGCGAGCACCTGCTCGGTCGGCGCGACGTTGTAGCGACGCGTGCCCTCCGGGCCGGGGATCGGCACCCTGAAGCGGTCGTTGAGCTCTTCGGGGCCCGCCGTGTTCGTGTAGCGCCCGCACATCCGAGCCAGCATAGGCACGGCTCACAGCGCCGCGCGGATTGCCTCCACCATGCGCGGCTCGCTCGGCAGGTCCGCGAGCGAGGCCGCCACCTCGGCGGCCTGCTCGATCGTCGCGCTGCCCGACTCGGACACCCAGCGCGCGAGCCAGCGCAGCGCGTAGGCGTCGTACTCGCGCGGGCTCGCGGCGGCGATCAGCGGCAGGAAGCGGGCCGCGGTCGCGAGCTCGATCGGGCGCCCGCGCTCGAGCCGCAGTTCCTCGGCCAGCGCCACGGCGTAGCGCAGGTCGCCGCGGTCGAGGGCCTTCTCGAGCTCTCCGGCGGGTCTCCAGGGCCGCGGCGTCATACGAACACATGTTCGCATACGGCCGCCCGGCACGCGTGGCCGAACGTTCGATTGCGCGCCGAGCCGGCGCCGCTACCGTTCCCTGCCTGGGTCAAGGAAGAACTGGGTCAAGGAAGAGGGGGTCTGATGTCCTTTGGATCGATTGCCGCCGACGCGGCCGGCAGATCGCGTGCGCTGATCGCGGCGGGCGCGCTCGCGGCGCTGCTCGCGCTCGGGCTGTCGGCTCAGGCTCGTGCGGAAGGGAACTTCGTGATCGGCAACCAGAACGCCGCGCCCCGCACGCCGGTCGAGTTCTGGGGCGCGCAGTGGTGGAAGCTGAACTCGCTGAGCGGCGGCTCGGCGCCGGCGTCGTTCAAGGGCTTCGCGAACTCGGTCGTCGGGGCGCCGTCGTGCGGCTCGACTTGGACGACCGACCCGGGCAACAGCTCCGGCCCGCCGGCCGCGCCGCTGCCGCCCCTGATCGAAGTGATCGTCTCGAGCACGATCACCAAGTCGGGGCGGATCATCAGCGGAGACGTCAGCGAGGTCGCGCTCCTCGAAACCGAACCCGGCTACGGCCCGAACCCGGGCCACGCCGGCACCGGCACCGTCGTCGCGATCCTGTGCGGCGGTGAAGGCGGCAGTGGCGGCGGCGGGCAACCCGGCTGATTGCACGCCGCGCACGCCTGAGCCGAGCAGCATGCGGGGGCCGCCTGACGGCCCCCGCTGCGCGTTCAGGGCTTCGGTCGCGGGCTCGCCGGGCTCAGCCCCCGCGAGCCCTCCAATCCCCCGCCGCCAGCCTGTACAGCACGTGCGGCGCGAGGGGTGCGCGAGGGTCGAGCGCCGGGTGCAGGAAGTCATCGGCCCGGTCGCGGTGCATGCCGAGCCGCTGCATCAGGCGCTGCGAGCGCGCGTTGCTGAGCGCCGTGTATGCGACGATCTCCTGCAGCCCCACGCGCTCGAAGCCGAAGAGCAGCGCCGCCCGGGCCGCCTCGGCGGCCAGACCCTGCCCCCAGTGCTCGGCCCCGAGGCGCCAGCCGGCCTCGACCGCCGGCGCGAACGGCATCCGCGCGGGAACCCGCGTGAGGCCGACGAAGCCGGCGAGGCGCCCGTCCTCGCGCACCTGCACCGCCCACAGGCCGTAGCCGTCGCGCTCGAACTCCTCCTCGAAGCGCGCCACCAGCTCGTCGCTCGAGCGGCGCGAGAGCGTCGCCGGGAAGTGCTCCATCACGCGCGCGTCGGCGTTGATCTGCGCGAACGGCTCGAGGTCCTCCGCCAGCCAGCGGCGCAGCAGCAGCCGCGCGGTCTCGAGCTCGGGCCCCTCCCCGCTCCGGCGCCCGTGCGCGCAGGCTCCTCGCTCACCCGTTCAGGCGCACCGGCAGCGTCTTCAGCTGGTTGATGAACGGCGATTCGACGAACTCGGGGTTCCGTCGATCGCGATCTCGGGATAGCGCTTCAGCGTCTCCTCGATCAGGATCCGAAGCTCCAGGCGCGCGAGCGCGGTGCCGAGGCAGAAGTGGCGCCCGCCGGCGCCGAAGGCCTGGTGCTCGGCCTTGCGGCGCAGGTCGAAGCGGTCCGGGTCCTCGTAGCGCGTCTCGTCGCGGTTCGAGGACACGTACCACATCACGACCTTCTCGCCCTCCTTGATCTCCTGCCCGTGCAGCTCGGTGTCGCGCGTGGCCGTGCGCCGGAAGTGCGCGAACGCCGGGAACATCCGCAGTGCCTCCTCGACGGCGTCGGGGACCAGCGACGGATCTCCGAGCAGCAGCTCGCGCTGCATCGGATCTTCCATGATCGCGCGCATGCCGCTGCAGTAGGTCGCCTTGGTCGAGTCGTTGCCGGCGGCCATCAGCAGGAAGAAGCCCATGACGATCTCGTGCTCCTCGAGTTCCTCGCCGTCGATCTCGGCGTGGACGAGCACGCTCGTCAGGTCGTCGGTCGGGCTCTCGCGCCGCTCTGCGATCAGGCGGTTGCAGCGTTCGAAGATCTCCGGGCACGAGCTTGCTCATGATCGCGTCGATCCCTTCCGGGTTGAGGTCTGCGTCGCCGCCGCCGAGCGTGGCGTTCATCAGCTCGGCCCAGATCACGTCTTCCTCGGGGGTGATCCCCATGAAGCTCCCGATCACGCGTGCGACGACCGGCTGCGCGACCTCGTTGACGAGGTCGCACTCCTCGCGCTGCCGTCCAGCCGGTCGAGCACCTCGAGCACGATCGCCCGGATCGCGCTCCTCGTGGTCGGCGATCCGCTTGGGCGTGAAGCCGCGCTGGAACAGCGCCTTGACGCGGTCGTGCTTGGGCGGGTCCATGCCGATGAACATCGCCTGCGAGAGCTCCAGCGGCAGCACGCCGGCGGCCGTGATGCCGCCGCGTTCTGAGGAGTAGGTCTGCCAGTCGCGGCTGACCTCGTACACGTCATCGGCGGTCGTGACCGACCAGAAGCCGGCCTCTTTCGGGAACTCCGGGATGTGCTCTGTCCAGTGGACCGGGCATTCGCGGCGCATGCGCCCGAACACCTCGTGCGGCGGCCCGTCCACCCAGAGCTCCTCGTCGGTGACTTCCACGCTGCGGATGTCGCGTTCAACCGTGGCCATCGGGACCTCCCGGATCGATTCCCTGGTGCGGGTGATATTACTGGCCGCGCGGCCAGTTTTCGCCGCGGACCGAGATGTCGTCCACGACCAGCCGTCCGACCTTCAGCGTGCCGACCGTCAGCGACTCCACCGAGGCCTCCCCCGCCCGCACGCGGCCGAGCGCCAGGCGCCCGACGGCCATGCGGCCCACGGCCAGCCGTCCGACCGCGACCGCTCCGAGCGCCAGCGCGCCACCGGCGGTGGCGCCGATCGCGAGCGCGCCGATCCGCCCCTCGCTCCGCCGGCCCCGCGCCGCGGCCCGCGCGAGGAGCAGCCCGCGGATCAGCAGCGCGGCGCGGCGCGCGTCACGCGTGCGGCGCGAGCGCGAGACGCTGCGGCCGTGTGAGGCTCTGCGACCCGATCCCATCCTCATCCATTCAAGTGAACGGCGCCGCCGCGTGCAAGCCCTGCGGGCCTGCACGCGGCGCGGCCGTGTCAGTCGGTGCTCCAGACCATCCCGGTGTCGCCGAACCCGAGCGCTCGCTTGGTCGCTTCGGTGAGGTCGAATTCACGGCCTTCCACGTAGGGGCCGCGGTCGATCACGGGGACGCGCACGGAGTGCCCGCCGTAGCGGAGGGTGACGAGCGTGCCGCACGGCAGCGTCTTGTTGGCCACGCCCATGGTCGAGCTCGTGAGCTGGCCGCCGCACGCGAGCCCGCCGCCACCGCCATACCAGGACGCGCCGGCGAGGCGGTAGACCTCGAGACGCCCCAGCCGGCGGTGCGAGGAGCGAAGCGCAGCGTCGCCCTCGAAATGCAGCCGCAGCGATTTCCCGCCCAGCCGCCGCGGCGTGAAGGACAGCCGGAAGCGGCCGCGCGAGGAGGTGTGGGCGAGCGCGATCGTGCGCCACCCGCGGGCGGCGAGCGCCTGCAGCGCGATCACGCGCCCGGCGTGGCCGGGGCGATGTCCTTCGCCCAGCGTGCCGGTGACGGTCGCGGCGTGGTTCTCGAGCACGTTCAGCTGCTCGCTGCGAACCGTGAGCTTGGTGGTCTGCGGCGGGGCCAGAAGGGCCGGCGCCGCGGAGACGACGCCGACCGGCGCCAATGCGGGCGCAGGCTGAACGGGCGTCGCAGGGACGTACATGTGTTTTGGGACCTCCTTGTAGGTCCGCCTGCGGGGCAGCTGTCGGGCTCACGGCCGGCCGCGGCGCGTGGGCGCATGGCGGCCGGGCGTCTCCGCCGCGGGGGCGGCGGATTCGTCCCATCCGGGCTTCCGTCGATGCGGTCCCGGCAGTGCTTGCCCCGTTCGCCCCATCCCGGGGCGACTCGGCGAGTCAAACGATTGTCCGGCCATGCTAGGAGCAGTCAGACGGGGCTTCTGTGACGGGGGTCACACTTCTCCTACCGTCGAACTAGCTCATTTGCAGGGTCTTTCGAGATTTGGTGCCGAACTCGGTCCTTTTCGGCGCCGGGAGGCGCCCGGCGGCCGAGCGGAACGTGTGACGCGAGGTCACATGCCGCGCCGGGCGCACGACGCGGGCGCCCGCGGAGGTCTACCATCGCCCACAGCCGAGACCGGGGGCGACCGGCGCTCGCAGGATGCGGCGACCAGCGCTCTCTTCACCGCGTCATCCAGGGAGGCACAGTGATTCGAGGTACGTTGGCATCAGCGGCGTTCGCCCTGGTGGCGTGCGCGGCACTCGCGGCGACGAGCGCCTCGGCCCAGGTCGAGCATTGGGGCTCCTACGGCAACGGCGGTGCGCTCGTCGGCTCGCCGACGCCGGTCCCGAACCTGGAAGACGTGGTCGAGGTCGACGCGAGCAACAACTCGAGCTTGGCGCTCGAGGCCAACGGGACCGTTTGGGCGTGGGGTGAGAACGTCCGCGGCCAGCTCGGCGACGGCCTCACCGAAGCCTCGCTGACCGAAGCCGTGCAGGTGCAGTTTCCGGCGGGCGTGAAGATCGTCTCGATCGGCGAGGCCCAGAACGCCGGCTACGCGATCGACTCCACCGGCCAGGGCTGGTCCTGGGGCCTCGTCAGCCCGGCGCTGTGCCTCGGCTCCGGCGCCGAAGAAACGCTCACGCCGCAGATGGTCCCGGGGATCACGAGCGCCAGCGACGTGCAGGGAGCGGCCAAACACGTCCTCTGGCTGATGAAGAACGGGACGGTCGAGACGTGTGGGACCAACGGCAACGGCCAGCTCGGCATCGGCGGGCAGGTGACCAACAGCTCGAGGCCGGTGCTGGTCCCGATCCTGAACGTGGCCCAGATCTCGGCCGGGCAGAAAGAGTCGTGCGCGCGCACGAGCGAAGGAGCGGTGTACGACTGGGGCTCTGACCTCAACGGTCAGATCGGCAACGGCGTCGAAGAGGAAGAAGTGAACGTTCCCTTCCGCGTGCCGCTGGCCGGCCCTGCGAGCGAAGTCTCCTGCGGCGGGGACCTGCCCGAAAACGGCCACACGCTGGCGCTCGTGCGGGGCGCGCTCTACGCCTGGGGCGCCGATGCGACAGGCCAGCTCGGAGACGGCCGCCGCGTCAACAAACCGACGCCGACGCTCGCCACCGCGACCGCGCCGCTGTCGTTCGTGCAGGTGACGGCCTCGGGCGCCTACTCGCTCGGCCTGACCGCCGCCGGCACCGTCTACGGCTGGGGCTCGAACGCGTACAAGGCGCTGAACGGCTCCTCGCAGCGCTTCTCGCTGACGCCGGAGGCGATCTTCACCGGCGGCGTGAGCGAAATCTCGAGCACCGCGTACAACTCGGTCGTCCGCTGAACCAGCGCGCCGCGGGCCGCCGGACAGGGCGCCCGCGGCCCGTCTGAGCGCCGCCCCGGCGCGCGGACGGGCCGCCGGCCGGCCCCGCGTTGCCCTGCGCGCCGGAATCAGCGACAATCGGCGCGATGGCCAACCCTGATCGCCTGACGGCGCTCGACTCGACGTTCCTGCACCTCGAGGACCACTCGACGGCGCACATGCACGTCGCGTCGGTGATGGTGTTCGAGGGCCACGCTCCGACCCACGGCGAACTGGTCGAGCACGTGCAGGCGCGCCTGCACCTGGTGCCGCGCTACCGGCAGCGGCTCGCGTACGTGCCGCTCGACCAGGGCCGGCCGGTGTGGGCCGACGACCCGCACTTCAACCCCTACTACCACATCCGCCACACGGCGCTGCCGAAGCCCGCGGACGACGCGGCGCTGAAGCGGCTCGCCGGGCGGCTGTTCTCGCAGCGGCTCGACCGCTCGAAGCCCTTGTGGGAGATCTGGCTCGTGCAGAGCATGTCGGGCGGGCGCTTCGCGTTGATCGCAAAGACGCACCACGCGCTCGTCGACGGGATCTCGGGCGTCGACATCACGACCGTGCTGTTCGACACAGCCCGCTCGCCGGCCGTCCCTCCCTCGCCGCCGTCCCCGTGGAGCGCGAAGCCGCTGCCCGGCTCGGCCAAGCTGCTCGGCGAGGCGCTGATGGAGCGCACGACGGTGCCGAGCGAGATGCTGCGCGGCGCGCGGCGGATGCTGCGCACGCCGCGGCGCGCCGTCTCGGGCGTGCGCGAGGCGCTCGCGAGCGTCGGCGCGACCACGCTCGCCGGGATCAGCTCGCCGGCACCGCCGAGCCCCTTCAACGTCGACATCGGGCCGCACCGCCGCTACACGTTCGTCGACGGCGACCTGGCACGCTTCAAGGCGGTCAAGGACTCGCTCGGCGGGACGCTCAACGACGTCGTGCTGTGCTCGGTGACGCTCGCGCTCGGCCGCTACCTCCGCCGCGAGGGCTACGACACCGACGGCCTCGTGCTGAAGGCGATGGTGCCGGTCTCGGTGCGGACCAAGGAGCAGCGCGGAGCGCTCGGAAACCAGGTGGCCGCCATGTGGGCGCCGCTGCCGGTCGGCATCGAGAGCCCAGCCGAGTGCCTGCACCGGATCGCCGCCGCGATGGATGACCTGAAGCGCTCCGGCCAGGCGGTCGGAGCGCAGGTGCTGACCAACCTCGCCGGCTTCGCTCCCCCGACGATCCTCAGCCAGGCCGCGCGCCTGCAGGCCCGCCAGCAGTACTTCAACCTCGTCGTCACGAACGTGCCCGGGCCGCAGTTCCCGCTCTACCTGCTCGGGCGCGAACTGCGGAACCTCTACCCGGTCGTGCCGCTGGCCGCGCGACAGGCGCTCGGGATCGCCGTCATGAGCTACAACGGCCAGCTCGGGTTCGGGCTGCTCGGCGACTACGACGCGCTGCCGGAGCTCGACGCGCTCGCGGAGGACCTCGAGTGGGCCAACCGCGCGCTGTACCGCGCCGCCGGCGTGACGCCGCAGCGGCGGCGCTCAGGCTCCACGCGCTCGCAGGGCGCGCGCGAGGGCGCCGCCAAGGCGGCCCGCAAGTCGGCGGGCGCCGGCTGAGTTGCGCCTGGCGCTCTGCCAGATCGACCCGACGGTCGGCGACATCCCGGGCAACACCGAGATGGTCGCGCGGGGCATCGCCGCGGCGCGGGCGCAGGGCGCCGAGCTGGTGCTGTTCCCCGAGCTCGCAGTCACCGGCTACCCGCCGGAGGACCTGCTGCTGAAGGAGCACTTCCTGGCCGACGCGCGCCGTGCGGTCGAGGAGCTCGCGGGGGCCTGTGAGGGGATCGCCGCGGTGGTCGGCTTCCCGGAGCGCGCCGAGGACGTCTACAACGCCGCCGCGCTGCTCGCCGGCGGGCGCGTGCACGCGATCTACCGCAAGGTCTACCTGCCGAACTACGGCGTCTTCGACGAGCAGCGCTACTTCCAGTCCGGGCGCGCGGGCGCGGTGGTCGAGCTGGGCGCCGAGCGCATCGGGGTGACCGTGTGCGAGGACATCTGGGAGCCCGGCCCTCCGGCCAGCGACGAGGCGCTGGCCGGAGCGACGCTGCTCGTGAACATCTCGGCCTCCCCCTACCACGCCGGCAAGGGCTCAGAGCGCGAGCGGATGCTCGCCCAGCGCGCCCGCGAGAACATCGCGGCAGTCGCCTTCTGCGGGCTGGTCGGGGGGCAGGACGAGCTCGTCTTCGACGGCCACTCGTGCGTGATCGACCACACCGGAACGACGATCGCCCGGGCCGCGCAGTTCCGCGAGCAGATGCTCGTCTGCGACGTCGACCTCGAGGCGGCGAACGCGGCGCGGTTGCGCGACGCGAGCCACCGCCCCGCCGCGCGCCGGCGCCCGGCCGAGGTCAGCCTGCTGGAGGCGCTGCCGGCCACCGCCCCGGGCCCGACGGGCGAGCTCGCCCCGACGCTCGAGGAGCCGCTCGCACCGGTCGAGGCCGAGGTCTACGCGGCGCTGATGCTCGGACTGCGCGACTACGTCGAGAAGAACGGGTTCGCCCACGTGGTGCTCGGCGTCTCGGGCGGGATCGACTCGGCGCTGGTGGCGTGCGTGGCGGCGGACGCACTCGGCGCGGCGCGCGTGAGCGCGGCGATCATGCCCTCCCCCTACTCCTCGGGCGCGACCCAGGGGGATGCCCGCGCGCTCACGGGCGCGCTCGGCGTCGAGACCTTCGAGCTCGCGATCGCCGACGCCATGGCCGCCTATGAGCGCGCGCTCGCCGAGCCGTTCTCAGGCCGCGCTCCCGACATCACCGAGGAGAACCTGCAGGCCCGCATCCGCGGCAACCTGCTGATGGCACTCTCGAACAAGTTCGGCTGGCTCGTGCTCGCGACCGGCAACAAGTCGGAGATGTCCGTCGGGTACACGACCCTCTACGGCGATCTCGCCGGGGGCTTCGCGGTCATCAAGGACGTCCCGAAGACGCTCGTCTACCGCCTCTGCGAGTGGCGCAACTCGCCCGCCGGCGAGCGGGCGGCGCCGGGCGGCGAGCCGGGCGCGCGGGCGCCGATCCCGCCGACGATCATCTCGCGCGCGCCCTCCGCGGAGCTGCGCGAGGACCAGCGCGACGAGGACTCCCTGCCAGTCTACGGCACGCTCGACCGCATTCTCGAGGGCTACGTCGAGCTCGACCGCAGCCGCGAGCAGCTGATCGCCGACGGCCTGCCCGAGCACGATGTCGACCGCGCGATCCGGCTCGTCGACCTGGCCGAGTACAAGCGCCGCCAGGCGCCACCCGGGATCAAGATCTCGACGCGCGCGTTCGGCCGCGACCGCCGCATGCCGATCACGAACCGCTACCGCGGCTGATGAGGACCCGCGCCCCGCAGCGGCGCCCCGGGGCGCTCGCCGCGCTCGCGGCCGCCTGCGCGCTGCTGCTCGCCGGTTGCGGCGACACGCTGCAGGTCAAGCCGGTGCCGCACAACGTGCTCGAGAGCCTCGAGCTCGCGCCGTTCCCGGTGTACTGGGATGGGATCGCGTTCCGTGGCCTGGGGATCACCGAAGCGACCCACGACGTCGCCGGGGCCTACACGGTCCAATACGGGAACTGCCTGCAGGGCGGGCAGGGGAACTGCACCCCGCCGCTGCGCGTCGTGACCTCGCCGAACAACGGCTTCGTCCCGGGCGGCGCGGCGCTGTCGCGGGTGCTGCCGATCCGCGGCCGCACCGCGCGTGTGTCCGTCGACGGCCGTGCGATCTCGATCGCGACCGGCCCGGTCGTGCTCGACATCTACGCGAAGGATGCGGCGCTGGCGCTCGCCGCGGCCCGCGCCGCGGTCACGATCAACGCGTTCTCGGTGCCGGGCGAAGAGCTGCCCGCGCGCGAGCCCGACACCGGCTGGGGCGCGCGGCCGCTGCCGCTGCAGCGTCCGCCGGCGGCGCGGCCGCTCGGTGGCGGGGCCTAGGCGCGCACCGGGCGCACGGCGATCGTCATGCGGGTGACGGCGCATACGCGCCCGTCGCCGCCGCTGAACGACACGTCCCAGACCCAGGTCGTGCGCCCACCATGCAGGCGCACGCCGAGCGCCTCGATCACGCCCTCGGTGACCGGGCGCAGGAAGCTCGTGCTGTTCGACAGGCCTACGGCCATCTTGCCCTCCTCGGCGACGGCGAGGTGGGTCGCCAGCGACGCGAGCGACTCGGCGATCGCGGCGTACACGCCTCCGTGCACGAGCCCTGCCGGCTGCTTGAGCTCCTTCCGCACCGTGACGCGGCCGCGCACCTCGGTGTCCGAGAACGACACCAGCTCGAGCCCGTAGAGACGGTCGAAGCCCGTTATGGCGGCGCTGAGCTGCTCTTCACTCGGTCTCAACATCGGCGCGCCACGATAGCCTACGTCTCTCCGCGCAGGCCCCTTCGGGCGCCGGGACGGGCGGCGGTGGAGGCGAACCTGAATATGAGCCGAGTGGACCAGCTTCCCCCCGACCAGCGCGCGGCGCTGTCGGTGCTCCTCAGAGCGCACAAGAGCTACGCCGAGGTCGCCGGACTGCTCGGGATCGCCGAGCGCGCGGTCCACGACCGCGCGCAGGCCGGCTCGCGGTGCTCGCGCCCGCGCAGGCGCGCGCGCTCGACGCGGCGCAGCGCGATGAGATCGGCGACTACCTGCTCGGCCAGCAGGACGCGGGCCAGCGGCTCCGCACGCGCACGCTGCCTGGCGGGGTCGCAACCGGCGAGCGACTGGGCGCGCGCGGTGGCGGCCGAGATCGCGCCGCTCGCCGACGGGGCGCTGCCCGAGCTGCCGGCCGGCCCGGGCGAGCAGCCCGGCGCCTCTCCCCTCTCCGAGGCGGCCACGGCCCCCGCCGCCGGGCCGCCGCCGCCGCCGCCGAGCTCACGCCGCGGCGGCGCGCTGCTGCTGGGCGGGATCGTGATCGTCGCCGCCGTGGTGGCGATAGTGCTCTCGGTGGGGGGCTCCCGACGCAAAGGCTCCTCGACGGCCGCCACGCGCTCGACCCGCGACGAGCACCAACAGCGCGCACGTGGAGCGAAGATCACGATGCACCCGCCGAACGCGGGCAGCCGCTGACCGGCACCGTGGAAATCCTCGAAAGGCTGCTGCGCTACTTCTACATCGTCGCCGAACACGTCCCGGCCACGCACGGTTTCTTCTATGCGATCTGGCTCTACAACTCACCCACGAGCGCGCTGCCGCTGAGCCGGGCGCCGTCGGTCGGCGCCGACCACAAGCTCGCCGGCGCGGCGCCGCTGCCGTCCAACGCCGGCGAATACGCGAGATCCTCCTCACGCGCGAGACCAGCGGCCGCCCGACGCGGCCCGGCCCCATCGTGCTCGCCGGGCGCTGCCGCAGGGCTAGAGGATCGATCCGCGCGAGCAGCTTGCCGGGGTTCATGATCCCGGCGGGGTCGAGGCGCTCCTTGACCGCGCGCAGCACCTCGATGCCCTCGGCGCCGACCTCGCGCTCCATCCACGGCACGTGGTCGCGCCCGATCGCGTGGTGGTGGGTGATCGTGCCACCGCCGCGCACGATCGCCTCGCCGGCGGCCCGCTTGGCCTCGAGCCACTGCTCCACCTCCCCGCCCTCGCGCTGGCGCGCGAGGAACGTGAAGTAAAGCGAGGCGCCGGTCTCGTACACGTGCGAGACGTGGCACATCACGAGCCCGGGGGTGCCCCGGCGCGCAGCGCCCCGCGATCGCCTCGGCGACCTCGGCGTGCAGCGAGCCGAGTGAGGACCACTGCGTGGCGGTCTCGAGTGTCTCGACCATCACGCCGAGCCCGAGCAGGTCGTCGCGCAGGTAGGGAGCCTGGAAGCGCCCGGCGCGCCACGCCTCGCCGGGCGAGGAGCCGATCGGCAGGCCACCGCCGCGGCGTACCAGCTGCAGTGCGCGCCGGCGCCGCGCCGCGACGTCGTGCTCGGCGCCCTCGAAGCCGAGGATGGCGATGCAGCCGCTCCCATAGCCCCGCGCGCCGAGGTAGGCGCGCCCGAGGCGGTCCTTCGCGCCGTGTACGCCCGCCAGCGCCAGCGACATCTCCGTCTCGGCCCGGTCGGACAGGCGCGCGACGTCTGGCAGCAAGTGCCTGCGCGCGAGCTCCCGCAACGCCTCGCATCCCTCGGCGAAGTCGTGGAAGAAGCGCCCTCGTAGCGCCGTGAGGCAGGCGCCGCCCGCAGCCGCAGCGACAGCTCGCTGATCACCCCGAGCGTCCCCTCGGAGCCGACGAGCAGCTGGCGCAGCCCGGGGCCCGCGGCGGTGGCCGGCAGCGGCGGCAACACGATCTCGCCGGCGGGGGCGGCGAGGCGCATGCCGAGCACCATCTTCTCGATCGACCCGTACCCGGTGGACGACTGACCGGCCGAGCGCGTCGCCGCGCAGCCGCCGAGGGTCACGTGCTCGTAGGACTGCGGGTAGTGGCCGAGCGTCAGCCCTCGTCCGGCCAGCAGGCGCTCGAGCTCGGGTGCGCGCATGCCCGCGCCGACGGTGGCGGTCATCGAGCGCTCGTCGAGGCCGAGCAGGCCGTCGAGCCGGCCGAGGTCGACCGCGAGCACCGCGCGGTGGGCTCCGCGCAGCGGCGCGACGCCGCCGACGACGCTCGTGCCGCCGCCGAACGGGACCACGGCGAGCGAGCGCTCAGCGCACAGTGAGAGCAGCGCGCGCAGCTGCTCGTGCCCGCCGGGGTGAACGATCGCGTCAGGCGCCCCCTCGAGCTCGCCGGCGCGCATCCGCACGAGGTCGGGGTAGCCCTTGCCGGCCGCGTGAAGGACGCGTTCGAGGTGGTCCTCGCGTACGTGCTCGGCGCCGAGCAGCCCCGACAGCGCTGCCCGGTCCTGCTCGCCCAGCGCCGACGGCTCGAGCGCGACCTGCTCGAGCGCGACCGGCGGGCGCGGGCTTCCGGCGGTCCCGACGTGCTCCTGCAGGAACGTGCGCGCGTGCTCGGGCAGGCCCTCGCCGGCTCGATCGTCGCGACCCCAGCCCCACCAGCGCATCGCGCGCTCGCCGCCACCCGCCTCAGCCACTGATCCGCTCCAGGCCGTCGAGCGCCTCTTTGATCGTGCGCGAGGCCGCGCGGCGCAGCATCCACCCGCCGAGGCTCGGCACCGCCTTCTCTGGAGGCGCCGGGACGTGCCCGTGCGCGGCGCGCCGTCGATCTCGCTCTCGCGGAGCTCACGGCCGCTCAGCTCCTGGCGCATCTCGATCGTGACCTCGCAAGTGCGCTCGCCCTCACCGAGCGGGGCGACGCGCAGCTCGGTTTCCGAGTGCGAGAGCACGCCCGCGAACGGGGTGCCCTCGAGCTGCTGGCGCCACACGACGGTGCCCGCGCCCTCCTCGGTCTCCACGACCGCGAAGTCGGCGCGCACGGTCTTCCCCTTGGCGGTGCGCATGACCTCCGTGAAGCAGCCGTCCTGCACATGCTCGACACGGGTCACGCGCGGCCACCAGCGCGGCAGGTGATAGGGATCGCTGACCACGCGCCAGATGTCCTCGGCGGAGCCGTGGATCCTCCTGCTGGTGCGGGCGACGGCCATCGCGGCAAGCTTAGGCCCCGTACTCGAGCAGGGCGTGGACCTCGCGGCCCGCCAGGCGCCGGCGCCCGTCGAGGAACGCGAGCTCGATCAGGAAGCCGCAGCCCGCGACCTCGCCGCCGAGCTGCTCCACGAGCTCGCACAGCGCCGCCGCCGTGCCGCCGGTCGCCAGCAGGTCGTCGTGCACGAGCACGCGCGCGCCGCTCGACAGCGCGTCGGTGTGGACCTCGAGCTGGCCGGCGCCGTACTCGAGCAGGTACTCGGCGCTGACGGTCTGATACGGCAGCTTGCCGGGCTTGCGCGCGAGCACGAAGCCGGCACCGAGCGCGAGCGCGAGCGCGGGCCCGAGCAGGAAGCCGCGCGCCTCGGCGGCCACGACGCAGTCCACCCCGAGCGGGCGCGCGAGCTCGGCGAGCGCGTCGACCGCGGCGCGCAGCGCACGGGCGTCGGCCATCAGCGGCGTCAGGTCCTTGAAGACGATCCCGGGCTCGGGAAGTCCGGGATGTCGCGTATCAGCGCGCGCAGGTCCGGCGCGCCGGGATCGGACGGCCGGCGCCGCTCACCGCACGATCTTGCGCAGGTCCCTGATCAGCAGCAGGTGCTTGAGGTGCGTGGCGACCGCGGCCAGGTTCTCGAGCGCGTCGACCGCCTCCTTGCGGCGCTCGGGGTTGCGCGAGCGCAGCGCCGGGGCGAGGATCTGCTGCAGCAGGTTCGCCTCGCGGTCGGCCGAGGAGCGGAACACACGCAGGTTCCTCCCACCGACGCCATACCTGGCGAGCTCGGCGACCGCGGCGATGATCTCGCGCTCGGTCTCGTCGAAGTAGCGCACGCCGCTGCGCAGCTCGCCCTTGACGACGCCGTACTCTTCGAGCTCCTTGACGAGCTTGGCCTCGGCCTTCGTCTCCTCGAGCACGTCGTCGATCGAGTAGAGCGCGCCGGTCGCCTCGCGCACGCTGACGCTCGGCCGCCACGTGCGCGCGCCCTCGCGGCCGGGGCGTCCGGGCACCGGGGCTGCGTCGTCGGAGCGCCCCGCGGCCAGCTCCTGGCGGATCACGCGCAGCGGCAGGAACTCGTCGCGCTGCATGCGCAGGATCGTGCGCAGGCGCGCCACGTCGCCCGGCGTGTAGAGGCGATAGCCGCCCGGGGTGCGGCGCGGCGTCAGCAGCTTCTGGTCCTCGAGGTAGCGGATCTTCGAGATCGAGATGTCGGGGAACTCCTGCGCGAGCGCCTTGCAGACGGCGCCGATCGTCAGCGACTTCTGGCGCTTGCCGGGCTCCGGCGCCTGCGCGGCGAGCTCGACTTCGAGCTGCTCGGCTTCACCGGGTGTCGTCTGGGTGGCCATCAGCGCGCGTGGAAGGTCAGCTTGTACTTGCCGATCTGCAGCTCGTCGCCCTCGTCAAGCTTCTGCGACTCGATCCGCATACGGTTCACGTAGGTGCCGTTCAGCGAGCCGCAGTCGTCGAGGTACCAGTCCTCGCCGCGGCGGATCAGCAGCGCGTGGTCGCGCGAGACGGTCACATCATCCAGGAACACCTCGGATTCGGGGCGGCGCCCGATGCTCATGCGCTCGCCTTCGACAGCGAAGCTCTCCCCCTCCCTGCCGCCGCCCGCGCGGATCACGAGCGCCGGCCCGCGGGCCGTGACCTCGTCGAGCTCGACCGGGACCAGCTCGCCCGTCTCATCGATCCGGTAGGTCGCCGTGATCGGTTCGCCGCCGGCCCCGCCTGTGCCCACGGGCCGTTCGAGCAGCGCGCCGCACCGCTGGCAGTAGTTGGCGCCCTCGGCGTTCAGGAAGCCGCACTCGGTGCAGTGCAGGGCCATAGCCGCTACCGCGCCTCGAGCTGGTCGGCGCTCGCCTGCGTGATCGGCACGGGGCCGACCCTCACTCCGCGTTCTCTGACTGCCCGGCGAGGATGTCCGTCAGCTTCTGGACGTCCTCGCCGGTGATCGAGATCTCGCCACCCTCGTGCCTGTTGCGCAGGCGGTTGACGAGCTCGGCGCGCAGGATGTCGATCTTGCCGTGCAGGATCCGGCGGCGATAGGAGATCTCCGTCTCCTCCTCGGTGAGCTGGCGGATCACGTCTTTGAGTTCCAGATCCGACAGCGAGCCGAGGTCGGGGAACGTCTCGTCCATATGGGCTTCTCCAGTCGCGCGTTGGCCGGGGCGCCCGCTCTGCCACCCCGCGGGCGGTCGCCAGTATAGACCAGAAGGTCAAGTAAAGGTTGAGACTGGGCGAGGGCGCCCGCGGCGGGCCCGCCGCCCTGTGCGGCGAGGTATCGTGGCGCGCGGTGGAATCGCCGGTGATCATCGACGTGTGGCGGGTCGAGCCGGACCACAGGGAGGAGTTCCTGCGCCTCGCCGCCGAGTACCTGCGGCGCGTGGCGGTGCCGCACCCCGGGTTCGTCTCGGCCGAGCTGTACGAGAGCGCGAGCGGCGGGGTCGTGGTGGTGAACGTCCGCATGCGCACGTCCGCCGACCGGCAGGCGCTGAGCGACTCGCGCGAGGTCGAGGAGGTCTTCCGCCGGGCGCGGGGCCTCGCGAGCAGCCACTGGGGCCTCTACCGCCTGGTGGAGAGCTTCGAGGCCGCCCCCGGGAGCGCCGGCCCCGACGAGGTCACCGCCTAGCCTCCGGGCGCTCAGGCGCCGCGCTCCCGCAGCTGGCGACGGCCGCTGCGCACGTAGAGCACGGTTGCGGTGAGCGCGAGCGCGAGGCCCACGTAGAGACACCACCGCGCGAGCCGCGGCAGGCCGAGCATCGCGAAGAACAGGCTGCCCATCACCGGCGCGACGGCCAGGCGCCCGGGCCAGTTGATGCGCACCTCGACGCCGTGGCGAAGGCCGTAGCGCGCGACCGCGACCATCGCCCCTTCACGCGCGCCGAGCAGCGCGAGCGCCGGCCGGGGCAGCAGCCGGAATCGCCAGGTGACCGCGACGCCGCTGATCACCAGCAGGCGGTCTGTGACCGGGTCCATCAGCGCGCCCAGGCGGCTGTACTGGCGCGTCAGCCGCGCGGCGATGCCGTCGGCGTAGTCGCCCCAGCCGATGATCGCGAACAACGCCGCTGCGCGGGGGTCGGTGCCGTCCTCGCTCGAGAACGCGAGCTCGAGGAACACGGGGATGAGCGCCAGGCGGACGAAGCCGATCGCGTTCGGGATCGTCCAGGGGCGAAGCGGCTCGCCGGCGCGCGTCTGCGGCGGGGGCGGGCCCGAGCGGTCGAGCCCGAGCAGCCTCCCGAGCGTGAGCCGCCCGCGCCCGGCGCCCGGAGGACCGGCCCCTACGGCAGGCCCTGCCACAGCTCCTCGAGCGCGCCGAGCAGCGCCTCGGGCTCGCCCTGGAGGGGAAGCGGGGGCGCCTGCTCGCGCCCGCGGCGGATCTGGACCTCGATCTCGCCCGACTCGAGCGAGCGGCGGCCGACCGTCAGGCGGATCGGGCAGCCGAGCAGCTCGGCGTCGGCGAACTTCTCCCCCGGCCCCATGTCGCGATCGTCGTAGAGCACCTCCAGCGGCCCGCCGCCAAGCATCTCGTACAGCCGATCGGCGGCCTCGCGCTCGGGCGATCCGGCCTTGCCGAGCGCCACCAGGTGGATGTCGAAGGGAGCGAGCGAGCGCGGCCAGGAGATGCCGTGCTCGTCGGCGTGCTGCTCGATCGAGGCGGCCACGATGCGGGCCGGCCCGATGCCGTAGGAGCCCATCCAGATCAGCTGCTCGGCGCCCTCCTCGTCGAGGTAGGAGGCGCCGAAGGGCTCGGAGAAGCGCGTGCCGAGCTTGAAGATGTTGCCGACCTCGATCGCGGGCTCGATCGTGACGGGGACCCCGCCGATCGTGTCGCCCTCGACGACGCTTCGCACGTCGACCTCGCGGAAGCCGAAGTCGCGGCCCGGCACGACGCCGCGCAGGTGCTCGTCGGCGCGGCCGGCGCCGGTCACGTACGCCCCGGCGCCCGGCTTCGCGGCGGCGGCGTCGAGCAGGATCTCGACGTCGTTCGGTATCCCGACCGGCCCGATGAAACCGGGCGGTCCGAGCTTGGCCTCGATCTCCTCCGGACGGGCGGGCCGGCTGTGGGCGCCGAGCGCGAGCGCGAGCTTGATCTCGTTGACCTGGTGGTCGCCGCGCACGAGCACGAGCACCATCCGCGCGGGCTCGCCCTCGAGGATCACCGGGTAGGCCTTGATCAGCGCGCCCTCGGCGAGCTCGAGCGCGGCGGCGACATCGCGCACCGTGGTGAGGCCCGGCGTGCTGAGGGCCTCGGGCGCTTCGGGGGCGTCGGGCAGCGTCACGGGGACCGGGTCGGCGCTCGCCACCTCGATGTTGGCGGCGTACCCACCCGCCAGTACGACCTCGTTCTCGCCCGCCGGGCACGGCGCCATGTACTCGTTGGCGCCGAAGCCGCCCATCATGCCGACGTCCGCCTCGACCGAGTACCAGCGCAGGCCGGCGCGATCCATGATGCGGTCATATGCGCGGGCGTGCGCGGCGTAGCTCCGTTCGAGGCCCTCGAGGTCGCGGTCGAAGCTGTAGGAGTCCTTCATCACGAACTCGCGCGTGCGCAGCACGCCGGCGCGCGGGCGCGGCTCGTCGCGCTCCTTGACCTGCAGGTGGTAGAGCGTCAGCGGCAGGTCCCTGTAGGAGCGCACGACCTGCGCGACATGGGTGGTGACAGCCTCCTCGTGGGTCATCGCGAGGACCAGCTCGGCGTCTTTGCGGTCGTGGAGCTTGAACAGCGCGTCGACGCCGTAGCGCCCGCTGCGCCGCCACAGCTCGGCCGGCTGCAGCACGGGCATCAGCATCTCCTGCCCGCCGATCGCGTCGATCTCCTCGCGCACGATCTGCGCCGCGCGCTGGTGCGCGCGCCACCCTGCCGGCAGCCACGTCCAGATCCCGGTGCCGATCTGGCGGATCAGCCCCGCGCGGACCATCAGCTTGTGCGAGATCGCCTCCGCGTCGGCCGGCGCCTCGCGCTCGGTCGGCAGCAGGTATTCGGACAGGCGCGGCATGGCGCGACGAGGTTACCGGCTGCGCGCCCCAGCCCTTCACGCGCAGCGCGCAGATCGCCGACCCGCGAGCCGCCCGGGGAGGGTTCCGGACGGCTCGGGGTCGGCCCTGCTCAGGCCGCCACAGGACTCCTCAGTGTTCGAACCCGTAGGCCTGAGACTGGATCGCGACCGTGTTGACGAGGTTGCCGAGGGCGATGTTGACGTCGTAGAGGTGCAGCCCCCATTCGGGCCCGATCAGTTCCTCTGCGAGGTCGTTCTTTTCGCCCAGTTCTTTGACGACCCCTTCGGAGAGGCCGCCGACGAGGCTCACCTGCAGCCAGGTCGCGCCGTTTTCGTGCTTGCACTGCGATGTGTAGAGGCCCTTCGCCTCGACCCACGGCGTCGAGGCGCTCGGAACCGGCGAGCCGGCACCGATCGTGCCCGGGAACGGCTTCGTGGGCGCGTACGGGAGCAGCCCGCCGACGCTGCCGTTCTGCTGGTAGACGGCCGGGTTCACGCACAGCACTTCGGTGCCCGGGGGCGGCGTGCCGCCGAGCAGCGGGCTGTCGGGACGACCGAAGAACGAGTCTTCGGGCGGTTCTTTCAGGAACGACGAGTAGGCGATCACGCAGCCGGTGTCGGTGGCGGCGCTGCACGACGGGACGTTCTGGAAGGAGCCCCCGACGCGCTGGCCTTCGGGCACGAGCACGTTGCCGCCCAGCAGCACGGCCGAGACCAGCTTTTCGCGCAGTGCCGGCTTGGTGTCGAATTCGTGCTGGAGCAGGTTGATCAGCATCAGCGAGCCCTGCGAGTGGCCGATCAGGACGACGCCGCGGCCCTTGTTGAACTTCGTCATGTATTCGTTGAACGCGTTCAGGACGCCCAGGTAGGCGGTGAGCTCGTCTGCGATCGTGACCGTGCCCGGTTCGCTGATCGCTTTCAGCGTCAGCTGCGGGTACATCGGCGCGAACACGCGGCAGTCCTGCGAGAAGCGCGACGCCTGGTCTTCGGCGATCCGTTCCTCCTGCGGTTCGATCGTCAGGTTCGCGTTCGGGCCGGCCTGTTCTGAGACCGTCGGGTAGACGTAGAAGCAGTCGACGGGCGGTTTGTGCGACTTGGCCTGCGGCACGACCGTTTCGTTGCGGGTTTCGCCGCTGTAGGTGAGAACGGTCGTTTCACGGCTGAGCGCGCACGGGTCCGGCATGTGCCCGGGCTTGCACAGCCACACGGTCTTTGCGGGTTTCGCGGACGCGCCCGCGGCCAGGCCGCACAGTGCGAGCGCCGCGAGTGCGAGCGCTGCGAGAAGGCGCACGCCAACGACGGACCCGGCGTGCCGCACCTGCGCGCGCTGGTCCCCAACAGTCTGCTCGAACATCCTCATCCCCTCCCGATCGTGCGACGCCGGCCCCGTCGGCCTCCCCGCCGCGGTTAACGCGTCATTTTATACAGACTCCCCTTCAAGACTCAATTCCCCCCTCGCCTCCCGTGCCGGCGGCGACCCCGAGCAGAGCCGCCTCGACCAGACGCAGGCGGCCGGTCTCCGCCACGACGCCGGCCGCCGCGTCGTTGTAGAGGAACGCCTCGGCGAGGCGCACGATCGCGTAGGCGAGCAGCTCCGGTTTCGACGGCGGGACGAAACCCGTGCGGGATCTCGTCCTCGATCAGGCGCTGCACGGCGGCCACCATGCGCGGCTGCACGACGCCTGCGCCCGATGTGAGCACGCGCGCCGCGAGGTCGGGCTCCTGGGCGACGAGCGCGCGCAGCCCGGCGGCGCCGGCCAGCTCGCGGTTGAACAGGTCGAAGCTCTCGAGCAGCGCCGGCGCGCCATGGCCGCCGACGCGCGCGCGCAGCAGGAGGATCCGTTCCTCGCCGAGCTGGGCGAGCAGCTCCCCGACCAGCAGCTCGCGGGTCCGGAACCAGCGGTGCATGGTCGCGCGCGCGAGCCCGAGCTGGCGTGCGATCGCCTGCACGTCGATGCGCTCCCCGGCCAGGAAGCGCTCGCGGGCCAGCGCGAGCGCCGCCTCGCGGGTTGCGGCGGCGGGCCGTCCGGGGCGGCCTGTGGCCGTCGAAGACATGGTCGGAAGACTAACCGCGCGCGGCCGTCGTCGGCGCCCGCGCCGAAGGCCGCGCACGGCCGCTGGGCCGCCTCAGAGCCTCTGATAGAACGCACAGCGACAGAACTTCGACCGACGGTCAAGAAGGGAGGCCCTATGGCCTACACAGTCCCGCCGCTTCCGTACGCGTACGACGCGCTCGAGCCGCACATCGACAAGGCGACGATGGAATTCCACCACGACAAGCACCACCAGGCCTACGTGGACAAGGCCAACGCGGCCCTCGAGGGGACCGAGTGGGCGGAGCGGCCCGTCGAGGAGGTCCTGCAGAACCTCGACAGCCTCGGCGACAAGAAGGGGCCCGTCAAAAACAACGGCGGCGGCCACTACAACCACAGCCTGTTCTGGGAGAGCATGAGCCCCGATGGGGGCGGGGAGCCCTCGGGCGCCCTCGGGGATGCGATCGCCTCGGCATTCGGGTCCTTCTCGGACTTCCAGGCCAAGCTCAAGGAAACCGGCGTCAACCAGTTCGGCTCGGGCTGGGCATGGCTCGTCAAAGACGGCTCGGGTCTCGCGATCGTCGGAACGGCCAACCAGGACTCGCCGATCTCCGACGGCAAGACGCCGCTGCTCGGCGTCGACGTGTGGGAGCACTCCTACTACCTCAAGTACCAGAACCGCCGCCCGGACTACATCGACGCCTGGTGGAACGTGGTCGACTGGAGCCGGATCGCGGAGCGGTTCGAGGCGGCAGGTTAGGAATCGAGCTCCGCCCGCCGAGCGGGCTCCGCCGATGTGCCGCGCGCGCGGCGGGACCGCGCGCGGTGGGCGGGTGAGGCGGCGGGCCGGTGATCCTGCCGTTCGACGCGGTCGGCGAGGGTCCCGCGGTCGTGCTGCTGCACGCGGGTATCGCCGACCGCAGGATGTGGCGCGAGCACCTCGTGCCGCTGGCGGACTCGGGGCGGCGCGTGATCGCGCTCGACCTGCCCGGCTTCGGTGAGGCGGGGCTCGAGCCGGGCCCGCAGTCGCCGTGGGAGGACGTGCTGCAGACGCTGCGGATCGTGAGCGGCGAGCCGGTCGCGCTCATCGGAAGCTCATACGGCGGCGCGGTCGCCCTGCGCGTGGCTGCGCTCGCGCCGGCGGCCGTCTCCGCGCTGGCGCTGTTCTCCGCCCCCGCGCCCGGAGCCGACGAGGAACCTTCGGAGGAGCTCGCCGCTGTCTGGGAGGCGGAGGAGTCGGCGCTCGAAGCCGGCGACGTCGAGCGCGCCGTCGCCGCGGTGGTGGACGGCTGGACGCTGCCGAGCGCCACCGACGAGCTGCGCGCGCGGATCGCCGCGATGCAGCGGCGCGCCTTCCTGCTCCAGCAGGCAACGCCCGGGGCCGACGTCGGACCGGACCCGCTCGAGGACCGGCTCGAGAGCCTGGCCGAGCTCGACGTTCCGGCGCTGTGCGCCGCGGGCACCGGCGACAAGCCCGACTTCATCGAGGGCGCGAGGAAGATGGCCGAGGCGCTGCCGGACGCTCGTCACGCCGCGATCTCGCGGGCCGGCCACCTCGCCCCGCTCGAGCAGCCGCGCGCGTTCAGGCGCGTGCTGCTGGAGTTCCTGGACGAGGTCGCGCCCCTCTAGGAAGCGCCGCCCCGGGCCCTGCTCCCCGCCAGCAGCGCGAGCTCGCGCCACTTCCACAGGCAGTCCACGTCGACGAAGCCGGCCTCGCGCAGCCAGACGAGCTGGGTCTCGACGTCGAGCAGCCGGTCCGAGGGGTCCTCGTGCTCGAGCGGCTCCTCGATCGCAGCGAAGAAGTCGACGTGCAGGCGCCGCGAGGGCGAGGCGACGTGCTCGATGTTGCAGAACACCCCGCCCTCTGCGAGCAGCGAGAACACCTCCTCGTAGAGCGAGCGCTTGCGGGCGTCCTCGAGGTGGTGGATCACCATGCGCGAGATCACCGCGTCGAAGCACCCGAGGTCGGGCACCGGCTCGCGCAGGTCGTGCTCGCGAACCTCGGCGCGCGGCTCCCCGGCGAACCGCTCCCGCGCCGCCGCGAGCATCAGCGGCGAGTCATCGAGGCCGACGCCGCGCGCCTCGGGCAGCCGCTCGAGCACCAGCGCCAGCAGGCGGCCGTCGCCGGTCCCGAGGTCGAGCACCCGGCGCGTGGTGCCCGGCAGCGCTTCGAACATCGTGCTCTCGGCGTCGACCCGCAGCGGGGGCCCATCCATCCGCGCGAGGTAGCGCTCGACGTGGGCGGGGTCTGACCACTCCGGCGCGGACATGCCGCCAAGCTACACGCGGTGCGGCGCGGCCCGGTCTCCGGGCGCCGCGCTCAGCCGCGCGAGAAGCGACGCCCCGCGACCGGCGAGGCGTCTTCGTCCAGCGTGACGCCCGCCCCGGCCGGCTCGAGCATCTCCTCGAGCACGTGGGCGGCGGCTTCGTCGTTCTCCGCGGCCGCCGCCTCCATCGCCGCGATGCGCTCGGGCGTCATCGCCGTCACGTCCTCGTTCTCTGCCAGCCACGCGCGCGCCGCGGCCGCCTCGCCCTCGTCGCGCTGGACGGTCTTGCCGGCGGCGTAGTAGCGGTCGATCTCCTTGAAGAGCTCATCGACGAGCTGCCCCGTGGGCACCTTCTTCAACGGCTCGCCCTTGGAGTAGATCATGCCCATGTCCTTGGCGCCGGTGATCCCGAAGTCGGCGTGGCGCGCCTCGCCGATCCCGTTGACCGCGCAGCCGAGCACCGAGACCTCGATCGGGTCCTCGTAGGCTTCCAGGCGCTGCTCGACTTCGGCCACGACCGTGTCCATGTCGAACTGCAGCCGCCCGCAGGTCGGACAGGCGATCAGCACGGGGCCCTTCTCGCGCAGCTTCAGCGCCTTCAGGATCTCCCAGGCGACCTTGACCTCTTCCTCGGCGTGGAAGGTCGAGAGCGAGATGCGGATCGTGTCGCCGATGCCGTCGGCCAGCAGCGTGCCGAGCCCGACGGCCGACTTCAGCGACCCCGACCACTTGGTGCCTGCCTCCGTGACGCCGAGGTGCAGCGGGTAGGGGATCCGCTCGGAGAGCATCCGGTTGGAGGCGATCGTGTTCGGCACCGACGTCGACTTCATCGAGACCTTGAAGTTCCGGAACTCGAGCCGCTCCATCAACTCGACCGTCTCGATCGCGGCCGTCACGAGCGCCTCGACCGGGTTGTCGTACTCGAGCTGGCGCAGGTGCTTGGGCAGCGAGCCGCTGTTGACCCCGACCCTCAGCGGCGTGCCGCGCTGCTTGGCGAGCGCGATCACCTCGGCCACCTTCTCCGGCCCGCCGATGTTGCCGGGGTTCAGCCGCACGCAGTGCGCTCCGGCTTCGATCGCCTTCAGCGCAAGCGTGTGGTTGAAGTGGATGTCGGCGATCACCGGGATCGGCGACTGCGCGACGATGGTCTTGAGCGCCTCGGCGTCCTGCTCGCGCGGCACCGCCACCCGCACCAGGTCCGCGCCGGCCTCGGCGACCGTGTGGATCTGGTCCATCGTCGCCTGCAGGTTCGCTGTCTCGGTCTTGGTCATCGTCTGCACGACGACGGGCGCGCCGCCGCCCACTGGCACGTTGCCCACGAGGATCTGCCGCTGTGAAGCCATAGGCTGGATTCTAGATGCCCGGGGTCTATGCCACCGCTCGCGGGCCGCTCGCGCGGCTGGCCGCGCCGCTTGCCGAGCGCTCGCGTGCGCGGCGCCACGCGCGCTTCTTCCCGCGCGCACAGCTCCCGACCGCGGCCCGGATCCTCGACGTCGGCTGCGGGGTCCTGGGGCTGAGGGCTCTCGAGCCCCGGCTCGACATCACCGGCACCGACCTGGCCGAGCAGCCGGCCTACCCGGGGCCGTTCGTGCGCGCCGACGCCGCCGACGGGCTGCCGTTCGGCGACGGCGAGTTCGATCTCGTCTACTGCTCGAGCGTGATCGAGCACGTCGCGCCCGCCCGGCGCGCCGCGTTCGCCGCCGAGCTGCGCCGCGTCGGCCGTGGCTGGCTCGTGCAGACGCCCGCGCGCTCGTTCCCGATCGAGCCCCATTCGCTGCTGCCGGGAGCGCACTGGCTGCCCGCGGGGCCGCGGCGGCGCTACTGGCGGCTCGGCGCGGCCGGCGGCTGGGAGGACATCTCGCTGCTGCGCCGGCGCGAGCTCGAGGCGCTGTTCGGTCCGGCGCGGCCCGAGCGCTTCGCGGGACTCGTCAAGAGCTGGGTCTGCGTGCGCCCGCCGGCCTACTCAGCCCGTCAGCCGGCTGATGTCGTTGCTGACGCCGTTCACGACCAGGAACAGCAGTAGGACGATCCCGACCGAGCTGTACCGGTACATCGCGGCCAGCGAGATACGCCGCCCGCGGACCTTCTCGGCCAGCGCCCACACGAGGTGCCCGCCGTCGAGCGGCAGGAAGGGGAACAGGTTGATGACCGCGAGGATCAGCGAAAGGAAGCCGAGGAACACGAGCCCGTAGCCCGATCCCGCGGCGACCGTTTCGTGCGCGTCCTTGGTGATGCCGACGATGCTCGAGACTTCGTGGCGCGCCTTCGATTCGGTCAGCGCACGGCCGAAGCCCGTGATCGTCTGCGTGGTCGTGTGCCACATCTCGCCGAGCGCGGCGCCCGCGGCGGCCAGCGGCCCGAAGCTCTTCGGAGCGGCGGCGAACCCGAACCCGATCAGCATCCGTTTCGCTTCCGCGCTGTAGCGCGGGTAGGCGGTGACGGTCACGAGGCGTCCGGCGCGCCGGACCGTCAGTGTCACCGGCGTGGCCGCGCGACAGCCGTCGCGCAGAGGACCGGCGCAGACGTGCGAGGCGATGCGGGCGCGAGCGCCGGCGACGCTCGCGGGGTGCCCGTCGACGGACACGATCCGATCTCCGACGCGCAGCGTCCCCTGTGCCGCGGTGCCGCGCTCGATCGCCGCCACGGCGGGGGTGTCGGCGACGGTCGTGACCGCCGGGTCGAGGCGTTCGAGCGACAGCGCGCCCCCGAGCGAGCCCGAGGACAGGATCGCCGCGAAGATCAGGAACGCGATCAGGATGTTGACGACCGGTCCCGCGAGGATCACCGCGGCGCGCTTCCACGGAGGCTGCATGCAGTAGGCGTTGACCGCCACGCGCAGGTCCACGCCGCGGATCTCCTCCCACGTCATGCCGGTGATCTTCACGTAGCCGCCCGCCGGGATCGCGCCGATCGCGTATTCGGTTTCCCCCCGCCGGATGCCGGCGATCCGGGGCGGGAAGAACAGAGAGAAGCGCTCGACGCGCATCCCCACCGCCTTCGCCACGCCGAAGTGCCCGAGCTCGTGCAGCACGATCAGCGCCATGATCCCGAGGATCGTCAACAGCCAGGTCATCGTCCCAGTGTGGCAGGAGCATCCGCCGCTGCCCGCCGGTTGCCTTGCGGGTGCTCAGCGCAGCGCGGCGACCGCCTCGCCGGCCAGCTCGCGCGCGCGCCGGTCGGCCTCGTAGAGCGACTCGAAGTCCCGCACCGGGCCGCTCCCGAGCGCGTCGAGCGTGCGTTCGATCACCTCGGAGATCTCGAGGAAGCGCAGCCCGCCCGCCAGGAACGCGTGCACCGCGACCTCGTTGGCCGCGTTCAGCACGCACGGTGCCGTGCCGCCCGCGCGCGCCGCTTCGCCCGCCAGGCGCAGGCACGGGAAGGCGTCGAGATCGACCGGCTCGAAGTCGAGCCTGCCGACGGCCGGCAGGTCGAGCGGGGCGATCGGGAGCTCGACGCTCTCGCCGCCGTGCAGTGCGTAGGAGATCGCGATCCGCATGTCCGGCGGGCCCATGTGCGCCAGCATCGCGCCGTCGGCGAGCTGCGCGATCCCGTGGATCAGCGACTGCGGGTGGACGACCACCGAGATGCGCTCGTAGGGCGTGCCGAACAGGTGGTGCGCCTCCATCACCTCGAGTCCCTTGTTCATCAGCGTCGCCGAGTCGATCGTGATCTTGCCGCCCATCGCCCACGTCGGGTGGGCGAGCGCCTCCTCGACGGTCACCTCGCTCAGCTCGCCGCGCGTGCGCCCGCGGAACGGCCCACCGCTGGCGGTGATCGTGAGCGCCGAGATCGAGCCCGGCGGCTGGCCGGCGATCAGCTGGTGCAGCGCAGTGTGCTCGGAGTCGACTGGCACGATCCGCGCCCCGGTCGCCTCCGCGAGCGCCATCACGAGCTCGCCGCCGACGACCAGCGACTCCTTGTTGGCGAGCGCGAGATCGACCCCCTCGCCGAGCGTCGCGACGGTCGGGCCGAGCCCCGCAGAGCCGACGAGTGCGTTCAGGACCAGGTCGGGCTCTGACTCGAGCACGAGCCGCACGAGTCCCTCGGCGCCTGCGAGCACGCGGCCGCCGGTCCAGGCCTCGCCGGCGCGGGCGGCCGCGTCGGGGTCGGCGAGCGCCACGGAGGTGACGTCGTGGGCGCGCGCCTGCTCGATCAGCGCCTCCCACGAGCGCTCGGCCGACAGCCCCACCAGCTCGAGCTCGCCGCTGCGTTCGCACACGTCGAGCGCCTGGCACCCGATCGAGCCGGTCGAGCCGAGGATCAGAAGGCGCCGGCGCGCGGCCAAAGGGACCCCCTTCCGTCCCGGTCAGGCGAGATCTCGGGGGGTTCTGGTCGGGCCCGCGGCCGGCCCGTGCAGAGGGGGGCGGGAGAAAGGAAAGGGGGGGGGCCTCAGCCTCCGGGGGCCGAAGGAGGGGGGGGGGAGCGGGTAAGGAAGAGGGGAGACCGGTCGCCTGGTCGACACCCGGCGTAGGGGTGAGGACCGGGAGGAGGCGGTTTGGGGGAGGGGTAGGGGCGTGCCGCGGATCTGCCCTCAGTGCACGTACGCGGCCCACACGTAGTACCCGGCCACGGCGGTGAACAGCACCGCATCGAGCCGGTCGAGCGCCCCGCCGTGCGCCCCGAACAGCCCGCCCGAGTCCTTGATGTGCGCCTCGCGCTTCATGAACGACTCGAACAGGTCGCCGACCGGCGCCGCCAGCGCGACCGCCGCCCCGATCACGAGCGCGTGCGTCCCCGGAAGCCATTCCTGATACCGGCCGGCGATCCACACGCCGAGCACCGCGCACACCATCCCGATCGCGAGCCCCTCGACCGTCTTGTTCGGCGAGATGTGCGGCGCCAGCGGGCGGCGGCCGAACGTCCTGCCGCCGAGGTAGGCGCCGGTGTCGCCGAGGAACGTGCCGACCAGCACGTCGAGCACGATCGCGCCGCCGTGCGGCAGCCCGCGCAGCAGCACGGCGTGCGCGAACGCGAAGCCGATCCAGTAGATCCCGAGGATCGTCAGCGCGAGCCCCCCGGCGCTCGGGCGCGGTTGCATCAGCGTGAAGGCGAACACGAGCGGCAGCGCGATCACCGCCGCGAGCAGCACCTGCGCCTGGCTGCCGTACAGCGCCCCCGCCAGCAGCCCCGCGAGCGCCAGGAAGCCCGCCAGCCTGGCCGGCCGGGCCCGCGCGTACATCGAGTACAGCTCGTGCATGCACACGCAGCCGAGCACGAACAGCCCGAGCGCGAACACGAGCCCGCCCTCCGCCACCAGGAACGCCGCGAACGCGATCGCCGGGATCGCCGCCAGCACGCGCCCGCTGAGATCCGAGCGCGGCCGGCGCCTGCGCGCGGCGGCCCGCGCCCGAGCGCGGCCGCGGTCGGTGCGCGCGGCCGCCGTCGCCGGGCTCGGGCGGCGGCCCGGGCGCGCTCCGCTCGGGGTCTGCTCCGCCATCAGCGGCGCCTCACCGGCCACCGAACCGTCGCCTGCGCGCGGCGTACTCGGCGAGCGACTCCTCGAGCGCGCGGCGGTCGAAGTCGGGCCACAGCTCGTCGCGGAACACGAGCTCGGAGTAGGCCGACTGCCAGAGCAGGTAGTTCGACAGCCGCCGCTCGCCGCTGGTCCGGATGATCAGATCGGGGTCGTGCATCTCGGGCGCGTACAGGCAGGCGCGGAAGTGCTCCTCGCCGCGGGCGGGGCGCGACATGTACTTCGCTGCGGCGTCGAGGATCTCGGCGCGCCCGCCGTAGTTGAACGCCACGAACAGGGTGATCCGCGTGTTGGCAGCCGTCTCTGCTTCGGCCCACTCCATCTGCTCTGCGAGATGCGCATCGACGCCCTCGCGGCGCCCGATGAAACGCATCCGCACGCCTTCGCGATCCAGCTCGGGGGTCTCGGCCGCGATCCGGCGCGAGAACATCGCCATCAGGCCCTGCACCTCCGGCGCGGGCCGCGACCAGTTCTCGGTCGAGAACGAGTACACGGTCAGCTCCTCGATGCCGAGCTCGGCCGCGTCGCGCAGGCGCGCCTTGACGGTGTCCGCGCCGGCGTCGTGACCCTCGTTGACGGGCACCCCGCGCGCCCGCGCCCAGCGGCCGTTGCCGTCGGTGATGATCGCGACGTACCGCGCCCGGCCGCCCTCGCCCGGCTGCGCGGGCGTCGCGGGGCCGGGGGCGGTCTCGCCGGCCACACCCGGGTCGGCCGCCGCGGCCTCCCCTCGCGCCGGGCCCGCCATCAGACCGCCAGGATCTCCTCTTCCTTTGACTTCAGCACCGCATCGAGCTCGCCGACGCGGCCATCGGTCAGCTTCTGCAGCTCGACCTCGGCGCGGTGCTCGTCGTCGGAGGACGCTTCGCCGTCGGCCTTCAGTTCGCGCAGGTGGTGCATCGTGTCGCGCCGCACGTTGCGGATCGCCACGCGCCCCTCCTCGGCGAGGTTCCGCACGACCTTGACGAGCTCCCGGCGGCGCTCTTCGGTCAGCTCGGGGACCACGAGGCGGATCAGGTTGCCGTCGTTGGAGGGGGTCAGGCCGACGTCTGACTCGTTGATCGCCTTCTCGATCGCCTTGATCGAGGATTTGTCGTAGGGCTGGACCGTGAGCAGCCGCGCCTCGGGCGCCGAGATCGTGGCGAGCTGGTTCAGCGGCGTCATGGCACCGTAGTAGTCGACCAGCACGCGATCCAGCAGCGACGGGCTGGCGCGCCCGGTGCGGACCGTCGAGAACTCGTGCTGGGACGACTCGACGGACTTGTGCATCCGCTCGCCGGCGTCCTCGAGCAGTTCGTCGATCATCGTCTCAGCCATCCTGCTCTCCTCCCGATGTCGATACGAGCGTGCCGACCCGCACGCCCGAGATTATCCGCGGCAAGTTCGTGTCGTCGTCCATGTTGAAGACGTTCAGCGGCATCCCGTTGTCCATGCAGAGCGCGAGCGCGGTCGAGTCCATCACGCGCAGCCGGCGCTCGATCGCCTCCATGTGCGTGATCTCCGGGATGAACTCGGCGCTCGGATCGAGCGCCGGGTCGGCCGTGTAGACCCCCTCCACTCCGTTCTTGGCCATCAGGATGATCTCGGCATGGATCTCCGCCGCGCGCAGCGCCGCGGCGGTGTCGGTCGTGAAGAACGGGTTGCCCGTGCCGGCCGCGAAGATCACGACGCGGCCCTTCTCGAGGTGGCGCATCGCGCGGCGGCGGATGTAGGGCTCGGCCACCTCGGAGATGCCGAGCGCCGACTGCACACGCGTGTCGGTGTGCATCTGCTCGAGCGCGTCCTGCAGCGCGAGCGCGTTCAGCACGGTGGCGAGCATCCCCATGTAGTCCGCGGTGGCGCGGTCCATCCCGGCGGCGGCACCCTTCAGCCCGCGGTAGATGTTGCCGGCGCCGACGACGATCGCCACCTCGACGCCCTGGTCGCGCACGCGTGTCACCTGGCCCGCGACGGCCTCCATCCGCTCGGGGTCGGTGCCGTAGTCGAGCTCGCCCATCAGCGCCTCGCCGGAGAGCTTCAGCAGGATGCGTTTGAACACGGGAGCCATCGCGGTGCAGAGCCTATCCGCCGCGCTCGGCCGCCGGTTCTCAGGCTCGGGGCGAGCGGCGCCGATCAAGCGAATGTGGACGACCAGCGCGTAACGCGGGGCCGAAAGGGCCTGCGCGCCCGGGCGATCGGCCTCGCGCCCGTGGCCGCCGGGGTGATCCTCGGCGGCCTGGCCGGCACACGCGCGATGTCGCTGTGGGAATCAGACCACACTCGTGTTCCCACCGAAGGCCTCCTCTACATGGGCGCGATCTGTGTGGTCGGGGGACTGCTGGCGCTCAACCCGGCGCTGTGGCGCAGCGGCACGGACGCCAACGTGCGCGTGCTGCGCCGGCTGCAGCCGCGCAGCGACCGTCCGGGCGCCCAGGCGCTGCGCTGGATCCTCGACCGGAAGATCGCCGGCGAGGAACGCGACCGCGAGGACCACGGCAAAAGGCGCCGCCTGGCGACAAGCGCCATCGCGGCGGGTGTCACGATCATCTGCCTGGCGCTGCTGCGCTGATGCGCTGCGGGCGCGAGCGCCCGCCCTCGCCCCTGCCTATCCGCCGATCTCGTAGCGCACGAAGCGCCGGATCACGACGTTCTCGCCGGTCGTGGCCGCGAGCTCGTCGCGCAGCTGCTGGACGGTCTTGCCCTCGTGCTTGGGGTTGTGCATCTCCTGCTCGAGCAGCACGATCGTCTGCAGCCAGGAGTCGAGCTTGCCGGTGACGATTTTCTCGCGCACGTTCTCGGGCTTGTCGGCCGCTTCCTGCTCGTAGATGCGGGACTCGGCGTCGCGCGCATCCTGCGGGACGTCCTCGCGGCTGACGTACCGGACAGTCGGCGTGGCAGCGATCTGCATCGCGATCTCGCGGGCGAAGCCCGTGAAGTCGTCGTTCTTGGCGACGAAGTCGGTGTTGCAGTCGACCTCGATCAGCACACCGACCTTCGAGCCGGCGTGCACGTAGGACTGGACCGTCCCCTCGGTCGCCGCGCGCTCGCCGAGGTCCTGGATCTTCTTGCCCTGCTTGACGCGCAGGATCTCGATCGCCCGCTCGACGTCGCCGCCGGACTCGGTCAGGGCTTTCTTGCAGTCCATCATGCCCGCGCCGGTGCGCTCGCGGAGCGCCTTGACGTCCTTGGCTGAGATCTCGGTGGTGCTCATTTCTGCTCCTTGTCTTGGTCCCGCCCACCCTGCTCGCCCTGCGCGCCCTCGTCGTTTGTCTCCGCAACGGCCACCGGCTCGGGGGCCTCGGCCAGCGGCTCGGCGGCCGTCTCGACCGGCTCTCCCTCGCCTTCGGCGCTTTCGGCCACCGTCTCGGGCGGCGCCGACTGCGGGTTTGCAGGCTGGCGCTCATCGGGGCCGGCACTCATCGGGGTCACGGACTCGCTGCCCTCCTCGAGCGTGGCCGGGTCGGCCGGCGGCTTCACCGGCTGGCTCTCCGGGGCGGGCTGCTGGGCGGCTGCGGCGGCCGCGGCACGTTCGGCGGCCGCTTTGTCCTCGGCCTCTTTGGCCGCCTGTTCCTCGGCCTCCCGCTTGGCCTGTTCCTCGGCCTCGCGCTTGGCGCGCGCCTCGGCCTCGGCGCGGGCGCGTTCCTCGGCCTCCTTGCGCGCGCGCTCCTCCTCGGCGCGGAACACCGAGTGCCCGTCGGAGACGACCTGGCCGATCGCCTGCGTGATCAGCGCGCACGAGCGGATCGCGTCGTCGTTGCCCGGAACGATGAAGTCGATCCCGTCGGGGTCGCAGTTGGTGTCGACCAGCCCGATGATCGGGATCCGCAGGCGCTGTGCCTCTTTGACGGCGATGGCCTCGGTCTTGAGGTCGATCACGAACATGGCGTCGGGCACGCGCTGCATGTTCTTGACGCCGCCGAGGTTGGCGCGCAGCTTGGCCAGATCGGCCTGCGCGGCCATCCGCTCGCGGGTCGGGAGCAGCTCGAGCTGGCCCTCGGCCTCGTAGCGCTCGAGGTCGTGCAGGCGACGGATGCGCTGGTTGATGGTCTGGAAGTTGGTCAGCAGGCCGCCGAGCCAGCGGTGGTTGACGTAGGGCATGTCGGCCGCCTCGGCGACGTCCTTGACCGTGTCGCGCGCCTGCTTCTTGGTGCCCACGAACAGGACGGTGCCGCCACGGTGGGCGAGCGTACCGGCGAACTCCTGGGCCTGGGCGAGCAGCGCCTGCGTCTTGAGCAGGTCGATGATGTAGATGCCGCCGCGCTCGCCGAAGATGAAGCGGCGCATCTTGGGGTTCCAGCGACGCGTCTGGTGGCCGAAATGCACGCCGGCCTCCAGCAGCTCCGCGATTCCGACTTCAGCCACGGTGCTACTCCCTTTTTGATTTTTTGATTTGGATGTGCCGTACGTGGGTCGCGGACCCGGAGTCTCAGTCGCTCCGGGCAGGGCCGCGATGCCCCTGCTCGCACGGGTCGGGTTGCAGGATCAGCCCTTCAGGATATCCGCTCGGCGCGCTCGAGCGCCGCCTGCAGGTCCGCGGGCAGCGGTGAGCGCAGCTCGAGGCGCTGCCCGCCGACCGGGTGCTCGAACGCGAGCCTCGCGGCATGCAGGAACTGGCGCTCGAGCCCGAACAGCCCCGGCGTGCCGTACTCCGGGTCGCCGCAGACCGGATGCCCGATCGCCTGCAGGTGCACGCGGATCTGGTGCGTGCGTCCCGTCTCGAGGCGCAGCCGTAGCAGCGAGCTGCCCGGCAGCGCCCGCTCGAGCTCGAAATGCGTGCGCGCCTCGCGCGCACCGGAGCCGCCGACTGCCATGCGCGTGCGCACACGCGTGTCTCGCCCGATCGGCGCCTCGATCGTGCCGGTGCGCGCCGGCGGGCGCCCCTCGACGAGCGCCACATATTCGCGTTCGACCCGGCGCGCGGCGAGCTCGGCCTGCAGGCGCCGCAGCGTGTGCTCGTCGCGCGCCACCACCATCAGCCCCGAGGTGTCGCGGTCGAGCCTGTGCACGATCCCGGCTCGCTCGGGCTCTCCGCCGGACACCGCGATGCCGGCCTGCGCGAGCAGCTGCGAGAGCGTGTCCTCGTGGTGCCCGCGCCCCGGGTGCACGACGACCCCCGCGGACTTGTCGAGCACGATCAGGTGCTCGTCCTCGTGCACGATCCGAAACGGCTCCTCGGCGCCGCGCGCGTCGGCCGGCGTCACTGCTCGCTCCGGCGCGAGTGCTCTATCACCAGGAACAGCGCGAGCACCCCGAGCGTGATCGAGGCGTCGGCGAGGTTGAACGGCGGCCAGCCGAGCGGCAGCTTCACGAAGTCCGTGACGGCGCCGCTGCGTGCCCGGTCGGCGATGTTGCCGAGCGCACCGCCGATCAGCATCCCCGTCGGCAGCCAGATCAGCGGCAGCGTGGCGTGGCGGGCGAAGTAGACGAGCAGCGCGAGCAGCGCCACGCCGATCAGGATCGTCACGCCCACGTCGCTGCCGGGCAGGAAGCCGAACGCCACCCCGCGGTTGCGCGTGTTGACGAGCTCGATCCCGGGCAGGAAGCGGTGTTCTTCGCCGGGCACGATCGAGTGGCGCACGGCGCTCTTGGCGATCTGGTCGAGGACGATCACGAGCGCGGCGACGGCACCGGCGAGCAGCCAGGCGCGCGCCTTGCCGTGCGGGCGGCGCGTGCCGTGATCCGCCGCCTCCGCCACCGCCGTGCTAGCCGTGGATCAGGCCTTCGACGAGCAGCCGGTTCACGACCGTCAGCGCGATGATCGCGAGGATCGGGCTGAAGTCCCAGCCGCCGACGCCCGGGATCAGTCGCCGGAAGATGCGCAGGAACGGCTCGACCGTGTCGCGCAGGAACTGCAGGACGCTGTTCGTCGCGCGGTTGTAGGGCGGGCGCAGTCCGGCCGCGAACAGCAGTTGCACCACGACGTACACCAGGATCATGATCGTGTAGACGTAGATCACGGTCGACAGCACGCCCGCGATCTCGGTGCGCGTGCTGGCCAGCATCATCAGCCGTCTCCGAGGACGGCGTCGAGCGCCTCGCTGAAGGCGGCGCGCACGCCGCCGCGCTCGAGCGCGTCGAGCCCGCGCGCGGTCATCCCGCCGGGCGAGGAGACCTCGCGCCGGATCGCGAGCGTGTCATAGCCGCGGCGGCGCAGCAGCTCGGCGGTGCCGGCGAGCGTCTGCACGACCAGCTCGGCGCCCTGCACGGCCGGCACCCCGCGGCGCACGCCCGCGTCTACCTGCGCCTCGGCGACGAGCGCGACGTAGGCGGGAGCGCACGACATCAGCGCGGTTGCGACGTCGAGGAGGCCGTCGTCCAGCACCACCAGCGTCCCCAGCTCCCCGAACAGCGAGGCGACGGCGGCGTCGAGCTCGGCGTCCTGCGCCGGACCGCGCGCCTGCACGACCGCGCCCTGGCGAACCTCGACCGGCAGCGAGGGGATGAAGCGGTAGACCGGGCGGTCCGGGTAGGCCGAGTCCTCTTGCAGGTCGGCCAGCGGCACGCCGCCGAGGATCGAGGCGACGGCACGCGCGTGCGGCTTGATCTCCTTCGCGACCGCGTGCAGCTGCGCCGGCTTGTGGCACAGGACGACCAGGTCGGCGCGCTCGGCGACCTCGGCGTTGGTCTCGAGTGCCTCGCCGCCCAGCTCCGCCGCAAGCTCCTGCGCGCGCTCGGAGACCGGATCGGTGCAGAGCAGCGGCCGCCCCCAGCCGCGCGCCAGCGCCCGCGCCATGTTGCCGCTGCCGATCAGGCCTATCTGCATGCGAGCACGCCTCGGAGAGCGCTAGCTCTGATTAAAGAAGCCCTTCTCGATCAGGCGTGCCCGCTCCTCAGCCGAGATCTCGACCTTGCGCGGGGTCAGCATGAACACCTTGTCGGCGATCCGCTGCATGCCGCCGTCGAGCGCGTAGGTGAGGCCGGAGGCGAAATCGATCAGGCGCTTTGAGAGGTCTGTTTCCGAGCTCTGGAGGTTCAGGATCACCGGGATCGAGTCCTTGAACTTGTCGGCGATCTGCTGTGCGTCGTTGAACGACTTCGGCACGACCAGGTGCACCCGCACGTCGCCGTTGGCCGGGCGCGAACCGACAGGCCGCAGCACGGTGGTCGAGCGTCCGCGCGAGCCGCGCCCGCCTCCGCCGGCCGCCGTCTCGGCCTCTTCGTCCTCGGCGAAGATGTCGTCGTACTCGTCGCGCCGCCGGCGCAGCCGGCGCACGTTCGGACGGTCCCGGTAGCGGTCCTCGAGCTGTGACTCGGGCCCCGCCGCCCCGGCTGGGGCCTCGCCCTCCTCCTCGTAGTCGTCGTGATACTCCTCGGCGAGGCCGAAGTAGACGAGCGCGCTGTGCCAGGAATCGCGGAAGGACATGTCGATCGCTTGTTCGCCCGGCGGGCCGGTTTCCCTGCCAGATGCTAGTGATTCGCGCGGGCCGCGGCGGAGGAGGCGGACCCGTCGCCGTAGAGCATAGTGCCGATCCGCACGATCGTGGCCCCCTCCTGCACCGCCACCTCGTAGTCCTGCGAGGTGCCCATCGAGAGCTCGCGCAGGCCGTGCTCGGCGGCCAGCTCGCGCAGCGCCGCGAACCAGGGCCGGCTCGCCTGCGGATCGGCGCTGAGCGGCGGCATCGTCATGAGGCCGGCGACGGGGAACGGCGAGCGCTCGAGGTACTCCGCGATCTCGCCCGGGTCGATCCCGGCCTTGCCCTGCTCGCCGGAGACGTTCACCTCGAGGAGCACCTCGAGCCCGGCGTGCGCGGCGGCCGCATGGACCTCGAGCTGAGCCAGCGCCGAGCGAGAGGCGAGCGAGTGGATCAGCGTCACGTGCGGCACGATCGCCCTCACGCGCCGGCTCTGCAGCTGCCCGATGAAGTGCCACTCGAACAGCCCGCCGTGCAGCGCGACCTTGCGCTCGAGGTCCTGTGCGCGATTCTCCCCGACGAGCGTGACGCCGCCCGCGGCGAGCGCGGGCAGCTCCTCGTCGGGCAGGTACTTGGTCGCCGCCAGAAGCCGGACCCGCCGGCCGCCGGCGACCGCGTCGATCCGCGCGCTGATGCGCGCGAGGCTCTCGGCCACGCGCCCCGGATCGAGGCCGTGGATCAGCTCAACCACGCGACCCCCGCCTGCCGGCCCGCGCGCGCGCCTTCGCGGCGGTGGGAGAAGAAGCGCTCGTCGCAGATCGTGCAGCCGCCGAGCGAGCGCACCGTGCGCACCCCGGCGTCGTGGAGCCGCGCGCGGGCGATCAGGCGCAGGTCGACGTTCGCGCGGCCGCCGAGGCCGCTGCCGAGCGCCTCGTGCACCTCGGGGCCGACCTCGTAGCAGCAGGGCCCCGCGCACGGCCCGAGCACCGCCGTCACGGGGCCGCCCGAGAGCCCGCGAAGCGTGGCCACGCCCTCCTCGAGCACCCCCGCTGCAAGGCCGCGCCAGCCGGCGTGCACCATCGCGACGGCGCCGGGGGCGCCGAGCGCCACGGGCAGGCAGTCGGCCGCCAGCACGAGCGCTCCCAGGCGCGGGGTGGCGGTGGCCTGCCCGTCGGCGCGCTGCAGGAGCTCCTGCGGCGCGTGCGCGTCGGTCGGCTCGCGCGCCAGCGTTATCTCGGTGCCATGCACCTGGTAGCCGCGCGCGAGGCCCTCGAGGCCGAGCTCGCGCCGCACGCGATCCTGGTTCTCGCGGCCGCGCTCGTGCCCATCTCCGGCCACCAGCGACATGTTGCCGTCGGCGCGGTCGGTGAAGCGGACGCCGCCCGTGGGGAGCTGGGCGGAGAGCGAATCACGCATCGAGGTGCGCCGGAATCTCGAAATCGAGCGCTGCGCGCAGCTCCTGCTCGCGCCCCGCGACCGCGCCGTCGCGCTTGCCGGCCAGCGCGGCCGCGAGGCGGATGCCGACCTCGGGCCCCGGCGGGACCCCGGCGGCGAGCAGATCCTCGCCGTCGATCTCGAGGCGGAGGTGGCGCTTCGTCTCGATCCAGTCCCGCGCCCACGCGCCGGCTCCGGGCGAGCGCCGCCCGGCGAGCGCGGCGATGATCGCGGCCCCCTCGATCGGCAGCCGCTCGAGGATCGCATGCGCGTCCGCGGCGCTGCCGATCCCGGAGAGCAGCTCTCCCGAGGACGCCGCGCGCTGCACCCGGCTCTGCAGGTCCTTGGAGAAGCCGAGCCGGGTCATGGCGTGGAGCGCGGCCGCGAAGCGGTCGGCCCCTTCGCAGAACGGGCGATTCGCTGCGACCGCGATCAGCAGCACGTCGCGCTCGCCGTCGGCGGGCAGCAGCGCTTCGGACTCCGCCGCGAGCTGCTCGTCGAAGCGGTCGCCGAGCCCGAGCGCCTTCGCACTCCGAGCTCGCCGAGCGCGCGCATCGCGCCACGGCCGTCACGATCACGCGCCGCGAGCCACAGCTCGGCGGCGACGCGATCGCCCGACACGGTCGCGAGAGCTCCGTCCGCTATCGCCCGCTCTGCCAGCTCGCGCGTATGCGGCTCGATCTCGAACCCCAGGCGGGCGGAGTAGCGGGCCAGCCGCAGGATCCGCGTCGGGTCGTCGCTGAAGCTGCGCTCGTGCAGCACGCGCAGGACCCCGGCGCGCAGGTCCCCGAGCGCGCCCTCGACCGACACGAGCCCCTCGTTGTCGGCGCCGTGCAGCGGCAGTGCGATCGCGTTGACCGTGAAGTCGCGCCGGCGCAGGTCATCCTCGAAGCTCCCGCTCCTGACCTCGGGCAGCGCGCCCGGCGCCGGATAGGACTCGGCGCGGCGCGTGGCGATGTCGATGCGCCCGTAGCGCCACGCCACCGAGGCGGTGCCGAAGCGCTCGTGCAGGACCGGCTCGATCGGCTCGCCGTAGGCGCGCTCGCTCGGCGACACCGAGGCAGCCAGCTCGTGCGCGAGGCCGGCGGCGTCCGAGGCCACGGTGACGTCGAGCTCGCGCGGCCAGTGGCCGAGCAGCAGGTCGCGGACGGCACCGCCGACCAGCGCGACGTCCTCGCGCCGGCGTGCCTGCCCGAGCAGCTCGGGGCCTCCCGGCAGCCCCGTCAGGCGCTCCAGCACCTGCTCGGCGGAGTGCAGCGGGTGCACGCCCTCACGCAGCCTCGGCGGCGACAGGGCGCACCGGGATCCCCGCGTTCGAGATGTGTGCCTTGGCCTCGGCGACGGTGAAGCGCCCGTAGTGGAAGATCGACGCGCACAGCACGGCGTCGGCGCCGGCCCGCAGAGCCTGCACGAGGTGCTCGAGCTCACCGGCCCCGCCGGAGGCGATCACGGGCACCCCGACGGCCTCGCTGACGGCCGCCGTCAGCGGCAGGTCATAGCCGTCGTTGGTGCCGTCGCGGTCCATGCTCGTGAGCAGGATCTCCCCCGCCCCGCGCTCGACGCCCTCGCGTGCCCACTGCACCGCGTCGCGCCCGGCCGGCTTGCGCCCGCCCGCGACGTAGGCGTCCCAGCCCTCGCCGCCGTGGCGCTCCTTGGCGTCGATCGCGAGCACCACGCACTGCGCGCCGAACACCTCGGCGAGCTCGTCGATCAGAGGAGGGCGCGCGAGCGCGGCCGAGTTCACAGACACCTTGTCGGCACCCGCGTCGAGCACCGCCTGGGCGTCGGCGACAGAGCGGATGCCGCCGCCGATCGTGAACGGGACGAACACGTCGTCCGCCGTCGCGCGCGCGAGGCGCGCGATCGTGTCGCGCTTCTCGTGCGTGGCCGTGATGTCGAGGAACACGAGCTCGTCGGCCCCCGCGCGGTCGTAGTGCGCGGCGAGCTCCACCGGATCCCCGGCGTCTCGGATGTCGACGAATTCGATGCCCTTGACGACGCGGCCGCGGTCGACGTCGAGGCACGGTATGACGCGCTTGTAGTGCACCGGCCCACGGTAGCCAGTCCGGCGCCGCGCAGACGCCCTGCGGCTAGCCCTCGGCGCCGTCGCCGAGCGCCGCCAGCGCCTGCTCGATCGTGAAGCGGCCCTCGTAGAGCGCCTTGCCGACGATCACGCCGCTCAGGCGGCCCAAGCCCTCCTGCTCGCGCAGCGCCGCGAGCTGCTCGAGGTCCGACAGCGCGCCGATCCCGCCCGAGAACACGAGGCCGCCGTCGCCCGCCTCGCGCGCGGCCCACACGACCTCGTCGCGGTTGGGCCCGTCGAGCATCCCGTCGTGGTCGATGTTCGTGAACACGAACTCGCTCACGCCGGCCGCGCGCAGCTCGGCGAACGCCTCGCGCGCGGGGGTGCCGCTCGTCTGCATCCAGCCGTGGGTCGCCACGCGCCCTCCGCGCACGTCGACCGACACCGCGACCCGGTCCGCTCCGCCGGTCGCGAGCGCCTCGGCGAGCACCTCCGGCGCGGTGAACGCGACCGTGCCGAGCACCACCCTGGACGCGCCCGCCTCGAGCGCGTCCACGACGGCACCGGCGGATCGCAACCCGCCCCCGTACTGGACCGGCACGCCGCTCTCCGCGGCGATCCTGCGCAGCTGCTCGAGGTTCACCGGCTCGCCGGATTTCGCGCCGTCGAGGTCGACCACGTGCAGCTGCCGGGCGCCGGCAGCGACCCATGCAAGCGCCGCGGCCACCGGATCCGGGTCGTAGACCGTGCGCGCCTGGAAGTCGCCCTTGACGAGCCGCACGGCGCTCCCGTCGAGGATGTCGATCGCCGGGTAGAGCCTCACCGCGCGGCTGCCTGGCGATCCTCGGCGCCGTCGAGCGCGCCGCACATCGCCGCGAAGTTGCCGAGCAGGCGCAGCCCGGCCGCGGAGGACTTCTCGGGGTGGAACTGGACCCCGTGGAAGGAGCCGCGCCGCACGATCGTCGCGAACGTCTCGCCGTACTCGGCGGTGCCGAGCACGTCCGCCTCCTCGGCGGGAGCGGCTGCGAACGAGTGCACGTGGTAGAAGGCGCTGCGGTCGGGCAGCTCGCGCAGCAGCGGCTGCTCGCGGGCGCGCAGGCGCACCTCGCTCCAGCCGATGTGCGGCAGCTTCAGCTCCCCGGCGCGCAGCTCGCGCACCTCGCCCGGGACGATCCCGAGCCCGCTCGCGCCGCCGTGCTCGCTCGAAGCCTCGAACGCGAGCTGCATCCCGAGGCAGATGCCGAGCATCGGCATCTGCGCGCGGGCCGCGGCGAGCAGCGGCCCGACGAGGCCGAGCGCGCGCAGGTTCTCCATCGCGCGCGGGAACGCCCCCACGCCGGGCAGCACGAGCCCGTCGGCGCCGGCGAGGGCGGCCGGGATCGGAGCTCACGAGCACCTCGGCGCCGACGTGGGCGAGCGCCTTCTCGACCGAGCGGCGGTTGCCCATGCCGTAGTCGACCAGCACGATCTGCGGGGTCATGCCGTCAGCGTCCCCTTCGTGCTCGGCACGCCGGTCTCGGAGGGGTCCAGGGCGGCGGCCTCGCGCAGCGCGCGCGCGAACGCCTTGAAGGCCGCCTCGATCATGTGGTGGGCGTTCGAGCCCGCTTCGACGCGCAGGTGGAGCGTCAGGCGGGCGGCGGTGGCGAGCGCGCGGAAGAACTCCTCGGTCAGCTCGTGATCGAAGCCGCCGGTGGCGCCGGGCGGCAGCTGTGCCTCGAACAGCGTGAACGGACGCCCCGAGATGTCGATCGCGCAGCTCGCGCGGGCCTCGTCCATCGGCACGGTCGCAGCGCCGTAGCGGACGATCCCGGCGCGGTCGCCGAGCGCGCGGTCGAGCGCCTGGCCGAGCACGATCGCCGTGTCCTCGGCGGTGTGGTGCGCACCGGTCTGCAGGTCACCCTCGACCGTCACGTCGAGGTCCATGTGACCGTGGCGCGCGAGCAGGTCGAGCATGTGGTCGAGGAACCCCACGCCGGTGCTGCGCGTGCCGGCGCCACTGCCTTCGAGGGCGAGCGTCAGGCGCACGTCGGTCTCGCCGGTCTTGCGTTCGATGCTCGCCGAGCGGCTCATGGGGGCCCATTCTCCCCGATGTCTTCTGGGGAGGGTCGGCCGGCGCTCCTTGCCGGCCTCCGCGCCTCCATCGACTCGGCGTGAACCTCGAAGCCCTCGGCGCGCGCGATCGGCGCGCCGGCGGCGGCCAGCTTGGCGGCGCCCTGCGCCTCGATCCTGACCTCGGTCATGCGGCGGCGGAAGTGCCGGGGCGAGAGCCCTGAGGCGAAGCGCGCCGCGCCGCCGGTCGGGAGCACGTGGTTGGAGCCGCACACGTAGTCGCCGAACGCGGTGGCGCTCGCGCGCCCGACGAACAGGCATCCCGCTGCCTGGACCATGTGTGCGAGGCCCTCGACGTCGGCGCCGATCAGCTGCAGGTGCTCGGGCGCGAACGCGTTGGCGAGCGCGAGCGCCGCGCGCTGGTCCTCGACCTCGGCGATCGCGAACTCCGCCTCGCCGACCGTCGGGCGCTCGGTCACGAGCTCGCCGAGCGCGGCGGCGAGCCGCTCGCACATCTCGGCCGAGGGTGAGACGGCCGCGACCAGGCTGCCCTCGCCGTGCTCGCCCTGGGCGAGCATGTCGAGCGCCGCCAGACGGGCGTCGGCGGCGGCAGCGGAGGAGCCGAGCACCACCAGGAGGTCGGACGGGCCGGCGAACCCGTCGATGCCGACGAGCGCCGAGAGCTGGTGCTTGGCCTCCTGCACGTAGAGGTTGCCGGGCCCGACGATCACGTCGACGCGCAGGACCGTCTCGGTGCCGTAGGCGAGCGCCGCGACGGCCTGCGCCCCGCCCATCCGGTACACGCGCTCGACGCCGCACAGCCGGCAGGTGCCGAGCACGACCGGGTCGATCTCGCCGTCGGGGCCGGGCGGCGCGCAGACGGCGACGTCGATCACGCCGGCCGCGCGGGCCGTCACGACTCCCATCACGACCGTGCTCGGGTAGGGGGCGCGGCCGCCGGGCACGTAGACGGCCGCCGAGGCGACCGGGATCTCGCGCAGGCGCAGGGTCTGGCCCTGCGCGAGCTCGACCGAGGACTCGGTCCCGACGCCCGCCTCGGCCACCTGCGCGACGTTCGCGATCGCCACCTGCAGCCCGGCGACGAGATCCAGAGGCATGCGCCGGATCGCCTCGTCGAGCTGCTCGGGTTCGACCAGCAGCGGGGGCGGCTCGGCGCCGCCGGTGTCCAGGCGGCGGGTCAGCTCGGCCAGCGCGCGATCGCCGCCCTCGCGCACCGCACGCAGGATCTCGGCCACCTCGGCCGCGACCGAGTCGTGGCCGGCGATCAGCGCGCGAATGCGCTCGGCGGCGCCCGTCGGGCCGCCGAGGCCCGCGACGTCCTCGCGCGAGAGCCGCTGCAGGCGCATCTCAGCGTCCGTCCGGCTCGGCGCGCAGTCGCTCGAGCAGCTCGTCGATCGCGGCGGCCTTCAGCTTGTGGGCGACCGGGTTCGCGATCAGGCGCGCGGTGCACTCGAGGATCTCCTCGCGCACGACGAGGTTGTTCTCGCGCAGCGTGGTGCCGGTCGCGGTGAGGTCGACGATCGCCTCGACGATCCCTGTCAGCGGGGCGAGCTCGACCGAGCCCTTGACCTCGACGATCTCGGCCTGACGGCCGGTCTCCTCGAGGTGGCGCGCGGCGATGCGCGGGTACTTCGTGGCCACGCGCATGACGCCCAGCCGCCGCAGCGCCTCGACGGCCGGGTCGGGCCCGGCCTTGCCGGCGAGCACCATCGTGCAGCGTCCGTAGCCGAGGTCGAGCAGCTCGTAGACCTCGCGCCCGCCGCCGTTCTCGTCCTTGCCCCTGCTCGAGCAGCACGTCCTTGCCGGTCACGCCGATGTCGGCGGCGCCGGCCTCGACGTAGGTCGGCACGTCGGAGGGGCGCATCGTGATCACGCCGATGTCCTCGAACAGCAGCTTGCGGTCATTGGAGCGCAGCTCGGAGGTGTCGAGGCCGAGCCGCTCGAGCATCTCGACGGTGCCGCTGAACAGGGCGCCGCGCGGGACGGCGATCGTGAGGCCGCCGAGCCGCTCATGCCGCTGCCCCGGCGGGGCTGCCACCGTCGCCGGCCGCCAGCAACGCACCGGTTCCCCGCTCCTCGCCGGCGAGCGCGATGTGCAGGCGGTCGACACCGAGCGCGAACCCGACCGCGGGCAGGCGCCGGCCGAAGCGGCCGAGCAGATCGTCGTAGCGGCCGCCGCCGCCGATCGGCGTGCCGAGCGCCGGGTCGTAGACGTCGAACACGGCGCCGGTGTAGTAGCCGATGTTGCGGATCAGGCCAAGGTCGAAGATCACCCGCGCAGCGACGTCCGGCGCGAGCAGCTCGTGCACGCGCCGCAGCCCCGTGACCGCCGCTGCAGCCTCGGCGGGCGCCTGCTCGAGCACCTCCGGGCCGCCGCGGCGCTGCGGGACCTCCAGCAGCAGCTGCGCCGGCTGCCCCTTCACTCCAGAGCGCGCGAGCCGCTGCTCGAGCTCGACGAAGTCGCGCAGGGCGAGCGCCTGCAGCAGGCCGTCGCGCGCCTCCTCGGGCACCGCCAGGCTCGCCATCAGCGCTGGGAACAGCGAGGCGTCGCCGAGGCCGATGCGGTAGTCCTTGAGGCCGGTCGCGTCGAGCGCGCGGCACAGCAGGCTCAGCACCTCGGCGGTGCCGTCGGGCGCGGGCGAGCCGATCAGCTCGACGCCGGCCTGCAGCAGCTCGCGCGGGAGCCCGCGCGAGGGGGCGACGCCCCGGTAGCAGTGCGCGAAGTAGCAGAAGCGCAGCGGCGGCTCGGAGGCGGCGTAGCGGGTCGCGACGACGCGCGCGATCGGGACGGTCATGTCCGAGCGCAGCACGAGCACGGCGCCGGTCTCATCGAACACGCGATAGGCGGGGCGGGCTTCGGCCATGTCGGCGCGCGCCAGCACGGACTCGTACTCGAGCGCGGGCGTGTAGACCTCGCCGTAGCCGTGGCGCTCGAACACGCGCCGCAGCGCGTCGGTGATCGCGCGCGCCTCGCGCAGCTCGTCGGGCAGCACGTCGCGCGTGCCGCTGGGGATCGGGTGGATCATATAGCCGTACGGCCGGGAGGTTACCCCGCGTGGACGGGCTCTGTGGCGACGCGCTCGATGTGCGCGCCGAGCTCGCGCAGGCGCTCGTCGATGCGCTCGTAGCCGCGGTCGATCTGGCGGATGTTGCCGATCTCGCTGCGCCCGTCGGCGCACAGCGCGGCCAGCAGCATCGCCATCCCGGCACGGATGTCGGGCGACTCGACGCGCTCGCCGCGCAGCCGCCGTGGGCCGGTGACGATCGCCCGGTGCGGGTCGCACATGACGATGTCGGCGCCCATCAGGATCAGCTTGTCCGCGAAGATCAGGCGGTTCTCGAACATCCACTCGTGGATCAGGATCGAGCCCTCGGCCTGCGTCGCGAGCGCGACCGCGATCGAGGTGAGGTCGGCCGGGAACGCGGGCCAGGGGCCATCCTGGATCTTGCTCTTGTACTCGCCCACGTCGGCTTGGACGACGAGCTTCTGGCCGCCGGGCACGACGACGTCGTTGTCATGCAGCTCAGAGCGCAGGCCGAGCCGTTCGAAGGAGAGCCGGATCATGCGCAGGTCGTCGGGCACCGTGTCCTTGATGCGCAGCTCGCCCCCGGTCACGCCGGCGAGCGCCATGAAGGAGCCGATCTCGATGTGGTCGGGCGCGATGTCGTGCTCGCAGCCGTGCAGGCGCTCGGCCCCGTTGACGGTGAGCAGGTTCGAACCGATCCCCTGGATGTCGGCGCCCATCTTCACGAGCATGCGCGCGAGGTCCTGTATGTGGGGCTCGCAGGCGGCGTTCCCGATCACGGTCGTGCCGGGGATCAGGGCGGCCGCGAGCAGCGCGTTCTCGGTCGCCATCACGGAGGGCTCATCCATGAACACGTCGCAGGGCTCGAGGCCGCGCGGCGCGCTCAGCACGATCTCGCGCCCGGTCTCGGCGTGGGCCCCCATCGCGCGGAACGCGTCGAGGTGCGGGTCGAGCCGGCGCCGGCCGATCACGTCGCCGCCCGGGGGCGGCATCACCGCCCGGTGAAAGCGCGCGAGCAGCGGGCCGGCGAGCAGGAACGAGGCGCGGATCAGCTCGGCGAGCTCGCGGTCGATCTCGACCTCGTGCACCTTCGCGCCGCACACGCAGACCTCGTTGGGGCCGCGCCAGGTGACCTCGGCGCCGACCGCGCGCAGGATTTCGAGCATCGCCTCGACGTCGCGGATGCGCGGCACGTTGCGCACGACCACGTCGTCGTCGGTCAGCACGCAGGCGGCCAGGATCGGCAGCGCCGCCGTTCTTGTTCCCGGCGGGCACCATGGTGCCCGACAGCGGCGTACCGCCCTCGATGACGAACTTCTCCATGAGCTTTCGGCGCCGGCCGCGGGCGATGATCGGCCCGGTGACGTGGCGTCCGGAGAGCGTAACACCCATCTCGCCACACAAGTTCGAGCCGCCGGCCCCGGCACCTGCATCGGATCTGAGGCGCGGCGGTGCGCCTGTCACGACGGTGACCTTCGCGGCTCCTGCAACTTCCCTTGCACCGCGGGTACCACCGATTGCGCTCTGCAGAGCCAAAATCCCCCTCGCCAACCGGGGCGCACACATGTTCGGGTGCGTTCCGTCCGTGGGCGCTCCTACCGTACGAACACGTGTTCTCATCACTGCGGACATCACCACTTGCTCAGCGAGCGCTCGGGGCGATGGACCTGGCCCGCTCGTTCCTCTTGCTCGAGGACGACTACGACGTCGACTGGGAGGTCGACCGGGACGAGCCAACCCCGCCGGTCCACCCGCACCGGGCGCCGCTGCGCAGGAGGTCCGCCCGCCGGCCGGGCGTGCAGCCGATGAGCCATGTCTGCCTATCCCCCATCTTCCACGGCAGGCCGGTCACACCAGCAACCGGCCGAGCCGGTCGGGGCTCGCCACCGCGCAGGCGGGGCGAGCGCCCGGGAGGGCACGGCAGGGCCGCGCGCACGGACTCGCGCGCGGCCGCCGTGTGCCCTGCCGTACGCGGCCGGCGCGCGCACCACGGCTGATCTGCGCGGGCACGGCTGATCTGCGCGGGCGCGAGGCCCCCGGCGCGCGCAACCGCCTCCGCGCCCCGGAGGGCGGCGGTTCGGCGGCGCTGCGTCGTTGATGAAAAACCGGCGGCGTCCTACTCTCCCAGGCCCTTGCGAGCCAAGTACCATCGGCGCTGAGGGGCTTAACTGCTCTGTTCGGAATGGGAAGAGGTGTCTCCCCCTCGCTAAAGCCACCGGAAAGGAGCGAGAGACCGCATGGCTCGTTGCCGAGCGAGAGGCCTCCCACGGTCCTTCAAAACTGCACAGCAAGCCACTGGGTACCACTGTAAAAAAATCCGTCAAGCCCTCGACCCATTAGTACCGGTCTCCTTCAGACGTCACCGCCCTTCCAGATCCGGCCTATCAACCTGGTGGTCTACCAGGGGTCTTACTCCCTCTAGGGGATGGGAGAGCTCATCTTGAGGCCGGCTTCCCGCTTAGATGCTTTCAGCGGTTATCCGATCCACACGTAGCTAGCCTGCAATGCCCTTGGCAGGACAACAGATACACCAGAGGTGCGTTCATCCCGGTCCTCTCGTACTAGGGACAAATCCTCTCAACTCTCCAACGCCCACGGCAGATAGGGACCGAACTGTCTCACGACGTTCTGAACCCAGCTCGCGTACCGCTTTAATGGGCGAACAGCCCAACCCTTGGGAGCAACTCCACCCCCAGGATGCGACGAGCCGACATCGAGGTGCCAAACCGGGCCGTCGATGTGGACTCTTGGGCCCGATAAGCCTGTTATCCCCGGAGTACCTTTTATCCGTTGAGCGACGGCACTTCCACTTGCTACCGCCGGATCACTAAGACCTGCTTTCGCACCTGCTCGACTTGTCAGTCTCGCAGTCAAGCTCCCTTGCTACCTTTGCGCTCTACACACGATTTCCAACCGTGATGAGGGAACCTTTGTGCGCCTCCGTTACATTTTGGGAGGCGACCGCCCCAGTCAAACTACCCGCCTGGAACTGTCCAGCGCCCGGATTCACGGAACGCTGTTAGAAATCCAATACACCAAGGGTGGTATCTCAAGGTTGGCTCCACGCCGGCCGCAACCTGCGCTTCAAAGCCTCCCACCTATCCTGAGCGAAATGCACCGAATCCCAATACCAAGTTGTAGTAAAGGTTCACGGGGTCTTTCCGTCTAGCCGCGGGTACTCGGCATCTTCACCGAGACTGCAATTTCACCGAGCTCCTCGTTGAGACAGCGCTGAAGTCGTTACGCCATTCGTGCAGGTCGGAACTTACCCGACAAGGAATTTCGCTACCTTAGGCACTTTTGTTACACCCGTGGTGGGCGGCTAGGTCGTTTCGTTTCCGCCTAGCTCTCCATGTCGCCATGGAGGTCGGACCATATCTTCACCCTGACGAGGGGTGTCCAGCGTATGGCCTCTGAGGATCCTGTCCAGGACCTCGTCGATCGGTCGACGTCGCTGCTTGCCGGCCTGGTTCATCGCATACGCGATCTCCACGATCGTCGCCAGCCCGGCGGGCCGGCGGTGCAAGCCCTGCTCGAACAGATGCATCGCATCTTCGAACAGCTCGATGTCGCCACGTCTCGACGAGAAGCACATGTACCGCCGCATGAACGGCAGCACCTGAGCCTCGAGGTTCTTGCGCGAACTTACCGCGAATACGAGCACGTCGGGGTTGCCTGGCTTGGGCCAGATCCTTCCGCATTCGAGAACCTCTTTCGTCATCTCGAGCAACTCACGTCGGCACCGGTGTTGATACACGAAGAACTCCGGTTGGACGTAATAGCCGAGGGGGTGCGTCTGATGCCTCTTTATAGAGATGCACCAGCTGCCCTCTCCCTCGACGACGCCAGCTATAAACCAGCGGCGCCGCTCGAGCCTCGACAGTCTTTCCTGCTGATTGTCCGCACCCGGCACATTTTCACGGTACCGCCCGTTTGGGACGGTACTCGTAGTGCGGGATTCTCGGATGTCCCAGCATATAGCTGAATTTTGTAACAGCCTTGATGTTGACCGTTATAGTTACGGCCGCCGTTTACCGGGGCTTAGCTTCGCTGCTTCGGGTCAAGCCCTAACAACTCCACGTAACCTTCCGGCACCGGGCAGGCGTCAGCCCCTATACGTCGTCTTTCGACTTAGCAGAGACCTGTGTTTTTGGTAAACAGTCGCTTCAGCCAATTCACTGCGGCCCTCTCGGGCTCCACTCGCGAGGAGTTTCACCCTACTGGGGCGCCCCTTATCCCGAAGTTACGGGGCGATTTTGCCGAGTTCCTTAACGAGGGTTATCTCGATCACCTTAGTATTCTCTACTTGCCCACCTGTGTCGGTTTTGGTACGGGCACGCGCTTCCTCCCTAGAGGATTTTCTCGGAGGTATGGCGTCAGGGACTCGCCGGCTTACAGCCAGCTGGCATCGCACCTCAGGTTATGCGGCCCCGCATTTGACAAGGGCCACC